>NZ_JBJNLV010000015.1:0-118608 GCF_052168875.1 Serratia sp. CY38905 | reverse complement strand
CCGATGGTAGTGTGGGGTCTCCCCATGCGAGAGTAGGACACTGCCAGGCATCAAATAAAACAACAAGCCTCATGCGAAAGCATGGGGCTTTTTGTTTTGTCTGTTATCTGGCGTTCTGCTCGAGCATGGCCATGCGAAAGGCCCGTCGGGAACGGGCCTTAACGCCGCTCGCGGCGGCCCCGGAGGGGAGAGTCTCAGGATGAGACGAATTGTGTAGGACACTGCCAGGCATCAAACCAAGCCGAAAGCCCTGAACATCAGTTCAGGGCTTTTTGCTATGCGTAAAACGCAAAAAAGCGCAGCTACGCTGCGCCTTTCAACCACTCGACAATAAAGTCGGCGATGCTTTCCGGTTGATTGAGATCCAACTGCTTAGCCGCGATGGATAGCGGCCGGTCGCTGGCTACCGCCACGACAAACTGATCCAGCATGTCTTCCAGCGGTCTGCCGATCTCGGCCCTATATAGCAGGATCTTGCTGACCGGCTCATGTTTGAACCCTTCCACCAGAATCAAATCGACCTTATCGGCGTCAAAACGCCCTGCCAGGTAGCGTAGATCCAAAGGTTGTTGCTCCGGCGTTTCGGTCATCAATGCCCAACGGCGATCGCTGGCGACCAGCGTTTGGTCGGCACCCGCTTTGCGCAGCTCATAGCTGTCTTTACCCGGCGTATCCACATCCATGTCGTGATGCGTATGCTTTATCAGCCCAACCCGCACCTGGCGCTGTTTCAGCATTGGGATCAATTGCTTGAGCAGGGTGGTTTTCCCCGTCCCGCTGTAGGCGCCGATGGCCAGCAAAGGGGGCAATGAACGATTCATGTTTTTAGCTCTCGTGCTTGCTGCCAGTGCAGGCAGTCTTCCGGCGTATTCAGGTTATGAAATGCCGTTTGCTGCCCGCTGAACACCACGCGTTGTGCGTTAATCTGATGCAAGAACAGCATCAGCTTGCGTTCACCGCGCGCCAGATAGTCGGCCAGCTGCGGCGCTATTTGGGTATGCAATAATGCCAGCGTAGGGTGATCTCGTTCACCATCGCTGGCAAAGGCTGCTGGCGCCGCGCCTTTTTGCCGCCATAACTGCGCGACTAAGTCGGCGGGAAAGTCGGGGACGTCACAAGGGACGAAGGCCACCCACTCGCTGGGGGCCTGTTTGAGCCCGGCGAGCATCCCGGCCAACGGCCCGGCGAAATCGGGCGTCAGATCGCCAATCACCGGCAAACCGCTCGCCTGGTAACGTGCCTGATTGCGATTGGCGCTGATGGCGACAGAAGCCACTTGCGGCCGTAACCGAGCCAATACGTGTTGATAGAGTGCGATACCGGCAATCGACACCAGGCCTTTGTCTTCACCGCCCATACGCGTGGCCCGTCCGCCGGCCAAAATGACGCCGCTGATTTCTTTATGCATCTCGTTTATCCCGCCTTGTCGATGCGCTGATTGTAGCGCTAAAGCCGGCGCGACATCAGGATTTACCTTTATTGACAAGCCGGTTCTTTCACTGCGTGGGTAAGCCTGTTACTTTGTGAGTTTATTCATGCTATTGGACGATATTGAGATGAAAACGCATCGCGTAAACGAGTTGATCGAGCTGTTGCACCCGGCCTGGCAGGAAGATCCCGATCTCAATTTGATGCAGTTTTTGCAAAAGCTGGCGCAGGAAGCGGGCTTCCAGGGCGAGTTGTCCGAACTGAGCGACGACATTCTTATTTACCATCTGAAAATGCGCGGCAGCGCCGGCACGGATCAGATCCCGGGCCTGAAGAAAGATTACGAAGAAGATTTTAAAACGGCGCTGTTGCGCGCTCGCGGCGTTATCAAGGACTGATCCTCGCGCGGTGCGAGAAAGCATAGCTCGTGAAAGGCGCCATTAATGCTACTATTTCTCATTCCCGGCACCGTGCTGTCAGCGATCAAACGAACGTTATGAATAACTCTGCTTTTAATTTCGACACCCTGTCGCCCGATTTGATTATGGACGCGCTAGAAGGGGTTGGCCTGCGCGTCGATTCCGGTCTGACGGCGCTGAACAGCTATGAGAACCGCGTCTATCAGTTTATGGACGAAGATCGCCGGCGCTACGTGGTGAAGTTTTACCGCCCGGAGCGCTGGAGCGCCGCACAAATCGGTGAGGAACATCAGTTCGCTCTGGATCTGGCCAGCGCGGAAATTCCTGCGGTGGCGCCGCTGGCGCTGCAAGGCGCTACGCTGCATACGCACGGTGGATTCTTCTTTACCCTGTTTCCCAGCGTGGGCGGGCGCCAATATGAGATAGACAACCTGGATCAGTTGGAATGGGTGGGTCGTTTCCTGGGCCGTATCCATCAGGTCGGCGGCGAGCGTTTGTTCGCCGAACGGCCGACGATGGGGGTTGAAGAGTATCTCACCGCCCCGCGTCAGGTGTTGGCCGATTGCGGGCTGTTGCCGGCAGCACAGCGTGACGCGTTCCTGCTGGCAACGGACAACCTGATTGCGGCGATCAAGGCGCACTGGCATCTGGACTGGCAGCCGCGCCGTTTGCACGGTGATTGCCATCCGGGCAATATTCTGTGGCGCGACGGCCCGCTGTTCGTCGATCTTGATGACGCGCGTAACGGCCCGGCGGTGCAGGATTTGTGGATGCTGCTGCACGGTGAGCGGCGCGATCAATTGATGCAGCTGGACGTATTGCTGGAAGCGTACGGCGAATTTGCCGAGTTCGACCAACGCGAGCTGGCGTTGATTGAGCCGCTGCGGGCGATGCGCATGGTGTATTACCTGGCCTGGGTCGCCCGCCGTTGGCAGGATCCGGCCTTCCCTAAGAGTTTTCCGTGGATGGCGGAGTCTGATTTCTGGTTGTCTCAGACTGCGGCCTTCACCGAACAGGTTAAGCTGTTGCAGGAGCCCCCTCTGCAGCTGACGCCAATGTATTGAAGCTTTAACACAATGGAGAGTTTAGTCTTATGAAAAAAATATGGTTGGCGCTCGTTGGCATGGTGATGGCCTTCAGTGCCTCGGCGGCACAGTTCAGCGATGGCGCTCAGTACGTGACCCTGGACAAGCCGGTGACCGGTGAGCCTCAGGTGCTGGAGTTCTTCTCCTTCTACTGCCCGCACTGCTACCAGTTCGAGCAGGTCTATCACGTGTCCGAGAACGTGAAGAAGGCGCTGCCTGCCGGCACCAAAATGACCAAGTACCACGTTGAGTTCCTGGGGCCGCTGGGCAAACAGCTGACTCAGGCATGGGCGGTGGCGATGGCGCTGGGCGTGGAAGACAAGGTAAGCCCGTTGATGTTTGAAGCGGTGCAGAAAACCCAGACCGTGCAAACGCCGGACGATATCCGTAACGTCTTCGTGAAAGCGGGCGTGACCGCCGCAGATTATGACGCGGCATGGAACAGCTTCGTGGTGAAATCTCTGGTGGTTCAACAGGAGAAAGCCGCGGAAGATCTGCAACTGCGCGGTGTGCCGGCGGTATTCGTGAACGGCAAATACATGGTTAAAAACGATGGCCTGGACACCAGCTCGATGGACGCTTACGTGAAGCAGTTCGCCGACGTGGTTAAATTCCTCAGCCAGCAGAAATAAGCCAGATTCAACATGAAAAACGCCGGCGTTCGTTGCCGGCGTTTTTTTATCCGTATTGCCGCTTCAATTTATCCAGCAGCCGGTCTTTTTCCTGCCACAGCGTATTCAGCCACAGTTGGAAACGCCGCTTGAACTGCTTGTCGTTGAAATAGTCCCCGTGCAGGGTTTCATCGATCGGTAGCGTCTCTATTCTTACCACGATGCGCGTCAAACGACCGCACAGCATATCCAGAAAAGGCCGTTGGTTATTTTCCGGATAGAGCAGAGTGACGTTCAACACTTTGTCGAACTGATTGCCCAGCGCGCTAAGGGTAAACGCGATGCCGGCGGCTTTGGGCGCCAGCAAATTGCGATACGGCGAATTGCTTTTAATTTTCTTGGCTTCGGTGAAGCGCGAACCTTCGACGAAATTGACGATGGTGGTTGGACGTTGACGGAATTTTTCGCAGGAACGGCGCGTGGTTTCGATATCCTTGCCGCGCTTCTCCGGATGCTTGAGCAAATAGGCGCGGGAGTAACGCTTCATGAATGGCATATCCAGCGCCCAGCAGGCTAGGCCGACAAAAGGCACCCAGGCGAGCTGTTGCTTGAGGAAATACTTATTCATTGGAATATGATTTCTGAACAGCACGCACAACACGACAATGTCTGACCAGCTTTCGTGGTTGCTGATCAGCAGATACCAGTTTTTGCGATCCAGCCCTTCCAGCCCTTCAATATCCCAACGCAATTGCCCGTTAATGCGCAATAACAGCGCCAGCCCCTGACACCAACACCACATCATGAAATCGGCGAAAGCAGAGATATATCGCCAGACGGCGGGAATGGGCACCAGGAGTTTCACGATGCCGGCCAGCGTGATGGGGATAGAACACAACACCGTCACCAGAATGGTGAGTATGACGGAAATGATAAAGATAACAGGCGTTAACAATCTTGGCATGGTTATGGGCTGACGGTTGTTGGGAACATCGTTGCATGCCGAAGCGCATGAACAAAAGCCTATTTTAACAGAGAATGTCGGGGTAAAGCGCCGCTAAAAATCACTGTTTTTGGCCTCGCCGGATAACCATTTGCCGAGTTTTTGTGCAACTTGTCCAGCTTGTGCTAAGGTAATTGAGGCGCCGAATTTGATTAATAGTGCGATTAAAATCCGGCGAAAGTTATATCCACAAATCCAATAAAAGCCAGTAATAAAGCGTCGCCGGAATTCGTTCTTTTAACGCGGTGATTTAAATAGGAATTTTATTCGCCGTTATAACGATAATCACAACGTTATAATTCGGTCTCTTTTCTATGCACAAAGTTATCCACAGGTAAGATCTTGCGGATCCTCGCGCACAATCTCATCATTTTCGTCCGCAATGCACGCTAAGGTTCGTCTCCGGCGGCCAGCTATGGCATGCTTACCCCTATGTCCGATCACGATAAAGAAACGCTATGGCCCAGATTGCAGAAAACCCACTAATCCTGGTTGACGGTTCCTCCTACCTCTACCGCGCTTATCACGCCTTCCCGCCGCTGACCAACTCGGCGGGCGAGCCGACCGGCGCGATGTACGGCGTGCTGAATATGCTGCGCAGCCTGCTGCTGCAGTATCAACCGAGCCACGTTGCCGTGGTGTTTGATGCCAAAGGGAAGACCTTCCGCGATGATCTCTTCGCCGAATACAAATCGCACCGGCCACCGATGCCGGACGATCTGCGTGCGCAGATCGAGCCGCTGCATAACATGGTCAAGGCGATGGGCCTGCCGCTGCTGGTGACGCCCGGCGTTGAGGCGGACGACGTCATCGGTACGCTGGCGCTGGAGGCCGAAAAGGCCGGCCACGCGGTGCTGATCAGCACCGGCGACAAAGACATGGCGCAGTTGGTGACGCCGAACGTCACCCTGATCAACACCATGAACAACACCATCCTCGGCCCGCAGGAAGTGTGCGACAAGTACGGTATTCCGCCGGAGCTGATCATCGACTTCCTGGCGCTGATGGGCGATTCATCGGACAACATTCCCGGCGTGCCGGGCGTGGGTGAGAAAACCGCTCAGGCGTTGCTGCAGGGTATCGGCGGGCTGGATGCGCTGTACGGCAATCTGGAGAATATCGCCACGCTGAGCTTCCGCGGCGCCAAAACCATGGCGGCCAAGCTGGAGCAGAACAAAGAGGTCGCGTACCTCTCCTATAAGCTGGCGACGATCAAAACCGACGTTGAGCTGGATCTGACCTGCGCGGATCTGACGGTCTCTGCACCGGATGTCGATACGCTGCAGCAGCTGTTCAAACAGTACGAATTCAAACGCTGGCTGGCGGACGTGGAAGCCGGCGTATGGCTGGAAAACAAGAAAGGCGCGGGAGCGAAAGCTGCCGGCGGCGCCAAACCGGCCGCCGCCGCCGCGGAAGCGCCGAAGGCGCTGGCGGAGGCCAAGCTGTCCCAGGACGGTTATGTCACCATTCTGGATGAAGCGGCCTTTACCGACTGGCTGGCGCGGCTGAAAAAGGCCGACGTGTTTGCCTTCGATACCGAAACCGACGGTCTGGATACCCTGACCGCCAACCTGATCGGCCTGTCCTTCGCGATCGCGCCGGGCGAAGCGGCTTATTTGCCGGTGGCGCACGATTATCTGGACGCCCCGCCACAGCTGGACCGAGCCTACGTGCTGGAAGCGCTCAAGCCGCTGCTGGAGGACGATAAGGCGCTGAAGGTCGGGCAAAACCTGAAGTTCGACATGAGCCTGCTGGCGCGCTACGGCATTGAGATGCGCGGCATCGCCTACGACACCATGCTGGAGTCCTATGTGCTGGACAGCGTCGGCGGCCGTCACGATATGGACAGCCTGGCCGATCGTTATCTGGGCCATAAAACCATCACCTTCGAAGAGATCGCCGGCAAGGGCAAAAACCAGCTGACGTTCAACCAGATCGCGCTGGAGCAGGCGGCGCCTTACGCCGCCGAAGACGCCGATGTCACGCTGCAGTTGCACCTAGCGATGTGGCCGCAGTTGAAACAGAGCGCAGAGCTGCTGACGGTGTTCAACGAGATTGAAATGCCGCTGCTGCCGGTGCTGTCGCATATCGAACGCACCGGGGTGCTGATCGATCCGGCCATTTTGTCGGCCCACTCCCAGGAGCTGGCCAAGCGTCTGGCTGAGCTGGAGGCGCAGGCCCACGAGCTGGCGGAAGAGCCGTTCAACCTGGCGTCGACCAAGCAGCTGCAGGCTATCTTGTACGAGAAACAAAAGTTGCCGGTGCTGAAGAAAACCCCGGGCGGTGCGCCGTCCACGAACGAAGAAGTGCTGGCCGAGCTGGCGCTGGATTACCCGCTGCCGAAGGTGATCCTGGAATACCGCGGCCTGGCGAAGCTGAAGACCACCTATACCGACAAGCTACCGCTGATGATCAACCCGGTCAGCGGCCGGGTACACACCTCGTACCATCAGGCGGTGACTGCGACCGGCCGTCTCTCCTCGAGCGATCCGAACCTGCAGAACATCCCGGTGCGCAACGAAGAAGGGCGGCGCATCCGCCAGGCTTTCATCGCGCCGGAAGGCTACCGCATCGTCGCGGCCGACTACTCGCAGATCGAGCTGCGCATCATGGCGCATCTGTCACAGGATGAAGGGCTGCTGAAGGCCTTCGCCGAAGGGAAAGACATTCACCGCGCCACGGCGTCGGAAGTCTTCGGTGTGCCGTTGGATAAAGTGACCGGCGAACAGCGCCGCAGCGCCAAGGCGATTAACTTTGGCCTGATTTACGGCATGAGCGCCTTCGGCCTGGCGCGCCAGTTGGGGATCCCGCGTGGGGAAGCCCAGCGCTATATGGATCTGTACTTCGAGCGTTACCCGGGCGTGCTGGACTACATGGAGCGCACCCGTCAGCAGGCTTCCGAACAGGGCTATGTCAGCACGCTGGACGGGCGCCGCCTGTACCTGCCGGACGTCCGCTCCAGCAACGCCATGCGCCGCAAGGCGGCCGAGCGCGCCGCCATCAACGCCCCGATGCAGGGCACCGCGGCCGATATCATCAAGCGTGCGATGATCGAGGTCGACGCCTGGCTGCAAGGGCAGAAGAAGCCGTTGGTGCGCGCGATCATGCAGGTGCACGATGAATTGGTATTTGAGGTGCATGAGTCGGTGATCGAAGAAGCCAGCCAACGCATCCGTCAATTGATGGAAGGCAGCATGACTCTGGCGGTGCCGCTGAAGGTCGACGTGGGCGTTGGCATGAACTGGGATGAGGCGCACTGATTACCGGGTTATCGCCGGATGTGCTAACTGGCGATAACCTAAGCACTTTTCGTAATTAAGCTACAAGATGCGGCGATAGTTTCCCCAACTTCGCCGTTCTTGCGCCGCAAATTGTGTAAGTAAACTACAAAAAATTCTTTTGCCCTGCGAAAAAATAAGGTAGAGTTACAGGCGTAGGGTACAGAGGTAAGATGTTCTATCTTTCAGACCTTTTACTTCACGTAATCGGATTTGGCTGAATATTTAGCCGCCCCAGTCAGTATTGACTGGGGCGTTTTTTATTGTAAAAACAGCAGCAAACCATACGTTTTTCCTATCGCTCCGCACCGCTTTTCGTTCCTGCTTTCCTCCTTTCGACTCGCGTAATCCGGCGAGATAAGCCAGCCCTGGCGATAAGTTTTTATGATGGCTTTATTTCAGAACTGTAATTAGATAACAAAAAATCCCACCTGCGGCTGAACTGCGGGTATAAAAAAGCCGATGCGGCGAGGCATCGGCTCTGGCGTTCGGCCTGGGCTTATTCGCCGGCTTCGTCTTCCGGCAGCACTTCCGGTGGGATCTCGTTAAACCAGGTGTCCAGCTTCTGGCGCAGCTTGTCGACGCCGATCTTCTTCAGCGACGAGAAGGCTTCAACCTGGATATCCCCCATAAACGGCAGCACCGCTTCACGCACCATATTGAGCTGCGCCTTGCGTGCGCCGGAGGCCAGCTTGTCGGCCTTGGTCAGCAGCACCAGCACCGGCGTGCCGACGTCGACCGCCCACTGGATCATCTGCTGGTCGAGATCTTTCAGCGGATGGCGAATATCCATCAGCACCACCAGGCCTTTCAGGCTGTTGCGCATCTGCAGGTATTCGCCCAGCGCGCGCTGCCATTTGCGCTTCATCTCTTCCGGCACTTCGGCGTAGCCGTAACCCGGCAGGTCGACCAGGCGGATGCCGTCTTCCACTTCGAACAGGTTGATCAGCTGGGTGCGCCCCGGCGTCTTACTGGTGCGCGCCAGGCTTTTTTGGTTGGTCAGCGTATTCAGCGCGCTGGATTTCCCGGCGTTGGAACGGCCGGCAAAGGCGACTTCAATTCCTGCATCCCCCGGCAGATGGCGAATATCGGGTGCGCTGGTGACGAAATGGGTCACATGATAGTTGTAGTTCTTGCTGGTCAAAATTTTTCGTCTCCGTGAGGATGGCTAACTGGTTGGCGATTATAACTGCATCAGCGGTAAAAATGGCGTGTTTCTCGGTTTTTAAGCGGCGGGACGCGATAAAACGACAGTTATGCCGCGCGTACGTTGTGAGACATTTGCCATTCGAATCGCGGGTAATGTCGCTTTATTCGAAAGTGATGTTTCTGTTTTTATTTTAAAAACAATATGTTGTTTTTTCGTTGTAGGGAAATGTCGTCCAAATCGGCGTCAGGTGCCTTGAGCCTTGGCAACAATAACGTAAAGTAGTCGTTAACGCAGGGTTGCGCAGGATTAAGGAACATCCGGGAAGGATGACAAATCTCAGGGAATGCACAGGGCGTGCAATGAGTGCCAGGATGAACGCAACAGGAAGTGACCCTTTCGCACCGGAACAGGCGGCAGGCACATCGGATGGTGAAGTATTGGCAGTTTGGATGCCGGCAGGAAGCGCGCTCGGGAAGAGCGGATGCGAATGGATTGCGCCATGGACGATTTTTCTTTCAGGATGAAGGACGTAGTGGCAGGGAATGCGGTTATAGCAGAAGGAAAAACCGGGATGTTGCATGTGCGCAAGGAGCGCGTAACAGGAATACCCTTCGCAAGAAGGTGCGAAATAGGCGGCAGGTTTAACCTGCCGCCTTTTTTCTTTGTCCGCTTTCTGCTAGATTCCGCCGCAATTCTATACTGAATCTACATACCTAAGAGCACACGCTATGAACCAGCCATCAAAAGCACCTCGCGGCAGCGCGGCGAAGTCAAAAACGAAAAAGAAAAGCCGTATGGAGCTCGATCAGGAAGCGCGCGAGCGCAAACGCCTGAAAAAGCGCCGCGGCCACGCTTCCGGTTCGCGCACCCAGGTCGAGTCCGGCAGCCAGAAGAACAAATCGGCGGCGGAAGCCAAAGATCCGCGTATCGGCAGTAAAGTGCCGGTAGCGCTGGTGGTCGACGAAACCAAAGTGAAGGCCAAACCGCAGCCGAAGCCAAAGGCCGAAGCGAAACCGCGCCTGTCGCCGGAAGAAGAGCTGGCGAAGCTGGAAAATGACGAACGCCTGAACGCGCTGCTGGATCGCATCGACGATGGCGAAACGCTGAACGCGGAAGAGCAGACCTATGTCGATAAAACGTTGGATCGCATCGATGTGCTGATGGACGTGTTGGGCATCGAACTGGGTGAAGACGACGACGAAGAAGAAGAGAAGCAGGAAGATATTCTGAAGCTGCTGAAAGGCGGCAACCCGAAAGACGCTTTTTAACGCGCTATGTGGCTCATCCCGGCAATAGCCCTACTCTTGATGTGTTATCTGCTGTGGTTATTCGGTAAACTATGGCGGCTGTCTAAGCGCAAAGCGCGTTTTCGCAGCGCTTCCGTGGCCAGACAGCGCAGACAACCGCCTCTCTCCAGGCCCGGTAGAAAAAGATATCGGAAGGAGTGAGCATGTCAGAGCAGACGATTGTCTGGGATTTGGCCCTGATCCAAAAATATAACTACTCAGGGCCGCGTTATACTTCATACCCCACGGCGCTGGAGTTTAACCAGCGCTACGACGAAGCGGCGTTTCAACGTGCCGCTGCGCGTTACCCTGAGCGGCCGCTGTCGCTGTATGTGCATATCCCTTTCTGTCATAAGCTGTGTTACTTCTGCGGCTGCAACAAGCTGGTGACGCGCCAGACCCACAAGGCCGACGAGTACCTGAACGTTTTGGCGCAAGAGATCGCCAGCCGTGCGCCGCTGTTCGCCGGCCGCAAGGTCGGCCAGATGCACTGGGGCGGCGGTACGCCGACCTACCTGGATAAAACGCAAATCAGCCGGCTGGTGGCGTTGCTGCGCGAACACTTTGATTTCCTGCCCGATGCGGAGATGTCGATCGAGGTCGATCCGCGCGAGATAGAGCTGGATGTGCTCGATCATTTACGCGCCGAAGGCTTTAACCGTCTGAGCATGGGGGTGCAGGATTTCAACAAACAGGTGCAGCAGTTGGTCAACCGCGAGCAGGACGAAGCCTTTATCTTCGCCCTGATTGAGCGGGCCAAAGCGCTGGGCTTCCGCTCGACCAATATCGATCTGATCTATGGCCTGCCGAAACAGACGCCGGAA
Organism: Serratia sp. CY38905; assembly: GCF_052168875.1. Taxonomy (NCBI): domain Bacteria; kingdom Pseudomonadati; phylum Pseudomonadota; class Gammaproteobacteria; order Enterobacterales; family Yersiniaceae; genus Serratia; species Serratia sp. CY38905. Next base: position 107,524 of record NZ_JBJNLV010000015.1, on the reverse strand, counting down.
AGCTTCGCTTTCACGCTGCAGCGGGTGGCTGAATTGAATCCCGATCGCCTCAGCGTGTTCAACTACGCGCATATGCCGAACTTGTTCGCCGCCCAGCGCAAAATCAAAGACGCCGATCTGCCCAGCGCCCAGCAGAAGCTGGATATCCTGCAACAGAGCATCGCTTTCCTGACCGGCGCCGGCTATCAGTTCATCGGCATGGATCACTTTGCGCGCCCGGACGACGAGCTGGCAATCGCCCAACGCGAAGGCAAGCTGCACCGCAATTTCCAGGGCTATACTACCCAGGGCGACAGCGATCTGCTGGGGCTGGGCGTGTCGGCCATCAGCATGCTCGGCGACAGCTATGCGCAGAACCAGAAAGAGCTGAAGCGTTACTATGAGAGCGTACCAGCGCAGGGCAACGCCCTGTGGCGCGGGCTGGCGCTGACGGACGACGATTGCCTGCGGCGCGATCTGATCAAAACCCTGATCTGCAATTTCCGGTTGGCGTATCAGCCGCTCGAACGGCAATACGGCATCGATTTCACCGCCTACTTCGCCGAAGACCTGCAGCTGCTGGCGCCGTTTGAACGCGATGGGCTGGTGGAGCGCGACGAGCAGGGCATTCGCGTCACGCCGCGCGGGCGCTTGCTGATCCGCAATATCTGCATGTGTTTCGATCGCTATCTGCGGCAACAGGCGCGCAGCCAGCAGTTCTCACGGGTGATCTGAGGATGAAAAAACAGCCGCTGATGCGGCTGTTTTTTTAACTGAAGAAGTTAATCAGCGCGGCGCACAATACCGCGGCAACCGCCGCCTGCGGGGTGTGGCTGGCGGCGGAGCCCAGCTCCGCGCCCTGAGAAATGAATACGATGAATGAGTCCAGCATCGTCAACCTCCAGAGTGTGCGACACGATCATACTGCGCCCGCACCGGCTGTAAAGCCTGCGGTTGGCGTTTTTTTGTGCGCCGGACGGCGTTTTTCATCATCCATCCCCGTTCCTATTCCATACCCAGCTCTTTGAGCTTGCGGGTCAGGGTATTGCGCCCCCAGCCCAGCAGGCGCGCGGCTTCCTGTTTGTGCCCCTGGGTGTGGCGCAGCGCGGTGGTGAGCAGCGTGCGCTCCATCTCCGGCTGTGCTTCCGACAGCAGGTTTTGATGACCGGAACGCAGCGCGCGATCGGCCCACTGCGCCAGCAGCGTGGCCCAGCTGTCCGGCAGACTGTGGCTGGGGCTTTCCGGCGCGGCGGTTTCGAACAGCTCACCCGGCAGATCCTGGATCAGCACTTCCTGCCCGGCGGCCATCACCGTCAGCCAGCGGCAGGTGTTCTCCAGCTGGCGCACGTTGCCCGGCCAGGGCAGGCGGGTCAGCGCGGTTTCGGTTTCCGGGTGCAGGTTCTTGGCCTCGACGCCTAACTCTTTGGCGGCGATCTGCAGGAAGTGGCGCGCCAGTCGCGGGATGTCTTCACGGCGCTCGCGCAGCGGCGGCAGGTGTACGCGGATCACGTTCAGGCGGTGGAACAGATCCTCGCGGAACTTGCCTTCCTGCACCCGCAGCTCCAGATTCTGGTGCGTGGCAGCGATGATGCGCACGTCGACCTTCACCGGCGCATAGCCGCCGACCCGGTAGAACTGGCCGTCCGCCAGCACCCGCAGCAGGCGCGTTTGCACGTCGAGCGGCATATCGCCGATCTCGTCGAGGAACAGCGTGCCGCCGTCGGCCTGTTCAAAACGGCCCTGACGAATTTGGTTCGCGCCGGTGAAGGCGCCTTTCTCGTGGCCGAACAGCTCGGACTCGATCAGATCCTTGGGGATGGCGGCCATGTTCAGGGCGATGAACGGCGACTTGGCGCGCGGGCTGTGGCGGTGCAGCGCATGCGCCACCAGCTCCTTGCCGGTGCCGGATTCGCCGTTGATCAGCACGCTGATCGACGAACGCGACAGCCGGCCGATGATGCGAAACACGTCCTGCATCGCCGGTGCCTCGCCGATGATGTCCGCCGCCGGATCGCTGGCCGGCTGGCTGCGCACCGGCTGCTGCTGCTCCTGATAATGGCTGATGGCGCGCTCGACCAGCGCCACCGCTTCGTCGATGTCGAACGGCTTCGGCAGGTAGTCGAAGGCCCCTTGCTGATAGGCGCTGACGGCGGCGTCCAAATCCGAATGCGCGGTCATGATGATCACCGGCAGCATCGGGTGGCGCTGTTTGATCTGCTTGAGCAGCGCCAGGCCGTCTATGCCCGGCATGCGGATATCGGACAGCAGCACGTCGGGGGTTTGCGTGGCCAAGGCTTCCAGCACGTCATTGCCGCCTTCGAAGGTGGCGCAGCTCAGGCCCGCGCCGGTGAGCGCGCGCTCAAGCACCCAGCGGATGGAGCTATCGTCATCGACGATCCAGACTATCCCTCGTTGCATAGCAAACCTCACTGACGAATGGGCAGGTAGACCGAGAATTCGGTATGACCTGGCCAACTGTTGAATTCAATTTTTCCGCAATGCTGATCGATAAGATTGCGGGCGATGGATAATCCCAGGCCGGTGCCGCCCTCGCGGCCGCTGACCATCGGGTAGAACAGCGTGTCCTGCAGCTGCGCCGGCACGCCGGGGCCGTCGTCTTCGACGTCGATGCGCGCCGCCAGCCGGTAGCGGGTGCCGTGCAGCGTAATCTGAAACGCGGTGCGGGTGCGCAGCGTGATGGTGCCGCCCGCCTCACCCAGCGCCTGCAGCGCATTGCGGGTAATGTTCAGCAGCACCTGTTCTATCTGATCCGGGTCGTGGGCCATTTCCGGCAGGCTCGGATCGTAATCGCGCACCAGCGTGACGTTATCCGGCATTTCCAGCGACACCAGCTGGCAGACGCGCTCCGCGACCTGATGGATGCTCTGGGTGATGTGCTGGCCGGGCCGCTGCGGGCCGAGCAGGCGATCCACCAGATTGCGCAGCCGATCGGCCTGCTCGATGATCACCTTGGTGTATTCGGTCAGCGCCGGATCGGGCAGCGCTTTGGCCAGCAGCTGTGCCGCGCCGCGCAGGCCGCCCAGCGGATTTTTAATCTCGTGCGCCAAACCGCGCACCAGATCGCGGGCCGCCACCTGTTGGGCATGCTGCAGCTGTTCCTGGCTCAGGCGGCGCTGATTGTCCATCGGCGCCAGCTCGACCAGAATATAGCCTTCCGGCAGCGCCTGAGCGGTCAGGGAAAGGATATGCGCACGGCCGTCGACCACCAGGGTCACTTCGTTGTCGGTGAAGCCCTGACCGGCGCGCAGGCTTTCACGCATCAAAGAGACGTTCAGCGAAAAATAACCGAGCAAATCGGGCAGCGGCGTGCCGAACAGCTTGCGGGAGCTTTGCGCCAGCAATTGCTGTGCCGCAGGGTTGGCGTAGTGAACCGCCAGAGAGTCATCTAACAGCAGGATGCTGTTGATGAGTGAATTGAGGATCTGCCCAGCATCGGGCAGCTTGCCAGTTGCCATACAGCAGACTCCTGCACCTTTTTAGTGCATCTATCCTACTCCATCCGGGATCGGCGCGGTATGGAATAGTTTTGCAGAAAATACGGTGGAGAAAAAAACCCATCCGAAGATGGGCTGAAAGTTTCCACGGCAACAAAAAAGCGATAACAAAAATGTGGGCGCCGTCCGCCTGTGCAGACGGCGCGGGTAGGGCTTAGACGCTGTAGTACAGTTCGAACTCAACCGGGTGTGGCGTCATGCGAATGCGGTCCATCTCTTCTTTGCGCAGTTCGATGTAGGCATCGATCGCATCGTCGGTGAACACGCCGCCGCGGGTCAGGAACTCGCGGTCTTCGTTCAGTGCGGCCATCGCCTCGTCCAGCGAGCCGGCCACTTTTGGGATCTCGGCTTCTTCTTCCGGCGGCAGGTCGTACAGGTTTTTGTCCATGGCGTCGCCAGGGTGGATCTTGTTGATGATGCCGTCCAGGCCGGCCATCAGCAGCGCGGCGAAGCACAGGTATGGGTTAGCCGCCGGATCCGGGAAGCGGGCTTCGATGCGGCGCGCTTTCGGGCTGGCGACCACCGGGATGCGGATGGACGCGGAGCGGTTACGGGCGGAGTAAGCCAGCATCACCGGCGCTTCGTAACCCGGCACCAGACGTTTGTACGAGTTGGTGGTCGGGTTGGCCAGGGCGTTGATCGCCTTGGCGTGCTTGATGATGCCGCCGATGTAGAACAGCGCGGTTTCAGACAGGCCGCCGTATTTGTCGCCGGCGAACAGGTTGGTGCCGTTCTTGGACAGCGACATGTGGCAGTGCATGCCGGAACCGTTGTCGCCGAACATAGGCTTCGGCATGAAGGTCGCGGTTTTGCCGAAAGCGTGCGCCACGTTGTGCACCACGTATTTGTAGATCTGAATTTCGTCGGCTTTCTTGGTCATGGTGTTGAAGCGGGTTGCCACTTCGTTCTGACCGGCGGTCGCCACTTCGTGGTGGTGCGCTTCAACCACCAGGCCCATCTCTTCCATGGTCAAGCACATGGTGGAACGCAGATCCTGCGAAGAGTCGACCGGTGGAACCGGGAAGTAACCGCCTTTCACCGCCGGACGGTGGCCTTTGTTGCCGCCGTCGTATTTTGTGCCGGAGTTCCAGGCGCCTTCGATGTCGTCGATGGCCACGTGGGAACCGCGGATGCTGCTGCCGAAGCGGATGTCGTCGAACAGGAAGAACTCAGGCTCTGGCCCGAACAGCACGGTATCCGCGATGCCGGAGGAGCGCAGGAAGTCTTCGGCGCGTTTGGAGATGGAGCGCGGGTCGCGATCGTAGCCTTGCATGGTGCCCGGCTCGAGAATGTCGCAGCGAATAATCAGGGTAGGTTCTTCGAAGAACGGATCCAGAACCGCCGTGCTGGCGTCCGGCATCAGCACCATGTCAGATTCGTTGATGCCCTTCCAACCACCGATAGAGGAGCCGTCAAACATTTTGCCTTCTTCGAAGAAGTCGGCGTTTACCTGGTGAGCCGGGATAGTCACGTGCTGTTCCTTACCCTTGGTGTCAGTGAAACGCAGGTCTACGAATTTCACTTCATGCTCATTCAGCATCGTCAAAACGTGTTCAGCGGACATACTTAACTCTCCCGGTTTATCATTGTCGTCGTCGTGGAACGAATCTGTGGAACTGGCTTTTTTTCGCCTTGAAAAGACTAAAGCGAAAAGCGTGCCAACTTTTTAAAAAGGCGTTCATCGCCTTTCTGGGCGGGTTTTACCCAGCCACAGTATGCACCACCAACGATAAATTGCACTGCTATGGTGCAATAAGGGCGGGTGCAGGCACCGAAATGGTGCAAAAGTGCAGCGATTGCGGCTTTTTGCACCGTGAAAGGGATCACAAACTGACCGGTACGCGGTTGTTTATAAGAGATGGTTGTGATCTTGTTTAGTCCCTCGCTTAATACGTGTACAATAGCGCGCTATTTCTAATGCCCGAGGCAAAGCTGTGATCGAAAATTTGCGTAACATCGCCATTATTGCCCACGTTGACCATGGTAAAACCACCCTGGTTGATAAGCTGCTGCAACAATCCGGTACTTTCGGAGAGCGTGCGGAAGCCACCGAACGCGTAATGGACTCCAACGATTTGGAGAAAGAGCGTGGGATTACCATCCTCGCAAAAAACACCGCCATTAATTGGAACGGTTACCGTATCAACATCGTGGATACCCCAGGACACGCCGACTTCGGCGGCGAGGTAGAGCGCGTGATGTCGATGGTTGACTCGGTGCTGCTGGTTGTGGATGCAATGGATGGCCCTATGCCGCAAACCCGCTTCGTGACCAAGAAGGCCTTCGCCAACGGTCTGAAGCCGATCGTGGTCATCAACAAGGTTGACCGTCCTGGCGCGCGCCCTGACTGGGTTGTGGATCAGGTGTTCGACCTGTTCGTGAACCTCGACGCGACCGACGAGCAGCTCGACTTCCCGATCATCTACGCTTCTGCGCTGAACGGCATCGCCGGCGTCGACCACACCGACATGGCGGAAGACATGACCCCGCTGTATCAGGCGATCGTCGACCACGTGTCTGCGCCGCAGGTTGAGCTGGAAGCGCCATTCCAGATGCAGATCTCCCAGTTGGACTACAACAACTACCTGGGCGTTATCGGCATCGGCCGCATCAAGCGCGGTAAAGTGAAGCCGAACCAGCAGGTCACCATCATCGACAGCGAAGGTAAAACTCGCAACGGTAAAGTGGGCAAAGTGCTGGGCCACCTGGGTCTGGAGCGTATCGACAGCACCCTGGCGGAAGCGGGCGACATCATCGCCATCACCGGCCTGGGCGAGCTGAACATCTCCGACACCATCTGCGACACCAACGCCGTAGAAGCGCTGCCGGCGCTGTCCGTCGACGAACCGACCGTCACCATGTTCTTCAACGTCAACACCTCGCCGTTCTGCGGTAAAGAAGGCAAGTACGTGACGTCGCGTCAGATCCTTGACCGTCTGAACAAAGAGCTGGTGCACAACGTGGCGCTGCGCGTTGAAGAAACCGACGATGCAGACGCCTTCCGCGTCTCCGGCCGTGGCGAACTGCACCTGTCGGTGCTGATCGAAAACATGCGTCGCGAAGGTTTCGAGCTGGCGGTTTCCCGTCCGAAAGTTATCTTCCGCGAAATCGATGGCCGCAAGCAGGAGCCATTCGAGAACGTGACGCTGGATATCGAAGAGCAGCATCAGGGTTCCGTGATGCAGGCGATGGGCGAGCGTAAAGCCGACCTGAAAAACATGGATCCGGACGGTAAGGGCCGCGTGCGTCTCGACTACGTGATCCCAAGCCGCGGTCTGATCGGCTTCCGTAACGAATTCATGACCATGACTTCGGGCACCGGTCTGCTGTACTCCACCTTCAGCCACTACGACGACGTGCGTCCGGGCGAAGTGGGCCAGCGTCAGAACGGCGTGCTGATCTCCAACGGCCAGGGCAAAGCGGTCGCGTTCGCGCTGTTCGGCCTGCAGGATCGCGGCAAGCTGTTCCTGGGCCACGGTGCGGAAGTGTATGAAGGCCAGATCATCGGTATTCACTCGCGTTCCAACGACCTGACCGTAAACTGCCTGACCGGTAAGAAGCTGACCAACATGCGTGCTTCCGGTACTGACGAAGCGACTACCCTGGTTCCGGCCATCAAAATGACCCTGGAGCAAGCTCTGGAGTTCATCGATGACGACGAACTGGTAGAAGTGACGCCAACCTCGATCCGTATCCGTAAGCGTCACCTGACGGAAAACGATCGTAAGCGTGCCAGCCGCGGTCCTAAAGACGCTTAATCGCTGATTGAGTGTCTCATGCTTAGGGCGCGGTTCTCGCGCCCTGAGTTTTTTCCTCTGTTGTTCCCCGTTTGTGCGGCGCGCTATGCGCTTTTCCGTTCGCTCCCTGTTCAGCTGTTCCTTTTCCCGCTACAGTGAAATCTCACCGGCCCATCAGGAGAGGACTATGCTGTATATCTTTGATTTAGGTAATGTGATCGTCGATATCGATTTCAAGCGTGTGCTGGGCGTGTGGAGCAATTTGAGCGGCACGCCGTTGGCGGTGCTGTCCGATCGTTTCACCATGGGTGAGGTGTTCCAGCAGCATGAACGCGGTGAAATCAGCGACGAAGACTTCGCCGGCAAGCTGTGCGATGAAATGGGCATCGCGCTCAGCTTCGAGCAGTTCGCCACCGGCTGGCAGGCGGTATTCGTCGCGCTGCGCCCGGAAGTGATCGACATCATGCAGCGCCTGCGCAACGAGGGCCACCGGGTGGTGGTGCTGTCGAACACCAACCGTCTGCACTGCAACTACTGGCCGCAGCACTATCCTGAAGTGGCCGCCGCCGCCGATCACCTCTATCTGTCGCAAGATCTCGGCATGCGCAAGCCGGAGGCCGAGATCTACCAGCATGTGCTGGCCGCGGAAAACACCGCCGCCGCCGACGCGGTGTTCTTCGACGATCACCCGGCGAACGTCCTCGCCGCGCAGGCGCTGGGGATCAAGACGGTGCACGTCACCGATCGCGACGTGGTGCCGGCCTATTTTGCTCAATGAGCGTAGGGCGCGTTAAGCTTAAGGCGTATCAACGGACATCAAGGAGTGACCATGTCGTTTTTCCGCCGCAAGAAGCTGCCCTCTGCGATTAAGCCCGGCGTCACCTTCGGACGGCTGCTGTACCAGCGTATCGATCACGATGGCCTGACGATGTTGGCGGGCCATCTCGCCTATGTTTCCCTGCTGTCGCTGGTGCCGCTGGTCACCGTGGTGTTCGCGCTGTTCGCCGCTTTCCCGATGTTTTCCGACATCAGCGAACAGCTGAAGAGCTTCATCTTTTCCAATTTCGTGCCGGCCGCCGGCAACGTCATACAGAACTACCTGGAACAGTTCGTCGCCAACTCCAACAAGATGACCGCCGTCGGCACCTGCGGGCTGATCGTCACCGCGCTGCTGTTGATCTCCTCGGTGGACAGCGTGCTGAACACCATCTGGCGCAGCAAGAACAAGCGGCCGATCGTCTTCTCCTTCGCCGTGTACTGGATGGTGCTGACGCTGGGGCCGCTGCTGGTGGGTGCCAGCATGGCCATCAGCTCCTACCTGCTGTCGCTCAACTGGCTGGCGCAGACCGGCGTCAACGGCCTGGTGGATCAGGTGCTGCGCATCTTCCCGCTGATTTTGTCGTGCGCTTCCTTCTGGCTGCTGTATTGCATCGTGCCGACGGTGCGGGTGCCGCCCAAAGATGCGCTGATTGGCGCAGTGGTGGCCGGGTTGCTGTTCGAGCTGGGCAAGAAGGGATTCGCGCTGTACGTCACCATGTTCCCCTCCTATCAGCTGATTTACGGCGTGCTGGCGGTGATCCCGATTTTATTCCTGTGGGTCTACTGGAGCTGGTGTATCGTGTTACTCGGCGCGGAAATCACCGTGACCATCGGCGAATACCGCGACTACCGCCGGCAGAAGGCGGAGCAACAGGAACAGAAACCAGAAGGGCAGCAGGAATGATTGCGTTGATTCAACGGGTGTTAAACGCCAGCGTCACGGTGGGTGGCGAGACGGTAGGCAAGATTGGCCCCGGTTTGTTAGTGTTATTGGGCGTGGAGCAGGGCGATAACGAGCAAAAAGCGCAGCGCCTGTGCGAACGCGTGTTGGGATACCGCATTTTCGGCGACGAGAACGACAAGATGAATCTCAACGTCCAGCAGGCCGGGGGCAGCGTGCTGGTCGTTTCGCAGTTCACCCTGGCGGCGGACACCCAAAAGGGCATGCGGCCCAGCTTCTCGCGCGGCGCCGCACCTTTGGTCGCCGATCGGTTGTATCAATATTTTGTTGGCCAGTGCCGCGAACGCGGCGTAGAGACCCAGACCGGCGAATTCGCCGCCGACATGCAGGTGGCGCTGGTCAACGATGGTCCGGTGACATTCTGGCTACAGGTCTAAGCATTCGGAGAACAGGCGTCTATGTATCACCTACGAGTACCCGTAACAGAGCAAGAACTGAAGGAGTATTACCAGTTTCGCTGGGAAATGCTGCGCAAGCCGCTGCACCAGCCGGTGGGTTCGGAAAAGGATGCCTATGACGCCATGGCCCACCACCAAATGGTGGTGGACGAGGCCGGTAAAATCGTCGCCATCGGGCGGCTGTACATCAATGCCGACAACGAGGCGGCGATCCGTTTTCTGGCGGTAGATCCGACGCTGCAGGATAAAGGGCTGGGGACGCTGGTGGCGATGACGCTGGAGTCCGTTGCGCGGCAGGAGGGCGTGAAGCGGGTGGTGTGCAGCGCCCGTGAGGACGCGGTGGACTTCTTCGCCAAGCTGGGGTTCGTCAATCAGGGGGAGATCACTGCGCCGCAGACCACCCCGATCCGCCACTTTTTGATGATCAAACCGGTAGCGACGCTGGACGATATCCTGCATCGCCCCGACTGGTGCGGCCAACTGCAGCAGGCCTGGTATGAACACATCCCGCTGAGCGAAAAGATGGGCGTGCGCATCAGCCAATACACCGGCCAGCGCTTCGTCACCACCATGCCCGAGACCGGCAACCAGAATCCGCACCACACGCTGTTCGCCGGCAGCCTGTTCTCGCTGGCGACGCTGACCGCCTGGGGGCTGATTTGGCTGCTGCTGCGCGAGCGCCACCTCGGCGGCACCATCATTCTGGCGGACGCGCACATTCGCTACAGCAAACCGATTACCGGCAGGCCGCGAGCGGTGGCGGATCTCGGCTCGCTGAGCGGCGACTTGGCGCGTCTGGCGCGCGGCCGCCGCGCGCGCGTGCACGCCGAAGTGCATCTGTTCGGCGACGAGGATAAAGGCGCGGTGTTCGAAGGCACCTACATGGTGCTGCCGGCCGAGCCGGATGTGCCGCTGGATCAGGGCGGCTCTGAGGCGCTGGAAGAGTAAGACGGCGGCCTGCCTGAGGGCGGGCCGCGCAGGGCATTACGGCAGTTGCTGGTTCACCGCTTGGCCGTCGCCGGCGGTGGCCTGCAGATTTCCCTTCAACGAGGCTTTGAACGGCCCGTCGCTGTTCAGCAGCCCTTTCAACTGCAGCTCAAGGTTGCCGTCGCCCGTCAGCGGCACCGGCTGCCATCCCCATTGCTGCAAGGTGTTGATCGGTACCGAACGGCCGTGCAGCGTCAGCTGGAACGGCTTGCCCGGCAGCTGATCGACGGTCGCTTTGGCCTCAAGCAACCCATTAGGCATAAAGGCGCTGAGCTCGGTGACGTTAATCTGATTGGCGTCGGCGTTCAGCGCCAGCGAAGGGCGCCGCACGTCTATCTTGTTGAAGGTCGCCTCGCTGCCGTTCAGGTTGAGCGATCCAGACCATATGCCCCACTGGCGATCGCGCGCCAGCAGCAGGTTGCTGCCGTAGCCGTCCAGCGCGGTGATCTGGAACGGGAATGCCGGGTTGATATCGATGATCAGATTGCGGTTGGTGGTCAGCTTGGTGACGTACACCTCCGCCAGCCAGTCCGGCAGCGGTTTCAGCCACAGTTCGCGCCAGTCGCTCGGCAGGGTGTACTCCAGCGCCGCCATGGCCACTTCATCCAGCTGCAGGCGTTTGCCGGCGCGCAGCCAGTTGCCGGAGGTGCGCAGCAGCCCGCCTTCCCAGCGGGTGGTGAACTGTTGAATGGCTATGCCGGCGGAGGAGAGCCGCAGGGTGGCGATCGGATCGATCAGGTGGAAGCCGCCGTTGATCACGTCGCTGGCGTTGACGTTGAGCGAGCCGTCTTCGCTGCGCCAGTCGCCTTTTTCGACGCTGACGTTTTGCAGCGACAGATCGAGATCGTTAAACGCCCATGCCTTGCCTTCCAGGCGCGCGTCGATCAGATCGAAACGCTTGAGGGTGACCGGCGGCAGGGTGGTAAAGCGCTGCATGAATTCCGCCAGCGTCAGCGGGGTCTGCATGCGCACGCCGCTCAGCCGCAGGCGATCCACCTGCCAACTGCCGTCTGCGGCGCGGCTGGCCACGCCGGTCAGGTCGCCCTGCGCCAGATCGGCGCCGAAGTTGTTCAACAGCAGCTGGCCCTGCTTCTGCTCCCCCTGCACCAACACCTTCGAGGCGGGGATGCCGTTCAGCGTCATCGAACCGGCGCTGAACTGGAACTGGTTGCTGTCCCCCAGCAGATGACCGGCCAGCGGGCGCCACGGCGTGATGCCGGCAGTGACCTGCTGCGCGTTGAGCTGCCACTTGTTATCGTTGGACTGCAACGCCATGTTGCTCAGCTGCAGCACGTCGGCCTGTACAGGCAGCGCCGCCGCCTGCGGCTGCACGTTCAGCGTGCCGTCGCGCAGTGTGACGCTGTGAAAATAGCGCGGCTCGGTGATTTGGCGCAGGCTGAGGCCCAGATCGACGCGTTTGGCGACTAGCGCCTGCGGCTGGCCGTTGCGCGCCAGTTGCACGTCTTCCAGCTCAATCTGGTTCGGCTGGCTCCACGAATGGGTGATTTTTCCTATCGACAGGCGGTATTCGCTGTTGTCACTGATCCAGGCGCTCAGGCGGCCTGCCGCCCAGCGGGTTTGCCCCACCAGGTACAGCACCACTGCCGCCAGCACGATCAGCAGCAGCAACGTCAGCAACAGCTTTCCGATAAATTTCATCGTCTACATCCGCATCGGTCAAAAAAGATACCCTGTTTATGCCGCAATTGGCCGGGCATCTCAAGGGCAATGGTCTGATAGACAATAAAAAACGGCCGCAAGCGGCCGTTTGAACGCCGATGGACGGGTTACTTCTTCTCGTGTTCTTGCGGGAACACCAGGTTCAGCACGATGGCGGTAATGCCGCCGGCGGCGATGCCGGAAGAGAGCAGGGTTTTCAGCCAGTCCGGCGCGAACTGCAGGATCAGCGGCTGCTGGGAGACGCCCATGCCGACGGCCAGCGACAGCGCCATGATCATGATGGCGCGGCGGTTGAGACGCTCGCGCGATACGATGCGCACGCCGGAGGCGGCGATGGTGCCGAACATCACGATGGTCGCGCCGCCCAGTACCGGTTCGGGGATGTGCTGCACGAAGCCGGCCACCGCCGGGAACAGCCCCAGCGCGATCAGCATCAGCGCCACCACGAAGCCGACGTAGCGGCTGGCGACGCCGGTCAGTTGGATCACGCCATTGTTCTGGCCGAAGCAGGAGTTGGGGAAGGTGTTGAACACCGCCGACAGCATCGAGTTCAGGCCGTTGGCCAGCACGCCGCCCTTCAGGCGCTTCATGTACAGCGGCCCGCTGACCGGCTGTTCGGAGACGTCGGAGGTGGCGGTGATGTCGCCGATGGTCTCGAGCGAGGTGACCATAAAAATCAGCATCAGCGGCAGCAGCAGGTTCCAGTCGAAGCCCAGGCCGTAATAGAGCGGCGTGGGGATGGTGATCGCCGCCGTGGGGGCCGCCGGTGCGTCGGCGGGCAGCATGTCCATCGCCCAGGCCAACAGATAGCCGACCGCCATGGCGATCACCAGCGAAGCCACGCGCAGGTAAGGGTTGCGCTGGCGGTTCAGCAGGATGATTACCGCCAGCACCGCGCCGGCCAGCAGCAGGTTTTTCGGCGAGCCGAAGCTGTGATCGTTCATCGCGGCGTAGCCGCCGCCGATCGAGGTCAGGCCGACCTGAATCAGCGACAGGCCGATGATCATCACCACGATGCCGGAAACCAGCGGGGTGATGATGCGGCGCGCCAGATGCAGCACGCGCGACAGCAGAATTTCGGTGCAGGAGGCGACCATCAGGGTACCGAACAGCGCGGCCATCATGGTCGGCACGTCGGCGCCGCCGTTTTTCAGCGCCAGACCGCCCATGATCAGCGGCGAAACGAAGTTGAAGCTGGTGCCCTGAATCGACAGCAGCCCGGAACCCACCGGCCCCCAGGTTTTGATTTGCAGAATGGAAGCCAGACCGGAGGCGAACAGCGACATGCTGATGATGTGCTGGGTATCCTGTGCCGGCAGACCTAGCGCCTGGCAGATCAGCAGGGCCGGGGTGATCACCGCGACGAACATCGCCAGCAGATGCTGGCCGGCGGCAAACAGCGTTTGCGGCAGCGGCGGGCGATCTTCCAGGCGATAAATCAGTTCACTGGCGCGGGGTTCTGAGGCGGCTTGGCGCGCGGCATCAAGCTCGGAGGATGACATGCTCATGGTGTGGCGTTTCCAGATACGGCAAAGCAGGCATTTTAATGCTCCGCCCCACAAAAGCAAACGGTTGCGCGTAAATATTATGTTGCCGACTTTCCTGTTTATGTCGCATTTTCATTCATTTTTTCTTGTCATCTCAGCGTTTTTTACTTCTAATCCTGCACTCATCAAGTTTAAAAACTCAGTGGTTTTCTATAACTTATTATTTTTATTTGGATCTTTTTCCTTACATGGAGTACCTGGATGTTTCATCTTGATACTTATGGCACGTTAGTCGCGGCGACGCTGGTTTTGCTCCTCGGGGGCAAGTGCGTCAGAACCATTCCTCTGCTGCGAAAATATACCATTCCCGCTCCCGTCGCCGGCGGTTTGCTGGTGGCCCTCCTGCTGTTAGCCCTGAAAAAGCTCGTCAACTGGGAAATCAGTTTTGACATGTCGCTGAAGGATCCGCTGATGCTGGCCTTCTTCGCCACCATCGGCCTGAACGCCAACCTGGCGCGTTTGCGCGCCGGCGGCAAGGTGCTGGTGGTGTTCCTGTTCGTGGTGCTGGGGCTGCTTATCGTGCAGAATGCCATCGGCATCGGCATGGCGAAAATGCTGGGGTTGGATCCGCTGATGGGCCTGATCGCCGGGTCGATCACCCTGTCGGGCGGCCACGGCACCGGGGCGGCCTGGAGCAAGCTATTCATCGAGCGCTACGGCTTCGAGAACGCCACGGAAGTCGCCATGGCCTGCGCCACCTTCGGCCTGGTGCTGGGCGGCCTGATCGGCGGCCCGGTGGCGCGCTATCTGGTCAAGCACTCCTCCACGCCGGAAGGCACCCCGGATGACAGCGTGCAGCCGAGCGGCTTCGAGAAGCCGGAAAGCGGCCGTCTGATCACCTCGCTGGTGATGATCGAAACCATCGCCATGATCGCCATCTGTCTGAGTCTGGGGCAGCTGATTGCCGGCCTGCTGAGCGGCACGGTGTTTGAACTGCCGAACTTCGTCTGCGTGCTGTTCGTCGGGGTGATCCTCAGTAACACGCTGGCCTTCACCGGTTTCTATACCGTGTTCGAGCGGGCGGTGTCGGTGCTGGGCAACGTCAGCCTGTCGCTGTTCCTGGCGATGGCGTTGATGAGCCTGCGCCTGTGGGAGCTGGCCTCGCTGGCGCTGCCGATGCTGGCGATCCTGGCGGTGCAGACGCTGGTCATGGCGCTGTACGCGATCTTCGTCACCTATCGGGTGATGGGTAAAAACTACGACGCGGCGGTGCTGGCCGCCGGCCACTGCGGCTTCGGCATGGGCGCCACGCCGACGGCGATCGCCAACATGCAGGCGATCACCGATCGTTTCGGCCCGTCGCACGTGGCGTTTTTGGTGGTGCCGATGGTGGGGGCGTTCTTTATCGATATCGCCAATGCCATCGTCATCAAGCTGTATCTGCTGCTGCCGGTGTTCCCGGCGGTGGGGTGATATCGCGGGTCATCGCGAAAAGGGCGCCTGCGGCGCCCTTTTTTATGCGTTGGAGTAGCGCGCCTTCTCCGGCAGCCAGCGTTCGATCAGCGCCTGGGCGTGCTCCGGATAGTGCTGATGGAGATGGCGAGCGACGCGCTGCACTTCGGGGATCATCGCCTGATCGCGCAGCAGATCCGCCACCTTGAATTCGGCGCTGCCGGTCTGGCGGGTGCCCAGCAGCTCGCCCGGGCCGCGGATCTCCAGATCGCGCTGCGCGATGACGAAGCCATCGTTGCTGTCGCGCAGCACCTGCAGGCGCGTTTGCGCAGTCTTGCTCAGCGGCGTTTTGTACAGCAGCACGCAGTGTGAGGCCACGGCGCCGCGCCCTACGCGGCCGCGCAGCTGGTGCAGCTGCGCCAGGCCCAGCCGCTCCGGGTTTTCGATGATCATCAGGCTGGCGTTCGGCACGTCGACGCCGACTTCGATCACCGTAGTGGCCACCAACAGCTGCAGCTCGCCCTGTTTAAACGCCTGCATCACCGCCTGCTTTTCCTGCGCTTTCATGCGGCCGTGCACCAGCGCTACCTTCAGCTCTGGCAGCGCGGTTTTCAGTTCTTCCCAGGTGGCTTCCGCCGCCTGCGCTTCCAGCAGCTCGGACTCTTCGATCAGCGTACACACCCAGTAAGCCTGCCGTCCTTCTTCCAGACAGGCACTTTTCACCCGTTGAATGATGTCGGCGCGGCGGGTATCGGGGATGGCGACGGTGGTCACCGGCGTACGGCCCGGCGGCAGCTCGTCGATGACCGAGGTATCGAGATCGGCATAGGCGGTCATCGCCAGCGTGCGCGGGATCGGCGTGGCGGTCATGATCAGCTGATGGGCGTGGAAGCCTTGCTCTTCGCCTTTCTCCCACAGCGCCAGCCGCTGATGCACCCCGAAGCGGTGCTGCTCATCAATGATCACCAGCGCCAGGCCGTTAAACTGCACCTGCTCCTGGAAGATGGCGTGGGTGCCGACCACCATCGACACCTGGCCGCTGGCGATAGCCTCCTGCTGCGCGATGCGCGCCTTGCCTTTCTGTTTGCCGGCCAGCCAGCCGACCTCCAGCCCCAGCGGTTCGAACCACTGACGGAAATTGTTGGCGTGCTGCTCGGCCAGTAGCTCGGTCGGCGCCATCAGCGCTACCTGCTTGCCGTGCGCGATGGCGCGCAGCGCCGCCAGCGCCGCCACCAGCGTTTTACCGGAGCCGACGTCGCCCTGCACCAGCCGCATCATCGGGAAGTCTTTTTGCATATCGGCTTCGATGTCGGCCACCACGCGCGTTTGCGCGCCGGTCGGCGAGAACGGCAGCTGGGCGAGAAAACGGTTTTTCAGCCGATCGTCCGGCAGCAGCGGCTGCGCCTGATAGCTCTGCGCGCCGGCGCGCACCGCCAGCATGCTGAGGTTATGCGCCAGCAGCTCTTCGAGGATCAGGCGTTTTTGCGCCGGGTGTTTGCCCAGCTCCAGATCCGCCAGCTGGATGTCCGGCGGCGGGCGATGCAGGGTGTGCAGCGCCTGCGGCAGGCTCATCAGGCCGCCGCTCAGCTCCGGCGGCAGCAGTTCGGCGATGGCGCAGGTATCCAGCAGCTCCAGCGCCTGATCGGTCAGCTTGCGCAGCGTGGCTTGCCGCACCCCTTCGGTGGTGGGGTAGACCGGCGTCAGCGACTCCTGCAGCTCGACTTCGCTGGCTTCGCCCTGAATGCGGTATTCCGGATGGATGATTTCCGCGCCGTGGTTGCCGCGCTTGATCTCGCCATAGGCGGTCACGCGGCGGCCGGTGGCCAGGCTGTTCTTCATCGCGGCGTTGAAGTTGAAGAACCGCATGGTGAGGATGCCGGTACCGTCGCTGATCTGGCAGGTCAGCATGCGGCGGCGGCCGAAGCTGATGTCGCTGCGCAGCACTTCCCCTTCTACCGTGGCGTAGATGCCCGGCAGCAGATCGTTGATCGGGTAGAGGCGAGTGCGGTCTTCGTAGCGCAGCGGCAGGTGCAGCAGCAGATCCTGAATGGTCTCGAGGCCGAGTTTGGCCAGTTTGCCCGCCTGGCTGGCGCCAACCCCGGAAAGCGTGGTGAGTGGGACAGCATCCAGCAGGCGGCCTTTCATTTGCGCACCGTCGCCTGCATGGCCGCCCACCATTCGGCGCTGGCGACCACCTGGCCCTGCTCGTCAATCTGCGGGCGTGGCAGCCCTTTGCGCTTGGCCACGTTGGCCAGCACCGGGTAACCGCCTTCGAACAGCAGACGCTGCTGCTCTTCTTCATCCAGCATGCTGTTGTCGCGGCGATACAGGCCGGCGTTCTGCCGCTGGCGCTGCGCTTCATACAGGATCAGCGCCGAGGCCACGGAGACGTTGAGCGACTGCACCATGCCGATCATCGGAATGACGATGTCCCGATCGGCCAGCGCCAGCGCTTCTTCGGTGATGCCGGTTTTTTCCTGGCCGAGCAGCACGCAGGTGGGCCGGGTGTAGTCCACCTCGCGGAAATCGACCGCGCGCGCAGACAGATTGGTGGCCAGAATTTGCATGCCCTGCGCTTTCAGATGACCGACCGCGTCGCCGATGGAACGATGGGTTTTGACGCTGACCCAGCTGTTGCTGCCGGCGGCGGAGGAAACCAGGGTGCGCATGCGGGTGGTGGGCCACACGGCGTGGACCTGATGCACGCCGACGGCGTCGGCGGTGCGGATAATGGCGGAGACGTTATGCGGCTTGTGCACTTGCTCCAGGCAGACCGTCAAATCCGGCTGCCGGGTCGCGAGCATTTCACAAATCCGCGCATAGCGTTCAGGACTCATAAGCGCTAGTTTCGGTTGCGGTTAACTTTGATCACATCCGGCATGATACGGATTTTACGCATAATGTTTGCCAAATGGATGCGATCGCGGGTGGTCAAGCGGATAAAGGCGCTATAAACCCGACCGTCTTTCTCTTCGGTGTTCAGGCTCTGAATATTGGACTCGGCCGCGTTGATCGCCGCCGTCAGGTTGGCCAACGCGCCCTGGTGGTTGAACATATCCACCTTGATCTCGGCGATGAACTCCTGCTCGGTCTCTTTATCCCACTCGACCGCCATGAACTTCTCAGGCTCTTTCTGATAGCCGCGAATATTGCGGCAGGACTCATGGTGGATCACCAGCCCTTTGCCCGGGCTGACGTGAGCGATAATCGGATCGCCCGGAATCGGACGGCAGCACTTGGCGAAGGTGATCAACACCCCGTCGGCGCCCTTGATGGCCAGGTTACGCACGCCGGAGGATGCGCCCAGGCTGGACTGATCGCCCTGCAGGTTCTTCGCCACCACCACGCTCATGGCGTTGCCGAGGCCGATTTCCGCCAGCAGATCGTCCAGCGTCGCCAGCTTCATACGGTCCAGCTCGTGCTGAATGTTTTCCTGCGGGATTTCGGCCAGCTTGCGGCTGCCGCCCAGCGCGTGGTTGAGCAGACGGCGGCCGAGGCCGACGGAGTCGTCGCGCTTGAGGTTCTTCAGCATCTGGCGAATTTTGGCGCGCGCTTTCGAGCTGACCACGAAGTTCAGCCAGGCGGCGTTGGGCCGCGCGCCCGGCGCGGTGATGATCTCGACGGTCTGGCCGCTAGTCAGCGACTGCGACAGCGGGTATGGCTGACGATCGACGCGCGCGCCGACGCAGGCATGGCCGATATCGGTATGCACCGCATAGGCGAAATCGACCGGCGTGGCGCCGGCGGGCAGCTCGACGATGCGGCCTTCCGGGGTGAAAACGTAAATCTCATCCGGGAACAGATCGGATTTGACGCTCTCGATAAACTCAAACGAACTGCCGGCGCTTTGCTGCAGTTCCAGCAGGCTCTGCATCCAGCGCTGGGCGCGGATCTGCGCCGTGGTGCCGGTTTCGCCCTGCTCTCTTTCCTTGTAAGCCCAGTGCGCGGCTACCCCCATCTCAGCCATCTGGTCCATGTCTTCGGTGCGGATCTGCACTTCGACCGGCACGCCGTGCGGGCCGATCAGCGAGGTATGCAGCGATTGATAGCCGTTGGCCTTGGGAATGGCGATGTAATCTTTCACCCGCCCCGGGCGCGGTTTGTACAGGCTGTGCACCTGGCCGAGCACGCGGTAGCAGGTATCGACCTCTTTCACGATCACCCGGAACGCGTAGATATCCATGATGGAATGGAAACGCTGTTCTTTGAGGTGCATCTTGAGGTAGATGGAGTAGAGGTGTTTTTCCCGCCCGCTGACGCGGCAGGCGATGCCGGCTTCGGTCAGTCGCCCTTCGATCTCGGAGAGGATTTTTTGAATCATCTCTTTGCGGTTGCCGCGTGCGGCTTTCACCACTTCCTTGATCACGCGATAACGGTTCGGGTACAGCGCCTCGAAGCCCAGCTCTTCCAGCTCGGTCTTCAGGTGATGAATACCCAGACGGTGGGCGAGCGGGCTGTAGATTTCCAGGGTTTCACGCGCGATGCGCCGGCGTTTGTCGGGGCGCAGCGAACCGAGGGTGCGCATGTTGTGCGTACGGTCGGCCAGCTTGATCAGCACGACGCGGATATCCTGCACCATCGCCATGATCATCTTGCGGAAGTTTTCCGCCTGCGCTTCTTTCTTGTCCTGGAACTTCAGCTTGTCGAGCTTGGAGACGCCCTCAACCAGTTCGGCGACGCTCTTGCCGAACAGCTGTTCCATATCTTGATAGGTGGCTGGGGTGTCTTCGATGACGTCGTGCAGCAATGCCGCCATCAGCGTCTCGTGATCGAGACGCATTTCCGCCAGGATGCAGGCCACGGCGACCGGGTGAGTAATGTAAGGCTCACCGCTGGAGCGTGTCTGGCCCTCGTGCGCGTCGCGCGCGACGAGGTATGCCTGTTTGAGGCGCTTAATCTGCTCCTCGGGCAGGTAACGTTGAATCAGCAGATTCAGGCTTTCAAACAGGTACAAGGCGGACTCGCAGTCTAATTAACGACGACCTTCAGCAATCGCGGTAACCGCTTGAATCTCTGCGGCTTCCTGCTCTTGCTGCTCCTGGCGCTCACGCACGTCGAGGATCTGGCTGGTGATCAGGCCTTCTTCGATTTCGCGCAGGGCGATAACGGTGTACTTGTCGTTCTCTTCCGGAACCAGTGCATCTTTGCCGCCGGTCTGGATCTGACGCGCCCGACGAGCAGCGACCAACACCAGGTCAAAACGGTTACCAATTTTCTCTACAGCGTCTTGAACAGTTACGCGTGCCATATTTGTGCTACTCCACAGGTGACGAAAAGACTGGGCATGATACTGAAACTGCCTTCAGTCTGCCAATAGTTTGCTGATTAAAGCGTCATGCCGCAGCAACTGGCGGCCCAAACGCAGGCGCTCGGCGCGAATGATGGTCTTCAGATCGGACAGCGCCAGATCGAAATCATCGTTCACGATCAGGTAATCGTACTCCGCGTAATGCGTCATTTCCGCCACGGCCTGAGCCATGCGCTTGGCGATCACCTCTTCGGAATCCTGCCCGCGCCCGCGCAGGCGGCGGCCCAGTTCTTCCTTCGACGGCGGCAGAATGAAGATGCTGCGCGCCTGCGGCATTTTGGCGCGGATTTGCTGCGCGCCCTGCCAGTCGATATCCAGAAACACGTCCACGCCGGTCGACAATACTTGTTCGATGGCGGCGCGCGAGGTGCCGTAATAGTTGCCGAACACTTCGGCGTGCTCAAGAAACGCGTCCTGCTCGATCATCCGGCGGAATTCGTCTTTCGAGACGAAGAAATAGTGCTCGCCGTGATTTTCACCCGGGCGGCTGTCGCGCGTGGTGTGCGAAACCGAAACCTGCGTGTCGTACAGCGGTTGCGTCTTTAACAAAGCCTGAATCAGACTTGATTTACCTGCGCCACTGGGAGCAGAGACAATATAAAGCGTGCCTTGAGCCATGATGATGTTCGTTGATAACGGTTGATATGCCAATAACAGCGGATGTGTATTTTCTCCGCACAGTATACACGGCTAACGCGCCGGGTGCAGCGTTAGCTCGCATTTTGCCCGCCGCTTTGCGCGGAAAAAGCGGCGAATGAGCGAATTTGCGCGTCGAAGGGCGACATTTCTGCAGTTTTGGCCTCGGCGGCGGCGCGTTGCCGCCCCGAGATCAGTGATCCGGATGCTGGTAGTTGAACACCGGCAGGCCGAGGCGGAAGCGCAGGGCGATCAGGCGCGCGCTCAGGCCGGCGACCAGCGTGAGGATCACCACCAGATTGTGCGGCAGGCTGAGGTGCTGCAGGCCGATATACAGCCAGGCGGCGCTGAAGGAGATGCCGGCGTAGATCTCTTTCTGGAAAACCAGCGGGATACGGTTGCAGAACATGTCGCGCAGCACCCCGCCGAAGACGCCGGTGATCACTGCGGCGATGGCGGCGATAATGGCGCTGTGTCCCATATCCAGGGCCACCTGCGCGCCGATGATCGAGAAGACGATCAGGCCGACGGCGTCGAGCACCAGGAACAGGCGGCGCAAATGGCGCATCAGGGGAGCCACCCAGGTGGTGACGATCGCCGCTATCGCGACGATGACGATGTATTCCGGGTGTTTGACCCAGCCCAATGGAAAATGCCCGAGCAGCATATCGCGCACCGACCCGCCGCCGATCGCCGTGACCGAAGCGATGATGATCACGCCGAACATGTCCATTTGGCGGCGGCCGGCCGCCAGCGCGCCGGTCATGGCTTCGGCGGTGATGCCGATGATATAAAGGATGCTCAGTAACATAAGGGATTCACAGCGTACTTGCGTCAGAATGATGGCCGGCAGGGTAATCGCCGCCGATGGCGCGCGCCACTGAGTTTTTTTCACTGATGGCGTTTCGGATTAATTTAGCTAATCCAAACTCCGTTTTTATTGCCGATAACCAGCCTTTTTTAACATCTGGCTGTTGATGAAAGCATTAGAAATTTCGCGCTGGTTTCCATCGCTGACTATGCTTTTTGCAGCGAATCCTTCAACCGATAAACCGAGACTGCAGATGAAAAACTCCCCGAGATTGGCCGCCGGCGCCGTGGTGGCCGCCCTGCTGCTGAGCGGCTGCGTGGCGCCAGGCCACCAGGCTGTGCCACCCGCCCCGGCTTGCCGCACCGGCGATCCGCTGGTGCAGACAACGCTCTACTTCGGCCTGAATCGCCCGGCGGGGCCGGCGATCACCGCCGCCGAGTGGCAAACCTTCGTCGATAGCCAGGTGACGCCGCGCTTTAAAGACGGGCTGACGGTCTTTGATGCCAAAGGGCAGTGGCTGGGCCACGATGGCAAGCTGGCGCGCGAGAACAGCAAGGCGCTGCTGCTGATCCATGCACCGGGCAAAGAGAGCGAGATGAATATCGAGGCGCTGCGCAGCGGCTACAAGCAGCAGTTTGCGCAGGATTCGGTAATGCGGGTGGATGCGCCGGTGTGCGTGGCGTTTTAAAGCGAACTCCCGGCCCTGCGGCCGGGAGTGGGGATTACAGCACTAGGCCGGCGATGGCCGCCGACAGCAGGCTCACCAGCGTCGAGCCGTAAACCAGCTTCAGGCCAAAACGGGAAACCACGTTGCCTTGCTGCTCGTTCAGCCCCTTGATGGCGCCGGCGACGATGCCGATGGAGGCGAAGTTGGCGAACGACACCAGGAACACCGACAGAATGCCCAGCCCGCGCGGCGACAGCTCCGCCGCGATTTTCTTCAGCTCAATCATCGCCACGAATTCGTTGGCCACCAGTTTGGTCGC
The DNA here is from genome assembly GCF_052168875.1 of Serratia sp. CY38905. NCBI lineage: Bacteria > Pseudomonadati > Pseudomonadota > Gammaproteobacteria > Enterobacterales > Yersiniaceae > Serratia > Serratia sp. CY38905. The sequence continues at coordinate 84,768 of NZ_JBJNLV010000015.1, read as the reverse complement.
CATGATGCTGCCCGCCTTCAGAGCCTCTTCCGCCGGGATACCGATCAGCCAGGCCAGCGGATAGAACACATAGCCGAGGATCTGCTGGAAGCTGATGCCGAGCACCGCGGAGAACAGCGCATTGACGGCGGAGATCAGCGCGATAAAGCCGATCAGCATCGCCGCGATGATCATCGCAATCTTGAAGCCGGCCAGAATGTATTCGCCCAACATTTCGAAGAAGCTCTGATCTTCATGCAGTTTGTTCAGCTTCAGCTCCGGCTCGTCTTCGACCTGATACGGGTTGATGATCGACAGAATGATGAAGGTGCTGAACATGTTAAGGATCAATGCCGCCACCACGTACTGCGCGTCGATCATTGACATGTAGGCGCCGACGATGGAGAGCGATACCGTCGACATGGCGGTCGCGGCCATGGTGTACATGCGGCGCGGCGATATATCGCCGATGATGCCTTTATAGGCGATGAAGTTCTCCGACTGCCCCAGCACCAGCGTGCTGACGGCGTTGAACGATTCCAGCTTGCCCATGCCGTTGACCTTGGACAGCAAGGTGCCGACCAGGCGAATGATCAGCGGCAGGATGCGGAAATGCTGCAAAATGCCGATCAGGGCGGAAATAAAGATGATAGGGCACAAAACGCCGAGGAAGATGAATGCCAGACCATCCTTGCTCATGCCGCCGAACACGAACTCCGATCCTTGGGCGGCGTAGGCGAGCAGAGTGTCGAAGAAGCCGGCGACGTGTTTGATCACGCTGAGCCCGCTGGCGGAGTGCAGGAAGAAATAGGCCAGCGCGCCTTCGATCACCAGCAGCTGGATGATATAGCGCAGGCGGATTTTCTTGCGATTATTGCTGACCAGCAGCGCCAGGGCGATGATCACCACCAGAGCCATAATAAATTGCAGAATTTGTGGCATAAACGGTCCGTACGGTTCACGGGCAGGAAAAAAACACATTTAGCCACAGCATCGCCGCCCTTTCATTACCTTGCGTGATAATTAGAACAAAATACTTATGGCGTGCGGGATATCTTGCCGATTGTCATCCGCACGCGCTGCTCGGCAGTTTTTCATAAGCTTCCCGGTGGCCGGTTGCCCAGAGGCCTGCCGGCTCGCAACCTGATGCAATCGCCGTCACTCGCGTGCAAACGCCTGGAATCTGGCTCGCAACTGGCGCTTTTTCATGGCGTAAAGTGTGGTTTTCTCGAGAGAGGCAAAGAAAAATGCCTGAACAAGGCGCCACGACCGGCGCGTATTTTCTCGGACAAGGAGGCGAACGATGAATACCGGCACGTTGCTCAGGGCGCTGGCCAACGGCGTTAATCCCGACACCGGCGAGCTGTTGAGACCGGCTTCGGCGGCCTGTGCGCCGGAGGCTATCCGCCTGCTGTTCGCGTTGGCCAATGAGTTCGACGGTGAAGCCGAACTGCAGAAAAAAGCCCGGCTGACGCCGGAGGAGAAGCGGCAGAAGAATCTGGCCGAGGGCCGGCCGGCCAATGCCTACTTCCCTTGGCCGGAAGAAGAAAAACTGCGGCTGCGTGAGAGCCATGCGGCTGGGGCGACGCTGGAAGCGCTGAGCGATGAGTTCGAGCGCTCAACCTGGAGCATTGCGGTGCAGCTGCAGAAAATGGGGCTGATTGATGAAGAGCAGGCGGCCGCCCATCGCTGATCTGCAGCCATAAAAAAGCCCGCTTGGCGCGGGCTTGATGGCATGCGGGGCAGGATCACTCGATGTTCTGGATCTGCTCGCGCATTTGCTCAATCAGCACTTTCAGCTCGATGGCGGAAGCGGTGACGTCGGCATTGATCGACTTGGAGGCCAGGGTGTTCGATTCGCGGTTGAACTCCTGCATCATAAAGTCGAGGCGGCGGCCGACGGCTTCTTTCTTCTTCAGAATGTTGTGCGTCTCTTTCACGTGCGCTTCCAGACGGTCCAGCTCTTCGGCGACGTCGATGCGCTGCGCCATCAGCACCAGCTCCTGCTCCAGGCGGGTGTTTTCCAGCTGTACCTGTGCCTCTTCCAACTTGCTGACCAGGCGCTCGCGCTGCCATTGCAGGATGTTCGGCATCTGGGCGCGCACTTTGACCACTTCGGCGCTGACGCCGTCGAGGCGCTGTTCGATCAGCGTTTTCAGCGCGGCACCTTCGCTTTCGCGTGCGACGATGAAGTCATCCAGCGCGCCGTCCAGCGCCTGCATCAGCTCGGCGCTGATGGCGTCCAAATCCTGCTCCTGCGCGGACATCACGCCCGGCCAGCGCAGCACGTCGATCGGGTTGATTTCCCCTTCGTCGCTCTGCATTTTCACCCAGTTGGCGGCTTCGACCAGCTGTTTGGCCAGTTTTTCGTTCAGGATCAGCGAGCTTTGCGCGCTTGGATCCAGCTCGAAACGCAGGTTGCATTCGACTTTGCCGCGGGTCAGGCGGCCACGGATACGTTCACGGATCACCGGCTCCAGGCTGCGGAATTGTTCCGGCAGGCGGATGTAGGTTTCTAAGTAGCGCTGGTTAACGGAACGCAGCTCCCAGGCTGCGCTGCCCCATTCACCCTTGATTTCACGCCGGGCGTAGGCGGTCATGCTGCGGATCATTGATGCGTACCCGTAATAGGAAAAGATGGGGCGATTATAGCGTCGCGGCTGCGGGCAGGATAGGCATTACGTCACGAAGCCCGTATAATGCGCAGCCAATAGTTGATTTGAAGCCGGAGAGAGCCCATGCGTCCTGCAGGCAGAGCACCACAGCAAGTTCGCCCCCTGACACTGACCCGTCACTATACCAAACACGCTGAAGGTTCAGTGCTGGTTGAGTTTGGCGATACCAAAGTCTTGTGCACCGCCACGGTAGAAGAGGGCGTTCCGCGCTTCCTGAAAGGCCAGGGGCAAGGTTGGATCACCGCCGAGTACGGCATGCTGCCGCGCTCCACCCACAGCCGCAACGCTCGTGAAGCCGCCAAAGGCAAACAGGGTGGCCGCACGCTGGAGATCCAGCGCCTGATCGCCCGCTCGCTGCGCGCCGCGGTAGACCTGAAAAAGCTCGGTGAATTCACCATCACCCTCGACTGCGACGTACTGCAGGCCGACGGCGGTACCCGAACTGCCTCGATCTCCGGCGCCTGCGTGGCGCTGGCCGATGCGTTGAACACGCTGGTGGCCAACGGCAAGCTGAAAGCCAACCCGATGAAGGGCATGGTGGCGGCGGTTTCCGTCGGCATCGTCAATGGCGAAGCGCTGTGCGATCTGGAGTATGTGGAGGATTCCGCGGCGGAAACCGACATGAACGTGGTGATGATGGAAGATGGCCGCATGATTGAGGTGCAGGGCACCGCCGAAGGCGAGCCGTTCAGCCACGATGAGCTGTTGGCGCTATTGGCGCTGGCCCGAGGGGGCATCGAAACCATCTTCCAGGCGCAGAAAGCGGCGCTGGCGGACTGATTTTTTAAGGCGACTGAGAAGTCGCCTTTTTTATGCCCGGCGATCGGGCGGCAGTAATGACAAGACCCAAGCAGATTCAGACGAGGAGAAGCAGTAATGAAAGCCTATCAGCGCCAGTTTATCGAGTTCGCGCTTAACAAGCAGGTATTGAAATTCGGCGAGTTCACCCTGAAATCCGGCCGCACCAGCCCGTATTTCTTCAACGCCGGTCTGTTTAATACCGGGCGCGATCTTGCGCTGTTGGGGCGCTTCTACGCCGAAGCTCTGATGGACTCCGGCATCGATTTCGACCTGCTGTTTGGCCCGGCCTATAAAGGCATTCCTATTGCCACCACTACGGCGGTGGCGTTGGCGGAACACCATGAGCGCGACGTGCCTTACTGCTTTAACCGCAAGGAAGCCAAGACCCACGGCGAAGGCGGTTCGCTGGTGGGCAGCCCGCTGCAGGGGCGAGTGATGTTGGTGGACGATGTGATCACCGCCGGCACCGCGATCCGCGAGTCGATGGAAATCATCGGCGCCAGCGGCGCTTCGCTGGCGGGCGTGCTGATTTCCCTCGACCGTCAGGAACGCGGCCGCGCGGATATCTCCGCCATTCAGGAAGTGGAACGCGACTATCACTGCAAGGTGATTTCGATCGTGACGCTGAAGGACCTGATCGCCTATCTGGAAGAGAAGCCGGAAATGGCGGACCACCTGGCGGCGGTGCGCGCTTACCGCGAGCAGTACGGGGTGTAAGTAAAAACGCCGGGCATACCCGGCGTTATCTTTATTGCAGCTGGGCCGCCAACAGCGGCCAGCGGGCGTCGAATTCCTGCGTTGGGCGATAGCGGAATTCCGAACGCACATAGCGCGACAACATGCCTTCGCAGAAGGCCAGCAGCTGGCTGGCCAGCAGCGTTTCATCGACGATAAAGCCTTTGCCTTCGCGCAATTTGCGCTCTTTCAGCACCTGTCGCAGCTGCGCCTCGATGCGTTCGAACAGCTGGTTGATGCGGCCCTGCAGGCGATCCTGTTCAAACATCAGCGCGTGGCCGGTCATGATGCGCGTCAGCCCCGGGTTGCGTTCCGCAAAGCCCAGAATCAGCAGTAAAATCAGGCGCAGACGATTAAACGTCTCTTTCTCGTCCTGCAAGATCAGGTTGATGCGGGTGATCAGGCTGTCTTCGATAAACTCGATCAGGCTGTCGAACATCCGTGTCTTGCTGGGGAAATGCCGGTACAGCGCAGCTTCAGAAACACCCACGTTCGCGGCGAGCTTGGCGGTGGTGATGCGTTGGCTGCCGTCGCTGGACTCCAGCATCTGGGCTAACGCCTGCAATATTTCCTCGCGCCGATTCCTTTTCGTATTTTCTTTTTCTGCCATGTCTGATTAGACCCTTGCTAAAACTTAACTGACGGAAACCCGGGCACCGGCCGCTGCAGAGCAGGCTCTGTGCGGCTTATGTGATAGCTTTTTTACGATGCTGGGGTCAGCGGCCTTAACGGCCTTTTCCGCGCTGCCTGGTGTGCGCTGCAATTGTCGCGGTAAAACCTTGCCGCAGAGACATCCTTCTCCCCGGAAAGGCAAGGTTCAGGCGACGTTTCCCTGCCGGCCCTCGTGCCTTGGGTGGCGCTTAGTGGCGCCCCGAGTGGCCGAAGCCGCCTTCGCCGCGCTCGCTGCCGTCGAATTCTTCCACCAGGTTGAATTCTGCCTGCACCACCGGCACGAAGACCATCTGCGCGATGCGTTCACCCGGCTCTATGGTGAAGTGCTTCTGGCCGCGGTTCCAAACGGACACCATCAGCTGGCCCTGATAATCGGAGTCGATCAGGCCGACCAGGTTGCCCAACACGACGCCGTGCTTATGGCCCAGGCCTGAGCGCGGCAGGATCACCGCCGCCAGGCTTGCGTCGGCGATATGGATCGCGAGGCCGGTAGGCAGCAGCGTGGTTTCACCCGGCGCCAGCTCTACCGCGCTGTCCAGGCAGGCGCGCAGGTCGAGACCGGCGGAGCCCGGGGTGGCGTAGGTCGGTAGCGGGAAATCCTGACCGATGCGCGGGTCGAGGATCTTAACGTCGATTTTTTTCATCATAACGGCTGACTATCTCGTCTATTAAACGTTGGCCAAGGAGTGCCTTGTCGCTCAGCGCCAGGCGTTTCTCTCCATCCTGCCAAAAAAGGTGCAGGGCATTGGTGTCGCTGTTGAACCCGTGCTCTGCAAGCGATACATCGTTAGCGCAAATCAAATCCAGCTTCTTACGCGCCAGTTTTTGCCGCGCGTATTCTTCCACATTCTGGGTTTCGGCGGCAAACCCCACGACAAACGGTCGATTTTTGGTCATCGCCGCCACGCCGGCGACGATGTCGGGGTTTTTTACCATCTTGAGGATGATTTCATCACCCTGTTTTTTTATTTTTTCATCGGCGATCCGCTCGGGGCGGTAGTCGGCCACGGCGGCGCAGGAGATGAAAATCTGCTGTTGCGCGGCGCGCTGTTGCACCGCCTGCTCCATCTCCAGCGCGCTGGTGACGTCCACTCGGGTGACCGATGGCGGCGTCGGCAGGCTGACCGGCCCGGCGATCAGCGTCACCTGTGCGCCGCGGGCGGCGGCGGCGCGGGCGATGGCGAAGCCCATTTTGCCGGAGCTGTGGTTGCTGATGAAACGCACCGGATCCAGCGCTTCACGCGTCGGGCCGGCGGTGATCATAACCTGCAAATGTTGCAGATCCTGCGGGGCGGAAAAATGCGCGTTCGCCAGGTCGACGATGTTCAGCGGATCCAACATGCGGCCCGGGCCGACGTCGCCGCAGGCCTGGCTGCCGCTGTCCGGCCCCCAAAGCAGCATGCCGCGCGCCTGCAGCGTTTGCAGGTTGGCCTGCGTGGCGGCGGCGCGATACATCTGCTGGTTCATGGCGGGCGCGGCGGCGATGGGGGCATCGGTCGCCAGGCAGACGGTGGTCAGCAGATCGTTGGCCATGCCGGCGGCGACGCGCGCCAGCAGATCGGCGGTCGCCGGCGCCAGAATAACCAGATCCGCCCACTTGCCGAGTTCGATGTGGCCCATGGCGGCTTCGGCGGCGGGATCCAACAGATCGTCGGATACCGGGTAGCCGGAAACGGCCTGCAGCGTCAGTGGCGTAATGAACGCCTTGGCGGCATGGGTCATCACCACGCGCACTTCCGCGCCCCTGTCTCGCAGGCGGCGCACCAGCTCTGGGCATTTGTAGGCGGCGATGCCGCCGCTGATGCCAAGCACAATATGTTTGCCGGAAAGTCCCGTCATCATCATTGTCCGATTGAAAGCCGAAAGATGCGCCATTTTAGCATATCCGTGGTTCAGGTGAGCGATTCCGCAATGGCTGCAGGGCGTTACATTGTGCTTTGCGAAACACTTCGCAATGTTATCAAACACCTGTCGAACGCGCCGGGCGGCACATGGCATGCTGTAGCCCTTTCAGGGAGGAACACGATGAGCAACTCGATTGTGGCGTGCTGGCCGGGCGCGCTGGCACCGCGTGAAAAGCTGCTGATGCAGGGGGCGGCGGCGCTGTCCGACGCAGAGCTGTTGGCCATTTTCTTGCGCACCGGGTTGCCCGGCGTGCACGTGATGCAGCTGGCGGAGCAGCTGCTGCGCCGGTTCGGCTCGCTTTATCACCTGATGTCGGCCGATCATCAGGCTTTTTGCAGCCAAAAAGGCCTGGGGGACGCCAGCTATACGCAGCTGCAGGCGATTGCCGAGCTGGCGCTGCGCTTCTTTTCCAGCCATTTGTCGCAGGAAAACGCCATGCTCAATCCGCGCGTCACCCAGCATTATCTGCAAAGCCTGCTGGCGCATCGCGAGCGGGAGGTCTTTTTGGTATTGTTTTTAGACAATCAGCACCGGGTTATTCGCCATCAGGAGATGTTTGCTGGTACCATCAGCAGCGTCGTCGTCTACCCGAGAGAAATTGTGCGCGAAGCGTTGAAGGCTAATGCCGCCGCGCTGATTCTCGCGCATAATCACCCTTCGGGTAAGGCTGAACCCAGTCATGCCGACCGCTTGATAACGGAACAGGTGGTGAAAGCCTGTCAGTTATTGGAGATCCGAGTGCTTGATCATTTGGTGATCGGTCGGGGTGAATGCGTCTCTTTTGCCGAGCGCGGATGGCTTTAAGCGATTTTTTCGCGATCCTTGTGGGATCTTTAGCTGTTCGGGACTTGAGCACTTACGCTTCAGAGCGTATACTACGCCACCTTTGAGAATCTTGGGTTTGGCGCAAGAGCCTATCTCAGCAGGTTTCTGACCTGATGTGTGGTTTCTACCTGATGACGAGAGTCTCCTCAGTATGAAGTTTGCTGAGATGGGCTCTAAAAGCCTGACGAGGCGGCCATACCCTATACGAAGCTCGAGCTGATTTGATTTTTGGAGAATAGACATGTCCCGAGTCTGCCAAGTTACTGGCAAGCGCCCGGTGAGCGGTAACAACCGTTCCCACGCAATGAACGCGACCAAACGCCGTTTTCTGCCTAACCTGCACTCACACCGTTTTTGGGTTGAGGCTGAGAAGCGCTTTGTAACTCTGCGTGTATCTGCTAAAGGTATGCGTGTTATCGATAAGAAGGGTATTGAGACGGTTCTGGCCGATCTGCGTGCCCGTGGTGAGAAGTATTAAGGAACTGAATCATGGCTAAAGGTGTTCGCGAGAAGATCAAGCTGGTTTCTTCTGCTGGTACTGGTCACTTCTATACCACCACGAAGAACAAGCGTACTAAGCCGGAAAAATTGGAACTGAAGAAATTCGATCCAGTTGTCCGTCAGCACGTAGTATACAAAGAAGCTAAAATTAAATAATTTTAGTGGATTAATGAAAAACCCGGCCTTGGCCGGGTTTTTTTGTTTTATAAAGGGTAGAAAACGTCGGAGGGGAAGCCAGATGCCTGAATTACCGGAAGTTGAGACGAGCAGACGCGGTATAGAGCCTTATCTTGTCGGCCACAGCATTCAGTATGCGGTGGTGCGCAACGCGCGCCTGCGCTGGCCGGTTTCCGAGCAGATCCTGACGCTGAGCGATCGGCCGGTGCTCAGCGTGCAGCGCCGGGCCAAATACCTGCTGATCGAGCTGGAGAACGGTTGGATTATCGTGCACCTGGGCATGTCGGGCAGCCTGCGCATGCTGCGCGAGGAAAACGAAGACGAAGCCGGCAAACACGACCACGTCGATCTGGTGATCAGCAACGGCATGATCCTGCGCTATACCGATCCGCGCCGTTTCGGCGCCTGGCTGTGGTGCGAAGATTTGGCGACCAGCAGCGTGTTGGCGCATCTGGGGCCGGAACCGCTGAGCGAAGCGTTCAACGGCGACTACCTGTATGAAAAATCACGTAATAAGCGCACGCTGATCAAACCGTGGCTGATGGATAACAAGCTGGTGGTCGGGGTCGGCAATATTTACGCCAGCGAATCGCTGTTCAGCGCCGGGATCTTGCCCGATCGTCCCGCGGGATCGTTGAGCAAAGCCGAAGCGGCGCTGCTGGCGCAGACCATCAAGGCGGTGTTGCAGCGCTCTATCGAGCAGGGCGGCACGACATTGCGCGACTTTTTGCAGTCGGACGGCAAACCGGGATATTTCGCGCAGGAACTGCAGGTTTACGGGCGGGCGGGAGAACCCTGCCGCACGTGCGGCACGCCGATCGAATCCGCTAAGCACGGGCAGCGCAGCACCTTCTTTTGCCGCCGCTGCCAGCGCTGAGCATTACTCGGCGGCGAGCTTCGCCATCAGCGCCTGGGTGACCACATCCGGCAGGAAAGGCGCGATATCGCCGCCGTGACGGGCGACCTCCTTCACCAGTGAGGAGGAGATAAACGACCACTCTTCGGAAGGCATCAGGAACACGCTTTCCAGCGTCGGCATCAAATGGCGGTTCATGTTCGCCAGCTGCAATTCGTATTCAAAGTCAGACACTGCACGCAGGCCGCGCACCAGGATATTGGCATTTTGGTGAGCGGCAAAGTGCGCCATCAGCTCGCTGAAGCCCAGCACTTCCACATTGTCCAGATGCGAGGTGACCTGCGTCGCCAACGCCACGCGTTCATCCAGGCTGAACAGCGGCTTTTTACTCGGGCTGGCGGCGATGGCCAGAATCACGTGATCGAACATCAGTGATGCGCGCGTCACTAAATCCAGGTGGCCGTTGGTCATGGGATCGAAGGTCCCGGGATAGATGGCTTTGCTGGTCATGATTCACTTCTCTGAGTAGTTGCGGCCCAATGCCCATAATGCGGCATATTTATTGAAGGTATATTGCGCGTTGACCACCGCTAACAGCAACCCCTGTTTACCGTCGAGGAAGCCGGCGCGCAGCAGCCAGGTTTTGACGAAGGCGCCGAGCGTGTGGGTCAGGATAGACAGGTAGCCGCAACGCTTGCCGGCCCGGTGGCGTTGCGTTGCCCACTCTTCGGCGTAGCGCAGCTGTTTGCGCTGGAAGGCGAAGAAATCGCGGCAGGTCAGGTGCAGCATATCGCCGCTGAGGGGGATCACTTTGGCGCCGCCGATGTTCAGCGATTCGTGCACCAGATCGTCGTTATAGCGATAGCGTCGGTTGGCGTACAGGCGGTTGACGCGGTCGGGATACCAGCCGCTGTGGCGCATGAAGCGGCCAAGGAACAGATTGCGCCGCGCACAGCTGTAGACGGCGCCGTCGTCCGGCGCGTTCAACACCCGTTCGATGGATTGCCGCAGCTCGGGCGTGACGCGTTCGTCGGCGTCGATCATCAGAACGTAGTCATGGCTGGCGTAGCTTTGCGCCAGCTGGCGCTGCTTGCCGAACCCTTGCCAGTCGGTGTGCGTGAAGACTTTGGCGCCCAGGCTTTCGGCGATGGCGACGCTGTCGTCCTCGCTGCCGGAGTCCAGCACGATGATTTCATCGGCCCACTCGACCGAGCGCAGACAGTCCGGCAACAGCCCGGCTTCGTTTTTGGCGATCATCACCACCGACAGGCTTTTGCGGCTGCTCATTCAGTGGCTCCGGGGCGGCAGGTGCGGTTCCAGCAGCTGCAGCAGGCGCTGCAACGCTCCCTGATTCTGATACAGCACTTCCACCGCATGGCGGCCGTAGTAGCGGCGGTAGTCTTCGTCGGTCAGCAGGGTTTCCACTTCCTTCACCAGCGAATCCACGTCGGTCACGGTGATCAGGCCTTCGGCCTGCGAAAGCTTGGCGCAGATGTCTTTGAAGTTGAAGGTATGCGGGCCCATCAACACCGGGATGGCGTGCGCGGCGGCTTCCAGCGGGTTATGTCCGCCGCGTTCCACCAGGCTGCCGCCGACAAAGGCCAGATCGGCGATGCCGTACAGCAGCATCAGCTCGCCCATGGTATCGCCGATCACCACCTGGGTGCTGCCGGACGGAATTTCGCCGCTGCTGCGCAGGGTGTAGCTGAAGCCGGCTTTCTGCACCAGCTCCTTGGCGGTCGGAAAGCGCTCCGGGTGACGCGGCACCAGGATCAGCAGCAGATCGGGGTGTTTTTCCAGCAGTTTGCGGTGCGCTTCCAGCAGGATGGTTTCTTCCCCGTCATGGGTACTGGTGGCGATCCACACCGGGCGGCGCGGCGCCCATTGGCGGCGCAGCGTAACGGCGCGGGCGGCCAGCTCCGGGGTGACGGAGATATCGAACTTCAGGCTGCCGGTCACGGCCAGCTGAGAGCGCTTCAGGCCCAGCTCGATAAACCGATCGCCGTCTTCCTGGTTCTGGGCGGCGATCAGCGTGATGCGGCGCAGCATATCGCGCATGAATCCGCCAATTTTCTTATAGCCGGCGGCGGAGCGGGCCGACAGGCGCGCATTGGCGATCACCAGGGGGATCTGCCGCTGATGCAGCGCGTTGATCAGGTTGGGCCACAGCTCGGTTTCCATGATGATCACCAGCTTGGGATTCACCTGATCGAGGAAGCGGTTCATGGAGCCGGGCAGATCGTAGGGCAGATAGACATGATGCACGTCTTTGCCGAAAGCGGACTGGACGCGTTCTGAACCTGTTGGGGTCATTGTGGTCACAGTTATCGGCAAAGCGGGGTAACGATGGCGCAGCGCCCGCACCAGCGGGATGGCCGCCAGCGTTTCGCCGACGGAGACGGAATGCAGCATGATGCCGCCTGGCACGACTTTCCCGGCGCAGAAGCCATAGCGTTCCGCCCAGCGTTTACGGTAGGCTGGAGCTTTGCGGCTGCGCAGCAGTAAGCGGAGCCAGATCAGGGGTTGGATGAGGTAGAGTAGTACCTGATATAAACGCAGCAACATTCTATCAATTTCATTTATATGGGTTATTCGGAATAGTACCATAACTGGAAGGGAAAGGCGCTAATTTGGTAACCTTGGGTGTCAGTTTCAGACAACCGGCGAGCGATTTCGCCGACAGGCTCGGAATGAAGAATATTTTAATTATTCGCCGCGATAACATCGGCGATCTTGTTTGCACCACGCCCTTGATTGAAGGGGTGAAAATTGCCTATCCGGACGCAAAAGTTTATCTGCTGATCAATAAAGTCAGCCAGGACGTCGTTAAAAACAACCCTCATCTCGAGAAAGTCTTTGTCTATAAAAAGGCCAAGCACAAGGCGAAAAATGAAACGACGCTGGGCGTTTATTTCGAGCGTCTGATGATCTTCCTGAAGCTGCGCAAAATAAAATTCGATGCGGTCATTCTGGCCAACCCGGTGCCTTGCAAATACAGTTTACGTTTAGCGAAAATGGCTGGCGCCACCCATATCATCGGCGCCGATTTGGGCACGAAAGATATTCATCGCCCGTTCCGCAAGGACGATTTCAACGGTCAACATCAGGTCGAACATACCTACAGCTATTTATCGGCGATAACCGATCAGTCCATTCCGATCCCGCCGGTGCGGGTGTTTCTGACGCCTGAAGAGCGGCAATTGGCGGCGCAACGGCTGCAGGAGCGTCTGCCGCCGGTCGAACGGGTATGCGCCGTGCATATCAGCAGCCGCAGCCCGAAAAGGCGTTGGCCGGTTGAACGCTATGCCGAAATCATCAACCGTCTGGTTGCCGATCCCCACACCGGCGTGCTGATCTTCTGGTCGCCGCAGGGCACGCTGGCGCCGGACGACATCGGCGACCAGCAGCGCGCCGAACAGCTGCTGGCGCTGTGTCAAAACGAACGCGTCGCGCTTTATCCGACGGCGTCGGTGCGTGAGCTGTTGGGCGGGTTTGATTTATGCGACCGGGTGCTGTGCAGCGACGGTGGGCAGATGCATCTTGCCGCCGCGTTGAATAAGGACATGGTAGTGTTCTTTGGCGATACCGATAAAGCCTCCTGGCATCCATGGACCGGCCGTCATCATATTTTGCAAAGTGAGTCGGGGCACTGTGAGGATGTTTCTGTCGATGAGGTTTGGCAGAAAATGCAGGCGCTCAGCTAGCTAAGAAAATAAGGCAGGCATCCCCTGCCTTATTTCATTCTTTATTATTTTCTTTCCAGTTCCAGATATTGGCGGCAAATAGGCTCAAGCCCATAGCTCAGCAATTGCTGTTGATTTATCTGCGGCGGATTGGCGTAAATCTCCGCCATTTTTTCTGCCAGCGACGCTTCGTTTAATTCCGCCAGCGCGTTAGCCATGCCGGCTTTTTCCAGAATTTCCGCAGGGCCACCCGGACAACGAGTGCTGACCACCGGTGTGCCGCACAGCAGCGATTCTACCAGCACGTTGCCAAACCCTTCGCTGTCGGAGCTGAGCACCAGCAGCGAGGCATGGCGAATAAACGGGTAGGGATTAGCCTGGAAACCGAGAAACAGTACGCGCTCTGCAATGCCCAGGTCTGTCGCCAGACGTTTGACCTCGGCGACTCTGGCGTCGTCCCCGGCGCCGATCAAGGCCAGCGGCGCCTGAATGCCGGAGTGCGCATAGGCTTTCAGCAGGCGGTCATGCCGCTTGGTGGCGTGGAAGCGGCCGACGTGCACCAGATAGTCCTGGCCGGCCAGTTCGCAAGGCATCGCCGCCTGTTGCTGGATGGCGTCGATATCGAACGGGTTGTTGATGACCGCCAGCCGGCGCGGGCGGATCGGCAAGTTCTGCTGCAGATCGTCGCCGACCGCCCGTGAAACGGCGACGATGTTTCTTCCCTGGTAAACGTTGGCGATTTTGCGTTGCTTCAGCCAGCGATCCAGGCCCTTGCGGTGGCCGAGGTAGGAGGTGGAGAGAATGCCGTGAATGCAGAACCACAGGCGATCCGCGGCCAACCGCTTGCTGCGGCTGACGATGCGATCGGTTTTATGCAGGTTGGAGAACACCAGATCGAACGCGCCGTGTTGGCGCTCGTGTTCGGCTATCGCCCGATCCAGCGCGCCGGCGCGGCGCGACAGCTCGGTCAGCTTGCGCCAGGGGGCGCGGCTGCGATCGGCCACCACCTGATAATCAATGCCCGGCGGGATAGGGTAATTGCAGACGTCGCGCAGCGAGATCAGACTGACGTCATGCCCCTGTTGCTGCATGCCCTGGCACAGGGTCAGCACCACTTTTTCCGCGCCGCCTCCCGGCAGGCCGTCGATGATCATCAGAATACGCATAGCTAATCCAGTAACCGGTTATAGAGGGAAATAAGCTGTTCGGACAGATGCGCCGGCGTAGCCGGCATAATACGCAATCTTGCCGCTTCGCCCATGGATGATCCCAGCGCCTGGCGCGGCAGCGCGCGAATGGCCTCCGCGATGGCCGGTACGTCGAGCGCATCGGTCACGAAGCCGTTCTGGCCGGGGGTGATAAACTCGGCGCCGCCGCAGGTGGTGCTGGTGATAACCGGCAGGCCGCACGACATCGCTTCCAGAATCACATTCGGGAACGGATCGTACAGCGTCGGCAGCAGCAGCGCATCTGCGGCCTGATAAAACGGCAAGGTCTGTTTCTGCACGCCCATAAAGTGAACCCGATCGCTGCAGCCCAGCGACTGTGCCAGCGCCCGGTAGCGTTTTTCGGCCTTGTCTTTGCCGACCACCAACAGGTGGCTGTCGGTCGCTGCCACGGCGCGGATGGCGGCCGCCAGCCCTTTGCGCTCAAAGCCGGAACCGACGAAGATCAGGCAGTGCGCCTGTTGCGGGATCTGATACTGCTCGCGCAGACGTTGGCGCAGGGCCTCGTCGGCGGGCGGGAACTTTTGATTATCGATGGCGTTATAGATCACCGTAATTTTTTCGGCGGGCACGCCAAAGTCCGCGATGATTTCCTGCTTGATCATCTCGGCGTTGCAGATGACGGCTTTCAGCTCCGGTGCGGCATACATGGCGCGTTCGGCGCACATCACATAGCGGTGATAACGGTTGGAGAACAGCCATTTGCGGCGCCATTCCGGCAGCAGACGCGCGCGTTGCAGCAGCCAGCGGCGGTGTACGCCGTCGCCGGCGCGGTAGATGTCGCAGCCGGGAATGCGCTCGTGGCTTTGCACCAGATCAAAATGCTCTTTCTGCCACAGCGCCCTGGCCGCCACGGCGAAGCCCCGTTCGCGGCTGATGCGGCCGAGTTTTAGCGGGTTGCACAGGTGGATATGCCAGTTGGGATTGGCGTCACCCTGCCATTCGCGGGTGATGACGTTCAGATCGAGATCCTGTTGCTCCAGCGCCTCCAGGGCGCGGGAAACGAAACGTTCGGCCCCGCCGTCCGGGCGGTATTTTTGGCGAACGATCGCCAAACGAAATGCTTTCATGCCAGCGTGCTCCGCGCGGCTGCAATCACCGCGTCTGTAGGAATAAGGTCGAGATACCGTTCGTCGGTGCCGGTATCGATGGCGTCCGGATCGGGCAGTTCGCCGAAGTCGCCGGCCCAGATCACGGCGCCGGTAGCCTGCCACGGCCGCCAGAAAGTCAGCTTGGAAGGGCCGAACAACGCTACGCACGGCGTGTGCAGCGCGGCGGCCATGTGCATTGGCACCGAATCCACGCCGATAAACAGCTTGGCGTGGTCGATCAGGGCGGCCAGCTGGCGCAGCGTCAGCTGGCCGGCTAACGAAATCACGCCCTGCGGCGGGCAGAGCGCCAAAATGCGCTCTACCATGGCTTGTTCTCTGGCGTCGGGGCCGGAGGTGATCACCAGCTGGTGGCCGTCGGCCTGCAAGGCGGTGAGGGTGGCTGCCATTTTCTCTTCGCTCCAGCATTTGAAGAACCAGCGCGAGGTGGGCTGCACCACAATATAACTGCCGGTGACGCCCTGTTTCTGTAACCGTTGCTCACATGCCTGCCAATCCTGCGGATCGTAACTCATGGTCACATGATCACTGAGCGCGGGCAGGTTCAGCGGCGCCAGCAGCGAGAGGTTTTGTTCGACGGTATGCAGGTGGGCGTGATTGTCGACCGGCACCAGCTGCGTGTGGCAGTGGCGCCACAGGAAGCCGCGGCGTTTGGGGAAATCGAAGCCCAGACGGATGCGCGCGCCGGTCAGGCGCGTGAGGATGGCGCTGCGCCACTGATCGGCCAGGTTGACCACCAGATCGTAGCGCTGCGCCTTCAGGCGGCGCAGCAGCGCCAGTTCGTGCCCCAGATGCGCGCGGGCGCCCTGTTTTTTCCATTGGCGGTCGATGGCGAACAGCGTCGACAGTTCCGGATTACTGGCCAGCATCTCCTGCGTTTCCTGATACAGCAGCACATCGATCTGCGCCTGCGGGTAGTTTTGCCGCAGGCTGCTGATGACCGGCGTGACCAGCAGCATATCGCCGTGATGGCGCAGTTTTATGATCAAAATACGCTGTACGGATGGGGCGGAAGTTGGGGCTGGCGCGTCGTTCATCATGAGTCGCTTTCTGGGAAACCAATCTTTGATTCTAAATGACCCGATCGCATGTGGCTACTGTTGCAAGGTTTTCTTGCCGGGCCGCAAAAAAATCGCCGAGCCGGGGACGAATGCGTTTCAATGTTGTCCAAACCAGGCAGCAAAGTCGTTTGCCCTGGCGAAACGGGCTGCGTAACATAGTGCATTCTGTTGATATCAGGCTCGATATTCATGACTAAACCGGCGTTTCTCATCACCATTGATACCGAAGGCGATAATCTGTGGCAAAACCACGATCGCATCGCGACCGAAAACACGCGTTTCTTGCCGCGCTTTCAGGCATTGTGCGAAAAATACGCCTTCAAACCGGTTTATCTCACCAACTATGAAATGGCGATGGATCCGGCTTACGTCGAGTTCGCGCGTGACGTGATCGCCCGCGGCGCGGGTGAAGTCGGCATGCACCTGCACGCCTGGAACAGCCCGCCGCTAACGCCGCTCACCGACGACGACTGGCGCCACAAACCGTATTTGATCGAGTATCCCGCCGATCAGATCCGCGCCAAGGTCGATCACATGACCAAGCTGCTGGAAGATGCCTTCCAGACCAAAATGCTCAGCCATCGCGCCGGCCGCTGGGCGTTCAACGAATATTATGCCTCGCTGCTGCTGGAGTATGGCTATCAGGTGGACTGTTCGGTGACGCCGCGCGTCAACTGGCAGTTTTCGCCGGGCAATCCGCAGGGCAACGGCGGCACCGATTACAGCCGGTTCCCGTCGCAGGCCTATTTCATCGATCCGCAGAACATTGCCAAACCGGGCGCTTCGGCGCTGCTGGAAGTGCCGATGAGCATTCAGTATAAGCACTCGGCGCTGATGAACGCGTTCAAGCAAGGTTATGATCGGCTGCGCGGCAAGCGGCGTTCGCCGTCCGTCAACTGGCTGCGGCCAAGTGGCGGCAACGTGGCCAAGATGATAAGCGTGGCTGAAGCGTCGCTGGCGCAGGGGCATGACTACGTCGAATTTATGCTGCACTCCTCCGAGTTTATGCCGGGCGGCAGCCCGACGTTCAAAACCGAGCAGGATATCGAAGTGCTGTACCGCGATCTGGAACAGCTGTTTGACTGGCTGCAGCAGCGCACGGTGGGCATGACGCTGGCCGAGTATTATCAACTTAAAGCGAATTAAACCAATATGTCGAAACAATGGAAAGTCAAGCTGGCTAACGCTTGTCTCCGATTTTATACGAAGTTTGGCAGCAACTATAAAGATAAGCGCTCGTTTGATAAAAATCGCGATTTTGAGCGTATTGCTATTTTTTCGACAACCGCGTTGGGCGATTTGATGTTCAATACCCCGGCGATCCGTGCGATCCGTGAACGTTATCCCTCCGCCAAACTCACGTTGGTATCCAGCTACAAGAATGGCGGTTTAGTCGGAACCAGCAGCTATTTTTCCGACGTCATTTATTGGGATCACAAAGCCAAGGATATGCTCGGTGTCATCCGTCGATTGAAAAAGAATCGCCCGCAGTTGGCGGTGATACTGCATTCGAAAGCGCCATATGATGTTATCACGGCGATATGTTCCGGTTGCGAGTACTTATTTAAAGATGTGTATAAAAACGATTTGAGCGGTATGGAGCAGTGGTTGACCGGCATCAGCATTCGCGATCGAGGCCACCTGATTCAACGCAAGCTGGATCTGGTTAGCCAATTGGGATGCGATGCGCAGAATCGGGAAATGTTTATTCCGGTGGATTTTCCTCAACAGCCGAAACCACTGGGTAAGGTGGTGATTGGGTTTCAAATGGGGGCTTCTGAGACCTTGCGTTGTTGGCCGGTTAGCCACTTTATCTGCCTGGCGAAAATGTTGCTGGCGCATTCGACGGAGTATCAAATTGCCTTGATCGGTGCACCAAAAGAGCAAGTGATAGAGCGTGAATTTATGGCGGGTTTAACGGAGGAAGAACAGAGTCGGGTATCCAGTTATATTGGCAAAACGACGTTGCCGCAATTGTTGGGGGCTATAGACAATATGGATGTGCTGGTTACCGGTGATACCGGGCCATTGCATTTGGCTATTGCGCTGAAAACCAAAACCGTCAGCCTGTTCGTGACCGCCGATCCGAAACAAACGGGCCCTTATCAGAACCCTGAGCTGCATCAGGTCATGCACGTACCGACGGAGACGCAGCAACTGAGCGATGTACAGCGCCGGCAACCTTTAAGCATTATCACCAGTCAGAAGGTAATGGAGAAGGTTATGTTGAGTCTCGGTACCGCATAAGGTTGCTGAAAATCTGGGGCGGTCTATAGAACCGCTCCGGGCAGCTAACCGGCGTTGGGTTTCACTCTGGTCGTCATGATGACCGCCAACGGGAACCAGAATAAGTACCAGGATTCAGACGGATTACCTACCACGAACATCCCCTGAGATGTATAAAACAGCAGAATAAAGATAAACAGCGCGGCTTCCAGACGCATGCCGTCGCGCATGCGCCGCAGGGCCAGCAAGGCGCTATAGCTCAATACCGCCATTAACAGTGCCAGACCCACGATGCCGCCTTTCAGTAACGCGCCCCAATAGAGACTGTGGGTGGTGCGTATGTACTCACCGGAATAATTAGTGAAAGACAGCTCATAGTTGAATCCATAACCAAAGTAAGGACTTTGGCCGACCAGCTCGAAAATATGTCGCCAGATGCTCAGGCGAAGGGAGCTTTGGGTATACATTTCTTCGAAACGTGTCAGCAGCAATTGCCCTATTTCTGAAGATAAAATCACTGTACTAACCGCGACCAGCGCGATAAGAAAATAAGCGGCGTGCTTCAGTTTTAAGTGCCTATAGGATTGCGTTACCAGCAAGGCAATAAATAGGGAAATCATCGGTCCGCGACTTTGGGTCAGCAGCATGGTACCGAGCAGAATGGGTATGACGGCCAGAATAACCAGGCGCCGCTTCTCGCGAAATACGATCAGGCTAAGGAAGATGCCGATCCCTGCCAGCCCCGCCAAATCAATGACGTTTCCGGGACCCGGGTTGCTTTTCGAGACCTGCCGGCTGACTAGAATTTCTTGGTGATCAAAAACGAGCGAATACAGGCACAGGAGAGTGAGCCCCAGCGTGATGACGGTAAACAGCAAATCGCGTTTTGCGCCGTTAAGCACGCTGATCAGCATGGTCAGATAAAGCAGCAGGTAAACGCTGTGCGTCAGGGTTGATTCGATATTGGCCGGATCGTTAGACCAAAGATTGCTGAAAGCGAAGTAGCATAACATCGCTGCGGTCAGACCCAGCCCGCGGCGGACTTCATGATTCAGCGAAAAGGTTAGCCGAAGATCTGCATTGCGATACAGCGCGATCGTGAAAAAAATAGCGGCAAGGTGAAACAGATTATTCACTTTTGTATAGCCACAAAAAATAGCGCTGAAAAAGGAAAACAGAAACAGGAACACGACATAAAGTTGCCGTGGCTGAAAAGCGTTACTTGAAAATTTCATCGGGATTGATCTTGTCGAAAATGTCATTGCTGACTGCGCTGGCGACGGAAAGGTTCTTTACCATGATGTTCTTGGCTTTCATCATTTTGCTGGCATGGCTCAGCGACGGCATGATCAGACTGGTGATCTTGTCCTCCAACTCGGTTGGCAGCTTATTTTCCGCTGCTTCATAAAAACGGGGTTGGTGAAAGTTGTTCATATCCAACCCAATGATATACACCTGTTCGAAACCCAAGAACGTTAGAATTTGCAGCGCCCAGTAGGCGACAGTGCCAGCATCGAAGACGCCGTTGCGAATGTCGTGGCTAAAAGCGATATCCTGTCTATCGGCGGCAAATGCGACATTATTGTTATCGTGATAGGCCGCCCACAGTTCTTTGTTGACTATTCTGGCTTGGTAGATTTTAAAGGCGGCATCTTCAATCACTGCCAAACGGCACTTCACTTTCTCCAGGCTGAATCTGTCGATGATTTTAGCCACGCCGTGCACCGTAGTGAAAAGCGTCAGGCGAGAGTCGGTGATGATATCGCCGATTATTTCCGCCTTTTTATCGATAAAACCCATATCAACAATGACATAGAATCTAAAATCCACCTGATCATGCAAATAATAGGCGCCGTTAACACCCATGGCAGGCATGGTCGGGAATTTTTCCAAGTGGAGATTCTTCACCGAGGGGCCGGTGGCAGTCAGCAATATATCGCCAGAGAAACGCGCTTTCAGATCGGCCAATTGCACGAGCGGCACGCGTTGCCGACGGTAATTCAACTCGACGATCTCTCCGCTGGTGGCACGTTTTATCTTGACGTAAGGCCAGAGGTTTTCGTTATGCCTAAAAGGGCGCGCATGCGTATAGCGATAGATTTGCTTGAAAAATGTTCCCATTATACCGGCACCCTGTCGTGAATAAGCTCCATCACCTTCTGAGCGGAAATGTCCGCCATGCTATTGCTCTGTTCTGGCCGACAGGCGTATTGATTTTGCCCGTAGCCGCCGATCAGGCCGGGATCGGTCGGCCCGAACAGCGTGATGTTCGGTTTGTCGAGCGCGGCGGTCAAATGGCTGAGCCCGGTGTCGACCGAGACCACGCCCTTGGCGCCGGCCAGCACCTCGGCCACCTGCTGCAGGCTGAGCTTCGGCAGCACTTCGACATGTGAAAAACCTTCCGCCAAGCGCAGCGCGCGCTGATGTTCATGCTCTGCACCCCACGGCAGTTTGATCTTCAACCCGCTGTCCGCCGTCAGCGCGATCAGCTCGCGCCAGTTTTGCTCCGGCCAGTGCTTGTCGTCACGCGTCGTCGCGTGCAAAAACACCAAATACCGCCCGGCATCGGCCGGCGGGCTGCTGAGAAAGCGCGCGGCGATGGCGTAATCGCCGTAGCTGCCCGGTTTATCGTAGCCAAGGCTTTTGGCGAACAGTTCGCGCGTGCGTTCCACCGCGTGCTGCTGCTTGTCTATCTCATGGCGCACGTTGTAGAACCAGCTGGCGAACGGCTCGCGCGCGCTCTTGCAGTCCAGGCCATGTTTGTTGCCTTTGGCGATGCGCGTGATCAGCGCGGCGCTTTTGATTAGGCCCTGCGCGTCGATCACTACGTCATAACGGCGTTCTTGCAGCGCGCGCTTGAAGTCGCAGCGCTGTTGCCGGGTGTCGTTGCCGAACCAGTTCTTGCGCCAGCGGCGAATGGCCACCGGGATCACGCGATCCACCGCCGGGTGCCAGGTCGGGATTTGGCTGAAACCTTCTTCCACCACCCAGTCGAAGCGGATATCGGGAATGGCCTGCAGCGCGTCGGTCAGGGCGGGCAGCGTATGCAGCACGTCCCCCATTGAGGAGGTTTTTACGATTAACACCTGCATGACTATTCCTCGCTGGCGACAAGTAACGGCGTCAGCGCGTCCAACACTTGCTGCGGCTGAATATCGATCAAACTTTGGTGGTATCCCTGCTCGGCATCGCCCTTGCGCACCTTGTGGTAGCCGCTGATCAGGCGAATTACCCGCGCCTTGTCCGAGAGCGGCGGCGTGAAGTCGGGGCTGCTTGGGCCGTACAAGGCTATCAGCGGTTTATTCAACGCTGCGGCAACGTGCATTAAACCGGAGTCGTTGCTGACCACCGCCCGGCAGGCCGCGATCAGGATCACCGCCTGCTCCAGCTGGGTTTTTCCGGCCAGGTTAAGGCAGAAATCGCGGGCGTCTTCCTGCAGCGCGGCGCGGATCTGTTCGCCGGCTTCGTGATCTTTCGCCGAGCCGAACAGCGCGATCTGATAGCCGTTCTCGATCAGCCGCTGAGCCAGCGTCGCGTAGTGATAGTGCGGCCAGCGTTTGGCGGGGCCGAACTCCGCGCCCGGGCAGAAGCCGACGATCGGCCGGCTGTCGGTCAGGTTGAAGGCCGCGGTGGTGTCGGCGATCTCTTCGTCGCTCACCTGCAGCTGTGGCCACAGCAGCGGCTGCGGCAGATCGTCGGCGCGCTGAATGCGGCCTTTGTCATAGGCCAGCGCCACGTAGCGTTGCACCATCAGCGGGAAGGCCGCCTTGTCGAGCACGCGGACGTCGTTCAGCAGGCCGTAACGCATTTCGCCCCGCCAGCCGGTGCGCTGCGGGATATCGGCGAAGAAGGGCACCAGCGCGGATTTGAACGAGTTGGGTAGAACGTAAGCGCGATCGTAACGGTTGGCGCGCAGGGCGCGCCCCAGGCGGCGGCGCTCGCCGAGCCCCAGCGCGCCGTGGCCCAGCGGCATCGCCAGCGCCTGATTGACTTCCGGCATGCGCGCCAGCAGCGGGCGGCACCAGGCCGGCGCCATCACATCGATCTCCGCCGACGGGTATTCGGCCTTCAGGGTGCGATAGAGACTTTGCGACATCATCATGTCGCCAACCCAAGAAGGGCCGATAACCAGTATTTTCATACCCAGCGTTAATTCCTTCAGCTTATGCGGTGCGGTTCAACCAGGCCATGTACTCTTTCACCCCTTCGGCGACCGTTTTGAACGGTGCGTCGTAGCCGGCGGCGCGCAGCTTGGTCAGATCGGCCTGGGTGTACGCCTGATAGCGGCCCTTCAGCTTCTCCGGGAACTCGATGTATTCCACCGCGCCCTTCTGGTGGAAGTCCACCACTGCGTCGGCCACCGCCTGGAAGGTTTCCGCCCGGCCGGTGCCGCAGTTGAAGATGCCGGATTTGCCGGTTTCCCAGAACCACAGGTTAACCGCCGCCACGTCGCCGACGTAGATGAAGTCACGCTTGAAGTTTTCGCTGCCGGCGAACAGTTTCGGGTTTTCGCCGCGGTTGATCTGGGTATTCAGGTGGAAGGCGACGCTGGCCATGCTGCCTTTGTGGCCTTCGCGCGGGCCGTAAACGTTGAAGTAGCGGAAGCCGCAGATCTGCGAGTCCGCTTCCGGCAGGATCTCGCGCACGTACTGATCGAACAGGAATTTGGAGTAGCCGTACACGTTGAGCGGCGCTTCATACTCACGCTCTTCGATGAACTCTTCGCGGCCGCCGTAAGTGGCGGCGGAGGAGGCGTACAGGAACGGGATTTCGCGATCCAGGCAGTAGTGCAACAGGTCTTTGGAGTACTGATAGTTATTGTCCATCATGTACTTGCCGTCCCACTCGGTGGTCGCGGAGCAGGCGCCTTCGTGGAAGACCGCCTCGATATCGCCCAGATCGTCGCCGGCCATGATGCTGGCGATAAAGTCTTCTTTATCGATATAGTCGGCGATGTCCAGATCGACCAGGTTGACGAACTTGGTGCCGTCTTTCAGGTTATCCACCACCAGGATATCGCGATATCCCTTGTCGTTCAGTGCCTTAATGATGTTGCTGCCGATCATGCCGGCGCCGCCTGTGACGATAATCATTGGGTTACCCCTGCTAAGCTGCCTGGCGGGGCACAATGCCCCACGCTCAATGGTGGTTATCATAGCATTTCATGCCGCGGCAAACAGCGGAAGGGCTCCGAATATCCCGCATTGCCATTGAAGTCCGCTTTTTGCCGTGATATCTGCTGCAATTTTAATATTCTCTCCCGCGCATTCTCGTCAGTTTGGTTACAAATCAGTAAAATATGCCGCAAATAGCCCAATCCTGGAGATAACCGAATGTCAGCGTCTTTTTATCAGCAGTTGGAACAACAGCTTGCCGCCACTCGCAGTGAAGGGCTGTTCAAGGAAGAACGCATCATCACCTCCGCGCAACAGGCGGATATCGCCGTCGCCGACGGCAGCCATGTGATCAACTTCTGCGCCAATAACTACCTGGGCCTGGCCAACCATCCGGCGCTGATCGCCGCCGCCAAGTCGGGCATGGACAGCCACGGTTTCGGCATGGCGTCGGTGCGCTTCATCTGCGGCACCCAGGACAGCCACAAGCAGCTGGAACAGAAACTGGCGGCCTTCTTGGGCATGGAAGACGCGATCCTCTACTCCTCCTGCTTCGATGCCAACGGCGGGCTGTTCGAAACCCTGCTCGGCCCGGAAGACGCCATTATCTCCGATGCGCTGAACCACGCGTCGATCATCGACGGCGTGCGCCTGTGCAAGGCCAAGCGCTATCGCTACGCCAATAACGACATGGCCGAGCTGGCCGCGCAGCTGAAGCAGGCCAAAGCCGACGGCGCGCGCCACATCCTGATCGCCACCGACGGCGTCTTCTCGATGGACGGCGTGATCGCCAACCTGAAAGGGGTGTGCGATCTGGCGGACGAGTACCAGGCGCTGGTGATGGTGGATGACTCCCACGCGGTGGGCTTTGTCGGCGCCAACGGGCGCGGCACCCATGAATATTGCGAAGTGATGGGCCGCGTCGATATCATCACCGGTACGTTAGGCAAAGCGCTGGGCGGCGCGTCCGGCGGCTACACCGCCGCCAGGAAAGAAGTGGTGGAGTGGCTGCGTCAGCGTTCGCGCCCGTACCTGTTCTCCAACTCGCTGGCGCCGGCGATCGTCGCCGCGTCGATCAAAGTGCTGGAACTGCTGGAAGAGGGCGATGCCCTGCGCGATCGCCTGTGGGCCAACGCGCGTCTGTTCCGCGAAAAAATGACCGCCGCCGGCTTCACGTTGGCCGGCGCCGATCATGCCATCATCCCGGTCATGCTGGGTGAGGCGAAGCTGGCGCAGGAATTCGCCAATGCGTTGCTCAAGGAAGGCATCTATGTGACCGGTTTCTTCTATCCGGTGGTGCCGAAAGGCCAGGCGCGCATCCGTACCCAGATGTCTGCCGACCACACCCCGGAGCAAATCGAACGCGCAGTGGCGGCGTTTACACGTATCGGTAAGGATCTTGGCGTTATTGCATAAGGTAAAACCATGAAAGCACTGTCAAAACTGAAAGCGGAAGAAGGGATTTGGATGACCGACGTGCCTCAGCCGGAGCTGGGCCACAACGACATCATGATCAAAATCCGCAAAACCGCGATCTGCGGCACCGATGTGCATATCTACAACTGGGACGAGTGGTCGCAAAAAACCATTCCGGTTCCGATGGTGGTCGGCCATGAATACGTCGGCGAAGTGGTGGCGATCGGTCAGGAAGTCAAAGGCTTCAGCATCGGCGATCGCGTGTCCGGCGAAGGCCACATCACCTGCGGCCATTGCCGCAACTGCCGCGGCGGCCGCACGCACCTGTGCCGCAACACCGTCGGCGTGGGCGTGAACCGTCCGGGCAGCTTTGCGGAATACCTGGTGATCCCGGCGTTCAACGCCTTCAAGATCCCGGATAACATCTCCGACGAACTGGCTTCGATCTTCGATCCGTTCGGCAACGCGGTGCACACCGCGCTGTCGTTCGATCTGGTTGGGGAAGACGTGCTGGTGTCCGGCGCCGGCCCGATCGGCATCATGGCGGCGGCGGTGTGCAAACACGTCGGCGCTCGCCATGTGGTGATCACCGACGTTAACGAATACCGCCTGGAACTGGCGCGCAAGATGGGTGTGACCCGCGCGGTGAACGTCAGCAAGGAAAACCTCAGCGACGTGATGGCCGAGCTGGGCATGACCGAAGGGTTCGACGTCGGTCTGGAAATGTCCGGTGCGCCGCCGGCGTTCCGCACGCTGCTCAATGCGATGAACCACGGCGGACGCATCGCCATGCTGGGCATTCCGCCTTCGGATATGTCGATCGACTGGAACCAGGTCATCTTCAAAGGGCTGTTTATCAAAGGGATTTACGGCCGCGAAATGTTCGAAACCTGGTACAAGATGGCGGCGCTGATCCAGTCCGGTCTGGATTTGACCCCGATCATCACCCACCGATTCTCGATCGACGAGTTCCAGCAGGGCTTCGACGCCATGCGCTCCGGCAAGTCGGGTAAAGTGGTGCTGAGCTGGGATTAATCTCTGCAGACGTGACAAGGGCCGGAATTCCGGCCCTTTTTTTACGCTTGCGGTTTGGCTTGCGTCCAGTGCTGCCAATGACGCTTGATGAAGGTCACCGGTGGCGAGGTGGCGATGCTGTCGGCGATGACGCCCAGTGCGGTGCCGGCGTTGGTTTTTTCCTTCGGCGGTTTGACCTTGCACTGCTTGATGCCGCCGCTGAACGGGTTCTTCGGCTGCGGCTTTTGCGGTTTGACCGGCGGTGGGACGTAGCCGCCGCCACCGTTGCCCTGCGGTTCGTTCAGCAGCGCGCTCGGCTTGACCAGCACGATATCGGCGGGCAGCGACGGCAGCATCTGCTGCAGCACCTTCACCGTCGCCGGGCGCGGGTGGCCGATGGCGATGGCGGAGCCGTTGCGCCGCGCCAATTCGACCGCGCGGTTGAACTGGCGGCGGATGTCGGCTTCGTTCGCGGTATCGTCGAGGAACACCTTGCGTTTGATCACCTTCACGCCGGTGCCGGCCGCGGCGCGGGTCGCCTGGCTGCTGCCGATGGTCATGCTGTCGAGGAAATACAGGCGGTAGCTTTCGAGCGCCTGCATCACTTTCTGCATGCCCGGCAGGCTGGAGGTCATGGCGCTGCCCATGTGGTTGTTCATGCCGACCGCGTAGGGCACGTTGTTCACCGCGTTGCGGATGATGCGCTGGATCTCGTCGCTGCTCATGGAAGGCTGCAGGGTATCGCGCTCCAGCGGCTGCTTGCTGAGCGGCGCCATCGGCATGTGGATCAGCACTTCGCGGCCCTGGCTGTGGGCGCGGGTGGCCATCAGGCGGGCATGCGGCGCGTTGGGCAACACCGCGACCGAGATCGCCGTCGGCATTTGCAGCACCGCGTTTTCTTCGTGAGGGCGGTAGCCCACGTCATCGATGACGATGGAGAGTTTTCCTGCCTGTGCAGCGTAAACCTGCAGCAGACAGCCTATTAACAGAGCTGTACGGGTTTTGACATAGCGCAAATCTATCTTCCCAACCACGGCAGTGGGTTAACCGCCTGTCCCTGACGACGGATTTCGAAATAGAGCGACGGCGTTCCCTGGCCGCCGCTGGTGCCGACCAGAGCGATCGGCTGGCCGGCGCGCACCTGCGCCCCGACGTTGACCAACGCGCTCTGGTTGTAGCCGTACACGCTCATGTCGCCTTTACCGTGTTCGACCACCACCATCAGACCATAGCCCTGCAGCCAGTCGGCCAGCAGCACGCGGCCATCGGCGACGGCTTTCACTTCGCTGCCTTCGCGGGCTTCGATCACCATGCCTTTCCAGCGTAGCTCGCCCTGCTGCTGTTCGCCAAAGCCGTGCAACGTGCGGCCGCGCACCGGCCACATCAGTTGGCCGGCCGGACGACCGAGGCCGCCGGTTCGTGCCATCAGCGAGCGATCGGCTTCGCTAGGTTTGTAGGTAGTGCCGGTTTTCTTCGCCTGCTGTTCCTTGATGCGCACCTGTTCGCGCACCTTGGCCGCTTCACGCGCTTCGCGTTCGGCGCGCGCACGGGCTTCGCGCTCCGCCCGGGCGATCTTGTCGCGCATGCGGGCTTCGTTCTGGCGCAGTTCCACCAGGCGTTGTTGGTCTTTTTCCAGCGAGGCTTCCAGCGCGGTCAGCGTTTTCTTGCGGGCGCCGCGCGCCTGCTCCAGCTTCTGCTGCTGCGTCTGTTGCTCGCCCAGTAAGGATTTTTGCTGGCCCTGTTTGGCCACCAGCGTGGTTTTTTGCTTCGCCAGCTCGGCGCGGGTCTGCTTCAGCTCTTCGATGGTTTTCTGACGCGCTTCGTTCAGATAGCCGAAATAGGCCAGAATACGTTCGCTGCGCTGGCTTTCTTCACCGCTGAGGATCAGCTGCACGGCGCTGTGCTGCCCTTGCCGGAAGGCGGCGTCGAGCTGTTTGGCGAGGAGGTTTTGTTGGGTTGATTGCTGCTTTTGCAGTTTGGCTATCGAGGCGTTCAGGCCGGCAATGTCCTTGCCCAACTGGGTGAGCGTGCTCTGGGTGTCGCGCAGCTGGCGGCTGGCCTGGGCGATGGTTTTTTCCTGCTGACGCAGCTGATCCTGCAGCGAGCTGCGCTGCTGTTGCTGCTGCTTCACCGCCTTTTCTTTCTCGGCGATGCTCTGCTGGATGTCTTTCAGCTGGGATTTATTGTCCTCCGCCGCCTGGCCGGCGAGCGGCAACAGCAAGACGCCAGCGCAAAATACGCTGGCGCACATGGCGGTGAACGTCCTTGGCGCGGTGCGTTCAGGCAGCGGCCGGCTGCCTGCGTTTGCGCTTCGGGTTACCCTTGATAGTGCAAAAAACGCCTTCTCCCTCATGGAGAAGGATTATTCCACGATGAACAGCGGCTTACCAGTCATCTCTTGCGGGATTTCCATTCCCATCAGCGTTAACAGGGTTGGCGCGATGTCCGAAAGCTTGCCGCCTTCGACCGCCCGCGCCGGTTTACCGACGTAAATCAGCGGCACCGGCAGGCTGGTGTGGGCGGTGTGCGCCTGGCCGGTGGCCGGATCGCGCATCTGCTCGGCGTTGCCGTGATCGGCGGTGATCAGCAGCTGACCGTCGACGTCGCGCACCGCATCAACCACCTGGGCGATGCAGGCGTCCAGCGTTTCCACCGCTTTGACCGCCGCTTCATATACGCCGGTATGCCCCACCATGTCGCCGTTCGGGTAGTTGCAGATAATGGCGTCGTATTTGCCGCTGCGGATGGCGCTCAGCAGCTTGTCGGTCAGCTCGGCGGCGCTCATCTCCGGCTGCAGATCGTAGGTGGCGACCTTCGGCGAGTTGACCAGCACGCGGTCTTCGCCCTTGAACGGCGCTTCCACGCCGCCGTTATAGAAGAAGGTGACGTGGGCGTATTTTTCGGTTTCCGAGATGCGCAGCTGGGTTTTGTCGTGCTTCATCAGCCATTCGCCGAAGGTGTTGGCCAGCGACGCCGGCGGATAGGCGCAGGCGGTCGCGATGTCGGCGGCGTATTCGGTCAGCATCACGAAATCGCCGAACTGCACCTGTTTGGCGCGCGGGAAACCGTCGAAATCCGCGTTCACGAAGGCGCGGGTGATCTGGCGCGCGCGGTCGGCGCGGAAGTTCATGAAGATCAACGCGTCGCCGTCCTGCATCGCGGCATCGGCCTCACCGGCGGCGCGGATCACGGTCGGTCTGACGAACTCGTCGTTTTCACCGCGCTGATAAGCGGCCTGCAGCCCGGCGATCGCATCCTCGGCCACGGCGTCGCCTTTGGCCGCGGTCAGCAGGTCATAGGCCAGCTGCACGCGATCCCAGCGGTTGTCGCGGTCCATCGCGTAGTAGCGGCCGATCAGCGAGGCGATGCGCCCGACGCCCAACGCGGCGAAGGCGTCGCGGCAGCGTTGCAGCGGGGCTTCGGCGCTGCGCGGCGGCGTGTCGCGCCCGTCGAGGAAGGCGTGCAGATAAACGGCTTTGGCGCCGCGTTGGGCGGCCAGCTTGATCATGGCCAGAATGTGCTCGTCATGGCTGTGCACGCCGCCCGGCGACAGCAGGCCCATGATGTGCACCGCCTTGCCGGCCGCTACGGCCTTATCGATCGCGGCGGTCAGCACCGGGTTGGCGAAGAAGTCGCCGTCGGCGATCGCTTTGTCCAGCCGGGTCAGATCTTGGTACACGATGCGCCCGGCGCCCAGGTTGACGTGGCCGACTTCGGAGTTGCCCATTTGCCCATCGGGCAGGCCGACATCCAGCCCGGAGGCGGCGATCAGCGTATGCGGCTGCTCCCGCCACAGGCGATCCATCACCGGAGTGCCGGCGTTCAGGATCGCGTTGTCCTGCCGCTCTTCACGGTGGCCGTAACCGTCCAGGATCACCAGAACCATCGGTTTTTTGTTGCTCGACATTGCATTGACCTCTTATGAACTTTTTAAGCTGCGAATAGCCATGCGCCCGCCGCAAGCATGGCTATTCACCCTCGAAAAACCGGCTGATTTTACATCGCCGCCGGCGATAAATAGCCCAAAGAGATCAAGGTTGCGGCGAATCGCGCGGGCTTTTATGCTCTGACGTCGGGAATTTCTCAGCGCAGCCCGCAGTTTCTGCAATCGCGCTTGCTTATTGGCTGTATTTGCCGCACTCGGCAGGTATACTCTGGAACCTTGACTTATTTATCCCTTAACTGACGGGAGTTGTTACACCCCATGCTGCAAGAAATTATGCCATTCGTAAGCAGACACCCTATTCTGAGCCTGGCTTGGATCGCTCTGCTGGTCGCCGTGATCGTCATGACCTTCAAAAGCCGTTTCTCCAAGGTCAAAGAGATCGCCCGCGGTGAAGCTATTCGTCTGATCAACAAAGAAGAAGCCGTGGTGGTCGACACCCGCAGCCGCGACGATTTTCGCCGTGGTCACCTGGCCAACGCCATCAACCTGACCGCCAGCGAAATCAAAAGCGGCAGCCTGGGCGAGCTGGAAAAACACAAAGCGCAGCCGATCATCGTCGTGTGCGCCAACGGCACCGCCTCCCGCGAGCCGGCGGAGAACCTGAGCAAGGCCGGTTTTGAAAAGGTGACTATGCTGAAAGACGGCATTTCCGGCTGGAGCGGAGAAAACCTGCCGCTGGTGCGCGGTAAGTAACCGTTTAACCTATTTGAGGTGGCAATCCATGGCTAACATTGATATCTACACCAAAGCGACCTGTCCGTTCTGCCATCGCGCCAAGGCGCTGTTGAACAGCAAGGGCGCGGCGTTTAACGAGATCGCCATCGACGGCGATAACGCCAAGCGCGAAGTGATGATCGAGCGCAGCGGGCGCACCACCGTGCCGCAGATTTTCATCGATGGCCGGCATATCGGCGGCTGCGATGATTTATATGAACTCGATGCTCGCGGCGGCCTGGATCCACTGCTTTAAGCAGCTTGCCGGTTCACCGAGTGTCAATAAGGACGTTTAACCAAGGGTATTACTCACATGTCAGAACAAAACAGCACCGAAATGGCTTTCCAGATCCAACGTATTTATACCAAGGACATCTCTTTCGAAGCGCCGAATGCGCCGCAGGTTTTCCAGCAGGAATGGCAGCCGGAAGTTAAACTTGATCTGGATACCGCGTCCAGCCAGCTGGCTGACGAAGTGTATGAAGTGGTACTGCGCGTAACCGTGACGGCGACCCTGGGCGAAGAGACCGCGTTCCTGTGCGAAGTGCAACAGGCGGGCATCTTCTCGGTAGCAGGCATCGAAGGCACGCAGCTGGCGCATTGCCTGGGCGCATACTGCCCGAACATCCTGTTCCCGTATGCGCGCGAGTGCATCACCAGCCTGGTTTCCCGCGGTACGTTCCCGCAGCTGAACCTGGCACCGGTCAACTTTGACGCGCTGTTCATGAACTATCTGCAGCAGCAGGCGGAAGGCGAAGGTGCCGCACCACATCAGGATGCCTGATGAACACCGTCAATGCTTCAATGACTGTCATCGGTGCCGGCTCGTACGGCACCGCATTGGCCATTACGCTGGCGCGTAACGGCCACACCGTGGTGCTGTGGGGGCATAACCCCGCGCAAGTTCAAACGTTGCAGCAAAATCGCTGCAATCAGGCGTTTCTGCCCGACGTTCCCTTCCCCGATACCCTGCTGCTTGAAGCCGATTTGGCGCGGGCGCTGGCGGCCAGCCGCGACGTGCTGGTGGTGGTGCCGAGCCACGTGTTCGGTGACGTGCTGCGCCAGCTGAAGCCGCATCTGCGCCCGGACGCCCGCATCGTGTGGGCTACCAAGGGGCTGGAAGCGGAAACCGGCCGGTTGCTGCAGGACGTAGCGCGTGAGGCGCTGGGCGAGGCGATCCCGCTGGCGGTGCTCTCCGGGCCGACGTTCGCCAAAGAGCTGGCCGCCGGCCTGCCGACGGCGATCGCGCTGGCGGCGACCGATGCGCAGTTCGCCGACGATCTGCAACAGCTGTTGCACTGCGGCAAGAGCTTCCGCGTCTACAGCAATCCCGATTTCATCGGCGTGCAGCTTGGCGGCGCGGTGAAGAACGTGATCGCCATCGGCGCCGGCATGTCCGACGGCATCGGTTTTGGCGCCAACGCCCGCACCGCGTTGATTACACGCGGGCTGGCGGAAATGAGCCGTCTGGGTTCTGCGCTCGGCGCCGATCCTTCGACGTTCATGGGCATGGCGGGGCTGGGGGATCTGGTGCTAACCTGCACGGACAACCAATCGCGCAACCGCCGCTTCGGCATTATGCTGGGGCAGGGCAAAGGCGTGCAGGAAGCGCAGGACAGCATCGGTCAGGTGGTCGAGGGCTATCGCAATACCAAAGAGGTGTTGGCGCTGGCGCAGCGGCACGGTGTGGAAATGCCGATCACCGAACAGATTTATCAGGTGCTTTACTGCCATAAAGACGCCCGCGAAGCGGCGCTGAGCCTGCTGGGGCGAGCCCGAAAGGACGAAAAACCCAGCGCGTGACATAAAACGATATGTCGGGGCAGCATGCTGACCCCGCTAATGACCTGGGCCGCTTCGCGCTACCGTGTGAAGCGGCCCGTTTGGCAAGGCAGAGGGGAATGTGATGTCGTCAGAAGAGTTGGAACAGGTCTGGAACAGCATTAAATCAGAAGCGCGAGCACTGGCTGATTGTGAACCGATGCTGGCCAGCTTTTTCCATGCGACGTTGCTCAAGCACGAGAATCTGGGCAGCGCGCTCAGCTATATGCTGGCCAACAAGCTGGCGACGCCGATCATGCCCGCCATCGCGGTGCGCGAGGTGGTGGAAGAGGCCTACAAGTCCGACAACCAGATGATCGTGTCGGCGGCGCGCGATATCCTCGCGGTACGGCTGCGCGACCCGGCGGTCGATAAATACTCCACGCCGCTGCTTTACCTGAAAGGGTTCCATGCGCTGCAGGCTTACCGCATCGGTCACTGGCTGTGGCAGCAAGGGCGGCAAGCGCTGGCTATCTACCTGCAAAATCAAATTTCCGTCGCCTTCGGCGTGGACATCCACCCGGCGGCGACCATCGGCTGCGGCATCATGCTCGACCACGCCACCGGCATCGTGATCGGTGAAACGGCGGTGGTGGAGAACAATGTCTCTATCCTGCAGTCGGTCACCCTGGGCGGTACCGGTAAAACCAGCGGCGACCGTCACCCGAAAATCCGCGAAGGGGTGATGATTGGTGCCGGCGCCAAAATTCTCGGCAATATCGAAGTGGGCAAGGGCGCGAAGATCGGCGCGGGCTCGGTGGTCTTGCAGGCGATACCGCCGCACACCACCGCCGCCGGCGTGCCGGCGCGCATCGTCGGGCGGCCGGAGAGCGATACGCCGTCGATGGATATGGACCAATACTTTAACGGCACCAATCACGGCTTCGAGTACGGCGACGGCATTTGAGCGCCGTCTGTGCAGCCATTCAGGGGGAGCTTCGGCTCCCCCTGTGTTTTTCAGGCGGCGGTCAGCCCTGTTTCGGGAAGTTGGTGATATCGGTGACGATGTCGTCGATCGCCGCCTTGACGTCATCCGCCGTGACCGGCGTGCTGTCGTTGTTGACGGTTTTACCGTAGGCCTTGCGTACCACTTCCATCACCGTTTTACCGGTATCTTGGTCGATCAGCTCGCCTTCGATATACAGCGCGGTATTTTGCGTCCGGTGCCCGGTAGCAGCCATGGTGCTGGCGACCACGGCGGCGACCGGCACCACCTCATAGAATTTCATGTCTTCATTTTCGGCGGAAACGGCGGTGATGGCGAGCTTGGCCACCAGCACGCGCGAGCCCGTCGGGCTTGGCAGAATGGTGAAGCGGTTCTGCAGCGCGGTTTTGATCCGCTGGGTCGCGTAGGTCTTAATCTTGTTCAGCGTGTCCTGGCTGACGCGCGCCGTGGGTTTCTCCGCCGGGAAATAGACCACCGGTTGGAAATAGAGGCCGCGATAGTTGGATTCCTTGTAGCTTGGATCTATCCAGCGCAGCGTTTTATGGCCGCTTGGCGAGGTGGTTTCCTGCAGTTTGCTGTAATCGGACAAGAAGCCCGAATACTGCGACGTTTGGGTGACTTTGGACGAACAACCCGCCAGCAACAGGCCCGCTGCCAGAACCGCCATGGCAACGCTCAAGCGTTGTTTCTTCATATGGTTTCCTATGATGAGTGGTGATTACCCTTACAAAACATAGCGCATTATCTACGCCTCATCGGGCATTTTCGGGGCCGGGCGTGCCCTGCCGCGGCCTTTTTTCAGGATCGTGATGCGCCGCCGGTTTTCGCCGTCAGCGCCGATGATAAGGCGGCGAGCAAGTCGTCCGCCTTGGCCAGCGTCTGGCGTTGCTCAGCTTGCCACCGGGGCAACAAGGGCCAGAGATCCGCCTGATGTTCTGCCTGCAGGCACCAGACCTCACGATCGTGCCAGTCGCCGAGGGCGCTTTGCGCCGCCTTGAGGCCCGCCATCGCGGCGGGAGAGAGGGGAAGGCGTTGCGGATAGGCTTCGGCCGCGTAGCGCAGGCGCTTTATCAGCAGCCGCAGGCGGTGGCGATCGTAGCCGGTATCGGCCAATGCCCGGCGCAATTGCTGTTGCTGGCGCTGCAGGCGTCGGTTCAGGCGGTGTTTGGCGGTGCGTCGCGCCGTGCGGCGGAAGCGGCGCGGCCAGGCGTGCAACAGCGAGGGAAAGTCGATGATCTGCGGATGGGCGAGCAGTTGACGGTAGCGGGCCTGAAGATCGCTCTGGCGCACGTTGGCCTGCCAATCCAGGCGATGGCGCGCCAGTTCGGCGATCAGCACCTCGAGATCGCGCAACGGCGTCGTGAGCCTGCCCAACTCGGCGGCGGCCCGATCGAGCCGCGTTGCGCCTGTTGCAGCCGCAACAGCGCCTCGTTCAGCGCCGGCTCAAGCCGGCGAAGCTGGGTGACAATATCTGCGACGAAAGCCATGTGCCGTGCTCTGGAGAGGATGACCCTTTCAGTATGGCGCGTCGTCGCGGATTACGCCTTGATCAGCGCGCCGGCATAGTCCAGCTGCCGCCAGGCCTCATACACGACCACCGAGACGGCATTCGACAGGTTCATGCTGCGGCTTTGCGCCTGCATCGGGATGCGGATTTTTTGCTGCGCAGGCAGCGCATCGAGGATATCGGCGGGTAACCCGCGCGTTTCCGGGCCGAACAGCAGGTAGTCGCCGGCCTGATAGCTGACGGCGCTGTGCGCCGGCGTGCCTTTGGTGGTGAGGGCAAACAGCCGTTGCGGCTTTTCGGCGGCGAGAAAGGCGGCGTAATCGGCATGACGGCTGACGCGGGTGAACTCATGGTAGTCCAGCCCGGCGCGGCGCAGGCGCTTGTCGTCCCACGGGAATCCCAGCGGTTCGATCAGGTGCAGGTTAAAGCCGGTATTGGCGCACAGGCGGATGATATTGCCGGTGTTGGGTGGAATTTCGGGTTCAAATAAAACGATGTTCAGCATGTTGCAGGCCCCTCGTGAACGAGGGGCGCAGGATAGCAAACTCTTACTGTTCTGTCTTAGTCGACAAACGCTGATGATGCAGCGGCAGCCACAGCACCAATCGCAGGCCGCCAAGCGGGCTGTCTTCGGCCTTCACCCAGCCGCGATGTTGATTGACCGCCGCTTCGACGATCGCCAGGCCGAGGCCGGTGCCGCCGGATTCGCGGTCGCGCGCCTCGTCGGTGCGATAGAACGGACGGAAGATCTGCTCGCGGTCTTCGGCGCTGGCCGGGGCCGTCGTCGTCAACCTGGATGGTCACGCCCTGATTGTCGGCGCTGAACGCCACGGCGATGCGGGTGTGCGAATAACGCAGGGCGTTGCGCACGATGTTTTCCAACGCGCTGTCCAGCGCGCTCGCGTTGCCGAACAGCGTCCATGGGCCGGGCGGCGCGGTGATCTCCAACTGCTTGCCCATCTGTTCCGCTTCGAAACGGGCGTTGTCCAGCACGTCGGCCCACAGTTCGTTGGCCTTCAGCTGCTCGCGCGCCAGCTCGCTCTTCTGCTGACCGCGCGACAGCGCCAGCAGATCGTTGATCATCGAATCCAGCCGCTGCGCTTCGGTTTCGATGCGCGCCAGTTCGTGGCCTTCGCCGTGGCGGCGGCGCATCAGCGCGGTGGCCAACTGCAGGCGCGTCAGCGGCGTGCGCAGCTCGTGCGAGATGTCCGATATCAGGCGTTGCTGAGCATTCATCATGCGTTCCAGCGCGCTGACCATCTGGTTGAAACTGGCGCCGGTGGCCAGGAATTCCTGCGGGCCGGCCTCCAGTTCCGGATGCTGCTTCAGGTTGCCGCGCGCTACTTCATCGGCGGCGTTTTTCAGTTTGCGCGCCGGTTTCGCCAGGCTCCAGGCCAGCCACAGCAGCAGCGGGGCGCTGATCAGCATGGTGACGATCAGCAGCAGCAGCGGCCGGTCGAACATCAGGTTGATGAAATCGGATTGCGGGCTGTTGGCGGGACGGATCAGGTACAGCTGGTAGTTGTCTTCGCCGTCGCGCACCGCGAACGGCCCTACCAGCTCGACGCGGCCGTACTTTTTCTTCTTCGGATGATCCGAGTTGTCGGATTGGCCGATGAAGTTGCGGACGATCTGCATTTCATTGCGCTGCGCGCCGATCACCCGGCCTTCGCTGGTGACCAGCAGCAGGCGTTGGCCCGGCGGCGCCCATTTGTCGATGGCGCGGAACAGGCGGCGCCACCACATCAAATCGTTGGCCGGATCGTTTTGCAACTCGGCCTCGACGTGCTGTTCCAGCATCAATCCCTGCCGTTGTTCACTGTCGAGCAGCGAGGTCATTTGGCGGGAGTCGAGCTTGGGCACCATCAGCACCAACATTAGCACCAGGGCTAACGTGAACCAGAAAATGGCGAAGATGCGTGCCGTCAAACTGTTGATCATGTTGCAGATACCATCAAATAACCACGCCCGCGCAGGGTTTTGAACCACGGATGCCCGTCTTTGCGATCCGGCAGCTTACGCCGCAGGTTGGAGATGTGAATGTCGATGGCGCGATCGAACGGTGTCAGGCGTTTGCCCAGCACTTCTTGGCTCAGCAGTTCGCGCGACACCACCTGGCCGAGATGCTGCGCCAGCAGGTAAAGCAGGGTGAATTCGGTGCCGGTCAGATCCAGCACTTGGCCGTCGAAGCTGGCCTCCTGGCGACCGGGGTTCAGCTGCAGGCCATCGACATCCAGCGTCGGGGCGCCGCTGTCGACCTGCTGCTGCTGTTCGCTCCAGTTGGAACGGCGCAGAATGGCGCGAATGCGCGCGACCAGCTCGCGATCGTTAAAGGGTTTCGGCAGGTAATCATCGGCACCCAGCTCCAGGCCCAGCACGCGGTCCAGTTCGCTGCCGCGCGCGGTCAGCATGATGACCGGCGTCTGGTGATGTTGGCGCAGTTCTTTCAGCGTATCGATGCCGTTTTTCTTCGGCATCATGATGTCGAGCAGCAGCAGATCGACGGAGCTGTCCAGCAGCGACAACGCCTGCTCGCCATCGTGCGCGACGACGATATTAAAACCTTCCATTTCAAGCAGTTCTTTTAACAGCGAGGTCAACTCGCGGTCGTCGTCAACTAACAGAATCTTGTTCATTATGATTTACCTCCAGACGCAAAATACGTCATCAACTGTTGCCATTCCATGACTTTACGTAGTTTTACATGCACTGACGCAGGTTTTCAGGTGTAGCGGTACACTGCTCCTCGTTGATTCGCAAAGTGAGAAAGCTTGAGGAGTTGAAATGCGTAAGGTGACCGCATTAGTTATGGCATCACTGCTGGCAATTGGTTCGACCGCTGCCTTCGCTGCCGACACTATACCGGACACAGCCCAACCTCCCGGCAACGACGCGATGACCCGAATACCCGGCCAACACCATATGTTCGACGGTGTCAGCCTCAGCGAACAGCAGCGCCAGCAAATGCGCGATTTGATGCGCCAGGCCCGGCACGATCTGCCTGGTGTCAATGTAGCTGAAATGGAAGCCATGCATAAACTGGTGACCGCAGAGAAATTTGACGAAGCCGCCGTGTATGCCCAGGCGGAAAAGATGGCCCAACAGCAGGTCAAGCGCCAGGTCGAGATGGCCCGGGTGCGTAACCAAATGTATAACCTGCTGACGCCAGAGCAAAAAAGTGTTTTAGACCAGAAACATCAGCAGCGTATGCAGCAGATGGAGCAACAAATTTCTGGTTTGCAGCAAGCTTCTGCCCAGAAGTGAAGTACGACTGAGTAGTCCCCTGTTTTTCCTTGCCATAGACACCATCCCTGTCTTCCCCGCCATGATGGCGGGGTTTTTTTTATCCGACATTTCGCTATATTGAGCGCCACACCTTTTGACCGGGATCCCTTGATGGAACAGCGCTATGCACGCCTGGTAAAGTCCGCTGCGTTGGCCGCTACCGCGCTGGCGTCGTCACTGCTGTTGATCAAAATCGTCGCCTGGTACCACACCGGTTCGGTCAGCCTGCTGGCGGCGCTGGTAGATTCGCTGGTCGATATTGCCGCCTCGCTGACCAACCTTCTGGTGGTGCGTTATTCGCTGCAGCCGGCCGATGCCGAGCATACCTTTGGCCACGGCAAAGCGGAGTCGCTGGCAGCGCTGGCGCAAAGCATGTTTATTTCCGGTTCCGCCCTGTTTTTGTTTCTCACCGGCTTCCAGCATTTGTATGCGCCGCAAACGCTGCGCGATCCCGGCGTCGGGGTCGTCGTGACGGTGATCGCGTTGATCAGCACCCTGATTCTGGTCACCTATCAACGTTGGGTGGTCAGAAAAACGCGCAGCCAGGCGGTGCGTGCAGATATGCTGCATTATCAGTCAGATGTCATGATGAATGGTGCTATTCTTATCGCTCTTGGGCTAAGCTGGTATGGCTTCCGGCGGGCAGACGCGCTGTTCGCGCTGGGCATCGGCGTTTACATCCTGTATAGCGCGCTGCGCATGGGCTACGAGGCGGTGCAGTCGCTGCTGGATCGGGCGTTGCCGGATGACGAACGCCAGGCGATTATCGAGGTGGTTTCCTCCTGGCCCGGGGTGAAAGGCGCGCACGATCTGCGCACGCGGCAGTCGGGGCCGACGCGTTTCATCCAACTGCATCTGGAGATGGAAGACACGCTGCCGCTGCGCGAGGCGCACCGGTTGGCCGATCAGGTGGAACAGGCGCTGCGGCACCGTTTTGCGGGGGCGGACGTCATCATTCACCTGGATCCGTGCTCCGTGGTGCCGCCGGGTAGGCAGGGGCATTGAGAGCTATAATCAGATAGAGGCACAGATCGAAGTATTATCATGAATATCTGAGTTAGCTCAGCGTGCCATGCGGTATTTTTACCGTTATATTGCGTGACTTGAATCAATTCAGCTGGGTGTTTTTGATATAATATCCAGCAATAAGCCGTAAAGCTGGTTTTCTGCAGCCGGAGAGGTTTCAAGACGATCGGCGGAGACAGAATTCTTAAGAAATTGCATCTACACAGTTCAGAGGTAGTCATGATCAAGAAAATCGGTGTACTGACGAGCGGCGGTGATTCGCCGGGTATGAACGCTGCAATCCGCGGCGTTGTGCGTTCTGCGCTTTCAGAAGGTTTGGAAGTTTTTGGTATTTACGATGGCTACCTTGGCTTGTACGAAGATCGCATGGAGCAGCTGGACCGCTATAGCGTGTCCGACATGATCAACCGCGGCGGCACCTTCCTCGGCTCTGCCCGCTTCCCGGAGTTCAGGGATGAAAACGTGCGCGCCAAGGCGATTGAAAACCTGAAGAATCGCGGCATCGACGCGCTGGTGGTGATCGGCGGCGACGGTTCCTACATGGGCGCCAAACGCCTGACGGAAGAAGGTTTCCCGTGCATCGGTCTGCCGGGCACCATCGATAACGACGTTGCCGGCACCGACTACACCATCGGTTACTTCACCGCGCTGGAAACCGTGGTGGAAGCGATTGACCGCCTGCGCGATACCTCCTCTTCGCACCAGCGTATCTCCATCGTGGAAGTGATGGGCCGTTACTGCGGCGATCTGACGCTGGCGGCGGCGATTGCCGGCGGTTGCGAATTCATCGTGCTGCCTGAAATCGAATTCAACCGCGAAGACCTGGTGTGCGAAATCAAGGCCGGTATCGCCAAGGGTAAGAAACACGCCATCGTGGCGATCACCGAGCACATCTGCGACATCGATGAGCTGGCGCGCCACATCGAGCAGGAAACCAAGCGTGAAACCCGCGCCACCGTGCTGGGCCACATTCAACGCGGCGGTTCACCGGTTGCCTACGACCGCATCCTGGCCTCGCGCATGGGCGCCTACGCCATCGAGCTGCTGCTGCAGGGCTACGGCGGCCGCTGCGTCGGTATCCAGAACGAAAAAATGGTGCACCACGACATCATCGACGCGATCGAAAACATGAAGCGTCCGTTCAAGGGCGACTGGCTGGAAACGGCGAAAAAACTGTACTGATACGCCGCTCACCGCACGACAAAAGAGCTTCCGCTTGCGGGGGCTTTTTGATGCCCGCCGGCGATATATTCCGTAATCATCTATCCCAAAATTTTTTATTCTTTAATTGCCGGGAAAGTTTCTGGCAGGCTCTGATGCTAAACCAACCGATTGAGGTTGCGCTTAATTTTCTGGGAGAGCCTGTCGATGCGTAAATGGGGTGTAGGTCTGACATTGGTGCTGTTGGCGTCCGGCGCCATGGCGAAGGATATTCAGTTGCTGAACGTGTCATACGATCCGACGCGTGAGTTCTATCAGGCTTACAACACGGCATTCAGCAAGCACTATCAGGCGGAAACCGGCGACAAGGTGACGGTGCGCCAGTCGCATGGCGGATCCGGCAAACAGGCGACCTCGGTGATCAACGGCATCGAGGCCGACGTGGTGACGCTGGCGTTAGCCTATGACGTCGACGCCATCGCCGAACGCGGGCGCATCGAGAAAGACTGGATCAAGCGCCTGCCGGACAACTCGGCGCCTTACACCTCGACCATCGTCTTCCTGGTGCGCAAAGGCAACCCGAAACAAATTCACGACTGGCCCGATTTGATCAAGCCGGGCGTGTCGGTGATCACCCCGAACCCGAAAACCTCCGGCGGCGCCCGCTGGAACTACCTGGCCGCCTGGGGCTACGCGTTGCACCACAACAACAACGATAAGGCCAAGGCGCAGGACTTCGTCAAAAACCTGTACAAGAACGTTGAAGTGCTGGATTCCGGCGCGCGCGGCGCGACCAACACCTTCGTTGAGCGCGGCATCGGCGATGTGCTGATCGCCTGGGAAAACGAAGCGCTGCTGGCGGAGAAAGAGCTCGGCAAAGACAAGTTCGAGATTATTACGCCGAGCGAATCGATCCTGGCCGAACCGACGGTGTCGGTGGTGGATAAGGTGGTCGATAAACGCGGTACCCGCGACGTGGCGACCGCCTATCTGAAGTATCTGTATTCGCCGGAAGGGCAGACCATCGCGGCGCAGCACTATTACCGTCCGCGCGATGCGGCGGTGGCGGCCAAGTTTGCCGGGCAGTTCCCGCAGCTGAAGCTGTTCACCGTGGATGACACCTTCGGCGGCTGGACCGAAGCGCAGAAGGTGCACTTCGCCACCGGCGGCGTGTTCGACGAGATCAGCAAACGCTGATGCCGGTTGAGCGGCAATAAAAAACCCCGGCAAGCCGGGGTTTTTTTATGGCAGGCCTAAGGGAATCAGGCTTTTTTTGCTGCGGCAGCGGCTTTGACGATCACGGCGAAAGCGTCGGCTTTCAGCGAGGCGCCGCCAACCAGCGCGCCGTCGATGTCCGGCTGAGAGAACAGCTCTGCGGCGTTCTTGTCGTTCACCGAACCGCCGTACTGGATGATGATTTCAGCGGCAACCGCGGCATCGTGCTTGGCGATGTGGTCACGGATAAATTTGTGCACGGCCTGCGCCTGCGCAGGGGTAGCGGATTTGCCGGTGCCGATGGCCCAGACCGGCTCATAGGCGATCACGGTGCCTTTCATCGCCGGTGCGCCCAGCGTTTTCAGCACGGCGTCGATCTGGCGCGCGCACACTTCTTCGGTTTTGCCCGCGGCGTTTTCCGCTTCGGTTTCACCGATGCACAGCACCGGGATCAGGCCGGCTTCTTTCAGCACGGCGAATTTCTCGGCGATGACTTCGTCGCTTTCTTTGTGGTAGGTGCGGCGCTCGGAGTGGCCGATGATGATGTACTGGGCACCGACGTCTTTCAGCATGTTGGCGGAAACTTCACCGGTGAAGGCGCCGGACAGGTTAACGTCCACGTTCTGCGCGCCCA
Organism: Serratia sp. CY38905; assembly: GCF_052168875.1. Classification (NCBI taxonomy): domain Bacteria; kingdom Pseudomonadati; phylum Pseudomonadota; class Gammaproteobacteria; order Enterobacterales; family Yersiniaceae; genus Serratia; species Serratia sp. CY38905. The sequence goes on along the minus strand of NZ_JBJNLV010000015.1, from coordinate 42,538 downwards.
GCGCGATGCGGCTGCCGGCCAGCGCATGCTTGGCCTGATCCAGATACATCACCGGCGGGGCGATGGCGACGCCACAGCCGTCAACGCTGCTCAGCTCATTGCGCAGGCCGGCGATCAGTTCGTTGACCATGTGGGTGCTGCCGTTAAGCTTCCAGTTACCCATAACTAATGGATGACGCATGTTTTTTCCTCCAACTAGGGAACGCGAGAGTCGAAATGACAACTGCCGGACCGGCAGTTTACCTGCCCAACAGTATAGAGATCATTAAGCGCGAAGGCTTTGCTTTTCGTCATTAAATGCCGCGCCGTTACGGCTCGGAAAGCGCCAGCTTAATCGGTTCAACCGCGAAGGTTACGCCTTTATCGCCGTTGTCCGAAACGACATAGCGAATGGCGCCGACCTGCTGTTGGTAAAAGCGCGATCCTTTGCCTTTTTCCAGCAGGCTGTTCACCTTGTTCTGGCTCTGTTCCACCGTCAACGCCGGTTCGAACTGGCGCATCAGCGCCGCCATGTAGCTGATGGCGATGGCGCGCGCGGCTTTTTCTTCATTGGCCTGCTGCAGCGGCAGGTGAGTGATCTGCAACGTTTTGATTTTACCGGTGCCTTTCTCCAGCGCGGTGGAGGCGTACAGGTTTTCGTTGACTTTGCTGGCGGCGCGCGTCAGCAGCGGCGAATCGTCTTCGGCGGCGGGAATGGCGCGGAATTCGCCAATCGGCAGCTTCGGGTTGTCGCGGTTGTATTTTTCGCGGAATTTGACCACCGTCAGATCGAACGTCGGCGCCCCGGCCAGCAGGTAAGGTGCGGCGGGCGTCGCTTCGGCGGGCGGCGGATCGGCCCAGGCGCTGGCGGCCGCCTGCAGCAGGCAGGCGATGACGAGGGTTTTTCTCAGCATGGCGTATGGCATCAAGGACAAAGATGGCTCCGATTAAAGCGATAACCCGCGGGGCTTGTCAAAGATCCCACGCCATTATCGGTTCGCTGACGAGAAAGCTGTGCGGCGCACCGCGTTATGCAAGGCGGAAAACTCGGCCCGGCAGCGCCTATGTTACACTGCGGCGCAGAATATGGGCAGGCTTAGAGCGCAGGAATCGATGACGTTACAACAGTGGTGTTTTTCTTTTAAGGGCCGCATCGGGCGGCGCGACTTCTGGATTTGGATGGGGCTGTGGTTGGCGCTGATGGCGGCGGCGTTTACGCTGGCCAATTATCAGCTGATCGCCATCCAATCCATCGCCTTCTTTATCGTGGCGTTGCTGTGGCCGACGGCGGCGGTGCTGGTCAAGCGCCTGCACGATCGCAACAAGGCCGGCTGGTGGGCGCTGCTGCTGATCCTGGCGTGGATGCTGGCGGCGGGGAACTGGCAGATGCTGGCGCCGATCTGGCAATGGGGCGTCGGGCGTTTCATTCCGACGCTGATTATCGTGATGATGATGATCGATCTGGGGGCCTTCGTCGGCACGCCGGGGGATAACCGGTTCGGCCCGGAAGCCGAACCGGTGAAGTTCCGCTGATCCCCTTCGGGTTACCAGTAGTGTTCGCTGGTGATGTGGCCCGGCTTGCGGCGCAGGTGCTTGCGCATCTGGCGGTGGTCTTTCAGCGTTTGCTGGGTGTCCCGCACCATTTGTGGGTTGCCGCACAGCATCACGTGGCTGGTTTCGGCGTCGATGGTCAAGCCGATCGCCGCTTCCAACCGGCCGTCCTCGATCAGCGCCGGTACGCGGCCGGTCAATGAACCGGGCGCCTCTTCGCGGCTGACGACAGTCTGGATGCGCAGCTTGCCGTTGTAGCGCTGCTGCAGTTGCTGCATCAGCGGCAGGTAGCTCAGGTCACGCGCAAAGCGCGCGGCGTGCACCAGCACCAGGTTGTTGAAGCGCTCCAGCCCGATGCCCTGCTGCAGAATCGATAAATAGGGGCCGATGGCGGTGCCGGTCGCCAGCATCCACAGCGTGTCGCAGTCGGGCACCTCGTCCAGCACGAAGAAGCCGGCGGCTTCTTTGGTTACCATCACGTCCGAGCCCGGCTGCAGTTGATTGAGGCGCGGGCTCAGTTTGCCTTCCGGCACGGTGACCAGATAGAACTCCAGATTGGCGTCGTCGGGGGCATTGACGTAGGAGTAGGCGCGCTGCACCCGTTCGCCGTCGATCTCCAGCGCCAGCTTGGCGAATTGCCCGGCGGTGAAAGGATCGATGGGGGCATTGACCACCAGGCTGAACAGCCCGTCGGTCCATTGTTTTACCTGCGTAACCTTGCCGTTTACCCATTCAGCCATACTCTAAAGCTCCCGTGGTCGAATCAAATAAGCACAATGTCGTGAGCCGGAAATGGCGTGCGCGGTGCGCTCTACCCGGTAGTCGTTGCCGAACAGGCGGTGAAACAGCTGCAGCTCGGAATTGCACAGGCTACTGCAGCTGGAGCCGGCCACGCCGATCGGGCAGTGGTTTTCCACCAGCAGCGCGCCGTGCGGGTGGTCGAGCAATTCAGCCATGTAACCGTCATGTTGCCGCAGGCGCACCAGTCGGGCTAACCGATCTTGGTGGCTACGCTCGGCGGACAGCTCTTCGGCATAACGCAGATAAAGCTGCTCTTCGCGCGCGCTGAGCAACGGTTCCACCCCGGCGCCGCCAAACAGCTGCAGCGCGGATGCCCGCAACCGCTCCTGGTCGGCGGCCGTAAAGGCATGCCCTCGCTCGGTCAGCGACCAGTAGCGCGTCGGGCGGCCGACCTTGCTGCGCGCTTCTTCGTAACAAACCAACTCACGTTTTTCCAGGGATTGCAGATGTTGTCGGATGCCCATCGGCGTAATGTCCAGACGCTCCGCCAGCATTTTGGCCGAGTGCGGGCCGAGAGCCTTTAACTGCAATAAAATCAGCTCAGGTGTTTTCATGAACCAAATCCCTATGGTGTTATTTTATTTCAAGTTGATGAAAAGAATTATCGATTAAATGCTAAAGCGCGGCTACTGCAAGGGCACTGTTTTTAACTCCAAAGCGTTAGACGTACAGTTTAATTTACGAGCCTGGTCGGGTTTGCTGCCAGTGTGACCTGGATCAATATCTACCTGAAACTCGCTAAAAAAATCAGATTTGATTAGTTTATGCCGCCATAGAGGGCTGCTCGCCGTTCTGGCTGCTGCAACGGCCATTCCGGGACGCTGTGACGAGTTGAAACGTTAACGAAGATAATGAGAAAACTAGAGAATTTTCACCTGCTGGTGATGCTTATCCTGTTGGTCGCCGTCGGCCAGATGGCGCAAACCATTTATGTTCCCGTTATTGCTGATATCGCCCACGATCTGTCGGTTCGCACCGGCGCCGTGCAACGGGTGATGGCGGCGTATCTGCTGACCTACGGTTTCTCCCAGCTGATTTACGGGCCGATATCGGATCGTATCGGGCGTCGTCCGGTGATCCTGACCGGCATGATGATCTTCCTGATCGGCGCGCTGGGCGCGCTGCTGTCCACTAACCTGACGATGCTGGTCGCCGCCAGCGCCATTCAGGGGATGGGCACCGGCGTGGCGGGCGTGATGGCGCGCACCATGCCGCGCGATCTGTATGCCGGCACCGCGCTGCGCTATGCCAACAGCCTGCTGAATATGGGGATTTTGGTCAGCCCGCTGCTGGCGCCGGTGATCGGCGGCGCATTGGCGATGGTGTTCGGCTGGCGTGCCAGCTACGCCTTCCTGCTGGCGCTGTGCGCCTGCGTCGCTTTCGCCATGTTCCGCTGGCTGCCGGAAACCCGCCCGGTGCAAACGGAAAAACGCCGCATGCTGGCCAGTTTCCGCCAGCTGCTGGCTGACAGCACCTTCAGTTGCTACCTGGTGATGCTGATCGGCGCGCTGGCGGGCATTGCGGTATTCGAGGCCAGCTGCGGCGTGTTGATGGGCGGCGTGTTGGGGCTCAGTGGCCTGACCGTCAGCATCCTGTTCATTCTGCCGATCCCGGCGGCGTTTTTCGGTGCCTGGTACGCCGGGCGCGACGGCAAGACCTTCCACACGCTGATGTGGCATTCGGTGATTAGCTGCCTGCTGGCGGGGGCGATGATGTGGATCCCGGGCTGGTTCGGCGTGATGAACATCTGGACGCTGATCGTGCCGGCCGCACTGTTCTTCTTCGGCGCCGGCATGCTGTTCCCGCTGGCGACCACCGGGGCGATGGAGCCGTTCCCTTACCTGGCCGGCGCGGCGGGCGCATTGGTGGGCGGCATGCAGAATATGGGATCGGGTCTCGCGACCTGGCTTTCCGCCATGCTGCCGCAAACCGGGCAGTTCAGCCTCGGATTGCTGATGTTCGCGATGGCGCTGCTGATCCTGCTGTGCTGGTGGCCGCTGTCCAACCGGATGCAACATCAGGGGCATACCGCATAACGACAGGGCGCCATTCGGCGCTCTCATGCAGTTGACAAAGGGGGAAAAAGCGTGATTTTTCCCCCTTTGTGGTTATCAGCCGAAAATCAATAAATTGATTTTCCTGGTTTTCTATTCGTTGCTCTCTGCCAACCCGGCAAGGTCATGAGGTTTGTCATCAATCATCAGGGCGCCATTCGGCGCCCTGTTTCGTTACAGCAAAAACTCGTGCAGCGCCGGGTCTTTACGATCCAGATAGTGGGTTGAACGGATGCGGCGGATGGTGCGCGACTTGCCGCGGATCAGCAACGTTTCGGTCGTGGCCATATTGCCCTGGCGGCTGATGCCTTCCAGCAGATCGCCCTTGGTGATGCCGGTGGCGGAGAAGATCACGTTGTCGTTGCGCGCCATCTGATCCAGACGCAGCGCCTGACCGGCTTCGATACCCATCTCTCGGCAGCGCGCCAGCTCCTGTTCGCCGATGCGGCGGTTCTCGGCGCTGTCGCCTTTCACCTCATGGCGCGGCAGCAAACGCGCCTGCATGTCGCCGTCCAGCGCGCGGATCACCGCGGCTGAGATCACCCCTTCCGGCGCGCCGCCGATGCCATACATCACATCGACCTCGCTTTCCGGCATGCAGGTGAGAATGGAGGCCGCCACGTCGCCGTCAGGAATGGCGAACACCCGCACGCCGAGTTGCTGCATCTGCGCGATGACGCCGTCGTGGCGCGGTTTGGCCAAGACAATCACCGTCAGCTGCGACAGCGGTTTGCCCAGCCGGGCGGCGACGTTCTGCAGATTCTCCGCCAGAGGCAGGTTGAGATCGATGGCGCCGCGCGCCGCCGGGCCGACCACCAGCTTCTCCATGTACATGTCCGGCGCGTGCAGGAAGGTGCCGCGATCGCCCACCGCCAATACCGCCAGCGCATTGGACTGGCCCATGGCGGTCATGCGGGTGCCTTCGATCGGATCGACCGCGATGTCGACCGCGTCGCCCTGGCCGGTGCCGACCTGTTCGCCGATATACAGCATCGGCGCTTCGTCGATCTCGCCTTCGCCGATCACGATGCGCCCATCGATATCCACGTTGTTAAGCATGATGCGCATGGCGTGGACCGCCGCGCCGTCGGCGGCGTTCTTGTCGCCGCGTCCCAGCCATTTGTAGCCCGCCAGCGCGGCGGCTTCGGTAACGCGGGAAAATTCGATGGCTAATTCACGTTTCATGGCAAACCTGTCTGTGAGAAAGGGAAGAAAATATCGGCAAAGTCTATCACAGCGCGGCGGCGGCGGGGCGGGGCAAAAAAAAGCGCCGCCCGCAGGCAGCGCTTGTTGGAGAAACGGCAGCTTCGGGATTACTCGTGATCTTCCCACGCCTGAGCGCGAGCCACCGCTTTTTTCCAGCCGCCGTAGCGGTAGTTGCGTTCGGTGGTTTCGATGCTTGGGCGGAATTCGCGTTCAATCACCGCTTTGCTCTTCACTTCGTCCAGATCGTTCCAGTAGCCGATGGCCAGGCCCGCCAGGAACGCGGCGCCCAGCGCCGTCGATTCACGCACTTCAGGGCGTTCTACGCGAGTGCCGAGAATATCGGACTGGAACTGCATCAGGAAGTTGTTGGCGACCGCGCCGCCGTCCACGCGCAGCGATTGCAGGCGGGTGTTGGCGTCGGCCTGCATGGCGTCCAGCACGTCACGGGTCTGGAAGGCGATGGATTCCAGCGTGGCGCGGATGATGTGGTTGCTGTTGGCGCCACGGGTCAGGCCGAAGATGGCGCCGCGGGCGTACGGATCCCAGTAAGGGGCGCCCAGGCCGGTGAAGGCCGGCACCACATAGACGCCGTTGCTGTCTTTCACCTTGGTGGCGAAGTATTCGGAGTCGGCGGCGTCGCTGATCAGTTTCAGCTCGTCGCGCAGCCACTGGATAGACGCACCGCCGATGAACACCGCGCCTTCCAGCGCATAGTTCACTTCGCCGCGCGGGCCGCAGGCGATGGTGGTCAGCAGGCCGTTTTTCGAACGCACCGCTTCTTTGCCGGTGTTCATCAGCAGGAAGCAGCCGGTGCCGTAGGTGTTCTTCGCCATGCCCGGTTGAACGCACAGCTGGCCGTACAGCGCCGCCTGCTGGTCACCGGCGATACCGGCGATAGGAATACGCGTACCGCCCTTACCGCCGATGTTGGTCTGGCCGTACACCTCGGAGGAAGGACGGACTTTCGGCAGCATGGCGCGCGGGATATCCAGCACTTCCAGCATGCGTTCATCCCAGTCCAGCTCGTGGATGTTGAACATCATGGTGCGTGAGGCGTTGGTGTAATCGGTGACGTGTACGCGCCCCTGGGTCATTTTCCACACCAGCCAGGTGTCGACGGTGCCGAACAGCAGTTCGCCGCGCTTGGCGCGCTCGCGGGCGCCTTCGACGTTGTCCAGGATCCACTTCACCTTGGTGCCGGAGAAGTACGGGTCAACCACCAGGCCGGTATTGTGACGGATGTACTCTTCCAGGCCGTCGCGCTTGAGTTTCTCGCAGATGTCGGCGGTGCGGCGGCACTGCCAGACGATGGCGTTGTAAATCGGCTTGCCGGTCTCTTTTTCCCAGACGATGGTGGTTTCGCGCTGGTTGGTGATGCCGATGCCGGCGATCTGATCGGAACTGATGTCGGCTTTCGCCAGCACTTCTACCAGCGTCGAACTTTGCGACGCCCAGATTTCCATCGGATCGTGCTCAACCCAGCCGGCCTTGGGATAGATCTGCGGGAATTCGCGCTGCGATACCGCAACGATGTTGGCGTCGTGATCGAGCACGACGGCGCGTGAGCTGGTGGTCCCTTGGTCGAGTGCGACAATGTATTTTTTTTCTACAGTCATGGTAATTATCCTGCTGTTGTTAACCGTGTAAAACTGCACCCATCACGCTTTGCGCTGCTGGGTCTTGGCGTCGGGCTCTTCTTCCGTCACGCAGACGTCGCACGGCAGGTGGCGGCCAATCAGCGCGCGGTAACCGAAAGCGCCCAGGCCACAGCCGACGATAGGGGCGAAGATCGGCACCAGGAAGTACGGGATGTCGCGTGCGCCGGTGAAGGCGACTTTGCCCCAGCCGGCTAGGTAGGCGAACAGTTTCGGCCCGAAGTCACGCGCCGGGTTCAACGCAAAGCCGGTCAATGGTCCCATGGAGGCGCCGATCACGGCAATCAGAATACCGATCAGCAGCGGCGCCAGCGGGCCGCGCGGGATGCCGTTGCCGTCGTCGGTCAGCGCCAGGATCAGGCACATCAGAATGGCGGCGATCACCATTTCTACCAGGAAGGCCTGGCCGACGGAGATATGCGCGTTAGGGTAAGTCGAGAAGATGCCGGCCAGCTCGAGGCTTTCGTTGCTGCCGCGCACCATGTGGTGAGCCGCTTCGAAGTCGAAGAACAGGTTGTAGTACAGCCCATAGACCAGGGCGGCGGCGCAGAAGGCACCGGCGATCTGCGCAATGATGTAAGGCACCACTTTGCGCCCGTCGAAGCAGGCGAACAGCCACAGAGCGAGGGTGACCGCGGGGTTGAGATGCGCGCCGGAAATGGCGGCGGTCAGATAGATGGCCATGGCGACGCCCAGGCCCCAAATGATGCTGATTTCCCACTGGCCGAAGCTGGCGCCCGCCAGTTTCAGCGCGGCAACGCAGCCTACGCCAAAGAAGATCAGCAGCGCCGTGCCGAGGAACTCGGCGATGCACTGGCCTTTTAATGTCGGACTGGTGGTTTGGCTCATAATGTTGTTGTCCTGCAAAACGGCGGTTGTTGGTTTATAGGCTCAGTTAGGTATACATCTGACCTATGGGCACAGTTTTTTTCATCTCGTCCAATTATTGAATGAGGACGTGATGTAAATTTATCGTTAACGAACATAAACGAGAAATAGCGAAATCAAAATGTGTGTAGCTCGTCATAAAATTGAGCGATTTCGCGTCGTTTAGTGTTCTTTCTGAGCCATAAAAGTGTGATCTGACCAGTGGTTTGGCGAGGGGCGTTAACAACTCGCGGCGGCGGCGGCGGGGATTTTCAGTTTTTGCTGATGGCGGAGGCAGGAAAATTGCAACAGACTGCGCGATGATCCGGTATGTTGCTAGACACGCGGAGACTGGCTACTTACAATCGTTTTTAACGAATCGAGACTGGCGCGCCTTCCATAACGGCGCGCGTCACTGAGCGCGATGCAATATTCGCAGTAGCTGCAGCCGACGTTGCGGCCGCTACTTATAGATGTACGCCTTGCTATCATGAGGGGACTGAAGCATGTCATTTGAAGTATTTGAGAAACTGGAAGCAAAAGTACAGCAGGCGATTGATACCATCACCTTGTTGCAGATGGAAATTGAAGAGCTGAAAGACAAAAACAACTCTCTGTCGCAGGAAGTTCAGGCTGCCTCCGGCAACCACGAAGCGCTGGTGCGCGAAAACCAACAGCTGAAAGAAGAACAGCACGTATGGCAAGATCGCCTGCGCGCTCTGCTGGGCAAAATGGAAGAGGTTTGATTCCTCACGCCAGGCAGCAACGAAAAGGGCGCCTGCGGCGCCCTTTTTCATGACCGAAAATCACTCGATGTCGAGCGGGTCTTCGGAGAGGATGATGCCGGTGTTGTCGGCATACAGGTGATCGCCGGAGAAGAAGGTGACGCCACCGAAGTTGACGCGGATATCGCTTTCCCCCACGCCTTCGCTTACCGCGCCCGCCGGGATCGCCGCCATCGCCTGAATGCCGATGTCGAGCTCTTCCAGATCGTCCACCTGACGCACCGCGCCGTACACCACGATGCCTTCCCATTCGTTCTGGGCGGCCAGGCGCGCCAGTTCGGCGTTGATCAGCGCCCGGCGTACCGAACCGCCGCCGTCGACCAACAGCACGCGGCCGCGGCCGTTTTCTTCAAGCAGATCGAACAACAGGCCGTTATCCTCAAAGCATTTCACCGTGGTGATCTGCCCGCCAAATGAAGTACGCCCGCCAAAATTGGAGAACAGAGGTTCAACAACGTTCACCTCTTCATGATAGATGTCGCAAAGTTCGGAAGTATCGTATTTCATAGGATTTTACGTCTGTTTGCCGCTGGAATGTTCAGTATATCCCTTTATTCGCCCTGTTGGCAAAATCATCAGTTTTTAACTGAGCGCCACGCCGATAGCGAACAGCAGGTTGGCCAGCAACGCCGCCTTGACCATGTGCTCCAGCATCGGCCGCATGCCGACCGGCGTCGGATCGCGCAGTACGCGCAGGCCGTGGCGCACCAGCAGCGGGATCGCCAGCACGAACAGCCAGCCCCATGGGCTGTGGAGATTGAACAGCGTAAACAGCGCGAAACACAGCACCGCGCCGCCGAGCAGCAGGGCATGGTAAATGCGCGCCTTGTGCGGGCCGAGACGCACCGCCAGCGTATTCTTGCCGTTTTCGCGATCGCTCTCGATATCGCGCAGATTGTTGATGTTGAGCACCGCCGTCGCCAGCAGGCCGCAGGCGGTGGCCGGCAGCATCACGACGCTGTCGAAGGTGTGCGTTTGCAGATAGTAGGTGCCGGCTACGCTCAGCCAGCCGAAGAATACCAGCACCGAGATGTCGCCCAGCCCCAAATACCCGTAGGGCTTGTTGCCGACGGTATAGGTGATGGCTGCCACGATAGACAGCCCGCCCAGCACCAGGAAGCCGACCACGTCGCTGGGTTGCTCGCAGGCGACGGCGATCAGCGAACAGCCGGCGAGGGCGATCAGTACCACCGTCACCACCAGCGCCCGTTTCATCTGCGCCTGGGTGATCATGCCTTTTTGCATGCCGCGCAAGGGCCCGATGCGATCTTCTTTGTCGCTGCCTTTGACGGCATCGCCGTAGTCGTTCGCCAGATTGGAGAGGATCTGCAGCAGGCCGGCAGTCAACAGCGCCAGCAGCGCCACTTCGGGTTTCAGGCTGCCGTGCCAGGCGGCGATTGCCGAACCGACCACGATGGAGGCAAAGGCCAACGGCAGGGTGCGGGGGCGTAGACTTTCCAGCCAGGCGGAGATCGGGGTGGTGGGGGTCGATGAGCTCATGTTTCGCTTCTGTCAGTAAGTTGCGGTGTCCGTTAGAAATAATTGTGGGAGGCAATGCCTCCCACACAGATGACTGACAAGACAAAGATTGAGCGATTATAGGATAAAACGACTCAAATCTTCATCCGCCACCAGTTCATCCAGATGACTGCGCACGTAATCCGCATCAATTGTAATGGATTGGCCATTAATTTCACTCGCCTCGTAGGAAATATCTTCCATCAGACGCTCAAGCACGGTGTGCAGACGACGCGCGCCGATGTTCTCGGTGCTTTCGTTGACCTGCCACGCGGCTTCGGCGATGCGGCGGATGCCGTCGGCGGTGAACTCGATGTTGACGCCTTCGGTGCCCATCAGCGCTTTGTACTGCTCGGTCAGCGACGCGCTCGGCTCGGTCAGGATGCGCTCGAAGTCTTCGGTGGTCAGCGCCTGCAGCTCAACGCGGATCGGCAGACGGCCCTGCAGTTCCGGGATCAGATCCGACGGATTGGCGGTCTGGAACGCGCCGGAAGCGATGAACAGGATGTGGTCGGTCTTCACCATACCGTGCTTGGTGGACACGGTGCAGCCTTCCACCAGCGGCAGCAGATCGCGCTGCACGCCTTCGCGCGAGACGTCCGGGCCGGAGCTTTGGCCGCCGCGCTTACAGATTTTGTCGATCTCGTCGATAAACACGATGCCGTGCTGTTCAACCGCTTCGATCGCCTGCTCTTTCAGCTCTTCCGGGTTCACCAGCTTGGCGGCTTCTTCTTCCACCAGCAGCTTGAAGGCTTCTTTGATCTTCAGCTTGCGCGGCTTTTGCTTCTGGCCGCCGAGGTTCTGGAACATCGACTGCAGCTGGTTGGTCATCTCTTCCATGCCCGGAGGCGCCATGATTTCCACGCCCATCGGCGCGGCGGCCAGATCGATTTCGATCTCTTTGTCATCCAGCTGGCCTTCGCGCAGTTTCTTGCGGAATGCCTGGCGGGCGGCGGACGGTTCCTGGCCTTCTTCCGGCTGGCCCCAGTTGTTTTTGGCCGGCGGGATCAGCACGTCGAGAATGCGCTCTTCGGCCAACTCTTCGGCACGGGTGCGGTTTTTCTCGATCGACTGCATGCGCACCATTTTGATGGCGGCATCGGTCAGATCGCGGATGATGGAGTCCACTTCTTTGCCCACATAGCCCACTTCGGTGAACTTGGTGGCTTCAACCTTGATGAACGGCGCGTTGGCCAGCTTCGCCAGACGGCGGGCGATTTCGGTTTTACCGACGCCGGTCGGGCCGATCATCAGAATGTTTTTCGGGGTCACTTCGTGACGCAGCATCTCGTTGAGCTGCATCCGGCGCCAGCGGTTGCGCAGGGCAATGGCGACAGCGCGTTTGGCCTTGTTTTGGCCAATGATATAGCTGTCCAGTTCGCTGACGATCTCGCGCGGGGTCATTTCAGACATGGTATTCGATCCTTACGCTTTGGAAGGCAATTCTTCAATGGTGTGGAAATGGTTGGTGTAAATACAGATGTCGCCGGCGATGTTGAGGGATTTCTCAACGATGTCGCGGGCGCTCAGCTCGGTATTTTCCAACATGGCGCGGGCTGCGGCCTGGGCGTAAGGGCCGCCGGAGCCGATGGCGATCAGATCGTTTTCCGGCTGCACCACATCGCCGTTGCCGGTGATGATCAACGAAGCGTTTTCATCGGCGACCGCCAGCAGCGCTTCGAGCTTGCGCAGCATGCGGTCGGTGCGCCAGTCTTTCGCCAACTCGACGGCGGCTTTCACCAGGTGGCCCTGATGCATTTCCAGTTTGCGTTCAAACAGTTCAAACAGCGTGAAGGCGTCAGCGGTGCCACCGGCGAAACCGGCGATCACTTTGTCGTTATACAGGCGACGCACTTTCTTGACGTTACCCTTCATCACCGTATTACCCAGGGTTGCCTGGCCATCACCACCGATGACGACCTGGCCGTTGCGGCGTACGCTTACAATTGTTGTCACGAGCAGACCCTCGTTAAAGACGGAAAGAAGCCCCCGCAGCGCCTGCTTTCGCAGACGCTACGAGGCATATTGAGAGTATAGATGGGGGGGGATTGACGCTTTTCAACCCCCAACGGAGAGGGGAATGCAACTCGACATGCCGACGCCCTTCAGGCGCGAAAGGGTTTTGTCCGCGGCGGCGCGGCTGCTGTACGGGCCGAGCACCACGCGATTCCAACCGCCGCCGGCGGTGATGCGGCTCTCGATGCCTTCGAACGCCAGGCGCGCACGCACGGATTCAGCCTGATCGGTGGCGCGGAACGAACCGCATTGCACCATCCACTTCTGTTTTGATTCCGGTTTGGTTTCCTGCTTGGCCGTTTCCTGTTTCACTTCCGGCTTCGGTTGCGGCTTCGGCTCAGGCTGTTTCACCTGCACCGGTTGCTGGGTAGTCGGTTTTGGCTGCGGGTGCGGCTGCACCGGCGCGGTGGTGGCCCCGTTGTTGAACGGGTTGCGCGGCGGCTGGCTGACCTGCTGCTGTTGCTGCACCGGCTGCTGCTGCATTTGCTGTTGTTGCATCTGCTGCTGCTGGCGAGCGCTGCGCGCGTTGGCCTGGCCCGGATCGTTATACGGCACTTCGTTCAGCTGCGTCGGGCGCTGCTGCATGTCGGCCTGCATCTGTTCCAGCAGTTGCCGCTGTTCGGCGGTCAGCTGAGTTTTGGAATTGAGCTCGCCGCCGGCCGTCGGTTCGGTCGGGGTTTGCACGCCGATCTGCCGGTTTTCCAGCTCTTTGATGTAGCGCCAGCGCTCTTCCGGCTTCGGCGGCAGGCCGTTGCCGGGGCGCGTGGTGTGCGCAGGCAACAACGGCGCGTCTTCCGGCTTGTTGTGCGTAATGAAATAGAGGCCACCGACAAAGACAACCAGCAACGCGGCGGCTAACGCCAGCACGGTTTTGGAAACCTTCGGAGAACTGCGTTTTTTACGGCTGGGGGTTTTACGCTTAGCTCCTGCTGCGCGCCCACGGCTTACATAGTCTTTTTGTGCCACTATTATTCCGCTGTGTCCTGATGAAAGGATAAGTCCGTCATGTTACTGAACCCTAAAATATTTGACTAGCGTTTCGGGGCAGCGGTGCTGCCTCTGATAATCAATTCACTGTCCAACAGCCGGGAGCCGCTGGCCACCGTCTGGCCGTTCAACTGCTCCAACAGCAACAACATCGCCTGCTGGCCGATCTGGAAGCGCGGCTGCGCCACCGTGGTCAGCGGCGGATCGCAATACTGCGCCAGCTTGAGGTCGTCAAAGCCGACGATCGACAGATCCTGCGGCACCCGCAGCCCCATTTTCTTCGCCTGGGACAGCACGCCGATCGCCATGACGTCGCTGTGGCAGAACACCGCCGTCGGCGGTTTCGGCTGTGCCATCAGCGCCGTCAGCGCTTGCGCGCCGGCTTCGTAGGTAAAATCACCCCGGGTAATATAGCTGCTTTCGACGGTAATGCCATTACGACGTAGCGCTTGAACGTAACCCTGCAGCCGATAATGGCTCAGCGGCATCTGTTCCGGCCCGGCGACGCAGGCGATCTGCCGGTGGCCCAATTGATGCAAATAATGCACGGCTTCAAAGGCGGCGGTCAGGTTGTCGATGTGCACCGTCGGCAGTTCCAGCTCGGGAGCGAACTCGTTGGCCATCACCATCGGCGGCAGGTTGCGCTGCTCTTCCTTGCTGGCGTCGAACGGCAGGTTGGAGCCCAGCAGCAGCATGCCGTCGATCTGTTTGGTGATGATCAGATTGACGAAGGTGCGCTCCTGCTGGTTTTGCTGCGCGCAGTCGCCGATCAGCACCAGATAGCCTTGTTGGGCGGCGGTCTGTTCGATCCCCTGGATCACATCGGCGAAAAACGGATCGCAGATGTCGGGCACGATCACCAGGATGGTGCGGGATTCGTTGCGCTTGATATTGCGTGACAGAGCATGAGGAGAATAACCCACGGCTAGGACGGCCTGTTCCACTTTCTGGCGCGTCGGCGTTGACACCTTTTCCGGATTCATCAGCGCACGCGATACGGTAGCCGTTGAAACGCCCGCCATTTCGGCGACGTCTTTCATGGTCGCCATGGATAACTCTTTCTTGTGTTCCAACGCCTTTCTCCTTGCGTCAGCCCCATGCCGACGCCACTACTGCTGTTTGCTCACAATGTCCGGCATGCGGTGGCGAAATTGTTGTCATTGAGCGCCACTCGCGTTCGGGCACTCCGTCGCGCTGCGATGTGGCGACAAAATTTGCCCTCGCAGACATTCTAAACAGAATACGCCCCGCCTTTGTTACCTAATTTGCATAAAAAATGTGACCTGAGAAGGTTTTTTAGCGTTCGCTCGCAATTTCAAGGGTAAACGTTTGCACTGCGGCAGCTAAATCGGACTTTTCCGGGATCAGCTGTCGATCGGATCGACATCCAGCGTCCATTTCACCTTGCGCGTTTGCGGCAGGGTGCCGATCAGCGGCAGCGAGCTTTTCATCAGCTGTTGCAGGACGCGCCGCGTCGGGTGCTGCAGCAGCAGCTGCCAGCGGAAACGGCCGCCGCGTTTGGACTGCAGCGCCGGCACCGGGCCCATCACCCACAGCGAATCGTCCTTCAGCGGGCTGGCTTCCAGCAGGTTGCGCAGCTGCTGCAGGAACAGCGGGGCCTGCTGGTTGTCGTGATCTTCGGCGCGCACGATGATGTGGCTGGTGTAAGGCGGCAGAAACACGCTGTTGCGCTCCGCCAGCGTCTGTTTGGCGAAGGCGTCGTAACCCTGTTGCAGCAGTACCTGCAGCAGCGGGTGCTCCGGATGGTGGGTTTGCAGCAGCACTTCCCCCTGTTTGCCCGCGCGGCCGGCCCGCCCGGAGACCTGGGTATACAACTGAGCGAAACGCTCGGCTGAGCGGAAGTCGGCGGAGAACAGCGCGCCGTCCACGTCCAGCAACGCCACCAGCGTGACGTCGGGAAAATGGTGGCCCTTGGCCAGCATCTGCGTGCCGATCAGAATGCGCGCTTCGCCGCGATGGATATCCGCCAGGTGCTGCTCCAGCGCCCCTTTGCGGCTGGTGGTGTCGCGATCGATGCGGGTGATCGGCGTGTCGGGGAACAGCGGCGCCAGCTCCTGCTCCAGCTGTTCGGTGCCGACGCCGACCGACACCAGGTGGGTGGAGCCGCACTGTGGGCACTGGTGCGGCACCGGCCGCTGGCTGTCGCAGTGGTGGCAGCGCAACTGGCGCTGGTGCTGGTGGAAGGTGTAATAGTGATCGCAGCGCTGGCATTCGGCTATCCAGCCGCACTCGTGGCACAGCAGCGCCGGAGCGTAACCGCGGCGGTTGAGGAACAGCATCACCTGATTGCCGGCTTTTAAATGGTGCTGCATGCTCTTCAGCAGCGGCTGCGACAGGCCGACCTTCAGCGGCAGCCCCTTCAGATCGATCAGGTGCTGCGCCGCCGGTTTGGCGTTGCCCGCGCGCTGGGTGAGCTTCAGCTGGCGATATTTACCCAGCTGCACGTTGTGCAGCGTTTCCAATGCCGGGGTCGCGGAGCCCATTACCATCGGGATGTCCTCTTCCCGGGCGCGGAACACCGCCAGATCGCGGGCGTGGTAGCGCCAGCCTTCCTGCTGTTTATAAGAGCTGTCGTGCTCTTCGTCGATGATGATCACGCCCAGCTGACGGAACGGCGTGAACAGCGCCGAACGGGTGCCGATGACGATGGCGGCTTCGCCGCTGCGCGCGCGCAGCCAAACCGCCAGCCGTTCGCTGTCGTTCAGCCCGGAGTGCAGCACGTCTACCGGCGCGTTGAAGCGCTCGCGAAAGCGGGCGATGGTTTGCGGCGTCAGGCCGATTTCCGGCACCAGCACCAGCGCCTGTCGGCCTTTGGCCAGCACGTTTTCCAGCACGCTGAGGTAGACTTCGGTCTTGCCGGAGCCGGTTACCCCCGCCAACAGCCAGGCGGCGAACTGCTCATCCTCGCTTCTGATCGCCCCGACGGCGGTAGCCTGCTCGGTGTTCAGCCGCAGCCGCTCGCCGAGCACTGCGAAGTTGGGGCGCCAGTCGTGCGTATCCGCGACCTGAGCGCGCAGATCGATCAGCCCTTTGGCGCGCAGCGCCTGCAGGGCGCTTTCCGTCAACTCAAGCTGGCTGACCTGATGGCGATAGACCGGGCGTTGCAGCAGCGCCGCCAGCGCCTGCTGCTGTTTCGGCGCGCGTTTCAGGCTTTCGGGCGGGGTGGCGCGCCCCTCTTCGGTGGCGAACCATTGCCACAGCGGCGCGGCCTCGGCCGGTTTGCCTTGCCGCAGCAGGATCGGCAGCGCATGGAACAGCACTTCGCCGATGGGGTAGTGATAGTAATCGCTGGCCCAGCGCAGGATGCGCCACAGGCTGGGGGAGAACAGCGATTCGGCGTCGATCACGCTGTCGATCGGTTTGAGCTTGTCCAGCGGCAGTTCACTGGTGTCGCTGCAGCCGGTGACGATGCCGATCGCATGCTGCCTGCCCCAGGGCACGCCCACGCGCGCGCCGGCCACCGGCTGCATGCCGGGCGGCAGCAGATAGTCGAAGGTGCGGGCGAGGGGGACCGGCAAGGCAACGTGTACGACGGGCATGATCTCATCCAAATTGAAAAAAGTGGGCATCAGTTTACACGGCGCATCGGCAAATGTACGGTTCCGATTGCGCGCCCCGGCTAATGCTGTATAATTTGCCGCCTTTGGTATAATTCGATACCAAAATTCTATTATCAACCACGTGTGGTGTCTGGCGAAACAGGGCTGGATAGCGACACGGCCTTAACTGAGGTTTCCCATGAAACAAGGTATCCACCCAAAATACGAAGAAGTTACTGCTAACTGCTCTTGCGGTAACGTGATGAAGATCCGCTCCACCGTGGGTCACGATCTGAACCTGGACGTTTGTGGCGCATGCCACCCGTTCTACACTGGCAAGCAGCGTGACGTTGCTACCGGTGGCCGCGTTGACCGCTTCAACAAGCGTTTCAGCGTACCAGGCGCTAAGAAATAAGATTTCTTATCGTCCGATGAAAAAGGCGCCTTTGGCGCCTTTTTTCGTTTCTGCCGCCGGCGTTCGCCGGGCGGTTCTCAATATTCCCAGGTATCGGGATCGACACCCAGTTCGCGCATCAACACTTTCGCGGCTTCCGGAATTTCATCGCTGCGCTCTTTGCGCAGGTCTTCATCGTTCGGCAGCGGCTGGCCGGTAAAGGCATGCAGAAACGCTTCACACAGCAGTTCGCTGTTGGTGGCGTGGCGCAGGTTGTTCACCTGGCGACGGGTCCGTTCGTCGGTGAGGATTTTCAGGACCTTCAGCGGAATGGATACCGTGATCTTTTTGACTTGCTCGCTTTTTTTACCGTGTTCAGCGTAAGGGCTGACATACTCGCCGTTCCACTCAGCCATGGGACACCTTAACTTTGTCAGAAAAATTACAAAATTCTAAAAACCGGCCAATTATGCCCGATCTTCACTGTTCTCACTAAATAAATGTCAATTTTACGCGACCAGGGTCACTGAATGCCCCGCCTCGGCCAGGCATTGCGGCTTAACATCTTATCGTCATGTCATATCGGCATAATTTTAGCGGGTATTGTGCCATTGCTCAATCTATACGCAGAGAAGTTTAGATGTCCAGATGTATTGACGTCTATCAATCCTGCGATTACTCTTTAGGCCTCATTCACCGAACCGAGAGCCGAGCGAGCCCATGACGCGTAAACCAGCCACGATTGCCGTACGCAGCGGCCTGAACGACGACGAACAGTACGGCTGCGTTGTCCCGCCGATTCATCTGTCCAGCACCTATAACTTTACCGACTTCAACCAACCCCGAGCCCATGATTACTCGCGCCGCGGCAACCCGACGCGCGACGTGGTGCAACGCGCGTTGGCGGAGCTGGAAGGCGGCGCCGGCGCGGTGATGACCGGCAGCGGGATGTCGGCGATCCATCTGGTGACCACCGTGCTGCTGAAGCCCGGCGATCTGCTGGTGGCGCCGCACGACTGCTACGGCGGCAGCTATCGGTTGTTCGACAGCCTGAGCAAACGCGGTGCCTATCGCGTGCTGTTCGTCGATCAGGGTAATGAAGCCGCCCTGCAACAGGCGCTGGCGCAAAAGCCGAAGCTGGTGTTGATCGAAAGCCCCAGCAACCCGCTGCTGCGGGTGGTGGATATCGCGGCGATCTGCGCCGCCGCGCACGCGGCGGGCGCGTTGACGGTGGTGGACAACACCTTCCTCAGCCCGGCCCTGCAACAGCCGATCGAACTCGGTGCCGATCTGGTGGTCCATTCGTGCACCAAATACCTGAACGGGCATTCGGACGTGGTGGCCGGGGCGGTGATCGCCAAAGATCCCGAGCTGGCGGTCGAGCTGGCCTGGTGGGCGAACAATATCGGCGTGACCGGCGGCGCGTTCGACAGCTATCTGCTGCTGCGCGGCATGCGCACGCTGTCGCCGCGCATCAAGGCGGCGCAGCAAAACGCTGAAGCGATTGTTGACTATTTACAGCAGCAACCGTTGGTGAAAAAGCTGTATCATCCCTCCCTGCCGGAGAATCCGGGGCATGAGATCGCCCGCCGGCAGCAGCGCGGTTTCGGCGCGATGCTGAGTTTTGAACTGGACGGCGATGAAGCGGTGCTGCGCCGTTTTCTCTCTGCCCTTGAGCTGTTTACTCTGGCAGAATCGTTGGGCGGTGTAGAAAGCCTGATCTCGCATGCAGCGACCATGACCCACGCCGGCATGGCGGCGGAGGCGCGGGCAGCGGCCGGCATCTCCGAGAGCCTGCTGCGCATTTCCGTGGGTATTGAAGACAGTGAAGATTTGATTGCCGATCTGGAACGCGCTTTCCAGGCGGCGGCAACGAGGTAAGCATGAATGCAATTGCTGTAGCAGGGCCGGTGAGTGGGCGTCAACTGCACAAGTTTGGCGGCAGCAGTCTGGCGGATGTGAAGTGTTATCTGCGTGTGGCCGGGATTATGGCGGAATACAGCCAGCCGGGCGACATGATGGTGGTATCGGCCGCCGGCAGTACCACCAACCAGTTGATCAACTGGCTGAAGCTCAGCCAGAGCGATCGCCTGTCTGCGCACCAGGTGCAGCAGACGTTGCGTCGTTATCACAGCGATCTTATCAGCGGCCTGCTGCCGCCGGAAAGCGCCGAGCCGCTGATCGCCGAGTTTATTCAGGATCTGGAACGTCTGGCGGTGCTGCTGGACGGCAAAGTCGACGAGGTGTGCTATGCCGAAGTGGTCGGGCACGGCGAGATCTGGTCGGCGCGCCTGATGGCGGCGGTGCTCAACCACCTGGATATGCAGGCGGCCTGGCTGGATGCGCGTGATTTCCTGCGCGCCGAGCGCGCCGCGCAGCCGCAGGTGGATGAAGGCCGTTCTTATCCGCTGCTGCAGCAATTGTTGGCTCAACATCCGGGCAAACGCCTGGTGGTGACCGGCTTCATTTCGCGCAATGACGCCGGGGAAACCGTGCTGTTGGGGCGTAACGGCAGCGACTACTCCGCCACTCAGGTCGGCGCGTTGGCCGGCGCGGCGCGCGTCACCATCTGGAGCGACGTGGCCGGGGTGTACAGCGCCGACCCGCGCAAGGTGAAAGACGCCTGCCTGCTGCCGCTGCTGCGCCTGGACGAAGCCAGCGAGCTGGCGCGCCTGGCGGCACCGGTGTTGCATACCCGCACCCTGCAGCCGGTCTCCGGCAGCGATATCGATCTTCAGCTGCGCTGCAGCTACCAGCCGGAGCAGGGCTCGACGCGCATCGAGCGCGTATTGGCGTCCGGCACCGGCGCCAAGATTGTCACCAGCCACGATGACGTGTGTCTGATTGAGCTGCACGTCGCCGCTCAGCATGACTTCAAACTGGCGCAGAAAGAGTTGGATCTGGTGCTCAAGCGCGCGCAGATCAAACCGCTGGCGGTGGGCATCCATCCTGATCGCAATCGGGTGCAGCTGTGCTACACCTCCGAGGTGGTCAACAGCGCGCTGGCGATCCTGCAGGCCTCGGCGCTGCCGGGTGAACTGCACCTGCGCGAAGGGTTGGCGCTGGTGGCGATGGTCGGCGCCGGGGTGTGCAAGAACCCGCTGCACAGCCATCGTTTCTATCAGCAGCTGAAAGATCAGCCGGTCGAGTTTATCTGGCAGGCGGAAGATGGCATCAGCCTGGTGGCGGTATTGCGTCAGGGGCCGACCGCGCTGCTGATCCAGGGGCTGCACCAAAGCTTGTTCCGCGCCGAGAAGCGCATCGGTCTGGTGCTGTTCGGCAAGGGCAACATTGGGTCGCGCTGGCTGGAGCTGTTTGCCCGCGAGCAGACCAATATTTCCGCGCGCAGCGGCTTCGAATTTATCCTGGCGGGGGTGGTGGACAGCCGCCGCAGCCTGCTGAACTACGAAGGGCTGGACGCCAGCCGCGCATTGGCGTTCTTTGAGGACGAGGCGCAGGCGCTCGACGAAGAGTCGCTGTTCCTGTGGATGCGCGCGCACCCGTTCGACGATCTGGTGGTGCTCGACGTGACCGCCAGCGAAGAGCTGGCCGGGCAGTATCTGGATTTCGCCAGCTACGGTTTCCACGTGATCAGCGCCAACAAGCTGGCGGGAGCCTCGTGCAGCGATACCTATCGCCAAATTCGCGACGCCTTCGCCAAAACCGGCCGCCACTGGCTGTACAACGCCACCGTCGGCGCCGGTCTGCCGGTCAACCACACGGTGCGCGATCTGCGCGACAGCGGCGACAGCATTTTGGCGATCAGCGGCATTTTCTCCGGCACGCTTTCCTGGCTGTTTCTGCAGTATGACGGCACGGTGCCGTTCACCGAGCTGGTGGATCAGGCCTGGCAGCAGGGGCTGACCGAACCGGATCCGCGGGTCGATCTCTCCGGCCAGGACGTGATGCGCAAGTTGGTGATCCTGGCGCGCGAAGCGGGCTACGACATCGAACCTAACCAGGTGCGGGTCGAGTCGCTGGTGCCGGCGGGCTGCGAGCAGGGCTCCGTCGATCAGTTCTTCGAGAACGGCGAGGCGCTGAACCAGCAGATGCAGCAGCGTTTTGAGGCCGCCAGCGAAATGGGCCTGGTGCTGCGTCACGTGGCGCGTTTCGACGCCAACGGCAAGGCGCGGGTCGGCGTGGAGGCGGTGCGTCCTGAGCATCCGCTGGCCTCGTTGCTGCCGTGCGACAACGTGTTCGCCATCGAAAGCCGCTGGTATCGCGATAATCCGCTGGTGATCCGCGGGCCGGGCGCCGGCCGCGACGTGACCGCCGGAGCGATCCAGTCAGACCTTAACCGGTTGGCGCAGCTGCTTTAATCCTCTGCGGGCGCGGGTTCACCGCGCCCCTTTGCTTTTCCTGCCATACTTATCCCTGCCGCCGTCATGAAATTCCCTCGTTGAGCGGGTGAAGATTAATCATCTTATTCCCCTCATTTTCCTGTTGACTCTTTAGCCAACATGCGGCATTTTCTATCTAGACGTCTAAACGTATAGACGCTCATCAAGATGAAAAAAACAGTGATTGATAAGAGGTGAGCAGGGTATGAGCTTTTTCCACGCAAACCAGCGGGAAGCGCTGAATCAGAGTCTGGCGGAGTTGAACGGCCAGATTAACGTATCATTCGAGTTCTTCCCGCCGCGCACCAGCGAGATGGAAGAGACCCTGTGGCAGTCGATCGATCGTCTGAGCATCCTCAAACCCAAATTCGTTTCCGTCACCTACGGCGCCAACTCCGGCGAGCGCGATCGCACCCACAGCATCATCAAGGGGATCAAGGAGCGCACCGGCCTGGAGGCGGCGCCGCACCTGACCTGCATCGACGCCAGCCCGGCGCAGCTGCGCGACATCGCGGCCGATTATTGGAACAGCGGCATTCGCCATATCGTGGCGCTGCGCGGCGATCTGCCGCCGGGCGGCGGCAAGCCGGACATGTACGCGACCGATCTGGTGGCGCTGCTGAAAGACGTGGGCGACTTCGACATTTCCGTCGCCGCCTACCCGGAAGTGCACCCGGAGGCGAAGAGCGCCCAGGCCGATTTAATCAACCTGAAGCGCAAGATCGACGCCGGCGCCAGCCGCGCCATCACCCAGTTCTTCTTCGACGTTGAGAGCTACCTGCGTTTTCGCGACCGCTGCGTCACCGCCGGTATCGACGTGGAAATCGTGCCGGGCATTCTGCCGGTGTCCAACTTCAAGCAGCTGCAGCGCTTCGCCACCATGACCAACGTGCGGGTGCCAAGCTGGATGACCAGCATGTTCGAAGGGCTGGACGACGATGCGGAGACCCGCAAAATGGTCGGCGCCAACATCGCCATGGACATGGTGAAGATCCTCAGCCGCGAAGGCGTGAAAGATTTCCACTTCTATACGCTGAACCGCGCCGAAATGAGCTACGCCATCTGCCACACGCTGGGCGTGCGCCCGGTGGCAGCCGCCTGACAGGCCTGTTCCATTGAAAAAGGGCGTCGCTTACTGCGGCGCCTTTTTTTTGTGGGGGAAGACAAGACATAAAAAAACGGCCCCGATAAACGGGGCCGCGATGAGGCTCGCTAGCCGGTGTTGCGCATCCCGGCGGCGACGCCGGCGATGGTGACCATCAGCGCCTGCTCGACGCGGGCGTCCGGCTGCTCCTGCTGGCGTGAACGGTGCAGCAGCTCGGCCTGCAAGACGTTCAGCGGGTCGGTATAAACGTTGCGCAGCGCGATGGATTCGGCGATCCACGGCAGGTCTTCCATCAGGTGCGCATCGTTGGCGATGGTCAGCACCACCTTGATGTCGCTTTCCAACTGATCGCGCAGCTGTTGGCCCAGCGGCCACAGCGATTTATCCACCAGGCGCTGATCGTAGTATTCCGCCAGCCACAGGTCGGCCTTGGCGAACACCATTTCCAGCATGGCGATGCGGGTGGAGAAGAACGGCCAGTCGCGACACATCGCCTCCAGTTCCGCCTGTTTGCCGGCTTTCACCGCCTCCTGCAATCCGGCGCCGGCGCCGAGCCAGGCCGGCAGCATCAGGCGGTTCTGCGTCCAGGCGAAGATCCACGGAATGGCGCGCAGGCTCTCTACGCCGCCGTTCGGCTTGCGTTTGGCCGGGCGTGAGCCCAGCGGCAGTTTACCCAGCTCCAGCTCCGGCGTGGCCGCGCGGAAGTAAGGCACGAAGTCCGGGTTTTCACGCACGTAGCCGCGATACATCCGGCAGGAGGTGTCTGACAGATCGTCCATCAGCGCCCGCCATTCTTTCTTCGGTTCCGGCGGCGGCAGCAGGTTTGCCTCGAGGATCGCGCCGGCATACAGCGCCAGGCTGCTGATGGTGACTTCCGGCAGGCCGAATTTGAAGCGGATCATC
This sequence comes from Serratia sp. CY38905, assembly GCF_052168875.1. Lineage (NCBI taxonomy): Bacteria > Pseudomonadati > Pseudomonadota > Gammaproteobacteria > Enterobacterales > Yersiniaceae > Serratia > Serratia sp. CY38905. Next base: position 18,817 of record NZ_JBJNLV010000015.1, on the reverse strand, counting down.
TCGCCCTGTTCGGTGACGCGCAGGCCGCCCTTCAGGCTGCCCGGCGGCTGCGACAGCAGCGCCGCATGCGCCGGTGCGCCGCCGCGGCCGATGGAACCGCCGCGGCCGTGGAACAGCGTCAGCGCCACGCCGGCCTTTTCACAGGTTTTGATCAGCGCGTCCTGCGCGCGGTACTGCGCCCAGGAAGCGGCCATCACGCCGGCGTCTTTCGCCGAGTCGGAGTAGCCGATCATTACCATCTGTTTGCCCTGAATAAAGCCGCGATACCAGTCGATGTTCAGCAACTGAGTCATCACGTCGTCGGCGTTGTTCAGATCGTCGAGGGTTTCGAACAGCGGAGCGACCGGCAGCGCGAACGGGCAACCGGCCTCTTTCAGCAGCAGGTGCACCGCCAGCACGTCGGAAGGCGTGCGCGCCATCGAAATCACGTAGGCGGCGATCGAGCCCTGCGGCGCTTCGGCGATCACCCGGCAGGTTTCCAGCACTTCCTGCGTGTCGGCGCTCGGTTGCCATTTCAGCGGCACCAGCGGGCGTTTGGAGTTCAGTTCGCGGATCAGGAACGCCTGTTTATCGGCTTCCGACCAGCTTTCATAGTCGCCCAGCCCCAGGTAGCGGGTCAGCTCGGCGATGGCCTCGGTATGGCGGGTGCTTTCCTGGCGCACGTCGATCCGTACCAGCGGCACGCCGAAGCAGCGCACGCGGCGCAGGGTATCCAGCAGCTGACCGTTGGCGATGATGCCCATGCCGCAGGCCTGCAGCGATTGGTAGCAGGCATACAGCGGCTCCCACAGCTGCTCGTTGTTCACCAGCAGGTCGTGCGGCTTCAGCACGCGTTCGCCCTTCAGGCGGCCTTCCAGATAGGCCTGGGAGCTCATCAGCTGGCTGCGCAGCTGCTTCATGATTTCGCGGTACGGTTCCTGCACCTCGTCACCGCCGGCGCGGGCGCGCAGCTCCGGGGTACATTCGGTCATCGACAGCTCGGAGACCAGCACCTGAATATCGCGGGTGAACAGGTCGCAGGCTTTCCAGCGGCTGAGCAGCAGCACATGGCGGGTGATTTCGGCGGTCACGTTCGGGTTGCCGTCGCGGTCGCCGCCCATCCAGGAGGTGAAGCGCACCGGCACCGCTTCCGCCGGCAGGCTGTAATCGATGGAGTTTTCCAACTGCTCGTTGAACTCGCGCAGGAACGCCGGCACGCCTTCCCACAGGCTGTTTTCCACCACCGCGAAGCCCCATTTGGCTTCGTCGATCGGGGAAGGGCGATGTTTGCGAATTTCATCGGTGTGCCACGACTGGGCCACCAGCTGGCGCAGGCGGCGCATGATCTTGTTGCGCTCGTAGTCGGCCAGATCGTTGTGATCGAGCTGGCTGAGACAGGTGTTGACCTCCACCAGCTTGTGGATCAGGGTGCGGCGGGTGATCTCCGTCGGGTGCGCCGTCAGCACCAGCTCGATGGAAAGTTGCGACACCGCGTGCTGCAGCTCTTTGTCGCTGAGCTTTTTGTCTTTGAGGCGGCTGAACAGCTGCGCCAGCGCTTCCGGGTTGCTGGCGGCTTCGCCGTTGGGCGAAATGCTGTGGTACTGCTCGGCGACGTTGGTCAGGTTGAGGAACTGGCTGAAGGCGCGCGCCACCGGCAGCAGCTCGTCGTTGGACAGGTTCTGCAGGGTGGAGAGCAGCTCCTGGCGATGCGCTTCGTTGCCGGCGCGTGAGGATTTGGAAAGCTTACGGATGGTCTCAACGCGATCGAGAATATGCTCGCCCAGCGCTTCTTTGATGGTATCGCCGAGCAATTTGCCGAGCATACTGACATTACTGCGCATTGCCGAATATTGTTCGTTCATATAACCCCTGACCCAGTTCTGTATGATTTTTATCTTGTAAATAAATTTCACGCGTCAGGCGCAGACCGCCTGCCTGATCACATCGCGTTCCTGTCCAATCGTCAATTGACACTATTTTTAGCAAAAAAACATCAAAATCGGCGCATTTTCTGAAATTTAATTACGCCGCATCGGTTATCAGCGTGGCTTATTTCGCCGTTTTCTACTTATTTTGAGTTAGGGGAAGCATAGCGCGTTTCCCCTGTTAAATGTCGGGTTTACTGCCGGCAAAAGTGATTGACCAGCTGGCCCAGCAGTTTGCGCGTCGGTTCGATAAACGCGGTGTCGATGTATTCGTCCGGCTGGTGGGCCTGATCGATGGAACCGGGCCCGAGCACCAACGTCGGGCAGACCTGCTGTACGAACGGCGCTTCGGTGCAGTAGTTGACCACCTGCGTGCGGGTGCCCAGCAGCTCCTCGATCACCGCCACCATGCGGTGGTCGGTCGGGCATTCGTAACCCGGCACCGACGCGTGCAGCTCTTCGATGGTCAGGCGGCCCGGCCAGCGTTGGCTCACCGGCTCCAATGCCTGATGCATCAGCTCGTTGATGTTGTCGAGCGTCATGCCAGGCAGCGGGCGGATATCCAGGTGCAGCTCGCAGCAGGCGCAGATGCGGTTGGCCGCGTCGCCGCCGCTGATATGGCCGAAGTTCATGGTGGGATAAGGCACGGCGAACGCCGGATTGTTGTAGCGCTCCTGCAGGGTTTTGCGCAGCTCCATCAGGCGGCCGATGGATTCGTGCATCAGATCGATGGCGTTGACGCCGCGCGCCGGATCGCTGGAGTGGCCGGACTGGCCGACGATGCGAATGGCGTTGGCCATGTGGCCCTTGTGTGCGCGCACCGGCTGCAGCGAGGTCGGTTCGCCGATGATGGCGAAATCCGGACGAATGGCGGTGGAGGCGGCGAAATAACGTGCGCCGGCCATCGTCGTTTCTTCATCTGCGGTCGCCAGAATGTACAGCGGCTTGGTCAATTTGCTCGCGTCGATGTCGCGCACCGCATCCAGAATAAAGGCGAAGAAGCCTTTCATGTCGGCGGTGCCCAGGCCGTAGAGCTTGTTGTCGTGCTCGGTCAGGGTGAAGGGATCGCGCGTCCAGCGGCCTTCGTCGTAAGGCACCGTATCGGTATGGCCGGCCAGCAGCAGGCCACCGCTGCCTTCGCCGATGCTGGCCAGCAGGTTGAATTTGTGGCGCGATTCCGGCACCGGCTGTACGTCGACGCGAAAGCCCAGGTCGGCAAACCAGCCGGCCAGCAAGTTGATTAACGCCTCATTGCTCTGATCGAGGCCGGCATCGGTGGCGCTGATCGACTTCGTTGCGATCAACGCCCGGTACAGCTCAATAAATGGAGGTAATTTCATCTTCACTGTTGACAGCCTTTGGTTAGGATAGTATCAATATTCATGCATTTATTTTGAATAAAAATACAGTAAGCCGACGCGTAAGGGAACCCGATACCCGGATGTTTATAAAAGCATCAACGCCAGGCTCCGTGGGTGAACGGCGCAACAACGCTGGCTAGCCCTGTTACCTGGGTCGCAAGCGACCGCACGTCAGTTTAGAAGGTGAAAGGCCACATGTTGAATACGCTGATCGTTGGTGCCAGCGGTTACGCCGGAGCGGAGCTCACGGCTTACCTGAATCGCCACCCACACATGAACATAACCGCTTTAGCGGTTTCAGCGCAAAGTGCAGATGCAGGAAAGTTGCTTTCCGATCTCCATCCCCAGTTGAAAGGCATCGTCGATCTGCCGCTGCAGCCGTTGACCGACGTCGCCAAGGCGGCGCAGGGCATCGACGTGGTGTTCCTCGCCACCGCTCATGAAGTCAGCCACGATATCGCACCGGCCTTCCTGGCGGCGGGCTGCGTGGTGTTCGACCTGTCGGGCGCCTTCCGCGTGCAGGACGCCGATTTTTATAGCCAGTACTACGGTTTCGAGCATCAGCATGGCGCCCTGCTGGAGCAGGCGGTGTACGGCCTGGCGGAATGGCAGAGCGACAAGATTAAACAGGCGCAGCTGATTGCCGTGCCGGGCTGTTACCCGACGGCGGCGCAGCTGGCGCTGAAACCGTTGATCGAAAAACAGCTGCTGAACCTCGACCAGTGGCCGGTGATCAACGCCACCAGCGGCGTCAGCGGCGCCGGGCGCAAGGCCAGCATGACCACCAGCTTCTGCGAAGTGAGCCTGCAGCCATACGGTATTTTCACCCACCGGCACCAGCCGGAGATCGCCGCGCACCTGGGCGTGCCGGTCATCTTTACGCCGCACCTGGGCAACTTCCCGCGCGGCATCCATGAAACCATCACCTGCCGCCTGAAGGCCGGCGTGACCGCGCAGGACGTGGCCGCCGCCTACCACGCCGCCTATGACGACAAGCCTCTGGTGCGGCTGTACGACCAGGGCGTGCCGGCGCTGAAAGCGGTGGTGGGGCTGCCGTTCTGCGACATCGGTTTTGCGGTGCAGGGCGAGCATCTGATCGCCGTGGCGGTGGAAGACAACCTGCTGAAAGGCGCGGCGGCACAGGCGGTGCAATGCCTGAATATCCGTTTCGGCTTCCCGGAAACCCAGTCACTCCTTTAAACCAGCGTGAGTAAACAGCAATGAACCCGTTAATTATCAAGTTAGGTGGCGTGTTATTAGACAGTGAAGAAGCGCTGGAGCGTCTGTTTACCGCGCTGGACAGCTACCGGCAGCAGCATCAGCGCCCGCTGGTGATCGTGCACGGCGGCGGCTGCGTGGTGGACGAACTGATGAAGCAGCTCTCTTTGCCGGTGGTGAAAAAGAACGGCCTGCGGGTCACGCCGGCCGATCAGATCGACATCATCACCGGCGCGCTGGCCGGCACCGCCAACAAAACGCTGCTGGCGTGGGCGATTAAACACCAAATCAACGCCGTCGGCCTGAGCCTGGCGGACGGCGGCAGCGCAGTCGTGACCCCGCTCGATCCGGCATTGGGCCACGTCGGCAACGCGCAGCCCGGTTCCCCCGCGCTGCTCAATACCCTGCTGAGCGCCGGCTACCTGCCGGTTGTCAGCTCCATCGGCATCACCGCCGATGGGCAGTTAATGAACGTGAACGCCGATCAGGCGGCGACGGCGCTGGCGGCGACGCTGGGGGCGGATCTGATCCTGCTGTCGGACGTCAGCGGCATCCTCGACGGCAAGGGGCAACGCATTGCGGAAATGACGGCGCAAAAAGCGGAACAACTGATCGCGCAAGGCATTATCACCGATGGTATGGTGGTGAAGGTGAATGCGGCGCTCGACGCTGCCCGCACCCTCGGCCGCCCGGTGGATATCGCCAGCTGGCGCCATGCCGATCAGCTTCCTGCTTTGTTTAACGGTGTGTCGATTGGCACCCGGATCCTCGCTTAATTTTAGAATTAGAAAGGAATAGATCATGCAAAACCAAGGCATCAAAAAAATCGTTCTGGCGTACTCCGGCGGCCTGGATACCTCGGCCATCATTCCATGGCTGAAAGAGAACTACGGCGGCTGTGAAGTGGTGGCGTTCGTGGCGGACATCGGTCAGGAGCGCAGCGATCTGGAAGGCGTGGAGCAAAAAGCCCTGCAGTCCGGTGCCTCTGAATGTCACGTGGTCGATCTGCGTGAAGAATTTATCCGCGATTACGTTTATCCGGTGCTGCAGACCGGCGCCCTGTACGAGGGCAGCTACCTGCTGGGCACCTCGATGGCGCGGCCGATCATCGCCAAGGCGCAGGTCGAGCTGGCGTTGAAAGTGGGGGCCGACGCGCTGTGCCACGGTGCGACCGGCAAAGGCAACGATCAGGTGCGTTTCGAGACCACCTACACCGCGCTGGCGCCGCAGCTGAAAGTGGTGGCGCCGTGGCGTGAGTGGAATCTGCGTTCCCGTGAAGCGCTGCTGGATTACCTGAAAGAGCGCAACATCCCGACCACCGCGTCGCTGGAGAAGATCTACAGCCGCGATGAAAACGCCTGGCACATCTCCACCGAAGGCGGCGTGCTGGAAAGCCCGTGGAATGCGCCGAACAAAGATTGCTGGGTGTGGACCGTCGATCCGCAGGAAGCGCCGGACCAGCCTGAGCAGGTGACCGTGACCGTTGAGAAAGGCCGCGTTGTGGCGGTTAACGGTAAAGCGCTGTCGCCGTACCAGTGCCTGGAAACCCTGAACGCGCTGGGCGCCAAACACGGCGTCGGCCGTATCGACATCGTGGAAAACCGCCTGGTGGGCATCAAATCCCGCGGCTGCTATGAAACCCCGGGGGGCACCATCATGGTGGCGGCGCTGCGCGCCGTCGAGCAGTTGGTGCTGGACCGCGACAGCTTCAAATGGCGCGAGCAGCTGGGCCTGGAGATGTCCTATGTGGTGTACGACGGCCGCTGGTTCGCGCCGCTGCGCCGCTCGCTGCAGGCCTCTGCCGAAGCATTGGCTGAAGAGGTGAACGGTGAAGTGGTGCTGCAGCTGTACAAAGGCCAGGTGACGGCGATCCAGAAAAAATCCGCCAACAGCCTGTACTCCGAAGAGTTCGCCACCTTCGGCGAAGACGAAGTTTACGATCACAGCCACGCGGGCGGCTTTATCCGCCTGTTCTCTCTGTCTTCACGCATCCGCGCGTTGAACGAGAAAAAGAATAAATAATCGATTGGCGTGACTCTGCAAGGGCGCAGCATGCTGCGCCCTTTCGCATAAAAATTCAGGAGTAAGATATGGCACTTTGGGGCGGACGGTTCACTCAGGCGGCGGATCAGCGGTTCAAGCAACTCAATGATTCGCTGCGGTTCGATTATCGCCTGGCGGAGCAGGATATCGTGGGCTCGGTGGCCTGGTCGAAGGCGCTGGTGACCGTTAACGTGTTGACGGCAACGGAGCAACAGCAGCTGGAGCAGGCGCTGAATGCGCTACTGACGGAGGTCCAGGCCGATCCTTTGGCGATCGTCCAAAGCGATGCCGAAGACATCCACAGCTGGGTGGAGCAGAAGCTGATCGAGAAGGTCGGCGATTTGGGCAAGAAGCTGCACACCGGCCGCAGCCGCAACGATCAGGTCGCGACCGATCTGAAGCTGTGGTGCAAACAGCAGATCGGCGACCTGTATCAGGCGATCGTCCAGCTGCAGCAGGCGCTGGTGGAGACCGCCGAAGCCAACCAGGATGCGGTGATGCCGGGGTATACCCACCTGCAACGCGCGCAGCCGGTGACTTTCGCGCACTGGTGCCTGGCCTATGTCGAGATGCTGGCGCGCGATGAGAGCCGCCTGCAGGATACCCTGAAACGGCTGGACGTCAGCCCGCTGGGCAGCGGCGCGCTGGCCGGCACCGCTTATCCTATCGATCGCGAGCAGCTGGCCGGCTGGCTGGGCTTCGCCTCGGCGACCCGCAACAGCCTGGACAGCGTATCCGATCGCGATCACGTGCTGGAGCTGCTGTCCAACGCCGCCATCAGCATGGTGCACCTGTCGCGCTTCGCCGAAGACCTGATCTTCTTCAACAGCGGTGAAGCGGCGTTTGTCGAGCTGTCCGACCGCGTGACCTCCGGCTCTTCGCTGATGCCGCAGAAGAAAAACCCGGACGCGCTGGAGCTGATCCGCGGCAAGTGCGGCCGCGTACAGGGCGCGCTGACCGGCATGATGATGACGCTGAAAGGCTTGCCGCTGGCGTACAACAAAGACATGCAGGAAGATAAAGAAGGGCTGTTCGACGCGCTCGACACCTGGATGGACTGTCTGCAGATGGCGGCGCTGGTGCTGGACGGCATTCAGGTGAAGCGCCCGCGCTGCCAGGAAGCGGCGGAGCAGGGCTATGCCAACGCCACCGAACTGGCGGATTACCTGGTCGCCAAGGGCGTGCCGTTCCGCGAGGCGCACCATATCGTCGGCGAGGCGGTGGTAGAAGCGATTCGCCAGGGCAAACCGCTGGAAGCGCTGCCGCTGGCGGACTTGCAGCAGTTCAGCGCAACGATCGGCGACGACGTTTACCCGATCCTGGCCTTGCAATCCTGCCTGGACAAGCGTGCGGCCAAAGGCGGCGTCGCGCCGCAGCAGGTGGCCGCGGCAATCGCCGCAGCGAAACAGCGTTTGGCTTGACGACGACAAGGGCGGCCCGGTGCCGCCCTTGAACCTCTACCCCGCCAGGCGTGCGCACAGATAACGGTTCAGACTCACGCCTTCCTCCATCGCGCCGATCGCCAGCCGCCGATGCTGTTCCGGCGTCATGCGCAACACCAGTTTTCCGCTGAAGTTCTTTTCCGCCAGCGCCTGCGGCGGCGTTTCACCTTGCGCCAACATATCGTCGATCGTTTCGCTCACCACTTTTTCGATACCCTCCAGTGCGCCGGTACGCGTGGCCGCCAGCCAGGACAACGAGGGGAATTCGGCGCATAGCCCGACATATTCACGATCATCCGCTGACCAGGTGATGCGATAGGTATAGTGTTCATGCTTTTCCATGTTCTTCCTCCATTCTGGCTCCCTGCTTTATTCTAGTATCGTTATTGGTATCACTTCAATGTCGAAGCATAAAAAATGAACGCAGAAGGGCCGTGAGGCAAGAGGAGGGAGGAAAATGTGGAAAGTGCTGCGCAAAAAAACCGGGCCTGAAGGCCCGGTGGGGATGAGCGGAGAATGAGAGGTTATTCGCCCGGGCAGCGCTGGCAGCGCTCGATTTCGGTCGTGCCGAGTTTGAGTTTCGCCTGCAGGTCACGCAGCGCAGTGCGCAAGCCTTCCTCGATCACCGGGTGATAGAACGGCATGTCCAGCATCTGATCGACGGTCATCTGTTGCTGATGCGCCCAGGCCAACAGGTGCGCGATGTGTTCGGCGTCCGGGCCGATCATTTCCGCGCCGAGGAAACGGCCGGTGCCTTGCTCGCCGTAGACGTGCAGAATGCCTTTGTTGCGCAGCATCACCCGCGAGCGGCCCTGATTCTCAAACGAGACCTTGCCCACTTCAAAGCAGCCGCAGGCGCTGAACTTCTCGCTCAGCTCGCGGAAGGTCGAGCCGACCATGGCGATCTGCGGATCGGAGAACACCACTGAAATCGCGCTGCGGCGCAGGCCCGGATTGATCTCCGGGAAGCTGCCGGCGTTGGCGCCGGCGATGCGCGCCTGATCGCTGGCCTCATGCAGCAGCGGCAGCTGGTTGCTGGCGTCGCCGGCAATGAAAATATGCGGCACGCTGGTTTGCATCGTCAGGCGGTCGGCCAACGGCACGCCTCGGGCGTCGAGCTGTAAGCCGGTGTTTTCGAGGCCCAGCCGATCGACGTTGGGGCGGCGGCCGGTGGCGGCCAGCACGTAGTCCACCAGGATCTCCTGCGGTTGGCCCTGCAGATCCCGATAGCGGATAAATACGCGGTCGCCTTCGCGCTGCATCATCTCTACCTTCACGTCGGCGTCGAGATAGAACTCTTCCCCCAGCGCGTTGGCGGCGTAGTCGCGCACGGCGCTGTCGGTCAGCGGCCCGACGGCGCCGCCGATGCCGAAGACCTTGGTGTCGACACCGAGGCGGTGCAGCGCTTGCCCCAGCTCGAGCCCGATGACGCCGGGGCCGAATACCGCTACGGACTGCGGCAAATCATCCCAGTTGAACAGATCGTCGTTGACGATCAGACGATCGCCCAGTTCGTTCCACGGCGCCGGCCAGCTGGGGCGGGAACCGGTGGCGATCACGATGCGCTGCGCCACGATGCGCGTATGCTCGTCGACCTGCAGCGTGTTGTCGTCGATAAAGCGGGCATAGCCCTGAATTTTGTCGCCGGCCGGGATCTCGTCCACGCCTTCCAGCACGAAGCTGACGAAGCGATCGCGTTCGCGTTTGACGCGCGCCATCACTTCGCGCCCGTCGATGCGGGTTGTACCGGTTGGGTGCACGCCAAAGCCCGGCGCGCGTTCGATTTGATGCACCGCTTCGGCGGCGGCTATCAATAATTTGGATGGCATGCAGCCAACGCGCGCACAGGTGGTGCCGTAAGGCCCGCCTTCGATCATCACCACGCTGGGGGTAGACAGTTTGGCCGCGCGATAGGCGCCGAGCCCTGCGGTGCCGCCGCCGATGACCGCAACATCAACGTTCAACAGTTTCATATCCGCTCCTGAAAGGTAAAAAAAGGGCGGGCCGTAGCCCGCCAAAGTTCACGTTGGCTTTGTTATTACTTATTAAGCTGACAGGAAAGTTTCCAGATCGTCGCTGCCGCCGATGTGACGGCCGCCGATGAACACTTGCGGCACCGTGGCGCGGCCGCTGACGGCGCGCAGGCTGACGGTGGTGGCGTCTTTGCCCAGTACGATCTCTTCATACTGAATGCCGCGCTCTTGCAGCATCTGCTTGGCTTTGGCGCAGAATGGGCAGCCCGGCTTGGTGAACAGGGAGACCGACTCCTGCACTTTGAATTCCGGCGCCAGGTATTTCAGCATGGTGTCGGCGTCGGACACTTCAAACGGATCGCCCGGCTTGTTCGGTTCGACGAACATTTTCTCGACCACGCCGTCGCGCACCAGCATCGAGTAGCGCCATGAACGCGGGCCAAAGCCCAGATCCGCTTTCTCGACCAGCATGTTCATGCCTTTGGTGAATTCACCGTTGCCGTCCGGCACGAAGGTGATGTTTTCCGCATGCTGATCGGCTTTCCAGGCGTTCATCACAAAGGTATCGTTCACCGAGACGCACAGAATGCCGTCGACGCCGTGCTGCTTGAATACGCTGGACAGTTCGTTGTAGCGCGGCAGATGGCTCGAAGAACAGGTTGGCGTAAATGCGCCCGGCAGCGAGAACACGATAACGGTTTTGTTTTTGAACAGGTCATCAGTGGTCACATCAATCCATTGGTCGCCCTGACGGGTGTGGAAAGTAACCTGAGGAACTTTCTTGCCTTCTTGACTGGTAAACATTGATTAACCCCTTAATTAGCAAAATTAATTTTTAGCATTTAGCGCGATATCGCTTCGTTGGGACACATTATTGTCGCTGGGGGTTGATAGATCTAATCGCTCATTGCTATCTTATCTATCGCCATGAGCTATCATGGAATGGAGGGAAACAATGAATATTCGTGATTTAGAGTATCTGGTCGCCTTGGCCGAGCACCGGCACTTCCGCCGCGCGGCCGATTCATGCCATGTAAGCCAACCCACGCTGAGCGGGCAGATCCGCAAGCTGGAAGACGAGTTGGGCGTCATGCTGCTCGAGCGCACCAGCCGCAAGGTGCTGTTCACCCAGGCGGGTCTGCTGCTGGTGGAGCAGGCGCGTACCGTGCTGCGCGAAGTGAAAGTATTGAAGGAGATGGCCAGCCAGCAGGGCGAAGCCATGTCCGGGCCGCTGCACATCGGCCTGATCCCGACCGTGGGGCCTTATCTGCTGCCGCAGATCATCCCGACGCTGCACAAAACCTTCCCGAAACTGGAAATGTACCTGCACGAAGCGCAAACCCAGCAACTGCTGGCGCAACTCGACAGCGGCAAATTGGACTGCGCCATTCTGGCATTGGTGAAGGAAACCGAGGCGTTTATCGAAGTGCCTCTGTTCGATGAACCGATGAAGCTGGCGGTGTATTCCGATCACCCGTGGGCGCAGCGCGAGCGCGTGGCGATGCCGGATTTGGCGGGAGAGAAGCTGCTGATGCTGGAGGATGGCCACTGCCTGCGCGATCAGGCGATGGGCTTCTGCTTCCAGGCGGGCGCGGACGAAGATACCCACTTCCGCGCCACCAGTCTGGAAACGCTGCGCAATATGGTCGCGGCCGGCAGCGGCATTACCCTGCTGCCGTCACTGGCGGTGCCGCCGCAGCGCGAACGCGACGGCGTCTGCTATCTGGATTGCTACAAGCCGGAACCGAAGCGCACCATCGCGTTGGTGTATCGCCCCGGTTCCCCACTGCGCAGCCGTTATGAGCAGTTGGCCGAAGCGATCCGCGAGCACATGCAGGGCTACATCGACAACGCGTTAAAACAGGCGGTTTAAGCCGTTAAGCGCCGCCACCCGGTAGGCTTCGGCCATGGTCGGATAGTTGAAGGTCGTATTAACGAAATACTCGATAGTATTGCCTTCACCTTTCTGTTCCATGATCGCCTGGCCGATGTGGATGATCTCCGCCGCACGCTCGCCGAAGCAGTGGATCCCGAGGATCTGCAGGGTGTCGCGATGGAACAGGATCTTCAGGCTGCCTACGTTCATCCCGGCGATCTGCGCGCGCGCCAGATGCTTGAACTGGGCGCGGCCCACTTCATACGGCACCTTCATCGCCGTCAGTTCCTGCTCGGTTTTGCCGACGGAGCTGATTTCCGGAATGGTGTAGATGCCGGTCGGGATATCTTCGATTAGGTGACCGCTGGCTTCGCCGGAAGCGATCGCCTGCGCGGCGATGCGGCCCTGATCGTAGGCGGCGGAAGCCAGGCTCGGATAGCCGATCACGTCACCGACCGCATAGATGTGCGACAGCGCGGTTTGGTACATGCTGTTCACCTTCAGCAGCCCGCGGCTGTCCGATTCCAGGCCGACGTTTTCCAACCCCAGCGAATCTGTGTTGCCGGTACGGCCGTTGGCGTACAGCAGGCAGTCCGCTTTCACCTTCTTGCCGGACTTCAGGTGCACGATCACGCCGTCTTCGGTGCCTTCAATCTTCTCGAACTCCTCGTTGTGGCGGATCACCACGCCGTTGTTCCAGAAGTGGTAAGAGAGCGAATCCGACATCTCCTGATCGAGGAATGCCAGCAGGCGATCGCGGGTGTTGATCAGATCGACCTTGACGTTCAGACCGCGGAAGATAGAAGCGTATTCGCAGCCGATCACCCCGGCGCCGTAAATGATCACGTGGCGCGGTTCATGGCTCAGCTCGAGAATGGAGTCGCTGTCATAGATGCGCGGGTGATTGAAATCGACGCTGGCCGGGTGATAAGGGCGCGAGCCGCAGGCGATCACGATGTGGTCGGCGCGGATGGTGTCCTGGGTGCCGTCCATGTAGCTGACGCTGACGGTGTTGGCGTCGATGAAACGCGCGTCGCCGGCGAACAGTTTGCACTGGTTCCGCTCATAGAACCCTTGGCGCATGCGGGTTTGCTGGCTGATGACGTTATCGGCGTGGCGTAAAATGTCAGGGAAGGTCGCGCTGAGCGTGCGCGAGTTGTTGTAAAGCGGGTTCTGGTTGAATTCGATAATGCGGCTGACGGCGTGGCGGAGGGCTTTGGAAGGGATGGTGCCCCAGTGGGTACATCCGCCGCCTACGTTGTTGTACCGTTCGATAACGGCCACGCGGGCGCCCTGTTTCACCAGCCCCATGGCGGCACCTTCACCACCAGGGCCCGAGCCAATCACAATGGCATCAAATTGATAGTGCTGTTGCATGTAGGAGAGACCTGTTTTTTATACAAGATTACAACGGTATCTTAACATCATAGCGCTGCTCACCCAATCACCATTAGGCTTTTTGAGGCAAAGCACAATCGGCTCAGGGCGGAAGTGTGATAGAGCGCGTTAGTATAAATGCTGTTGCAATAAAATTTGCTATATTGCCGAGTCTAGGGCGTTAGACTGAGAGAATGGAACCTATCCGGATATGCATATGGGCGTCAGAGCACAACAAAAAGAACGGACTCGTCGTTCCCTGATCGAAGCCGCATTCAGCCAGCTGAGCGCCGAACGCAGCTTCGCCAGCCTGAGCCTGCGGGAAGTTTCACGCGAGGCGGGCATCGCGCCCACGTCGTTTTACCGCCATTTCCGCGATGTGGATGAGCTGGGGCTGACCATGGTGGACGAAAGCGGCCTGATGCTGCGTCAGTTGATGCGCCAGGCGCGCCAACGCATCGCCAAGGGCGGCAGCGTGATCCGCACCTCGGTGTCCACCTTTATGGAATTTATCGGCAACAACCCGAACGCCTTCCGTCTGCTGCTGCGCGAGCGCTCCGGCACGTCGGCGGCATTCCGTGCGGCGGTGGCGCGCGAGATCCAGCATTTCATCGCCGAACTGGCGGACTACCTCGAGTTGGAAAACCACATGCCGCGCAGCTTTACCGAAGCGCAGGCGGAAGCGATGGTCACCATCGTGTTCAGCGCCGGCGCGGAAGCGCTGGATATCGACGTCGAGCAGCGGCAGCAGCTGGAAGAGCGGCTGGTGCTGCAGCTGCGGATGATCTCCAAAGGGGCGTATTACTGGTATCGCCGCGAACAAGAAAAAGCTTCTGTGTCCCACGTATAAAAAAGGTAAAAAATGATGGAAAAACCAGGCCGTGAAAATGGCACCTTACTGCTGGCGTTGATTGCCGGCCTTTCGATCAACGGTTCGTTTGCCGCGCTGTTCAGCTCGGTGGTGCCGTTTTCGATCTTCCCGCTGATCGCGTTGGTGCTGGCGGTGTACTGCCTGCATCAGCGTTACCTGAACCGCGCTATGCCGGACGGCATGCCGAAGCTGGCGGCGGCCTGTTTCCTGCTGGGGCTGCTGCTGTACAGCGCCATCGTGCGCGCCGAATATCCGCAGATCGGCTCCAACTTCCTGCCGTCGGTGATCTGCGTGGCGCTGGTGCTGTGGATCGGGATGAAACTGAAGGCGCGCAAGGCGCCGGATGCGCCGACTCAAGAGTCGTAATGAAACGGGGCGCCATGATGGCGCCCCTGTCGTATCAGCGGTGCTTCTCCAGCAACACGCCGCATTCCATGTGATGGGTATACGGGAACTGATCGAACAGCGCCAGGCGGCTGACCCGGTGCGTGGCCTGCAGCGTTTCCAGGTTGGCGCACAGCGTTTCCGGATTGCATGAGATATAGAGAATGCGCGGGTAGGCCTGCACCATCTTCACCGTTTCCTCGTCCAGCCCGCTGCGCGGCGGATCGACGAAAATCGTCTCGCAGTTGTAGCCGCTCAGATCGATGCCTTTCAATCGGTTGAATTCGCGCACCCCGTTCATCGCCTGGGTGAAGTCTTCCGCCGCCATGCGAATGATCTGCACGTTGTCGATATGGTTGGCGGCGATGTTGTACTGCGCCGCCGCCACCGACGGTTTGGCAATCTCGGTCGCCAGCACGCGCTCGAAATTGCGCGCCAGCGCCAGCGAGAAGTTGCCGTTGCCGCAATACAGCTCCAGCAAATCGCCTTTGGAACCGGCGGTCACCGCCAGCGCCCATTCCAGCATCTGTACGTTCATGGCCGCGTTGGGCTGAGTGAAGCTGTTTTCCACCTGGCGGTAGATCATGTCGCGGCCGGCGACCGGCAGCACTTCGTCAACATAATCCTGGTCGAGCATGATTTTGGTCTTCGACGCCCGGCCGATCAGCTGCAGGTCGAAACCCTGCGCGCGCAGATCGTCACGCAGCTGCTCGGCGCGCCGTTGCCAAACGTCATCCAGCTTGCGGTGGTACAGCAGCGAGGCGATGATTTTGCCGCTTTGCGTCGACAGATAATCGATCTGGAACAGCTTGTGACGCAGGATCGGTTCCGGTTTCAGCGCGGCGATCAGGGCGCTCATCAGGCGGTTGATCAGTTCGCTGGCGGCCGGGAACCGATCGACGCGAATACGCTGCTTGGTCTGCTGATCGAACATGATGTGGTACATGTCGTCCGCGTCGTGCCAGATGCGGAATTCGGCGCGCATGCGGTAGTGGTCGACTGGCGAGCGGAACACTTCCGGCTCGGGCGCCGCGAACGGTGACATCAACGTCTTCAGGCGGGCGACTTTCTCCGCCAGTTGGTCATCGTAACGTTCAATAGGCAAATTCTCGGGCGTCATGTGTGTCTTCTCGTCAGGCAAATTTGATCAGCGGGGATTGTAGGGAATCAGCCCGTGAAGTCCAGTTTTGTCGCGTTTATTATTTGTAACATTAGTAGCAGTCTAGACATCTATTTTCATTGATCGTAGCATTGCCGTCCGGCCTCAAGCAGCGAGTGAAAAGGGAATCCGGTGTGAATCCGGAGCTGACGCGCAGCGGTAAGGGGAAGTCACGGCGATAGCGTTTCGACGCAGACACTGTCCATTGCAGGATGGGAAGTCATCGCCCGTTGCCGGTCGCGCCCCGCGGCCTGCAAATCCCAAGCCCGAAGACCTGCCGGTGTTACGTCGCAATGTCCGTGGCCGTCGCGAACTACCGGCCATGATCCTGCGGCATCCGCCAATTAAGTTTGGATGCTTTTCTCATGACAATTACAAAAAATACGCTGCTGGCGGTGGTTTCCTCCGTCACGGCTTTTTCTGGATGGGCGCAAGACAACACCACAACCACGAATGGCGATAACCTGGTGGTGACCGCCAACCGCTTCCCGCAGCCGGTTTCTTCCGTGCTGGCGCCGACTTCCATCGTCACCCGCAACGATATCGATCGCTGGCAGGCCAAGAGCCTGACCGACGTGATGCGCCGCCTGCCGGGCGTGGATGTTGGCCAGAACGGCGGGCTGGGGCAAAAGAGCTCGCTGTTTATTCGCGGCACCAACTCCAGCCACGTGCTGGTGCTAATTGACGGCATTCGCCTTAATCAGGCGGGCGTCAGCGGTTCTTCCGATCTTAGCCAAATCCCAATTTCGCTGGTGCAGAAAGTCGAATACATCCGCGGCCCGCGCTCGGCGGTGTACGGCTCCGACGCCATCGGCGGCGTGGTCAACATCATTACCACCCGCGAAAAGAACGGCACGACGCTTTCCGCCGGCCTCGGCTCCAACGGCTATCAATCCTATGACGCGTCGACCCAACAGCAGCTGGGCGACAGCACCGTGGCGACGGTGGCAGGGAATTACACTTATACCAAAGGGTATGATGTGGTGGCCTATGGCAGTACCGGTATGCAAAGCCAGCAGGATCGCGATGGTTTTATGAGTAAATCACTGTATGGTGCGCTTGAGCATCAGTTCAGCGAATCGGTCAGCGGTTTTGTACGTGGGTATGGCTACGACAACCGCACGGCGTACGATAGTTACTATTCCTCTCCGGCCAGCTCTCTGCTAGATACTCGCAAGCTGTACAGCCAAACCTGGGATACCGGATTGCGTTATAAAGAAGGCATTTACGCAACACAATTGACCGGCAGCTACAGCCATAGCAAGGATTACGATTACGATCCTCGCCGCGGTATGCATGATAGCTCGGCCAGCCTGGTGGATTCCGAACAGTACAACCTGCAGTGGGGCAATACGCTGCAGGTTGGACAGGGGACCGTAAGCTCTGGCGTCGACTGGCAGCAACAGAAAATCAAACCGGACTCCACCACCGTAAAGGGTGAAAAAAGCCAACGTGATGCAGGCATCTATCTGACCGCGCAGCAACTGGTTGGCCCGGTGACGCTGGAAGGCGCGGTTCGGGGTGACGATCATTCCGAGTTTGGCTGGCACGGCACCTGGCAAACCAGCGCGGCCTGGGAGTTCGTCGAGGGATACCGTTTTATCGCGTCGTATGGCACGGCGTTCAAAGCACCGAATATGAGCCAGCTATACGGCAACTTCGGTAACAACACCGATCTGAAACCGGAAGAAAGCAAGCAGTGGGAAGGTGGCTTTGAAGGGCTGACCGGCCCGGTGACCTGGCGCATCTCCGGTTATCGCAACGACATCGACAATTTGATCGATTCCACGGGGGAAACCAACTACGTCTATTACAACGTGGGTAAGGCGACCATCAAAGGGATTGAAGCGACGGCGTCTTTTGATACCGGCCCGTTGACGCACCAGATTGGTTACGATTATGTCGACCCGCGCAACGCAAAAACTCACGAAGTGCTGCTGCGCCGCGCCAAACAGCAGGTGAAATATGAGCTGGACTGGCAGCTGTATGACTTTGACTGGGCGGTGACTTATCAATATTTGGGTCAACGTTATGACAAGGACTACAGTACCTATCCGGAGCAGAGCGTGAAACTCGGCGGCGTGAGCCTGTGGGATCTCGCAGTTTCGTATCCGGTCACATCTCATCTGACAGTTCGTGGTAGAATTGCCAACCTGTTTGATAAAGATTATGAGACGGCCTATGGCTACGCTACTCCAGGAAGAGAATACTACCTCACTGGAAGCTATACCTTCTAACAGCACCGCCACACCTCGCCCGACGGTGCTGGTTTTCGATTCCGGCGTCGGCGGGCTGTCGGTATATCAGGAGATTCGGCAGTTGCTGCCGGATCTCCACTATATATACGCTTTCGACAACGTGGCGTTCCCCTACGGTGAGAAGTCCGAAGAGTTTATCGTTGAGCGTGTGGTGGAGATTGTCGGCGCAGTGCAGCAGCGGCATCCTCTGGCGATTGTCGTCATTGCCTGCAACACCGCCAGCACCGTTTCCTTGCCGGCCCTGCGCGAGCGTTTCAGCTTCCCGGTCGTGGGCGTGGTGCCCGCCATCAAGCCTGCCGCCCGTCTTACCGTTAACGGCATCGTCGGCCTGTTGGCGACCCGCGGCACCGTACAGCGCAGCTACACCCACGAACTGATTTCCCGTTTCGCTACCGACTGCAAGATTGAACTGCTGGGCTCTTCAGAGCTGGTGGAGCTGGCGGAGGCCAAGCTGCACGGTGAAGCCGTGCCGTTGCCGGTACTGAAGAAGATCCTGCATCCGTGGCTGAGCATGCGCGAGCCGCCGGATACCGTCGTGCTGGGCTGCACCCATTTCCCTCTATTAGCTGAAGAGCTGATGCAGGTGTTGCCGGAAGGCACCCGGCTGGTGGATTCCGGCGCGGCGATTGCCCGTCGTACCGCCTGGCTCATCTCGACGCAGGAAAATCTGGTCTCGAGCCAGGAAGAGAATCTGGCCTATTGCATGGCGTTGAATGAAGATACTGACGCTTTATTGCCCGTTTTGCAGAGCTACGGCTTTAAATCGTTGAAAAAACTGCCGCTTTAACGGTGTTTTGGTTAAACATTCAACGGTCGGAAAAAATATTGAAAATAGGGGTTGCGGCCTGCCGAGAACTCCCTATAATGCGCCTCCACTGACCGGGAACAACGACTGACAAGCCGCCGGGTCAGCGAGAAGACAGCGAAATAAACGCTTGACTCTCCGGGCTA
>NZ_JBJNLV010000014.1:0-121284 GCF_052168875.1 Serratia sp. CY38905 | reverse complement strand
ATAAAAAGAATTGAGCCTAATTTTGTATAAAAATGAGGGTCAATACTCTTGGCATAAGCAATGTAACCTGAAAGTTTATTATAATCCTCTTGCTTTAATCTGCCCTTAGATAATAGAGATATATATAACCGTATTTTATCTTTCATTGACCTATGTAAAGTAACATGGAAATCATGGCATATTTTTAATCCTGTGGCAATTATACTTCCACCTGAAGCACTACAAATATGTATCTTGTCATTATTTATTTTAAAATTAGGCTCAATTCTTTTTATTGTGCTTTTTATAGCATTTAATATTTTAACGCTCGCTCCCTTCAGATTAGTAGATATGATAATATCATCTGCATATCTAGTATATACAGCATTAAGCCTGTCTATCGAATTTAGTTTCAAAGTAAGTTTTTCGTCAAACTCTCTTGCGACAAAATTCGCAATTATAGGAGATGTCGGAAATCCAATTGGAAGGCTTTCATCTGAAATGAAGCATATACTTTTTATCAGTTGCAATAACTCTGCATCATATACATCCGAAAATTCTATGCGATCGCGGTATAATTTAAATGCATACTCAAAGTTACTGTATTTTATTGAGGGAAAAAAATCTTTTAAATCGACTTTGACATAATATTTATTTTTAGCCGTTGCATGCAGAAGAGCATTACTTTTGATCGAACGTCCATTAACAAATGCATAAGCTGAATTATGAATCGGCAGATTTGAGAATATATTACTTATAAGCCAATATTGGATAAGCTTTACTTTGGATGAAGGGTGATAAATCGTCCTGACACCACCATTCCTTTTAGGAATATGCCATTTTTTAGGCAATTCGGGAGATCGCATTACCTCGCTGGTAAATCCCTTTCTCATCAATGTTTCACTGTCAATCAACTTATATATTTCCATTAATATTAACCCTACCCAATTTATTTTTAATAAAAAAAACTTTAAACATTGATGATATGTTATCCATATCAAAATCATATTTAAAATAATATTGCTTATAAAGGGAATAGTAAAGTTCATCCTTACATGAAATGATTTTTATAGCCATTAAAATACCAAGATGTTTTAGCAGTTCTTTCCTATAGAGCCTATCCTTTCCAAATATCTTTATCGCTATTTCAATGAGCTCACTTAGTTTTAACGGGCCACAAGCTAAAATTATATCATGAATAAATCTAACTGAATCTTTATTAAAGTTATTGGAAGGATCTAGGTCCTCCTTCTTAAGTGTCCTAGCAATTGCACGTTCATTTTTTGATAATATTTCATGTAAGGGATTAAATATCTGACCTACTCCATCTGAACGCTCGATGCTTTCATATCCTTCAACCATCTTATAATGCAAGAAGTGGCCTGATTGTTGGGACTGTTGTGTAATTGCCTTTATAGGCCCCATGTTTATAAAAGATTTTTCATTAATAAATTTTGTGTTATTAATAATGATAAGCTTCTTACGTAAATGCTTACTGTATGCAAATGCCCCAAGTTCGGTAAAAGATGAAAAACTTTCTAAAACAATTATAATATGATCGGCAAGTTTTGAAAGGTCAGCTTCTATATCTAATAAGTTATCAGAGGATGATTCCTCTTCATCTTTACTAAGCTCTTTGAATACCAGTTCGGCAAGAAAGAAATGACAATTGCTAAGATGTTTCTCAGAAAAGTCTATCAGTTCTATGCGCCTTGCAGAAGGCTCACCATTATTTTTATTGGCTCCGCATAGAAAAATAAATTTTTTCACATCCCCGGGACATTTTACTTTGTTTTTTTCAACATAAGTTGCAAACAAATTAGTAGCTCTATGAACTTCTGTACCGACTTTTTTGAGCTGGGTTAACATTGGTCAGATCCTTACACACCAAAATGTTAGGGGACAGAAAAAACCAAACCTACTTGAGCACGTCGATCAGTTATCGGATCGGTGGCCCCCAGCCGCCGCTCCGATAACTGAACGACGGGCATAGTTAAAATACTAGGCGAAACCATGACTCATGGCCCGATGGGCTGTTAACCCATAAAATGCTAGGTTTGGCTACACAAAGCTCTCATATTTGGCGTATAGATTCAAGTCGATGAGAGGAGGAATAGACGTGAATTATTCTTTATGTAGTTATTGGTCACACTATTCACTATGTTTTTTATGAAAATATTTCAATGGATTGCTTGGTGAGGCTTAAGTGACCGGTGAATACCCTACTCATCACTCGCAACGTGTAATTATTAAAAGACCGGTTATTGCCGGTCAGAGATTGTTTAAGCGGGCTTTATCTGCAAACCGGTAGCGGAATCCCCATCCTTTGCTACCGTCGGGGTTTAAGAGCAAGGATAAGCCTTGTTCATCATTGATGAGTGTAGGGCTTGTCTTGTGCCTTGGCGCGTAGGATTTGTACGTCTGTAAGTGCCATATGTATAAGTGAAATCAGTGTATAAAAATTATACATATTTTTCATGGATTCAGGGAGATGCCCTTGGACTGATACGGACAGCAATGTCATTTAATTTACTGTAATTTATGATTTTATTTGGTTTCCTAGGCCGTGATAAAAATATAATTTGGCGGAAGATCACAGGAGTCGAACCTGCCCAGGACCGCTGGCGGCCCCAACCGGATTTGAAGTCCGGCCGCCCCACCGGGGACGAGGATCTTCCTTGGAGAAGAGAAGAAGTAAGGCGCTGATTATAGCGCAGTTTGTTCGCTGCGCTAAGCGGGAAATCGTGCGGCCGCCGGCGATTCGGCGGCCGGGGAGCGCTACTTCAGGAAATCCTTCACGTCCAGCAGGATGAACTCGTTGTCATCCGCCATATTGGGCTGGCGGCTGGAGGAGAACGGGAAGTTGTTGTCGTTGCCGACGATGATGTGGTTGGCGTCCACCACGTCTACGTTCTCGATGGTGAAGAACGGGAAGGTCAGCACGCCGTCATTCAGCGGCTTGCGCGCCAGCTTGTTCGGATCCTGAATGTTCATCAGGTCGATATAGCCCAGTTTCTCGACCGGTTTGCCGACGTTGGCGTCCGAGAAGGCGATTTTATATACCCGTTTGAACTTGGCCACCTGGCTGAAGCAGTTGTCGGTCGGCGCGCCTGCGGCGCAGGCTTTATCCGGCGTGCCTTCGCCATTGTCGCGCTCGATCACCAGCCCGTGGGTGGCGTCGATCATGTTGAAGTCGCCGATGGCGTTCTGGTTGTCTTCCAGCACGTACTGCCAGCTGCGGCCGGTCCAGGCCTGCTGTTTCACGTCGAACTCCAGCACCCGCAGGTAGCGTTTGCCGCCGACGTTCTCGAACTGCTCGCCGTCCCACAGCGCCCCTTCCAGCAGCGGGTACAGCTTGCTGCCGTCCGGCGAGGCGGCCATGCCTTCAAAGCCTTTGGAGCGCGCCACCTGGAAGTTCTGCTTGCCGTCCGGCGCGCCCGGCAGGGTCAGCGTCGGGTTGTCCGGCGATTTCACCACCTTGCCGTCCACCTGGGTGTCGAACACCGCCAGCACTTTGCCGTTCAGGTCGGCCTTGATCAGGTAAGGCCCGAATTCTTCGCCGATCCATAAGGCATCGTCGGCAAACTGGAAGCTTTCCGGATCGAAATCGCTGCCGGTCAGATAACGCTGCTCGGTGCTCTCGTTGATGATGTGGAACGGCACCTTTTTATCCGGATCGTGCAGGAAAACCGTCTTCAGCGGCGCTACCGTGCCGTCTTTGAAATCGATCTTGTAGTGGTTGAGATACAGCATGGCGTCCGGCGAGTTGGCCTTGCTGCCAAAGCCGTTGTCGGTCAGCACCCAGTAGGTGCCGTCGGGCATGTGTTTGATGCCTGAGTGGCCCTGCAGCGGCTGGCCTTCGATCGGCAGGCCGAGGCCGGTCAGGCGATCGGCGGATTTGCCCGCCACGCTGCCCAGCTCGGTGACGCGTTTGCCACTGGTGTACTTACCGCTCAGCTGCAGATCGCTCGGCGCGTCCTTCGGCGTGGAAACGGTGGATTTCACCGGCAGCAGCGCATGCCCCGCCAGCGTCGCCGGTACCGGCTGCGCCTCGGCCCACAGGTTGGCGCTCAGCGCCATGCAGCCGACCAGCAGCGCCAGCCGGGTTTTGGTGTTGTGCATGTCATTGTCCCTTTTCGTTGTTATCGCCCAGAAGTAAAAGCAACGTCACTATAGGGAGCGGCAATGACAGAAATATTATTCGGCGAACGCCCGCCGGTAGCTGTGCGGGTGGAAGCGCCAGGTGATGGCGATCAGCACCACCACCAGCAGCGCGTGGATCTGCCAGTCCAGCACGAAGCCACCGCTGTAGTCGCGCAGCAGGCCGGAGAGGTAGGGTGTCACGCCCGCCAGCAGGAAGCCGACGCCCTGCATAAAGGCCACCAGCCGCCCGGCCGCCGCCGGCTGGTGCAGGTGATCGAGCGCCAGCACCAGGCACAGCGGGAACGCGCCGCCCAGCCCCAGCCCAGAAACCAACACCCACAGCCACGGCAGCGTCTGCGGCAGGTAAATCAGGCCGATAAAGCCGATCAGTTGCATCATCAGCGCCAGCAGCAGCAGCGGCCGCCGGTCATGATTGCGCGCCAGCGCCGGCAACAGCAGCGCGCCCACCACCTGGCCGAAGGTCATCAGCGCCAGCAGCGAACCGCTGGCCTGCGGCTGCCAACCGAGCTGCATGTAATACGGTGGCAGCCAGGCGATCAGGCTGGTATAGCCGCCGTTGATCAGGCCGAAATAGGCGCCGAGCAGCCAGGCGCGCCGGTTGCGCAGCAGGCTTGGCCCGCGGTTTTCTCCCGCCGCGCCCAGGCGCGACAGCCCGCGGCTGACCGGCCACCAGGCCAGCAGCGCCACCAGCGCCGGTAACGCCCACCAGGCCAGCGCGCTGTGCCAGTCGTGCCCTATGCTCATCAGCCACGGAGTGATCGCCGCGCCCAGTCCGCCGCCGCCCATCAGCGCCGCCGACCACAGCCCGGCCACCAGCGCCATGCTGTTGAGGAAATGATGCTTGATGATACCGGGCATCACCGCCTGGATTACCCCGATGCCGAGCCCGCCCAGCACCGCGCTCATCAGCAGCTGCACGCTGCCGGGGGCCAGCTCGCGCCAAAGTGCGCCCAACCCAATCGCCAACAGGCTCAACGCCACGGCGCTGCGTTCGCTGAACAGCCGGTTGATGGCGCCACCCGCCAACGCCATCAGGCCCATCATCAGCACCGGCAGCGTGGTCAGCAGCGCCGCGCCGCCAAAGCTCAGCCCGGTAGCCTGGCGCAGCGTCGGCAGCAACGGGCCAATCGAGGTCAACAGCGGCCGCATGTTCAGGCCGATTAACACCAGCGCCAGCAGCAGAGGGTTGAACCAGCGGCGCGAAGAAGGTGAATTAACAGAATGATTTAACAAGGTATATTCCTGGTACTGCAAAATGAAGAGTGTGGCGTCACAGCGCGATCGCCGCAGCGTTGCGTTACTGTAGGCAACGCCGCTAGTATTGGGAAATTAAATAATAAAATAGCCAACAGTGGGAAAATGAATCGCTACCCGATGTTCAATCCGCAGCTGCTGCTCAGCTTCGTCGCCGTATGCGACAGCAACAGCTTCACTCGCGCCGCAGAGCGAGTGTTTTTGTCGCAGTCCACCGTTAGCCAGCAGGTGCGCCGGCTGGAAGAGATGCTGGGCAAGCCGCTGTTTGAGCGCTCCTCGCATCAGGTGCTGCTGACCGAAGAAGGCGTCAAGCTGTTGAGCTACGCGCGCCGCATCATCGCGCTGAATGAAGAAGCCCACGACGCGCTGAATGAAGAAGCCCACGACGCGCTAACCGGCATCTGGCGCGACGGCGTGCTGCGGATCGGCATGCCGGAGGATTTCGCCGTGCCCACCACCGAGCTGCTGGCCGACTTCAGCCGCGAGCACCCGCACCTGCGATTGGACGTCGCCAGCGGCCTGAGCGCCGATCTGCACAGCGCCTACGCGCGTGAAGAGCTGGATCTGATCCTGGTGAAGCAGCGCCGCAGGCAACCGCCGCGCGCCGCGCGGCCGGAACCGCTGCTGTGGCTGGACAGCCTGGCCTTCCCGGCCATTGAGCAATCGCCGGTGCCGCTGGCGGTGTTTCCGCTCAGCGGCCTGTACCGCGACGAGCTGTGCCAGGCGCTGGACAACCTCGGCAAACGCTGGCGCATCGGCTACAGCAGCGCCAGTCTGGCGGCGCTGACCGCCGCTTCCGCCGCCGGGCTAGGCGTCACCCTGTTGCCGGCCGGCTGCCGTCTGCCCACGCATCGGGTGCTGGGCGAAGCCGAAGGATTGCCGCCGATAGACAGCTTCGAACTGGCGCTCTACTACCGCGACGGCGCCCCCGCCGCCACGCTGGCGCTGGCCCAGCGGCTGGCGGTGTTTTGCGGGTTGAAGTGAGGCCGCTTACGCCACTATCTGCGGATATTCACATTGCAGCCAGTCGATAAGCCGCCCCCACAGCGCCTCTGTCTGCTCAAGGCAAGCCTGTACCGCCGCGTCCGTCACCAAGTCGCCGGAGTAATCCGCCACGTTGCGCTGCTTTCGCAATGCGTCCAGGCAGATCATTTCCTCGCGCGGCAGCCCTACGGTGAGCGGCAACGATTGGATCATGATCTGGTGATGGCCGGGCTTGCTGGTCAGCGTGCGGTATCCTTTGGCTTGTAAAGCGGCATTAGCCATTTGCATGACAGCCTTATATGCCGTGTCGAAACGGCTCTCATTGCTGAGCTGAGTGATACCCGCATCGCGTCGGTTGCGAGCAGCGGCGGCCAGCAATTTTTTAATCGCCCCCACGTCAGGCGTTATCACCTCCAGTCCCAGCCCGACAAGATTGTCCAGCGTCATCCTTGTCTCCCGCAATCCAAAGTTGGGGTTTATCCATAATGTCCTGAATAAACGCGGAGTTCTCGGCCAAAGCCGCTAGCCACTCTTCCGGCGAGTACAGTTTGGGATTAATTTCCCGACCCAGCGTTTCCTGCAGCGGATAAACCGCCTGAATCACATCCGCAAAAGACAGTTTACCGACGATCAGAACATCAATATCACTGGCCGCCGTCGCTTTGCCACTGGCGACGGAACCAAAGATGAAAGCCCGTTCGATGTCTTCCCCAAATCCAGTCAGTACCTGCCGTAAGCGCGCAGCCGGCCCGCAAGCCTTGCGGAAAATCGCCGCCAACTCGGGAAAAATCAGGCAATCGGCGTTAGCCTGATAGCAAATTTGGTTGCCCTGCCGCTGCCTGAGCAAGATGCCGCCTTCAGCCAGCCTGCTCAACTCTTTATGTAAAGTCCCGGCCTGAGTTGCGGTGCGCCGCGCAATTTCTCGCACATGAAACGCCTGCCCGGCTTCAATAAACAGCAGGCTTAGCACTTTTCTACGGTATTCGCTGAACAGTAATTCGAGCATCGGATCGTGCATCACGCTGGCCTCAATGTAGCTTTAATGACTACAAATGTAGCCATTAAAGCTGCGAAAGAGCAAGCCAGGAGAACCATCCCACCAGCACACGCCGATCATTACCAAATCGAATAGTCACCAGTGGCAAATGTCACTGCCAACCGGCCGGTTCCTCTCCTAAATTGGGGGATGTTTTCACCCCTCACCTCTGGATTAAGGAACCGAACGTGGAAAACCCTCAACAACCGGGCCGCAGAGCCTTCCTCAGCCAAACCGGCAAACTTACCACCGCCTGCGCGGTGATCGGCCTGACGGGCGGCATGGCGCAGGCCGCGTCACCGGGCGACGGGCAGTGCGCACCGGCACCGATGACCCTGACCGATCGCCACTACTGCCTGAGCGAGGTGCGGCTGGAAGACGGCTTTGAATACGACGGCGAAACGGTGATCGGCACCCGCACTGCGCTGTACACGCTGGAGATCAAAGACGGCAAGATCGCCGCCATTCACGCCGCCAACGCCGCGTTGCCCGCCGACGTGCCCCGCTATAAGGCGCAGGGCCAGCTGCTGCTGCCGGCGTTTCACGACATGCACATCCACCTGGACAAAACCTTCTACAGCGGCCCGTGGCAGGCGCCGCGCCCGCGCCAGGGCAAGACCATCATGGACATGATCGCGCTGGAGCAGACGCTGATCCCGAAACTGCTGCCCACCTCGCAGCAGCGGGCGGAAAACCTGATCGCCCTGCTGCAGTCCAAAGGCAGCACCGTGGCGCGCAGCCACTGCAATATCGATCCGGTCAGCGGCCTGAAAAGCCTGGAACACCTGCAGCGCGCGCTGGAAAACCACCGGGCGGACTTCAGCTGTGAAATCGTCGCCTTCCCGCAGCACGGGCTGTTGCACTCCAAAGTCGATGCGCTGATGCGCGAAGCGATGCAGATGGGCGTGCAGTACGTCGGCGGGCTGGATCCGACCAACGTCGACGGCGCGATGGAGCAATCGCTGGACGCCATGTTCCAGATCGCCCTCGATACCGGCAAAGGCGTGGATATCCACCTGCATGAGACCAGCCCGGCCGGGGTCGCCGCCATCAACTACATGATCGCCACCGTGGAGCAAAACCCGGCGCTGCGCGGCAAGGTCACCATCAGCCACGCTTTCGCCCTGACCACGCTGACGCCGGGCGAACTGGCGGAAACCGCCACCCGGCTGGCGGCGCAGCAGATCACCATCGCCTCCACGGTGCCGATCGGCGGCCTGATGATGCCGCTGCCGCAGCTCAGCGAGAAAGGGGTGTTCGTGATGACCGGCACCGACAGCGTGATCGACCACTGGTCGCCGTTCGGCACCGGCGACATCCTGGAGAAGGCCAACCTGTACGCCCAGCTGTACCGTGGCTCCGACGAGTATCACCTGTCGCGCGCCATGGCCATCTCCACCGGCGGCGTGTTGCCGCTGGACGATAAGGGCCAGCGCGCCTGGCCAAAAGCCGGCGACGCCGCCGAGTTCGTGCTGGTCAACGCCAGCTGTTCCGCCGAGGCGGTCGCCCGCCTGCCGGCGCGCAGCGCCACCTTCCATCAGGGGCGTCTGGTAGCCGGCCAGGTGAGCAAAGCCTAAGGTCGGTCCGCTGTTGTCATCATGATGGCCGTTTTTGGCCTTCTGCCAGAGTAAGGAGCGGCGCAAGATGGTCGCTACACACACAGGCGGAGGGCCGAAAATGTCACAGAGCGCGTTATTGATCATCGATGTCCAGCAATCATTCCAGCACCGTCCATTCTGGCAGGAGGACGATCTGCCGGCGTTTCAGCAGGCGCTGACGCGCCTGATCGCGGGTTGCCAACAACGCGGCGCAGCGCTGGTCGATGTGCTGCACGTTTCGCCGCAGGGGCCGTTCTCGCTGGCTTCAGGCCATGTACAGCGCCTGCCGTTCCTCACCCACCAGGCGGATATCACCGTGCATAAGCACGTACACAATGCGCTGACCGAATCCGGCCTCGACGCCTGGTTGCGCGAGCGGGATATCAACCACCTGATCGTCTCCGGCATCCGCACCGAACAGTGTTGCGAAACCACCACCCGGATAGCGTCCGATCTCGGTTATCGGGTGACCTTCGTCACCGAGGCGACGCTGACCTTCCCGATGCGTCATCCCGACGGTGAAACCTTTACCCCCGCGCAGCTGAAGCGGCATACTGAAACCGTACTGGTCGATCGTTTCGCCCGCATCGCCAGCGTGGATGAGGCGCTGGCGCAACTCGCACAGGAGTAACCATGTCGCAGGCCGTCTATTTTCTGCTGTTGCCCAACGTGCTGTCGCTGGACGTCAGCGGCCCGGCGGAAACCCTGCGCCTCGCCGGGCAGTTCAGCCTGCGTTATCTCAGCCCGGCGCCGCAGATCGTCTGCTCCATCGGCATGACGCTGAGCGGCCTGCAGCCGTTGCCCGAACGCCTGGAAGACGGCGCCATTCTGGTGCTGCCGGGCGTCGGCGATTCGCAGCGCTATTTCGCCGGGGAAGAGGCCGAGCAGGCGCGCCGCTGGCTGGCGACGCTGCGGCCCGATCTGCAGCGGCAGCGCATCACCCTGGTGTGCATCTGTTCCGGCGCGCTGCTGGCGGCGCAGGCCGGGCTGCTCGACGGCTATCAGTGCACCACCCACCACGACGTCATCGAACGTATCCGCCGGCAGGCGCCGGCTGCGCAGGTGAAAGAGAACCGTATCTTCGTCGAAGATCGCGGCGTCTACACCAGCGCGGGCATCACCACCGGCATCGATTTGGCGCTGCACCTGGTCCACCGCCACTGCGGCTCCGGCCGGGCGCGCGACGTCGCACGCGACATGGTGGTCTATTTCCGCCGCGCCGGGGACGATCCGCAGCTGTCGCCCTGGCTGCGCTACCGCAACCACCTGCACCCGGCGGTACACCGCGCGCAGGACGTGATGGCCGCCGAGCCGGAGGCCGACTGGTCAGTGCCGCAGGTGGCGGAGAAGGCGCACGTCAGCAGCCGCCACCTGGCGCGGCTGTTTCGCAACCACGTCGGCATCAGCGTGCGGGAGTATCATGAGCAGCTGCGGTTGGCGGTGGCGCAACAGCGCCTGCAGCAAGGGTATGGGTTGGAGAAGGCCGCGCTGGCGGCCGGCTTTTCTTCCGGGCGGCAGCTGCGCCGCGCCCAGCAGCGCCAGCGCTCGCCGCTATGACACCAGCCGGCGGGTATCCAGCCGCTGCAGGCCGACAGACAGCAGCAGGCTGAGCCCCAGCGCCACGCCGAACACCCAGAAGATATCCAGCAGCGGGTGGCCGGTGAAATCCAGGTGCCGGCTGCGCATCACGTTGACGATAAGGGCGTGAAAACCGTAGATCGCCAGCGAATGGCGGGAGAACGCGCTCAGCCAGCCGATCGGCTGCGGCAAACAGTGTTTCACCCACACCAGCAGCGCCACCGCCGCCATAAACACCAGCGGGCCGCTGTAGATGTAGTAGGTATCGGCGAAGTTGCCGTTGATGAACAGCTGGTGCTTGGTGCCGCGCGCGATCAGCGCCACGCACAGCGCAAATCCCAGCGCCGCCAGCCAGCCCACGGCGCGCCCGCGCGCCTCCATCATGCCAATCGCCCGCCCGGCCAGTGCATACAGCAGGTAGTAGAAGGTATCGCCGTAGATATACAGGTTAACCGGCAGCAGGTGCGCATTGCCGAAGGTCAGCTTGTCGGTATTCGGGTTGGCGATCGCCGCCAACACCACCAACGCGGCGGCCAGGTAACGGCGCGACACCGGCTTGACGCTGATCAGCGGCGACAGCAGGTAAATCACCGTAATGGCGTAGAAAAACCACAGATGATAGAACACCGGCTTTTGCAAAATGCCGCGCAGCGACGGCCAGAAGCCGATCTTGGTAAAGGCCGCGATATAGATCAGCGCGATGGCGCTGTAGAACAGAATGCAGCAGGCGATACGGATGAAATGCCGCCGGCTGGCGCTCTTTTCGCCGAAGAACAGGTAGCCGGAAATCATGAAGAACAGCGGCACCGACACGCGCGACAGCGAGTTCAGCGCGTTGGCGATATCCCAGTTGTGCAGCCCTATCGCCGCGCCGTTGGTGACGTAATAGGTGGTGGCGTGGATCATCACCACCATCATGCACGCTATCGCCCGCAGATTGTCTATCCAGCCGATTTTCTCGCTCAAACGCTCGCCCGATCTTGTGTCATATTGATATGTTAAGAAGAGGTTATCGGGCACGGCGTTCGGCGACAACCCAAAAGCGAAATATCAGAATGCACTTAAACAACACCTTATGATTGCGAAGGTGAACAATTGGCGGCAAAATAGCCGCCACAACTCGCTCAGTTTGCGCTTCCCGCCCTGGCAGTTCCTTTTTCTCTTTTACTATCAGTACAATAATATGAAAACGACATTACCACCTGCGGCACGTTTGGGCCGACAGGCGCTTTTATTCCCTCTTTGTCTGGTGCTGTTCGAGTTCGCCACTTATATCGGCAACGATATGATTCAGCCGGGCATGCTGGCCGTCGTGGCGGATTTCAACGCCGGCGAAGAGTGGGTGCCCACCTCGATGACCGCCTATCTGGCCGGCGGCATCTTCCTGCAGTGGTTGCTCGGTCCGCTGTCGGATCGCCGCGGCCGCCGCCCGGTGATGCTGGCCGGAGTGGCGTTCTTTATCGTCTCCTGCCTGGCGATCCTGTTGGTCACCACCATCGAGCAGTTCATCGCCATGCGTTTCCTGCAGGGCATCGGCCTGTGCTTTATCGGCGCGGTCGGCTACGCCACCATCCAGGAGTCGTTTGAAGAATCGGTGTGCATCAAGATCACCGCGCTGATGGCCAACGTGGCGCTGATCGCCCCGCTGCTCGGGCCGCTGGCCGGCGCGGCGCTGATCCACGTCGCGCCGTGGCAGAGCATGTTCGTGCTGTTCGCCGCGCTGGCGGCCATCGCCTTCTACGGCCTGTGGAAAGCCATGCCGGAAACCGCCACGCTGCAGGGCGAGGCGTTTTCCGCCGCCAACCTGTGGCGCGACTACCGTCAGGTGCTGGGCAACCGCCGCTTCCTGTGCGGCGCTTTGGCGATCGGTTTCGCCAGCCTGCCGCTGCTGGCCTGGATCGCCCAGTCACCGGTGATCCTGATCAGCGGTGAGTCGCTGTCGACGCTGGATTACGGCCTGCTGCAAATCCCGGTGTTCGGCGCGCTGATCCTCGGCAACCTGACGCTGGCACGCCTGACCGGCAAAAACAGCGTGGAGCGCCTGATCAAGCTGGGCGCGGGCCCGATGCTGCTGGGGCTGCTGATCGCCGCGCTGGCGACCCAGTTCTCCAGCCATGCCTACCTGTGGATGACCGCCGGCCTGAGCCTGTACGCCTTCGGCATTGGCCTGGCCAACGCCGGCCTGTACCGCCTGACGCTGTTCTCCAGCAACGTCAGCAAAGGCACCGTGTCGGCCACCATGGGCATGCTGAGCATGATGGTGTTCACCGTCGGCATCGAGCTGGCCAAGGTCGCCTACGTCTGGGGCGGCAGCGGGCTGTTCAACCTGTTCAACCTCATCAGCGGCCTGTGCTGGCTGACGCTGGTGGCGCTGTTTATCGGCAAACGCCGCAACGGCGACCCCACGCCGCAGCCGACCGGCGCGGCTTAAACGCCACGATAAACGCCGGTCCGGTTTCCCGACCGGCGTTTTTTTATGCGGCTTCAGCCGAGCAGACCCCACAGCGCATACCCCGCTCCCACCACCGCCACCCCCAACAGCAGCAACGCCGACAGGACAGAGATCGCCCGCCGCGCGCGCTGCAGCGCCGTTCCCGACAGCAGGGTGATATAGGCCAGCAAGATGGCGAAGTCCGCCAGCACCCACAGTGCAGTCAACAGCGTCAGGCTGGCGCCGATCGAGGGGGTGACGGCGATAAACTGCGGGAAAAAAGCGACGAAGAAGATAATGTCTTTGGGGTTGGCGATGCCCACCAGAAAACCGGTCAGGATCGCCGAGCGTTTTTGCGGCGGCGCAACGGGCTGCGCATCCGGGGTTCGCGCGGATAAATCCTCATACAGCGAGACGATCGCCATACGGCCGAGAAACAGGCAACCCAGCAGGCCTATCCACTGCAGCAAGCGCATATCCACCGCGAACAGCCCGGTGATAATCAGCGCGGCGACGCCGATCAGCAACAAAGAGGCCCCATTGCTGCCCAGCGCGGTCAACAGCGCGCGCCGGGCGCCAAAGCGCGCCGCGGTGTTGGCCACCATCGCCACCACCGGCCCCGGCGTGGCGATCAGCAAGAAAATGGCGGCGAAATACGCCGCCAGCAACGACAGGTTCATCTTTATTTCACTCACATTCAGTCAGTTGGCGTCGCGCCATTATCCTGCCGCCGCCCCCGCCTTGAAAAAGGAGTAATCCTGTCGTTTACTGTGAATCAGACTCATTATTAGAGACGCCGCGATGGCCAGTTCCCTTCCGCCGCTTTACGCCCTGCGCGCCTTCGAAAGCGCCGCCCGCACCGGCTCGTTCACGCTGGCCGCCGAGGAGCTGCATCTCACCCCGAGCGCCGTCAGTAAGCACATCAAAACGCTGGAGCAGCACTTCGGCTGTCGACTGTTCCAGCGCAACGGCCCGCGCATCGAGGTCACGCCGCAGGGGAAAATCTTCGCCGCCGAGCTGCAGCAAGGGTTTGGCCGCATCGAGCAAGCGTGCGAGTTGTTCAGAAGCCACCGCGATCTGCTGCGGCTGAAGGCGCCCTCCACGCTGACCCTGCGCTGGCTGCTGGACTGCCTGAGCCGGTTCCGGCAAACGGCGCAGGCGTTCGAGGTGCAGGCAGCCAGCGTCTGGATGGACATCGACAGCGTGGATTTTTTCAGCGAACCCTACGACTGCGCCATCCTGCTCGGCAACGGCCACTTCGGTGCCAACACCGCCGCCGCCAAGCTGTTCGACGAATGGCTGATCCCGATTTGCGCCCCTGCACTGCTCGCCGACGGGCAGCGCGATCTCGCCGCCTGCCCGCTGATCCACCCTTCGCCCGATCGGCGCGACTGGCGGCGCTGGCTGCAAAAAAGCGGCATCGCGGCCCCGATCGATCTCACGCGCGGCCAGGTATTTGATTCGCTGGAACAGGGCAACACGGCGGCCATCGCCGGGCACGGCGTCTCGATCGGCGATCTGGCGCTGAGCCTGCCGACGATTGAGGAGGGGTTATTGGCGCTGCCCTGTGACGCCGCCGTGCGTACCGGCGACGGTTACTATCTGGTTTGGCCGGAAGAATCGGCGAAGCGGCCGCTGATCGAACGCTTACAGGCGTTTCTGACCGCCCAGACGCCCGACGTCAGCCGGGCCGCCGTCAGATTTATCGAGTAGGGGAATTCGGCCTATCGCTCTTCGCGGGTATGCCAAATACGCAGAACATAAATCGTTGCCGGCTGCACCTGGTAACGTATCTCATAACGGCCGACCAGAATACGCCTCACTTCCTGCGGTAAAAACTCGTCCAGTCTTTCACCCAGGCGAGAATTATCAAGCAACGCTTTAGGCGCGGCGACCAAGGCCTTCACCGAATTCGCTGCCGCAGTACGGTTAGCCAAGGCAAGAAACTCAAACAAACGCGCCAAATCCGATAGCGCCTTACTCGTCCATTTTAACTCCATCAGCGCGGTACCGGCAGCGGATCGTCACTGTCCAGGCTGGCAGCCCAGGCTTCTACCGATTCATGATCGATAACGTTTTGCTGTTCGACATCGGCCAGCGCCGCCAGCGTTAACCGACGGCGCTCTTCCTCTTGCTCGAGCCAGGCGGTGAGGGCTTGCTTCACTATCCATCCCCGTGAGCGTTCAAGTTTGGCGGCCATTTCATCCACCTTTTCAGCCAAAGGCAGCGGCACATGAGCGGTGATGACTTTCGTATTCATCGTCTTGATCCTCAATACAATCGACATCAATCAAAGTGATTAAAGCTGATTATACCGCCATCAGAGAACAAAAAACACGCAATCAGTTGCCGAACAACCCGCCGTCGCGCAGCAGATGCTCGTTACCCTTGCGGCGGGTAAAGCCGCTGCGATCGAAGAACTCCAGCACCTGGATCGCCAGCTTGCGCCCGACGCCGAGCCGATCGCGGAAGTCGGCGGCGTTGGCGCCGCCCCGCTCCGCATCCAGCTCGCGGATCAGCGCCGCGAACTGCTCGATGCGTCGGCTGAGGTAATAGCGATCCACCACCACCGCCGTCACATGGCCCAGCTGGGCCGCCTTGCGCAGCAGCGCCCGTACCCGGCTCTCTTCCTCACCCAACTCGCTCGCCAGATCGCGCACCCACCACGGCTCGTCGCCGAACAGCGGTTCGATGCGCGCCCACAGCGGCGCCTCTTCGGCGCTGAACGCCAGACCGTGTTCCGGCAGGTGCAGCCAGCCGCGCGTATTGCGCAGCGCGCCGGCCTTCAGCAGCCGATCGATCATCATAAACACCAGCGTTTCCGGCTGCTGGGGCAGGGCCATGCGCCGCAGACGGGCGCGCCCTAACCCCAACTGATCGGCGTGCTGTTGGTGGTACTCCGCCAGCACCTGCAGCAGCCGACTTTCCGCCTGTTGCACCTGCTCCTGCGCCAGCGCCCGGTCACCGACGATCAGCAGCTCGCGGTTCGCCAGCAGTGCCGCCAGGCCGTCGTCGGTCAACTGACGCGCCCAGGCGAACGCCGTCAGAGACAGCGCGCCGTGCGGCAGCTCAAGCGTCAGCGCCTGCGCATCGTCCTGCGCGTTCGCCAGGGCCTGCAGCCATACCAGGTAGTCCGGCTGGCGCTTGCCGCGCTTGGGCGCGCTCAGCCTGAGCACCCGGGCCGCGCCCAGCGTTTGCCGTGCGCCGATATCGCGCAGCACCAGCCGATCGTTCTCCGCCAGCCACAGCGGGCGATCGAGGATCAGTTCCGCCAGCCCGTCGTTCAGCAGCGAAATGCGCCCGGTGATGTGGCTGGCGGCATGGTGCAGGTGCAGCGGCTGCCAATGGCGGATCGGCCGATCCGCTTCCAGCGCCACCAGAATGCGTTCCGCCGCCTCCGGCGGACGCTGCGCCAGCAGCCAGTCGCCGCGCGCGACACGGTCTTTATCGACATCGCCGCTGATGTTCAGCGCGATGCGTTGCCCGGCCTGCGCCTGTTCCACGGCCTGATTTTGGGCGTGCAGGCCACGCACCCGCACCGGCGCGTCGGCGCCGGTCAGCCACAGCGAATCTCCCACCTGCACCCGGCCGCCGAGCGCGGTGCCGGTCACCACCAGCCCCGCCCCTTTGACGCTGAACGCACGGTCTACCGCCAGGCGAAAACGGCGCGTCAGCGCGTGCTCGCCGGAGGGCAGCGCCAGCAAATGCGCGCGCAGCGCCTCGA
The DNA here is from genome assembly GCF_052168875.1 of Serratia sp. CY38905. Taxonomy (NCBI): domain Bacteria; kingdom Pseudomonadati; phylum Pseudomonadota; class Gammaproteobacteria; order Enterobacterales; family Yersiniaceae; genus Serratia; species Serratia sp. CY38905. Next base: position 104,536 of record NZ_JBJNLV010000014.1, on the reverse strand, counting down.
TACCCTCTCCCGCCGCCGCCGCGGTAACAAACAGCGGTGCATCGGGCCAGCCCTGGCGCGCCAGTTCGTCGCGCACCTGGCGGCGTACCTCGCCGACACGCGCCGCGTCCACCCGGTCGGCCTTGGTCAGCGCCACCGTCAGCGCCGGGCGCCCGCTCAGGCGCAGGATCGCCAGATGTTCGCGGGTTTGCGCCATCACGCCGTCGTCGCAGGCCACCACCAGCAACGCATGGTCGATGCCGCCGACGCCCGCCAGCATGTTGGCGAGGAATTTCTCGTGGCCGGGCACGTCGATAAAGCCCAGCACCCGGCCGTCCGGCTGCGGCCAGTAGGCGTAACCCAGATCGATGGTCATGCCGCGGCGCTTCTCTTCCGGCAGGCGATCCGCGTTGATCCCGGAGATCGCCTGCAGCAGGGTGGTTTTGCCATGATCGACATGGCCGGCGGTGGCGATGATCATGAGGCGCTCAGCGCGTCCATCAGCGCCCCTTCCTGTTCCAGACAGCGCAGATCCAGCCACAGCCGGCCGTCACCGAGGCGGCCGATCACCGGCTGCGGCAGGCGGCGCCAGCGTTCGGCCAACGCTTCCAGCGTGGCGCCGCGGCCGTCGCGCGGCGTGAAGGTCAGCGCATAGCTGGGCAGGCGATCCACCGGCAGCGAACCGCTGCCAATTTGCGACCAGCACGGTTCGGCGCGCAGCTCGAAATCGGCGGTGAACCGCGGTGCCAGCGCCGCCAGCAGCCGTTCGGCCGCCTGTTGCATCTCCTGCTGCGGGCGGGTCAGCAGCCGCAGCGTCGGCAGCTGCTCAGCCAGTTTTTCCGGCTGCAGATAGAGCCGCAGCGTGGCCTCCAGGGCCGCCAGCGTCAGCTTGCCGACGCGCAGCGCGCGCTTGAGCGGATGCTGCTGCAGGCGGGCGATCAGCGCCTTTTTGCCGACGATGATCCCGGCCTGCGGGCCGCCCAGCAGCTTATCGCCGGAGAACGTCACCAAGTCGACGCCGGCGGCCAGCAGCCGCTGCGGCATCGGTTCGGCGGGCAGGCCGTACTGCGCCATGTCGATCAGCGAGCCGCTGCCCAGATCGGTGGCGGTCGGCACGCCCTGTTCGGCTCCGAGCTGCGCCAGTTCAGCCTCGTCGACCGCCGCGGTAAAACCCTGAATGCTGTAGTTGCTGGTGTGCACTTTCATCAACAGGCCGGTCTGTTCGTTGATGGCCTGGCGGTAATCTTTCAGATGGGTGCGGTTGGTGGTGCCGACCTCCACCAGTTGGCAGCCGGCCTGGCGCATCACGTCGGGTATGCGGAATGCGCCGCCAATCTCCACCAGCTCGCCGCGCGACACCACCACCTCTTTACCGGGGGCGATCGCCGCCAGCATCAGCAGCACCGCCGCCGCGTTGTTATTGACAATGCAGGCGTCCTCCGCACCGGTCAGCCGGCACAGCAGATCCGCCACCGCCCGATCGCGATGGCCGCGCCCGGCGCCGTCCAGATCGTACTCCAGCGTCACCGCCTCCCCCATCACCGCGCTCACCGCCTCCTTCACCGGCTGCGCCAGCAGGGCGCGCCCGAGGTTGGTGTGCAGCACGGTGCCGCTGAGGTTGAACACCGGCAGCAAAGCCGGGCGTTGCTGCCGGGCCAGCTCGGCCCGCAGCGCCTGCGGCCAGTCGCCGCACCAGGCGGGTAAACGTTGCTGTTGCTTGATAGCGTCACGCGCCTGGGCCTGCAGCCGGCGCAGCAGTTCGCCGATCAGCGTCTGGCCATGCTGCGCCACCAGCGGTTCAATCGCGGGTTCACGCAGCAGGCGGTCGATGGCGGGCAGTTGGCTGTAAAGAAGGTGGGATTCAGTGCTCATGGTCGCTCGGTTTTCAATTTAGACGTATCGGCATAGCAAAACCCCGCCGCGGCGGGGAGAAAAGAACGTTCAGGGCGGCGCGGTGCGGGCGAAGCTTTCACGGGCGAACAGGCGTTCGGCCAGCTTGACCAGCGCCGGGCGCCCGACGCACCAGTTGGGCAGGATGCGGCGGAAATTGAGGTAGCCCAGTGCGCAGCCGGTGGCGATATCCGCCAGCGTCAGCCGCTCGGCATTGAGCCACGTTTTGTCCCGCGCCAGCGCCTCCAGCGCATCCAACCCGTGCGTCAGTTTGTCACGCTGGCGCAGCATCCAGTTTTCGTCCTGTTTTTCCGGCGCGCGCCGGCTTTCGCGAAACAGGGTCGCCGCCGCTTCGGTCACGCCGTCCGCCAGCGCCGCCACCTGGCGGACGCGCAGCGCGGCGGCGCGATCGGCCGGCAAAAACGCCGGCTCCACCGTCAGCAGTTCGAGGTATTCGGCCACCACCGGCGAATCGTAAAACACCTCGCCGTCATCGGCGATCAGCACCGGCACCTTGCCGAGCGGGTTAAGCTCCTTCACCCGGCTGCCGGGCTCATACGGCGGATCGTTGACGAATTCGAACGCGATCCCTTTTTCCAGCAGCATTACGGAAATCTTGCGCACAAAGGGGCTGGTGTAACTGCCGATAAGCTTCATCCGGTCTCCTCCGCTTCGTCCTGGCCGCGGCGCGGCACCCTTACTTCACCGCCAGGGTATCGATAATCCGCTGCACCAGCGCCTGATGCACTTCCGGCGTTTTGGCCGGCGACAGCATTTGCAGCGTCACCACCCGTTTGTTGAACACCGTCAACACCAGCGTGGAGACCACCTTTTGCCCGTTGACGGTCTGCTCGGTATCCACCCGGCGAAACTTCTGTTTGCCGACGCTGAAGTTCTCTTCTTTGGTGGTCTGGATATTCTGATAGCGCTCGGCCAGCACCGTGATGGCGCTCTGCGCCAGCTCTTTCAGCATTTTGTCGCTGGTGTTGAGCTTCATGCCGTCCGGCGGGATCACTTCGGAAGAGACCGCGCTCTGGCGCGACTTGCCGTCGAGAAAGCGCTGAATGGTGGAGGTGCTGTCGTTGATGATGCCGCTGTTCAGCGTTTGATCGCTAAAGCCCGGCGGCAGCTCGAAGGTGATTTTGCCCTTCTGCAGCGACACGTTCAGCCCCGGCGGCGCGGGCGGGGTTTCTACCGGCGCAGGCGGCGGCGGTGGCGCGGGCTGCGTCACGGTCGGCTTGGTGTCCGGTGGCGGCACCGCCGGTTTGGTGTCGTCTTTGTTGTCGCAGGCCGCCAGTCCGACCGCCAGCACGGCGACCGCGGTCAGTTTTGCCAGGGTGTTTAACATCGTGGTTCCTTTCGCTTGGCGCGTTATGGCCTAAACGTAGCAACTCGTCCGGGCGAATGCCAGAAGCCCGTGCTGAAATTGCTGGTCCGGCCCCGCGCGAACGGGGCCGGGCGGTTACTCCGCCGGGAACAGGAACGGATTGATGCTGCTGCGGCCAAAGCCTTCTTCTTCCATGCGGGCGTCCAGCACCAGCGAAGCCAGATCGTCGGCCACCGCTTCGACCTGCGGGTCTTTTTCCTGATACAGGATCTTCAGGTAAGTGCCGCAGTCGCCGCAGCTTTCCGCCTTCACCGCCGCCTGCTCGCTGTCCAGCGACCAGTAGTTGAGATCGCGGGTCTGCTCGCAGTTGCTGCACTTCACCCGCACCACGTGCCATTCGCTTTCGCACAGGTTGCAGTGCAGGTAGCGCAGGCCGTTGACGGTGCCGATATGCACCATGCTGGAGACCGGGATGCTGCCGCACACCGGGCAGAATTGGCGCTGCTCGCCGTATTCGGCGCGCGCCTTGCCGGGGATCAGGCTGGCCATCTGCGCCCAATAGAGCGACAGCGCGGCCCAGAGGAACGGCGCCTTCTCGCTGCCCACCTTGCCGAACTCGCGGTTGAGCAAGGCGTCGGCCATCAGCTCCAGCTCGTGCGCCGAGGCTTTCTCCAGGTTGTCCAGCACCGCCAGGATATGCTCCGGCGCCTGCGGGCGCAGCTCGGCGATCAGCGACGCCAGCAGCTTGCGCCAGTGCTCGCTGCGCGGGAACACGCTCAGATCGAGCGGCGGTTTGCCGCTGGCGGCGCCCTGCGCCAGCGCTTCGCTAAGATCGAGCTGCAGCGGATTATCGTGCAGCCCATGCTGCTGCGCCTGCGCCAGCTCGGCGGCGAAGTTCAGATAGTCGCCCAGCGGATTGTCGACAGCCAGCTGACGCAGGCGATCGGCGCGGCGGCTGTACAGGCTTTTCAGGTTGGCGAAAAGTAACGGCGGGATGTTCTCCGCCGTTGAGGACTTCTCACGCTGTGCCCCTAACTGCTCTTTAGGAACGATGCGGATACTCATCAGGGTTTATCTTCCTGTCGTTTCTCGCGGACCTCGCGGTACCAGCGCGGATGATGTTTCTTGGCCCAGGCCGCCGGCACCCAGCCTTCCACCATCGCGGTAATGGTGCCTTTTACCCACAATGCGGCGTAAATGTGCACCATAATCACGATAATCAGGCCGACCGCGGCCAGCGAATGCACCAGCAGCGCGATGCGGATCAGCGGGATGGAGAACGACGGCGCAAAATACGGCCGCCAGATCACCACGCCGCTGGCCAGCAGCAGCACCAGGCTGATAATCGCCGCCCAGAACACGCACTTCTGGCCGAAATTATAGCGCCCGGTGTCACCCACTTCCTCGTTCATGGCGATTTTGTGGATGTTCTTGGCCCAGACGATATCTTCCCGGTTGATCAGGTTATGCTTCCAGTAGCGCAGGAACATCAGCAGGAACGCGGCAAACATGATCACCCCGACAAACGGGTGCAGAATGCGCGCCAGCTGCGGCGTCCCGAAGATGTTCATCAGCCAGTTGAAGGAGGGGAAGAAGAACCCCAGCCCGCTGATGGCGGCGAACACAAAGCAGAACGCCACGATCCAGTGGTTGATGCGCTCCGGTGCGCTGTAACGCTGAATGGGCTTTTCCTTTCTCATTTGCGCGTCTCCTCGTCGTGCGACTCGTCGTGCTCGTCCTCATCTTCGACGCGGTTAGGCCCGACGCCGACATAGTGGAACACGCTGGCCGCGAAGGTGGCGGCAAAGCCGATGGCCGCCAGGGGTTTCCACACGCCCTTCCAGAAGGTCACCGCCGGGCTGATGCTCGGGTTGTCCGGCAAACCGTGGTACAGCTGCGGTTTGTCGGCGTGGTGCAGCACGTACATCACGTGCGTGCCGCCCACCCCCGCCGGATCGTACAGACCGGCGTTCTGGTAGCCGCGGGTGTTCAGCTCGCTGACGCGATCCGCCGCCACCTGCTTCATCGCTTCCTTGGTGCCGAAGTGAATGGCGCCGGTCGGGCAGGTTTTCACGCAGGCCGGTTCCTGGCCGACGTCCACGCGGTCGACACACAGGGTGCACTTGTACACCCGGTTGTCGTCCTTGTTCATGCGCGGCACGTCGAACGGGCAGCCGGCGATGCAGTAGCCGCAGCCGATGCAGTGCTCGGACTGGAAGTCGACGATGCCGTTGGCGTACTGAATGATCGCGCCTTCCGACGGGCAGGCCTTCAGGCAGCCCGGATCGGCGCAGTGCATGCAGCCATCCTTGCGGATCAGCCATTCCAGCTTGCCGTTTTCCTCTACCTCGGAGAAGCGCATCACCGTCCACGACTTGGCGGTCAGATCGGCGGGGTTATCGTACACCCCGACGTTGTGCCCCACTTCGTCGCGGATGTCGTTCCATTCGGAACAGGCCACCTGACAGGCCTTGCAGCCGATACAGGTGGTGACATCGATCAGTTTGGCCACTTCTTCCTGGTGGTCACGGGCGCGCGGCGCCGGCGTGAAACCATTGGTGGCGGATTTACGAATGATGTCTTGAGATTGCATGGCCATAATTCGTCTCCGTTACACCTTTTCCACGTTGACCAGGAACGCCTTGAACTCCGGCGTTTGCGTATTGGCGTCGCCGACGAACGGCGTCAGCGTGTTGGCGATAAAGCCTTTCTTCGCCACCCCTTCGTAACCCCAGTGGATCGGGATGCCGATGGTGTCGACTTCCTGGCCGTGCACCTGCAGCGTGCGAATACGCTTGGTCACCACCGCCTTGGCCTTGATGTAGCCGCGGTTGGAGCTGACCTTCACGGTATCGCCGTGCTTGATGCCTTTTTTCTCCGCCAGCTTCTCGCCGATCTCCACAAACTGCTCAGGCTGCGCGATGGCGTTCAGCAACGCGTGCTTGGTCCAGTAGTGGAAGTGCTCGGTCAGACGATAGGTGGTGCCGACGTACGGGAACTTGTCGGATTTGCCCATCGCCGCCAGATCGTCCTTGAACACGCGCGCCGCCGGGTTGGACACCACGTTCGGGTGCAGCGGGTTGGTGCCGAGCGGCGTTTCGAACGGCTCGTAGTGTTCAGGGAACGGCCCTTCCGCCATCTTGTCGGTGGCGAACAGGCGGCCCATGCCTTCCGGCTGCATGATGAACGGCCCGACGTCGCTGCCCGGCGCGGCGGTGCTGTAGTCCGGGATATCGGCCCCGACCCACTTGGCGCCGTCCCACTCCAGCAGCTGGCGTTTCGGATCCCACGGTTTTCCCTGCGGGTCCGCCGAGGCGCGGTTATACAGGATGCGGCGGTTGAGCGGCCATGCCCAGGCCCAGCCCAGCGTATTGCCGAGGCCGGACGGATCGGCGTTGTCGCGCCGCGCCATCTGGTTGCCGGCCGGCGTCCAGCTGCCGGCGAAGATCCAGCAGCCGCTGGCGGTGGTGCCGTCGTCGCGCAGCTGCGCGAACGAGCTGAGCAGCTCGCCTTTTTTCACCAGCACCTTGCCATCGGCATCCAGCAGATCCGCCAGCGCCTTGCCGTTGTTTTCCTGCGCCACCTCTTCCGGCGCCGGGTTGTCCGGCGTCAGGTAGTCCCAGGTCATGTTCAGCACCTGTTCCGGCACCGCACCGCCGTCGCGCGCATACATCTCGCGCAGGCGGCTGAAGATGCCCGCCAGGATCTCGCCGTCGTTCAGCGCTTCGCCCGGGGCGTCCGCGCCTTTCCAGTGCCACTGCAGCCAGCGGCCGGAGTTGACGATCGAGCCGTTCTCTTCGGCGAAGCAGGTGGACGGCAGGCGGAACACTTCGGTCTGGATCTGCGCAGGATCCACCTCGTTGAACTCGCCGTGGTTCTGCCAGAAGTTGGAGGTCTCGGTGTTCAACGGATCGATGGTCACCAGGAACTTCAGCTTGGACAGCGAAGCCACCACCTTGTTTTTGTTCGGGAACGACGCCACCGGGTTAAAGCCCTGGCAGAAGTAGCCGTTGACCTTGCCCTGCGCCATCATCTCGAAGTACTGCAGCACGTCGTAGCCTTTGTCCCACTTCGGCAACCAGTCAAAGCCCCAGCTGTTGTCCTTCTGCGCCTTGTCGCCGTAGAAGGTCTTCATCATGCTGACGAAGAATTTCGGGTAGTTGCCCCAGTAGTTAACCTGGCCCGGCAGCAGCGCCTTCGGCGTGTTGGCCTTCAGGTAGGTGTCGAGATCGGTCTGTTTCTCCGACGGCAGCGTCAGGTAGCCCGGCAGGCTCTGCGACAGCAGGCCGAGATCGGTCAGACCCTGAATGTTGGAGTGGCCGCGCAGCGCGTTGACGCCGCCGCCCGCCATGCCCATGTTGCCGAGCAGCAGCTGGATCATCGCCATGGTGCGTATGTTCTGCGCGCCGACCGAGTGCTGAGTCCAGCCCAGGGCGTACAGGAACGAAGCGGTTTTATCCGCGACGCAGGTTTCGGCGATGTATTCGCACACCTTGAGGAAATCATCCTTCGGCGTGCCGCAGATGTTGGTCACCACGTCAGGCGTGTAGCGGCTCACGTGCTGTTTCAGCATGTTCCACACGCAGCGCGGATCCTGCAGCGTGACGTCGCGCTTGGCGAAGCCGTTCTCGTCGAACTGGTAGTTCCAGGTGGTTTTGTCGTACTTGCGGTTTTCCGCGTCGTAGCCGCTGAACAAGCCGTCTTCGAAGGCAAAGTCTTCCCGCACCAGCAGGCTGGCGTTGGTGTAGGCCTCGACGTACTCGCGGTTAAACTTGTTGTTGGTCATCAGATACAGCAACACGCCCGACAGGAAAGCGATGTCGGTCCCGGAGCGGATCGGCGTGTAGAAGTCCGCCACCGATGCGGTTCGGGTAAAGCGCGGATCGATCACGATCAGCTTGGCATTGTTGTGTATTTTGGCTTCCATCGCCCAGCGGAACCCCACCGGATGCGCTTCCGCCGCATTACCGCCCATGACGATAATCAAATTCGCGTTCTTGATATCAACCCAGTGGTTGGTCATCGCACCGCGACCAAATGTTGGAGCAAGACTTGCTACCGTTGGTCCGTGTCAGACACGCGCCTGGTTGTCTACGGCAAGCATGCCGAGAGCGCGACTAAATTTTTGCGACAGAAAACCGGTTTCGTTGCTGGCGGCCGAGGCGCACAGCATGCCGGTGGTCAGCCAACGGTTGACGGTAACGCCCTGATCGTTGGTTTTGATGAAGTTGGCGTCGCGGTCTTCTTTCACCAGCTTGGCGATGCGGGTAAAGGCGTCGTCCCAGCTGATGCGTTGCCATTTGTCCGATCCTGGCGCCCGGTATTCCGGGTACTTGAGGCGGCTTTCGCTGTGGATGAAGTCAACCAGGCCGGCGCCTTTCGGGCAAAGCGCGCCGCGGTTTACCGGATGATCCGGGTCCCCTTCGATATGGAAAATGCTTTCTTTGGCGTTTTTGGCGCCATCACCAAGGCTGTACATCAACAGCCCACAGCCGACGGAACAATACGTACAGGTATTACGGGTCTCGCGGGCGCGCAGCAGTTTGTACTGCCGGGTTTCCGCCAACGCCACTTCGGGGGCAAAGCCCAGCGCGGCCACCGTCGTTCCTGCCATACCGCCAGCGCAGATCTTAAAGAACTGCCTTCTGCTGACCTGCATGGGGGTCTCCTTTACTCTCGATTGTCACATTGTTCAAAGGCGCCTGCCCGCTAGCGCGGCAAACGCGAATGTCACTGTTGTTATGCTTGCTACGAACGCCGGCCATATTACCACAGCGTGCTTGTGGTTGTTACACACTCGTGCTCATTCAGTGAACGCTTTGGCACATTTCGATACATTTCGGCGTTGGCGCTCCCTACAGTATAGAGAGTAACCCGCGCGCCGGGGCGACGGCTTCACGCAGCCATCCGCCCCTTCTTCTATCAGTAGGTTAGCGCAGCGATTTGATCGTTAACCACACAGTTCACAGGGCATTGATAATCATTTTCAATATCATTTAATTAACTATAATGATCCGACTGCTTACGCGGTGCTCACGCTTTGCGCCGCCCATACACCACTGGAGATGATGATTATGAGTTATTCACTGCCATCCCTGCCGTACGCTTACGACGCACTGGAACCGCATTTCGACAAGCAGACGATGGAAATCCATCACACCAAACACCATCAGACCTACGTCAACAACGCCAACACCGTGCTGGAAGCCTACCCTGAGCTGGCCAAATACAGCGTTGAAGAGCTGATCCAGGATCTGGATAAAGTGCCTGCCGACAAACGCACCTTCATGCGCAACAACGCCGGCGGCCACGCCAACCACAGCTTCTTCTGGAAAAACCTGAAAACCGGCACCACGCTGAGCGGCGATCTGAAAGCGGCCATCGAGCGCGATTTCGGCAGCGTTGAGAAATTCCAGGAAGAGTTCGAGAAAGCCGCTGCCACCCGCTTCGGTTCCGGTTGGGCCTGGCTGGTGCTGAAAGACGGCAAACTGGCCGTGGTGTCTACCGCTAACCAGGACAGCCCGCTGATGGGCGAAGCGGTCGCCGGCGCTTCCGGTTTCCCAATCATCGGCCTGGACGTGTGGGAACACGCTTACTACCTGAAATATCAGAACAAACGTCCTGACTACATCAAGGCGTTCTGGAACGTGGTCAACTGGGATGAAGCCGCCGCACGCTTCGCCGCGAAGAAGTAATTCGCCCCCGTTGATGAAGATGCCCGCCACCGGCGGGTATTTTTTTGCCTGAAATCCGCTAAAGTTTGACCACGTCTTGCCGATGGTTTGTTCAATTGACGTTCGCCCGGAGAAGGAAAAAACGCTATGGCGGCATTGCAAGCATTGGCAGGAAAGTTCACTCATCTCACCGTAGGTAAAAAGCTCGGTCTCGGCTTCGCACTGTTGCTGCTGTTGGCGGTCATCATCGCCGGCACCGGGGCGCAATATCTGCATATCATCGAATCACGCGCCGATCGCATCGACTTCAGCAACCGGCTGAACGAAGAGATCAACCAGGCCAAATACAACCGCGCCATGTACGGCCAGACCTACCGGCCGGAGTATATTCAGAACAACCGCGCCAATATTGAAAACGCCGTCAAATTGATAGATCACGGGCAGGCGCTGGACTGGGACGCCCAAAGCCGCAAGGATCTGCAGCGTCTGGTGACGCTGATCGGGGAATATCAGCAGCAGCAAAAAGAGTTTGAACAGGCGGTCACGGCGAAAGACGCGGTGCGCCAGAGCTGGAACATGTCGGAAGTGCAGGCCAGCCTGAGCCAGGTGGAGCGCCAGCTGACCAACGGCGATCTGCAGTTGGCCTTCATCCAGCTGAACCAGAAGCTGACCCAGGTGCGCTACGGCGCGCGCGGCCTGCTGCTGAGCCTGAACAAGGAAACCGAAGCCCCGCTGATGGCGGCCATCGACGATGCGCGCGACGCGGCCAGTGCCTTGAGCCGCCGGGTCAGCGACGCGCAGCGCCCGCAGCTGCAACCGCTGCTGGCCGCGCTGGACGATTACAAAAACCGCATCGCGGCCTACCTGCCTGCCTATGAGCACGAGCAGCAGATCAGCCGGCGGCTCGGCGAACGCGCGCAGGCGATCGGCATGCTGGTGAACGCCTTTATGCAGGACGAGCTGGCGCAGACCCACAATGATATCAATCTGGCGCAGCTGCAAATGGGCATCACCACGCTGATCGCCATCATCGCCGGGGTGCTTATCGCCTGGCGCATCACCCTGCAGATCACCCGTCCGCTGCACAGCACGCTGGCCATGGCGGAACGCATCGCCAGCGGCGACCTGCGCCAGGCGCAGACCAGCACCCGCCGCGACGAGCTGGGGCAGTTGCTGAACGCGGTGGCGGCGATGAGCCAAAACCTGCGCACCATGATTGAGAAGATCCAGATGGGGGTCAGCCAGGTCTCCACCGCCTCGGCGGAAATCGCCGCCGGCAACACCGACCTCTCCTCACGCACCGAACAGCAGGCGGCGGCGGTCGAGGAAACCGCCGCCAGCATGGAACAGCTGACCGCCACGGTGAAACAGAACGCCGACAACGCCCATCACGCCAATCAGCTGGCCACCGACGCCTCGCAGACCGCGCAGCAGGGCGGCAAGCTGGTGGAAAATGTGGTCAGCACCATGCGCGATATTTCCAGCAGTTCGCAGCGTATCGCCGAAATTACCACCCTGATCAACGGCATTGCCTTCCAAACCAATATCCTGGCGCTCAACGCCGCGGTGGAAGCGGCACGCGCCGGCGAACAGGGCCGCGGCTTCTCGGTGGTCGCCAGCGAAGTGCGCAGCCTGGCGAGCCGCAGCGCCCAGGCGGCCAAGGAGATCGAAGGGCTGATCGCCGAATCGGTCAGCCGGGTGAAAACCGGCACCGAGCTGGTGGAAAGCACCGGCAACACCATGGAACAGATCGTCCGCTCGGTCACCCACGTGCGCGACATCATGGCTGAAATCGCCGCCGCTTCCGATGAGCAGACGCGAGGCATCGCCCAGATTGGCCAGGCGATCGTCGAGATGGACCACACCACCCAGCAAAACGCCGCGCTGGTGGAAGAGTCCGCCGCCGCCGCCGATTCGCTGGAAGAACAGGCCGACATGCTGCTGCAGAGCGTCTCGGTGTTCCGTTTGGCGGAGCAGACTGAACCCGCCGCCGTGAAAGCCGCCGCGCCGAAAGCGCCGGCGGTAAAACCCGCAGCCGCCAACGCCGCTGCGGAAGAGAACTGGACCACCTTCTGACGCCCCGCCGCCCGCCCGAGGATTTTCGGGCGGGTTGTTATGTCCCCCCGGCACAACTCAGGCTATGCTGAGCCCTCGACGCGAGACACGGAGGCGCACATGCATCACCCAGACGTTTACATCGGCAGCATCCAACCCTATGAAGGCGGGCGCCCCAGCGCCATCGCCAAACGCCAGGTGGATGGCGCCATCCGGCTCACGCCGCTCGGCCTGGAAGGCGACGAGCAGGCGGAAAAAAGCTATCACGGCGGGCCGGACCGCGCGCTGTGCCACTACCCGCGCGAGCATTACGCCCACTGGCGCGCGCAGTTTCCGGCGCAGGCCGAGCAATTTTGCGCCCCGGCCTTCGGCGAGAATATCTCCACCGAAGGGCTGACCGAACACAATGTGTTTATGGGCGATATTTTCCGCTGGGGCGAGGCGCTGATCCAGGTCACTCAGCCGCGCTCGCCGTGCTTCAAGCTCAATTATCACTTCGCCATCGAGGATATTTCGGTGCTGATGCAGCAAAGCGGCCGCTGCGGCTGGCTGTATCGGGTGGTGTCGCCCGGCGCGGTCAGCGGCGATCGTCCGCTGGCGCTGGCGGCGCGCAACAGCGACGTGTCGGTCGCCGAAGCCATCGCTATCGCCTGGCATATGCCGTTCGACGCGGAACAGTATCGCCGCCTGTTGGCGGTCGCCGGCCTCTCCGCCAGCTGGAGCAAGACCATGCTCACGCGGCTTGCCGAAGGGCACCTTGAGGACTTCAACCGCCGCCTGCTCGGCCGTTGAAAGCGCGGGCGGAAAAGATGAAAAACGTGCGCCGAATGCCGCGTTAACCCTGTTCTTCCGCCTATACTGTAGCCGCGTGTTTTTCAGCCAGGAGCCAGGTAATGACCACCCCGACCCATTCGATTCATCACGCCGCCGCCGAGGGCTATCAGGCCAATGCCGATCGCTATATGAAAGGCCGGCCGGATTATCCGCCGGAAATCGCCGCCTGGCTGCGCGAGACTATCGGCCTGCACGCCGGCATGACGGTCATCGATCTCGGCGCCGGCACCGGCAAGTTCACCCCGCGCCTGCTGGAAACCGGCGCTCAGGCGATCGCCGTCGAACCGGTGCCGCAAATGCTGGAAAAACTGTCGGCGGCGCTGCCGCAGGTGAAAACGCTGGCGGGCACCGCCGAGGCGATCCCGTTGCCGGACGAGTCGGTCGATGCGGTAGTGTGCGCCCAATCCTTCCACTGGTTCGCCACGCCGCAGGCGCTGGCGGAGATCCGGCGCATTCTCAAACCCGGCGGCAAACTCGGTCTGGTGTGGAACATGCGCGATGCGCGCGTCGGCTGGGTGCGTAAACTGAATCAGATCGTCGATCGCCACGAAGGCGATGCGCCGCGTTTCTATACCGGCGAATGGCGCAAGTTCTTCCCGTTCAAAGGCTTTGAACTGCTGCAGGAGCAGGTCTTTATGTTGAGCCACCGCGGCGCGGTGGAGGACGTGATCTACAACCGGGTGCGTTCAACCAGCTTTATCGCCGCGCTGCCGCAGCCGCAACAGGAGCAGGTTATCGATCAATTGCGCCAGCTGGTGGCGGAAGAAGAGGAGCTACGGGGCCAGGACACGGTCACCGTGCCCTATCAGACCAAGGCGTATTTCACCACCAAGGTCTGACGCCCGGGGGTTCAGAACGCTTTCTTGGCGTAACCGGTGACCGCTTTCAGGCCCATCTCGCGGCCCAGCGCGGTCATTGGATGCACCACGATCAGCCCGCGCGCGCTTTTCTTCAGCGCGCCCATGTCGGCCTGCTCTTTCTTGGTGATTTCGCGGCTGAACGGCAGCTTGCTCAGCTTCTGCGCTTCGGCGCTCAGCTTCTCGCCGCGCACGTTTTTCAGGCGCTCGATCTCCGTCGCCAGCTTCTCTTTCTCTTTGGTGTGCTGCGCAATCAACTCAGGGTTGCCCTGTTGGATCACGGTGGCGTCTTTGTGGTTCAAGGCGTCCAGCAGGTCGCTCAGGCGCTTGATCTCTGCCTTTTCTTTCTCTTTCATGGTCTCTGGCCCGTTGTGCCCAAAATGGCACGCTAATCAATGATACCGGCATTGTAGCAAAAGGCGCGCGCCGTTACCCGTCCTGCGCAATGCCGGGCGGCAGGCCGCTCATCTCGCAGGCTCTGGCGCCGAGCCGGGCCAACGCCTGGGTGTAGCGCGCGTTGAACGGGTAGCAACAGGAGAGCCGCAGCGCGTTGCGGTAGCGCCCGCTGGGGGAATACAGGGTGCCCGGCGTCAAACAGATCTGCTCTTCCAGCAGTTGGTGGAACAGCGCTACGCTGTCCACGTTGGGGGGGAACTCAACCCAAAACACGAAGCCGCCCGCCGGCTGCGTGGCCAGCGTGCCGCGCGGGAAATGCCGGGCGATCAGCGCCCGCGCCTCGTCTACCTGCGCCGCATAGCGCTTGCGCAGGTTGCGCAAATGGTGATCGTAACCGCCGCTCTCCAGGAAGGTCGCCAGCGTTTCCGACAGCAGCTGCGACTCGGACATCGACGACACCGCCTTCAGCTTGCGCAACGCCTCGTGAAAGCGGCCGCCGCAGATCCAGCCGACGCGAAAATCCGGCGCCAGCGTTTTGGTGAAGCTGGAGCAAAACAGCACCCAGCCGTCGCGATCGAACGCCTTCACCGCCGGCGACAGCGCGCCGCCGAACTGGATCTCGGCATACAGCCCGTCTTCAATCAACGGCACCTGATGATCGTTCATCAGCCGCGCCAGCCGCTTTTTCGCCGCCAGCGGCATGGTGCAGCCCAGCGGGTTTTGCACCGTCGGCATGGCAATCACCGCGTTCAGCCGTTTCTCGTTCAATAGCAGCTCCAGCGCGTCCAGCGACAGACCCAGCTGCGGATCGGTGGGGATTTCCAGCGCTTTCAGCCCCAGGCTGGCCAGCAGCGGCAGCAGGTAGAAGTAGGTCGGTGACTCCAGCCCGACGCAGTCGCCCGGTTTGGTGGTGACGCGCAGCGCCAGCTGCAACGCCTCCATGCAGCCGTGGGTCAGCACCACGTCGCCCGGCTCCAGCAGCATGCCCAGCGTCATCGAACGGCGGGCGATCTGCTGACGCAGCCGCAGGCTGCCGGGCGGCAACGAATACTGTCCGATCAAATCCGGTTGACGGCGCAGCTGAGAGGACAGCATGCGCCCCAGCTTGCCGCCGGGATAAAAATCGCTGGTCTGCGGGCAGGCCAGCGCAATGTTGGTGAAGGCCGGATTCTGCTGGGCGGCGAACACGGTATCGATCAGCGCCAGCACGTCGTCCGCCGGCGGTTCGATGCGGCCGCTGGGCGCCGAGGCCATCTTCAGCGCCGGCAGCGTGCTGCGGACATAAAACCCCGATTGTGGCCGCGCTTCGATCAGCCCGCGATCCTCCAGCGTGCGGTAAGCCGACACCACGGTATTAATGCTGACGCGATGGGTTTGCGCACAGCGCCGCACCGAAGGCAAGCGGTCGCCGGGCAGCAGCGTGCCGCGGCGAATGGCCTCGGCCAGCGTATCCGCCAGCTGCAGGTAACGGGTATCCGGGGTTTCATCGAGCAGGGTCACAGTTTCTCTCCAGGCAATGGGTACAGTTTACATTTTGCACAACTGTAACCATGACAATATCCAATTTGTGGTTCTGTCACCACCCCATTGCAGCGATTATGCTGATCCTCTCGTTATTACCGTCATTTTCAAGGAACCTGCCATGCTGGACTCCGCCTTTGTCAGCTACGTCACCGTCATGTCGATTACCCCCGGCCCCAACAACCTGCTGCTGGCCTCGTCGGGCGTCAACTTCGGCCTGCGCCGCACCCTGCCGATGCTGTTCGGCATCGGCGCCGGCTGCGCGGTGCAGTTGGCTATCATTATCCCGCTGCTGGCGCTGGCGCTGAGCTGGGCCGGCGTCATCCGCTTCCCGCTGGCGGTGATCGGCTGCGCCTACCTGCTGTGGCTGTCATGGAAACTGTTCAAGGCGGCCTCGCCGGACGCCAAAGAGCAGGTGAGGCCAATGAGTTTCCTCAACGGCGCGCTGTTTCAGGCGGTCAACCCCAAGGCCTGGCTGATGGTGATCAACGTGGCGATCCTGTTCACCCCGCGCGAAGGCGCCACCTTCTTCCATACGCTGAGCGTCATCGCAGGTTTCGTCGTGCTGAATTTACCCTGTGTGCTGCTGTGGGCGGTGCTGGGCGACCGGTTGCGCAACGCGCTCCAGGTCGCCTGGAAGCTGCGCGCCTTCAACGGCGTCATGTCCGGCCTGATGGCCGCCACCGCGCTGTGGTTGCTGTTCGACGAATGGCGCGCGGCCTTTGCCTAGCCGCGGCCGAGAGGAGAGAGTCGGGAAGGTTGTTTGGCGCCGATGCCGGCGATCAGATCGGTAATGGACAGCACCATGGTAGAGCGCACCATCTGCTGATAGCGCTGACGCTGCATGGCGATCAGCGCTTCATCCGCTTCGCCCGGCTGCAGGAAGGTCGGCGCCGGCGGCAGCGCGGCCACGCAGTGCAGCTCGCCGAACGGCCCGAGGATTTCGTCGTCGACGAAGCGGTATTCCGCACCGTCGTGATTCAGCTCTTCGCGCATCGCCATCAGCAGCTCGGCGTCTTCATATTCGTGGCGGGAGATCACCCCCAACCCATACATCAGCTTCAGGCGCACCGACAGCTCCCCCAGCGGGCCGCTGCCGGACAATAGCGGTTCGACGGCATATTTCACCGCATAGTCGTCCTTGCGGAATACCTGCACCACCAGCACGTTGAGCGCTTCCGCCAGCAGCTCTACCGCCGCGATCAGGAAACTGCGCACCGTTTTGCCCGCGTTCAGCTTTTCCAGAACCTGATTTTCAAATGCCTGTGCTTCTTCCATCATCGCTTTTCGAAAGGCGTGGGGAGGGCCGTCGATGTCGAACTCGGATTGCAGGAGCGCAGCAAGCTGCGCTCGGGTGTTCATCATCACGATTCTACTTGTGCATGGCGTTATACACAGCAACGGCCTCTTCTACAACCTCGCTTTCCGCCGGCAGGCCGGAAATTTGCGCCAGCGCGGCTTTCGGCCCGAGCGTGTTCAGCAATTCCGCCAACTCCTGCGCCTGCGGATCCTGTTCGCTGCGGTAGCTCATGGCGGCGGCGATGCCCTGGATCAGGTTGGCGTGCGGCAGGCCGTATTCCAGCGTGCCCAGTAGCGGTTTAATCAGGCGATCGCCTGCGCTCAGTTTGCGCAGCGGCTGGCGCCCCACGCGCTCGACGTCGTCGTGCAGATACGGGTTTTCGAAGCGGCCGAGGATTTTGTTGATGTAGGCGGCGTGCTTGTCGGCGTCGAAGCCGTAGCGCTTGATCAGCACCGCACCGCTCTCTTCCATCGCTCCTTTCACCACGCGACGGATCGCCGGGTCGAGAATGGCGTCGCGAATGGTTTGCAGCCCGGCCCGTTGGCCAAGGTAGGCGGTGATGGCGTGGCCGGTATTGAGGGTGAACAGCTTGCGCTCGACGAACGCCATCAGGTTATCGGTCAGCTCCATGCCGGCGATCGCCGGAGGCTGGCCCTTGAACTGGGTCTGATCGACGATCCATTCGCTGAAGGTTTCCACCGTCACTTCCAGCGGATCGCTGCTGTCCGCCGGCGGCACGATGCGGTCGACGGCCGAATCGACGAAGCCGACGTGCTGCTCAACCCATGCCTGCTCGTCCTGCGGCAGCGCGGCGAGCACATGCTGCTTCAGCTGGCTGGTGCCGCGCACCATGTTCTCGCAGGCGATGATGTTCAGCGGCTGCTCATTGCCCTGCTGATGACGCAGCACCAGCCCTTTGGCGATCGTGCCGGCGATTTTGCCGAGAATTTGCGGGCCAACGGCAGTGGTCACCAGATCCGCCTCGGCGATCAGCGCCACCGCCGCCTCGCTGCCGCTGTTGACGGCGCTGACGTTGTTGACGCTCTCCACGCGTTCTTGCTCGCCCACCACGTGCACCTGATAACTTTTACGGCTGTTCAACAGATCCAGCACCGTTTGATTGACGTCGGCGAAGGTCAGCTCAACCCCGGCGTCCGCCAGCAGCTTGCCGATAAAACCGCGGCCGATGTTCCCTGCGCCAAAATGTAATGCTTTCATAACTCTACCTTCTTAATGTCGAAGGGTGCAGCAAGCTGCACCCTTTAAAATGATTCTGTTATCCGGCTTTTTTGCCGCCGAGCAGGTCCAGCACTTCCTGGATGCTGGTGGTATTCGCCAGCCGCTCGATCACGCTCTCGTCATCCAGCGCGTTGGTCAGGCTGGTGATCACCTGAATATGCTCGTTGTTGCGCGCGGCGATGCCGATCACCAGACGAGCCACTTCATCCTCTTCCTCGCCGAAGCGCACGCCCTGCGGGTACTGGCAGAACACCACGCCGGTGCGCAGCACCCGGTCTTTGGCCTCGATGGTGCCGTGCGGTACGGCGATCGACTCGCCCAGGTAGGTGGAGGTGAGTTTCTCGCGCTCCAGCATCGCCGGCACGTACTCCGCCTCGACATAGCCGCCTTTCACCAGCTGCTCGCCGGCGAAGCGGATCGCCTGCTCTTTGTCGCTGGCCTGCAGGTTGAGGAACACGTTGCTCTCGCTCAGCTTGAACAGGTTCGATTCACCGGCTTCGAAGCTGTCGTCCAGCGCGCCCAGTACCTTTTGTTGGTTGTCGCTGGTTTTGTTGGCCGCCAGCAAACGGTCGACCAAATCGCTGTACAGCTTGCTGTCGAGGAAGTTGGTCAGCGAGATGTGCTGTGCCTGCGGCGCGTGGCGCATCGCACGCTCGGTCAGATCGCGGTGGGTAATCACCAGATCCACATCGTCCGGCAGGCTGTTGATGGCGCTGTTGGTCACCGAGATGTTCTTCAGCCCGGCGTCGGCCACTTTCTTACGCAGCACCCCGGCGCCCATGGCGCTGGAACCCATGCCCGCATCGCAGGCGACGATGATTTTGCGCACGGTGCTCAGATCGCCGTCGACCGATGCCGGCGCCGCCGCGCCGCCTTTGGACTGCGATTTCATCTCTTGCATGCGACGGGTCGCGGCTTCCAGATCGTCATCCTCTTTCACCTTGGAGGTTTTCAGCAGGAAAGCGGACACCACGAAGGAGACGGCAAAGGCTGCGCACACCGCCGCAATGTTGGCGAAGTAGGCGCCTTTCGGGGTCATCGCCAGCACTGCCAGGATCGAACCCGGAGAAGCCGGAGAAACCAGGCCGCCGTTCAGCATCGTCAGGGTGAAGACGCCGGTCATGCCCCCCAGGATCACCGCCAGCAGCAGGCGTGGGTTCATCAGCACGTAAGGGAAGTAGATTTCGTGGATGCCACCCAGGAAGTGAATGATTGCCGCACCGCCGGCGGATTGCTTGGCGCTGCCGCGACCGAAGAACATGTAGGCCATCAGTACGCCCATGCCCGGGCCTGGGTTGGCTTCGATCAGGAAGAATACCGACTTGCCGACTTCCGTGGCCTGCTGGATACCCAGCGGCGAGAAGATGCCGTGGTTGATGGCGTTGTTCAGGAACAGGATTTTCGCCGGTTCAACGAAGATGGACGCCAGTGGCAGCAGGTTGTTCTTCACCATCACGTGCACGCCCGCCGCCAGCAGCTTGGAGAGCACCTCCACCAGCGGCCCGATGCCCAGGAAAGCCAGGATCGCCAGCAGCATGCCGATGATGCCGGCGGAGAAGTTGTTCACCAGCATTTCAAAACCGCTTTTGATCTTGCCGTCCACCCAGCGGTCAAAGTGCTTGATAGCCCAGCCGCCCAGCGGACCGGCGATCATCGAGCCGAGGAACATCGGCATGTCGGCGCCGACGATGACGCCCATGGTGGTGATAGCGCCGACCACACCGCCGCGCTCGCCGCCCACCAGCCGCCCGCCGGTATAACCGATCAGCAATGGCAGCAGGTAGGTGATCATCGGGCCGACCAGCTTGGCTAAGGTTTCATTCGGCAGCCAGCCGGTTGGAATGAATAGCGCGGTGATAATCCCCCAGGCGATAAAGGCGCCGATGTTGGGCATCACCATGTTGCTCAGGAAGCGGCCAAAGTTTTGTACTTTAACCTTGATGTCTGGTGAAAACATAAAACACACCCCTATTGTTACGCGCTGACAATAGAGCGCGTGATTATTGTTGTGACGATCCAGCCGTGTTGCCGCTGTATGCGAAACGGACTCTATCACGCTGTTTTTGTCACGCGAACTTCACGGATTTTTTGTGACACAAATCACATACAACACCCCAACAAACCACCCTTTATAGTGATAAAGATCACACTTATGGCGTGTAAAAAAAGCACAGTGAGAAAAAAGTCGCCTGAAAACCCACAATAAAGTGATGTTGATCACATTTTTAAGCTGATGGTTTGTTTTTAAATTGTGATAAACATCACAATTTATTTTCAACTGCGGCGCCGATCGCGACGCTCTGTTTGATCATCCCTGTGAGCATTCATCCCGCCGGGAACTAGCGAAGTGATGAATGAAAGAAAACTACATTGCCGAATGAATGGATTAATTGAAGTGTAGTACAGAAGCCTGCGCAATAAACCAGCAAGCTATTGGAAACGCTGAGGGGAAATAAAACGGGCCGGCAATGCCGGCCCGTATGTCGTGCATGCGGTGCGTTATTGCGTCACGCTTTGAACGGCTTTCTGCGCATTCAGCAGGTTCTGCTGCTTGGCCACCAGATTCGACATCATGGTGTTGTACTGCGCCACCTGCTGCGCGGTGCGGAACTGCACGCCGTTGTTGTTGAAACTGACCTGGTTGCCCTGGCTCTGCAGGAAATCGCCAACCTGCACCAGATCCTGCACGAAGCCGGCGGTGGTCGGGATCGCCGGCATCAAGGCGTTGGCCGGTGCGGTAACGATCTTGTCATAGGCCTGGTTGTACACCGCCTTCAGATCGTCGGGCTGCTTCAGCGCCGCGCGGGCGGTATCCGCCTGCGATTTAGCGGACTGGATCTGTTGGCCCAGCAGGTTCAACGCGCCGACCGATTGCTGCAGCGCGTCGCGTTTGTTCAGGTAGTCCTGCGCGGTGCGGATCTGGTTAATCTGATCCAGCGCCGGCGTCAGGCTGGCGCCGACCGACTTGGACAGCTGCTGCGAAAAGCCGACCAAAATCGCGTAATCGCCGGCATAGTTGCCGAACTTCTGCTTCTGGTCTTCGCTCAGCGTGGGGATGTTCGCCCCGCTGCGCATCACGGTATTCTGTAAGTAATCGATAAATGCTTTGCGCTGTTCCGGCTCTTTATCGCCGCAGGCGGTCAATTGCATGACCACCAACAATGCCAATACCGGTGCCAACCAACGCGCGAAACCTCTGCTCTGGATCCCTACCGCCATGTGACATAACTCCTGTTATAAACCTGCTTTTTCATTGGACTCCGCCCCTTTTTCCGCACTCCGTGCGCCTATAAGAATAGATCAACTGGCGGCATTCCGATACGCGATTCCGCTTGCGATGAGCATTGCCCCGGCCGGATGCGGTTGAAAATCGTGCGCAAAACGCACTGAGGTTCATTGCCGTCGGCGACCGGACGCTTCAATTTCCCCAAGTCGCCCCCCAAGTCGCCCCCCAAGTCGCCAGGCGACCTTGCCTTCGCCCCCAGGAAACGGAAATAAAAAAAGGCGCCCGCAGGCGCCTTTTCACAGCAGAGAGGCCACTTACTGCAGCACGGAGATATCCGCCACCTGCAGGAACAGTTCGCGCAGCTTGCTCAACAGCGTCAGACGGTTCACGCGCACTTCCGCATCGTCCGCCATTACCATCACGTTGTCGAAGAACGCATCCACCGGCTCGCGCAGCGCAGCCAGCTCCACCAGCGCTTCCTGGTAGTTGCCCGCCGCGAAGTACGGCTGCAGCTTGTCGCGCAGCACCACCAGGTGAGTCGCCAGCTGGATCTCCGCTGCATCCTTCAGCACCGAGGCGCGCACGCTGTCGTTCAGCGTTTCGGTAGACTTGGCCAGAATGTTGGAGACGCGTTTGTTGGCCGCAGCCAGCGCCGCCGCCGCTTCCAGCGTACGGAAGTGGGAGACCGCCTTGACGCGCGCGTCGAAGTCGGCCGGCTTGGTCGGACGGCGCGCCAGCACCGCCTGAATGGTATCGACAGCGTGGCCTTCCTCCTGATACCAGGCGCGGAAGCGGCCCAGCATGAATTCCACCACCTCGTCGACCACCTTGGCGTTGGTCAGCTTGCTGCCGTACAGGCGCACGGCCTCTTCGGTCAGGGTCTGCAGATCCAGCGGCAGGTTTTTCTCGACGATGATGCGCAATACGCCCAGCGCGGCGCGGCGCAGCGCGAACGGGTCTTTATCGCCTTTCGGATGCTGCCCGATGCCGAAGATGCCGGCCAGGGTGTCCATCTTGTCGGCGATCGCCAGGGAACAGGCCACCAGCGACTGCGGCAGCGCATCGCCGGCGTAGCGCGGCTGATACTGCTCGTTCAGCGCAACGGCGACGTCTTCCGCCTCACCGTCGTGGCGCGCGTAGTGCATGCCCATCACGCCCTGGGTGTCGGTGAATTCGAACACCATGTTGGTCATCAGGTCGCACTTCGACAGCAGGCCCGCGCGGGTGGCGTGGTTGACGTCGGCGCCGATCTGGCCGGCAACCCAGCCCGCCAGCGCCTGAATGCGGTCGGTCTTGTCGCGCAGGGTGCCCAGCTGCTGTTGGAACAGCACGGTTTCCAGGCGCGGCAGGTTGTCTTCCAGGCGTTTCTTGCGGTCGGTATTGAAGAAGAACTCGGCGTCGGCCAGACGCGGACGCACCACTTTCTCGTTACCGGAGATGATCTGCTGCGGGTCTTTCGACTCGATGTTGGCCACGAAGATAAAGTTCGGCAGCAGTTTGCCCGCGGCGTCGTACACCGGGAAATACTTCTGGTCGCCCTTCATGGTGTACACCAGCGCTTCCGCCGGCACCGCCAGGAATTTCTCTTCGAATTTGGCGGTCAGCACCACCGGCCATTCCACCAGCGAGGCCACTTCTTCCAGCAGGCTGTCGCTCAGATCGGCCTTGCCGCCAATCTTCTGCGCCGCCAGCTCGGCGTCGCGCTTGATGAAGGCTTTACGCGCTTCATAATCGGCGACCACTTTGCCGCGCTCCAGCAGGATCTGCGGGTATTGGTCGGCGTTGTCGAGGGTGAACTCGGCTTCGCCCATGAAGCGGTGGCCGCGCACGGTGCGCGCAGAGTCGATGCCCAGCACGGTGCCCGGGATCAGATCGGCGCCCAGCAGCATCGTGACGGTGTGCACCGGACGCACGAACTGCACGTCGGAGTCGCCCCAACGCATCAGTTTCGGAATCGGCAGTTTAGCCAGCGCGGTGCTGACCATGCCGGCCAGCAGCGCCTGCGCCGACTGGCCTTTGACGTGGGCGCGGTACATCAACCACTCGCCCTTGTCGGTCACCAGGCGTTCAGCCTGATCGACGGTGATGCCGCAGCCGCGCGCCCAGCCTTCGGCCGCTTTGCTCGGTTTGCCTTCGGCGTCGAACGCCTGGGCGATCGCCGGGCCGCGTTTTTCAATTTCGCGATCGGCCTGCGCCGCGCTCAGGTTGGCCACTTTCAGCGCCAGGCGGCGCGGTGCGGCGAACCAGCTCACGTCACCGTGTTCCAGGCCGGCGTTGTCCAGCTCGGCGGTGAAGTTGGCGGCGAAAGATTCCGCCAGGGAACGAAGAGCCTTCGGCGGCAGCTCTTCCGTGCCGATTTCCACCAGGAAAGTCTGTTGAGTCATGGCTGCCTCTTAGTTCTCGTTCTTCTTGTTGCACATCGGGAAGCCCAGCGCTTCGCGGGAAGCGTAGTAGGCTTCGGCAACGGCTTTGGTCAGCGTGCGGATGCGCAGAATGTAGCGTTGACGCTCGGTCACCGAAATCGCCTTGCGCGCGTCCAGCAGGTTGAAGGTATGGCCCGCCTTCAGGATGCGTTCGTAGGCCGGCAGCGGCAGCGGTTTTTCCAGCGCCAGTAGCGATTGGGCTTCTTTCTCGTACTGCTCGAAGCAGGAGAACAGGAAGTCGACATCGGCGTATTCGAAGTTGTAGGTGGACTGCTCCACTTCGTTCTGGTGGAACACGTCGCCGTAGGTGGTGACGCCCAGCGGGCCGTTGCTCCACACCAGATCATATACGCTGTCCACGCCCTGGATGTACATCGCCAGGCGCTCCAGGCCGTAGGTGATCTCGCCGGTCACCGGCTTGCACTCCAGGCCGCCGACCTGCTGGAAGTAGGTGAACTGCGTCACTTCCATGCCGTTCAGCCACACTTCCCAACCCAGGCCCCAGGCGCCGAGCGTCGGGTTTTCCCAGTTGTCTTCCACGAAGCGAATGTCGTGGATGGTCGGATCCAGACCCAGCTCTTTCAGCGAGCCCAGGTAGAGTTCCTGAATGTTGTCCGGCGATGGCTTAATCACCACCTGGAACTGATAGTAGTGCTGCAGACGGTTCGGGTTTTCACCGTAGCGGCCGTCGGTCGGGCGGCGGGATGGCTGCACATAGGCGGCGGCCATCGGCTCCGGCCCCAGTGCGCGCAGGCACGTCATCGGGTGTGAGGTTCCCGCGCCGACTTCCATGTCCAATGGTTGAACGATGGTGCAGCCCTGGCGCGCCCAATAATCCTGCAGTGTCAGGATCAGGCCCTGGAAGGTCTTGGTATCAAACTTTTGCATGTTGAATTCGCACGCGATACAAGTGGATTTAGATGGAATGCGCCAGTATACCCTTTGACCGTAAGATATACAGCCAGAATCCGGCAACAAGTGCGAATCGGGACGAGAAGCGCTGGATTTTCACCCTTCAGCCACGGAAACCGCCGGCGACATCAGCGCGGTAAATCCCCGGTACTGCCTCCACCGTCCTCAGGGGCGAGGCAACAGCACCGCTATCGCAGACTCGACTGGTTTGCTTGAGAGAAATATCGCGTCATACCCTACATGCTCTACTACCGTCAGCTTGACACCTCTTCGTCAAACTACAGGCGTGTTGAAAAACATTCAAATAAGTGAATAGAATGAAAAAAAACATAACTCAGTGTTATATACTACTTTATTCTCGCCGATGCCGCACCGCCTGAAATTTACTTGCCATAATGACTCTGGTAGTATAATAAAAACAAATGACAGCCGCAGCTAAAAAACCATTTAAGTCGCTTAGGAAAAAGATTGAAAATGATAGAGCTCTTTGACGTAGACTATAATTTGCTGCCAGATAACAGATCGAAAGAACTATTCTCTTTAAGAAAAAAAACGTTTAAAGACCGTTTAGACTGGCTCGTTAATTGTGAAAACAACATGGAATTTGACGAATACGACAATCGTCACGCCACCTATATTTTCGGCACCTACCAGAATCACGTCATTTGCAGCTTGCGATTTATCGAAACGAAACACCCAAACATGATCAGCGATGGTGTGTTCAACAATTACTTTAACGATATAAAACTCCCCGATGGAAATTACGTTGAAGCCAGCAGATTATTTATAGATAAGGCTCGCATTCAAGCACTTCAACTCCATCAAGCGCCGATTAGCGCCATGCTTTTTCTATCGATGATAAATTATGCAAGAAGCTGCGGCTACGAAGGCATTTACGCCATTATCAGTCACCCGATGCGCATCATTTTCCAACGTTCCGGCTGGCATATCTCGGTGGTAAAAACCGGATGTTCCGAGAAAAATAAAAATATTTACCTGATCTACATGCCGATAGACGATGCCAACCGGAACAGATTGCTAGCGCGCATCAACCAACACGCCACAAAATGGGATAACCCGTTGGATGCATGGCCATTATCCTTCCGCATCTGCGAGAAGCGGCCGGATGAGTTGCAGCTCCACACCTAACCTGATGGCATGTTTGGCATTGGTGACGCCAAGCTTTTTGACAGCGTTGCCAATGTGATATTTTACCGTAGTGAGTTTTATTCCCAAGATAAGTGCAATTTCTTGGTAGGACTTACCTAAGCTCGCCCAGTAAATAATCTCATTTTCACGCTTGGAGAAAAACTCCCGCTGATTCATCTTTTCAAAGTCAGCAGGCGTGCTCATTTCCTGGTAGAGCGCCGTCATTTTTCCGTGCATGGTAATCAGCAGCATTTGAATTTCGGCCTTATTATTGTCAATCTGCTGTTCAACATCTGTATCACAATGCTTATCCAGCATAATGGATAACACCACCAGATTATGATGATGATCGTGCAACACAAAAGTATATCCATTAATAATATTGTAGTTCTTAGCCATATCGAAAATCTTTGGCAACTTTAACCCTGAGCCAATTTCCAAATCTTTATCCCAGGTAAACGGGGTAATTCTATGCGATGCGGTAATCAAAACGGGATCAATAAACTGATAGTTATTCTTGATATAAAACTCAAACCACTCCGTTCTATTGGAAACGATTGAGAAATTAGCCGGATTTCTTTTATTCATTATAGCATAGGCATATTTTATATTATTGTATTTACTCAGACCACGTTCCAACTCTTCTTTGATAGAGGCATTAATGGTTTCATTATTGAAAAAAAAGTTAGACACTCACCCATCCTCTTCAAGAAATAACAATACTATAAAACGCAGAAGAGTATAACCCGGTTGCGCTGCCAAGTAAATTAATCTGGCAGACATAGAGGATGCGTTAATAATGGCCATGCGCTTTAAAGCGTAAATTTAAATAATTTCGGAGGGGAAATTAATTTAATCGTGAAATAAGCGCTTCACTGAAGAAGGGCCGATAGAAGGCATAGCACGGCGGATAAACACAAATAAAACAAAACCATAACAACTCAGCATCATGACGTGAATCTGACAAAAATTGTTCTGTCGAGCTGAAGATGGGAGGTATGAGGCAGGCAGGCAAAAACGCCCCACATCCAATGATGAAGGGAGAAAGCCATTGACAGTGAAGATTTGGATATACAATAATAACCAAAATTTTCCCTGGTGTTGGCCAAGTGGCTACCTGATCCTTTATAGGATCAGTTTTTTTTTGTAGTGCTGTATTTTATCGTTATGCAACAACGATAAGAGCTTTTAGCGACAAATGATAGTTGTACTAAAGTACAGTCTCACTCACATGCACCGCCTTGCCACCCCGCCTTCCATTAGCCTCATTCTCTGTCCGATTCGTTCAAAAGCGCGCGCTGACGCCTACGTTATACATAAACTGCTCGCCGCTGCTCAGCCCGCCGGTTTGCGAGACGGTGGCGAAGGCCGATACCCTGTCCGTCAACGGCATGTTGGCCCCCAACGTGACATCCACCCAGTTTTTGTCCTGGCCCGCACTGTCGCGGGTGAACGAGGTTTGCGTCGATTTCAGGCCGCCGCCGGCGCGGTAGACGTCGTCGCCGAACTGGTGCTGATAACTCACTTCCGCATAAGGGTTAAACACGCCGAATTGCGTATCCAGCCGCCAGCCCAACGCGCCGATCTGCGAGTGGTAGGTTTGATCGTTGAAGCGCATGGCGGTGCTGTCATCGCCATCTTCGCTGTAGCCGGAAACGCGGCTGTAATCCCAGGCGAACTGCGCCACCGGCCCGGTGGTCAGGTAAGAAGCGATCGGGAAGTCATAGCCGGCGGTCACGCGCGCGCCCCACTGCCTGCCGGTGGTCGAACCGGTTTCGGTGCGCGTCAGCGGCCCCAGCCGCAGGCTGCGGCGGATTTCGTCATAATCCATCGTCGTATAGTGCAAATCGGCGTTGACCCAGCCCTGCTCGAATATCGCCAGTGAACTGAAAGCCGACAGCAGCAGCCCGCGCGCCTTGTAATCAAAGCGGCTGGAAGGATGTTGATCGTCGTTGGAACCGGCGATCAACGCGCCGATCAGCCAGCCGTCGGTCAGCTGATAGTCCACCCCGACGGTCAGGTTGTGGGTGGTGGCGTTGCCGTCCCCCGCCGCCCGGTTATCGGCATAGTCATAGTGCTGGCCGGCGTAACCGCCGAACACGCCCAGCGAACCCTGCGGGTTTTCGCCGTGGCGCAGCTGCTGGAAGCGGCTGTCGAGCGTGGCGCGGCTGTCGCGCGCCATCGCCGCAGTCGCCTGATTCAGCGCCACCACCTGCGCCGGGCCATCCAACACCGCCTGGATATAATCCGCAATCAGCAGGTGCGCCTGCGGGCTCGGGTGGAAATGGTCGGAGAACAGATAGGACTGGCCGGCGTCGAAGCCGGGCATATCGGAGCTGCAGACCGCCGAGGAAACGCCCGGCGGGCAAGCCATGCCGGCGGTGTTGGCGAAGCCGAACTGCGCCGGATTGGCGATCGCTTCGGCGAACAGCTTGTTGACGTCCACCCGCACGATATTGCCGCCGCCCTGCGCCAGCAAACGGTCTTCACTTTGATTATAGAAATCGGTCAGTTGGGCGGCCTGCGCGCTCAGGCTGTCATACGCCGCGATAAGCTGCGTGGCGATCGCCTGCTGCACCTGAGGAATGGCGCTGCCCTGCTTCGCCGCGGCGGCCAACGCCGCGTGGATCGCCTGCGTGCGTGAAACGTTGTCTGGCGTCGCCACCGAATTAAGCGTGGCATAGGCCGCCTGGATCGCCGCCCCCTGCACCGGCGACAGCGCCTGTTGAATGATCAATTCCATCAGCTGCGGCGTGGAGCCGATGTTCGGCACCGTCGGCACGATCACCGTGCCGGCGCCGGCGTTCAGCAGCGAATGCACCTGCGCGGCTGCCGCGGCGGCGCTGTTATAGGCCACGCCGGGCGCGGTAGCGGCATTTAATGCCGCCGCCGCCAGATCGTTGCCGCCGATCCAATGAACGTACAAACCGTCGCCGTCGGCCTGACCGTTGACCCGGTTCAGATAGCGCTGCACCTGATCCTGGGTGTTGTCGGCCGGGTTCAGGCCCGGCACCGCCACGGCGCCGCCGGCGGCGTAGTTCTCACCGCCGTTGTCCGAAGCCACCAGCGCCGCCCCGATGCGTTGCGCCAACGCTTCGTCGTACAGCAGGTGCTGGTTACCGTCATAGGTGAACCGGCCGTTGTTGCCGGTATCGCTCAGGCTATCGCCAAAGACGTAGAGTTGATCGTACGCCTGAGCCGGAAGGGTCACACTGCAAAGCAACGCCACTGCAAGCGCCGCCGGGCGGGGCATGCACGTTATTTTTAGAGGCATGAATCGACTCCTGAGAGCCTGCAAATGAAGGCAATGTCGTTTTTATCGTTGGCCGGTTTTCCACCGGCCATGTAGTAACTATTGTCGGCTTTTTCGTCACGTCAAGCGGGCTGATGACAAAACAATCAGAGGCTTGCCAAGTTCGGCGCTTCGAGCGATGATTACTGTTCATAAATACAGCATAAGGACAGTCAGGATGGCAGACGAACGTTGCGGTTGGGTGACGGCCGATCCGTTGTATCTCGAGTATCACGACCAGGAATGGGGCGCGCCCACCACCGACGCGCGCGAGCTGTTTGAAATGCTGTGCCTCGAGGGGCAACAGGCCGGCCTTTCCTGGATCACCGTGCTGAAAAAGCGCGAGAACTACCGCCGCGCTTTCCACGGTTTCGATCCGCAGCGGGTCGCCGCCATGACCGAACAGGACGTGGAAAACCTGCTGCAGGACAGCGGCATCATCCGCCACCGCGGCAAGATAGAAGCCATCATCACCAACGCCAAAGCCTATCTGGCGATGGAGGCGGCCGGCGAGAATTTCGTTACCTTCATTTGGGACTTCGTCGGCGGCCGGCCGCAGCTCAACCGCTGGCAGGCGCTGAACCAGGTGCCGGCCAAAACCGAGCAGTCCGACGCCATGTCCAAGGCGCTAAAAAAACGCGGCTTCAAGTTTATCGGCTCCACCGTTTGTTACGCCTTCATGCAGGCCAGCGGGCTGGTGAACGATCATCTCACGGGATGCATGTGCTACCCAAAGCCACGGTGATCCGCCCCTGTGGCCCGGAGGATATCGACCGGCTGATGGCGCTGTGGCTGCCCAGCACCATCGCCGCTCATCCGTTCGTGGCGGAAAAATACTGGCGTGAGAGCGCCGCGCTGGTGCGTGAAAACTACCTGCCGCGCGCGCAAAGCTGGGCCTGCTGGCATGACGACGAGATCGTCGGCTTTATCAGCGTGCTGGACGAGCAGTTCATCGGCGCGCTGTTTGTCGAGCGGGCGTTTCACGGCCGCGGCGTCGCCCAGGCGCTGATGACGCACGTGCAGCAGCGCTACCGCCGGCTCAGCCTGGAGGTGTACCAGCAGAACCTGCGCGCCTGCGCGTTCTACCATAGGCACGGTTTTCAGGTGACGCAGCGCCTGTTCAATGATGAAACCCAGGCCTATACGCTGATCATGAACTGGCCGGCAGTCGAAAATTCAACCTGTTATGCTTAAAAAAGGCGCATCCGCACTCCGGATGCGCACAATTAAGAATCCGCTGCATAGCGCCGCCCGGCGTTTTACCGCATAACTCCCCCAGCACTTACCCGCGCTCATCATTTGTCACGTTTTTCTCCGGAACTGCCGGCGAAACCGCGCGTCATAGGTAGCGCGGCGACGCGGGCTCCCTGCGTCACCCACTTTTTTTTGCGTCCCCGCTTTGGGCCGGCGCGTACAGATTCTGATGCCATTAAGGACAAGAACATGAAAAAACGCATTGCAATTATTGCCGGCGCCGTGAGCCTCACGCTCGCGCTGTCGGCCTGTACCACCAACCCTTACACCGGCGAATCCGAAGCCGGTAAATCCGGCATCGGCGCGGGCCTCGGGGCCGCACTGGGCGCCGGTGTCGGCATGCTGTCCTCTTCCAAGAAAGATCGCGGCAAGGGCGCGCTGATCGGCGCAGCGGCCGGTGCAGCCCTCGGCGGCGGCGCAGGCTATTACATGGACGTGCAGGAAGCCAAACTGCGCGACAAGATGAAAGGCACCGGCGTCAGCGTCACCCGCCAGGGCGATAACATCGTGCTGAACATGCCGAACAACGTGACCTTCGACAGCAGCAGCGCCACGCTGAAACCGGCGGGCGCCAACACCCTGACCGGCGTCGCCATGGTGCTGAAAGAGTATCCGAAAACCGCGGTCAACGTTGTCGGCTACACCGACAGCACCGGCTCCCGCTCGCTCAACATGAACCTGTCGCAGCAGCGCGCCGACGGCGTAGCCAGCGCGCTGATCACCCAGGGCGTGGCGGCGAACCGTATCCGCACCACCGGTGCCGGTCCGGACAACCCGATCGCCTCCAACAGCACCGCGGAAGGCAAGGCGCAAAACCGCCGCGTCGAGATCACCCTCAGCCCGCTGCAGTAATCCCGTGCGGGGCGCCACCGGCGCCCCGCCGCCTCCCTGCGACTTTCTCCTTACCCTTCAACATTCCCGCCCGCACATCGGGTATGGTAGTCTCCTTGGCAATTAACCGCAGGAGGGATCGGCTGTGAGCACAGACAAGGCAACGCGCGCCTCAGGGCGCGCCACCATCAGCGATGTGGCCAGCATCGCCAAAACCGGCAAGACCAGCGTGTCGCGCTATCTGAATGGTGAACAGCACCTGCTTTCCGACGATCTCAAACAGCGCATCGAACAGGCGATCCAGCAGCTCGACTACCGGCCAAGCCAGATGGCGCGCAGCCTGAAGGGCGGCCAGACCCGCCTGATCGGCCTGATCCTCGCCGATATCACCAACCCCTATTCGGTGGACGTGATGCGCGGCATCGAGGCCGCCTGCCGCCAGCACGGCTTTACCCTGCTGGTGTGTAACACCAACAACGAAGTCAATCAGGAACAGCACTACCTGCAGCTGCTCAGCAGTTACCGGGTGGAGGGCATCGTGGTCAACGCGGTCGGCATGCGCGAGGAAGCGTTATCCACGCTGCAGCAGTCGATGCTGCCGATGGTGCTGATCGACCGCAAAATCCCCGATTTCGCCTGCGACGTGGTGGGCCTGAACAACCGCGAAGCCGCCACCGTCGCCACCGAACACCTGCTGCAACAAGGTTTCGAAGCGATTTTATTCCTCAGCGAGCCGCTCGGTACGGTCAATACCCGTCTCGAGCGCCTGCACGCTTTCAGACATACCATGGCGCAGCACCCCACGCTGTCGGCGGAGCAGGCCGAAACGCCGCTCAACGATCGGCAGAAGCTGGAGCAGGTGCTGAGCGATTTCAGCGGCCGCCATCGCGGCATGCGCAAGGCGGTGATCTCCGCCAACGGCGCCCTGACGCTGCAGGTGGCGCGCGCCATGCGCCGGCTCGGCATCCAGTGGGGCAACGACATCGGCCTGCTGGGCTTCGACGAGCTGGAGTGGGCGGAGCTGGCGGGCGTCGGCATCACCACGCTGAAACAGCCCACCTACCAAATGGGACACGCGGCGCTGGAGCGGCTGGTGCAGCGCATTCAGGGCCTGGCAGCCCCCAGCGGCGAGCAGATGTTCTCCGGCGAGCTGATCGTCCGCGGCTCCACCACCCGCTAACCCGCCTTCTCCGGGGCCGTTGCCCGCCCCGCCCTCATCGGCTGTTTTTTGCTCAGCTTCGTGATTGCGATCATATTTTTACACTCTGTCGCTTTTCGCTGGAACCGGTTCCATTTAACGTACCGGTAACAGCAGCGGCGGCGACAATGCCGCCTCAGGAGTCAAAATGAAAACAGAAATCATCGTGGTCACCGGCGCCTACGGCACCGATACCGTCAAACAATACGGCGGCCAGCGCGCGCTGTTGCCCATCATCGCCGGCGCGGGCGCCGACGGGGTGGAGATCCGCCGCGAACTGTTCGCCGCCGGCGAATTGGACAGCCTGCCGGCCCTGGCGCAAGAAATCGAACGCCAACAGCTGTTCGCCGTCTACTCCGCCCCTGAGGCGCTGTTCACCCCGCAACATACGCTGAACCCCAACCTGGCGGCGCTGCTGGCGGAAGCGCAGGCGCTGAACGCGCGCCAGCTGAAGTTGTCCCTCGGCCATTTCCGCCCCGGTTTTGATTTTACCGAGCTGAAAGTGGCGCTGGAGCAGCACCCGGTCAAACTGGTGGTCGAAAACGATCAGACGCCGGACTGCGGCATTTTGTCGATGCTGAACGCCTTTTTCCACGCCGCGGAAGATAGCCACCTGCCGGTCAGCATGACCTTCGATATGGCCAACTGGCTATGGGTGGGGCAAGACGCTTTCGCCGCCGCCGAACGCCTGGCCCGCCACGTCGGTTACGTGCACGTCAAAGCCGCCACCCAAGGCCCGCGCGGCTGGCGCGCCGTCGCGCTGGACGATACCGACGGCAGCTGGCGCGATCTGCTGGCCCGCCTGCCGCACGATGCGCCGCGCGGCATCGAATTCCCGTTGCAGGGCGATGATCTGGAAGCCGTCACCCGCCATTACGTCAATATTTTGCGTGCGGAGTAACCCCATGATGACAACGTTAACGGCAACGACGGCGCAGCAGGCGCCCCTGGATGTGGTCACGCTGGGCGAAGCCATGGCGATGTTCGTGGCGGCGCAAACCGGCGATTTGGCGGAGGTGGAAACCTTCACCAAACGCATCGCCGGCGCCGAGCTGAACGTGGCGATCGGCCTGGCGCGCCTGGGCATGAATGTCGGCTGGGTCAGCCGCGTCGGCAACGATTCGTTCGGCCGCTTCACCCTGCAGCAGCTGAAAAAAGAAGGCATCAACTACCGGCAGGTGACGGTCGACGGCCACTATCCCACCGGCTTTCAGGTGAAATCCAAAACCGCCGATGGTACCGATCCCAGCGTGGAATACTTCCGCAAAGGCTCGGCGGCCAGCCACCTGTCGGTCGCCGATTTCAACCCTGAGTATTTCGGCTCCGCCCGCCACCTGCACCTGAGCGGCGTGGCGGCGGCGCTGTCCAGCGAATCGCTGGCGCTGTGCCACCATGCGGCGCGCGAGATGCGCGCCATGGGCAAAACCATTTCATTCGATCCCAATCTGCGCCCGGTGCTGTGGCCCAGCCGCGAGGTGATGATCGAGCAGTTGAACCAGCTGGCGTTCGCCGCCGACTGGGTGCTGCCGGGGCTGAAAGAGGGGCAGATCCTCACCGGCCAATCGACGCCGGAAGGCATCGCCGATTTCTATCTGGAGCGCGGCGTGCAGGCGGTGATCATCAAAACCGGCCCGGACGGCGCCTGGTTTAAAACCGCCGCCGGCGACAAGGCGGCGGTGGCCGCGGTCAAGGTCGACAACGTGGTGGATACCGTCGGCGCCGGTGACGGCTTTGCCGTCGGCACCCTCAGCGCCCTGCTGGAAGGCAAAACGCTGATACAGGCGGTGCAGCGCGGCAACAAAATCGGTTCGCTGGCGATCCAGGCCATCGGCGACAGCGAGGGCCTGCCGACCCGCGCGGCGCTGGCCGAATAACAATAAAAAAAACGACTTCTCCGCATGACGTCAGCCTCTGGCCCTACAACCGGGACGCGTCGGGAGAGCATCTGCCCCTTCCTCTTGCATGCCCAGCGTGCCGGGCGAAGGGGACGCAACACCACTGAAGGATACTGAACATGAACAAAGCGACTGTCGCGGCCAAACGCTGGTGGTACATCATGCCCATCGTGTTTATCACCTACAGCCTGGCCTATCTCGATCGCGCCAACTTCAGCTTCGCCTCTGCCGCCGGCATCAATGAAGATCTCGGCATCACCAAAGGCATGTCCTCGCTGCTGGGCGCGCTGTTTTTCCTCGGTTATTTCTTCTTCCAAATTCCCGGCGCCATCTACGCCGAACGTCGCAGCGTCAAAAAACTGATCTTCTGGTGCCTGATCCTGTGGGGCGGCTGCGCCTCGCTGACCGGCGTGGTGAGCAATATTCCGATGCTGGCCGCCATCCGCTTTATCCTCGGCGTGGTGGAAGCGGCGGTAATGCCGGCGATGCTGATCTACATCAGCAACTGGTTCACCAAATCGGAGCGCTCACGCGCCAATACCTTCCTGATCCTCGGCAACCCGGTGACGGTGCTGTGGATGTCGGTGGTGTCCGGCTACCTGATCCACGCCTTCGGCTGGCGTGAAATGTTCATCATCGAGGGCATTCCGGCGGTTATCTGGGCGTTCTGCTGGTGGGTGCTGGCGAAAGACAAACCGGCGCAGGCCGGCTGGTTGAGTGCCGATGAGAAACAGGCGCTGCAACAGCAGTTGGACGAAGAGCAGAAAGGCATCAAGGCCGTGCGCAACTACGGCGAAGCCTTCCGTTCGCGCAACGTGATCCTGCTGTGCGTGCAGTACTTCGCCTGGAGCATCGGCGTGTACGGCTTCGTGCTGTGGCTGCCTTCCATCCTGCGCAGCGGCATGCAGATGGGCATGGTGGAAGCCGGCTGGCTGTCGGCGGTGCCTTACCTGGCGGCGACCATCGCCATGATCGTGGTCTCCTGGGCGTCGGACAAAATGCAAAACCGCAAGCTGTTCGTCTGGCCGCTGCTGCTGATCGGCGCGCTGGCGTTCTTCGGCTCTTACGCCGTCGGCGCCAACCACTTCTGGATCTCCTACGGCCTGCTGGTGGTCGCCGGCGCCGCGATGTACGCCCCCTACGGGCCGTTCTTCGCCATCATTCCGGAAATGCTGCCGAAAAACGTCGCCGGGGGCGCCATGGCGCTGATCAACAGCATGGGCGCGCTGGGGTCGTTCTTCGGTTCGTGGTTCGTCGGCTATCTGAATGGCGCCACCGGCAGCCCGGCGGCCTCTTACATGTTTATGGCCATCGCACTGGTGGTGGCGGTGGTGTTGACGCTGATCGTCAAACCCGCCCGCAACGAGATCCAGCCGCAATTGGCTTGATCCGGTTATACTTTTTATCTGTTAACCCAACCGGGGGGCGCCATGCCCCCTTTGGCCCAGCTGGAGTTCGTGATGAAGCCTTCTATCGTATTGTACAAAAGCCTGCCCGCCGATCTGCGTGAACGGCTGGAACAGCACTTCACCGTGCACGCCTTCAACGGCCTGCAGCCGGAGAACCGCGACGAACTGCGCCAGGCGCTGCAGCAGGCCGAAGGGATCATCGGTTCCGGCGGTAAAATTGACGAAGCCTTCCTGCAGCAGGCGCCCAAACTGCGCGCGGCCTCGACCGTTTCCGTCGGCTACGACAACTTCGACGTCGAGGCGCTCAACGCCCATAACGTGCTGCTGATGCACACCCCGACGGTGCTGACCGAAACCGTCGCCGACACCATCATGAGCCTGGTGCTGGCGACCGCGCGCCGGGTGGTGGAAGTGGCGGAGCGGGTGAAGGCCGGCGAATGGCGCGGCAGCATCGGGCCGGACTGGTTCGGCGTCGACGTGCACCATAAAACCATCGGCATCCTCGGCATGGGGCGCATCGGCCTGGCGCTGGCGCAGCGCGCGCACTTCGGCTTCGGCATGCCGGTGCTGTACAACGCCCGCCGCACGCACGAAGAGGCGGAGCAGCGCTTTAACGCGCGCCGCTGCGATCTGGATACCCTGCTGGCCGAGTCGGATTTCGTTTGCATCACGCTGCCGCTGACCGAACAAACCTTCCACATGATCGGCCGCGATCAGCTGGCGAAGATGAAGAAAAGCGGCATTCTGATCAACGCCGGCCGCGGGCCGGTCGTGGATGAGCAGGCGCTGATCGAAGCGCTGCAAAACGGCGTGATCCACGCCGCCGGGTTGGACGTGTTCGAGAAAGAGCCGCTGCCGGCCAACTCACCGCTGCTCAGCATGCCGAACGTGGTGGCGTTGCCGCACATCGGCTCCGCCACCCATGAAACGCGCTACGGCATGGCCGCCTGCGCGGTGGATAATTTGATCGCCGCGTTGACCGGCACGGTGAAAGAAAACTGCGTCAACCCGCAGCTGTTGCGGAAATAACTCAGCGCGGCCGGTGGTCTGCGGATAACCGGCCGTGTTGCTCTTCCTGCTGCGGCGCGAACAGCGCCTGCAGCTGATGTTCTTCGGCGAAGTGCTGCAATTCGGCATCCTGAATTGCCTGAACGATCTCTTCTCGCCAGTTTTTGTCCGTCATCGCTAACCTCCTTTGATGTTCATCGTTTAATCTGCCGCAGCGCGCGCGCAAAGCCAAGCCGAATCAATCCGAAAACGCTCCGCCCTTTCTCTCCTCCCCGAAAAACCCTCGCAGGGAGGAGGCTATTTTTCCGCCGTTTGCCACACTGGGCGCTACCCTGCGAGAAAAACGCTTCCTGCCGCGCGTAAGGAGAGCCATGAAACTGTTACCCCTGCCCTTGTTGATGCTGCTGTCGCCTTCGGCGCTGGCCGGCTGGACGCTGCCGGGTTTCCCGGCCTTCGACGAAACTGCCGCCGGGCTGTTTACCAGCCAGGCCGCGCTGCCCAAAGGCCAGCTGCCGCTGCGCCTGTATCAGGATAACCACTGTTGGCAGCCGGCCGAGGCGGTGAAGCTTAACCAGACGCTGTCGCTGCAGCCCTGCGGCGCCCATCCGCCGGCCAGCTGGCGACAGTTCCGCGCCGGCGACTATCAGGTGCGCATCGACACCCGCAGCGGCACGCCGACGCTGCAGCTCAGCCTGCGCAGTGCGCCGGAAAGCGCCGCCGTTGTTGCCCGCAGCTGCCCGCGCTGGGACGGCAAACCGGTCACGGTCGACGTCGCCTCCACCTTCGCCGAAGGCGAAACGCTGCGCGATTTCTATTCCGGCCAAACGGCGCAGGTGAACCAGGGAAAAATCACGCTGCAGCCCGCCGCCGCCAGCGGCGGCCTGTTGCTGCTGGAGTCCGCCACCACGGCGAAACCGGCGGCGTTCAGCTGGCATAACGCCACGGTCTACTTCGTGCTGACCGATCGCTTTGAGAACGGCAATCCGGCCAATGACCACAGCTACGGGCGCCGCAGCGACGGCCTGCAGGAAATAGGCACCTTTCACGGCGGCGATCTGGCCGGCCTGACGCAAAAACTGGATTATCTGCAGCAGCTCGGCGTCAACGCCTTGTGGATCAGCTCGCCGCTGGAGCAGATCCACGGCTGGGTCGGCGGCGGCACCAAAGGCGATTTCCCGCATTACGCCTATCACGGCTATTACGCGCTCGACTGGACTCGCCTCGACGCCAACATGGGCACCGAACAGGAGCTGCGCACGCTGGTCGAGCAAGCGCATCGGCGCGGCATTCGCATTCTGTTCGACGTGGTGGTGAACCATGTCGGTTACGCCACGCTGGCAGATATGCAGACGTTTCACTTCGGCTCGCTGTATCTGCAAGGCGCGGAGGTGGAGAAAACCCTGGGGAAAAACTGGGGCGACTGGCGCCCCGGGCCAGGGCCAGGGCCAGGGCAAAACTGGCACAGTTTCAACGACTACATCAACTTCAGCGACAAGGCGGGCTGGCGCCAATGGTGGGGGAAAAACTGGATCCGCACCGACATCGGCGACTATGACTCACCGGGCTATGACGATCTGACGATGTCGCTGGCCTTCCTGCCGGACATCAAAACCGAAGCGCCCGGCGCCAGCGGCCTGCCGCTGTTCTATCGCCACAAACCCGACACCGCCGCGCGCGACATGCCCGGCGCCACCACCCGCGATTACCTGACCGTCTGGCTCAGCCAGTGGGTGCGCGATTACGGCATCGACGGTTTTCGCGTCGATACCGCCAAGCACGTGGAAAAACCGACGCTGGCGCTGTTGAAGCAGCGCGCCACGGCGGCATTGGCGGCGTGGAAAGCGGATCATCCGCAGCAGGCGCTGGATGACGCGCCGTTTTGGATGACCGGCGAGGCCTGGGGCCACGGGGTGATGAAAAGCGACTATTACCAAAACGGCTTCGACGCGATGATCAACTTCGACTTCCAGGACCAGGCGGCGCAGGCATTGGGCTGCTTTGCCGACATTGATGCCACCTACCGGCAGATGGCCGAGCGGCTGCAGGATTTCAACGTGCTGAGCTACCTCTCTTCACACGACACCCGGCTGTTCTTCGCCAGCGACGCCAAAGGCTCGCTGCCGCTGCAACAGCGGGCGGCGAACCTGCTGTTGCTGGCGCCGGGCGCGGTGCAGATTTACTACGGCGATGAAAGCGGCCGCCCGCTCGGCCCCACCGGTTCCGATCCGCTGCAGGGCACCCGCTCCGACATGAACTGGCGTGAGCTGCCGGGGGAAAAAGCCCCGCTGCTGGCCCACTGGCAACGGTTGGGGCAGTTCCGCGCTCGCCATCCGGCGATCGGCGCCGGCGTGCAAACCCCGCAACCGCATGCCGCCTATTATGCCTTCAGCCGCCGGCTCGGCGACGATAAGGTGATGGTGGTGTGGGCCGGCGAACGGTCACAATAATCCAGCGTAATATGCTACCAATCGGCCAATGAGCGAAGTTTGTGCCCATTGGCCGATTTGTCGGCCGCATTGCAGCGGGGTTTGTCTGGCGGTATGGTGGGGGATTACCTGCTAAGAAACAGTACTGCTGCACCTATGACTTTCTCACTTTTCGGCGAAAAATTTACCCGTTATGCGGGCATTACCCGTTTGATGGACGACCTGAACGAAGGCCTGCGCACCCCCGGTGCCATCATGCTCGGCGGCGGCAACCCGGCGCAGATCCCAGAGATGGAAGCCTACTTCAAACAGCTGTGCCAGGAGATGCTCGACCAGGGCAAACTGACCGAAGCGCTGTGCAACTACGACGGCCCGCAAGGCAAGGACGCGCTGCTGAAAGCGCTGGCCAATCTGCTGCGCGACGAGCTCGGCTGGGAGATTTCGCCACAGAATATTGCACTGACTAACGGCAGCCAAAGCGCGTTTTTCTACTTGTTCAACCTGTTCGCCGGCCGCTACGCCGACGGTTCGCGCCGCCGCGTGCTGTTCCCGCTGGCGCCGGAATACATCGGCTATGCCGACGCCGGGCTGGACGAAGGGCTGTTCGTCTCCGCCAAACCGAACATCGAGCTGCTGCCGGACGGCCAGTTCAAATATCACGTTGATTTCGAACACCTCACCATCGGCGACGACATCGGCATGATCTGCGTTTCACGGCCAACCAACCCGACCGGCAACGTGATCACCGACGAAGAGCTGATGAAGCTCGACCTGCTGGCGCAGCAGCGCGACATTCCGTTGGTGATCGACAACGCCTACGGCGTGCCGTTCCCCGGCATCATCTTCAGCGACGCCACGCCGCTGTGGAACCCGAATACCATCCTGTGCATGAGCCTGTCCAAGCTCGGCCTGCCGGGCTCGCGCTGCGGCATCGTGATCGCCGACGAGAAGGTGATCACCGCGCTGACCAACATGAACGGCATCATCAGCCTGTCGCCGGGCAGCATGGGGCCAGCGATGGCGACGGAAATGATCGCGCGCGGCGATCTGCTGCGCCTGTCGAACGAGGTGATTCGCCCGTTCTACAAACAGCGCGTCGAGCACACCATCGAGATTATCCGCCGCTACCTGTCGCCGGAGCGCTGCCTGATCCACAAACCGGAAGGGGCTATCTTCCTCTGGCTGTGGTTCAAAGATCTGCCGATCACCACCGAAGTACTGTATCAGCGCCTGAAAAAGCGCGGCGTGCTGATGGTGCCGGGCCACTACTTCTTCCCGGGGCTGGAGCACGAATGGCCGCACACCCACCAGTGCATGCGCATGAACTACGTGCCCGATCCGGAGAAAATCGAGCGCGGCGTGGCGATCCTGGCGGAAGAGATCGAACGCGCGCATCAGGAAGGCTAACGCCAGCTGATTGAAAATCGACCGATAAAGATATACGATGCATATATCGTATATCTTTTTTTTGGAGGGCTAGCGATGACTCGCATCGTGATCGATTTACCTGAAGAAGACCTGCGGCAGCTCGACAATCTGAAAAATATCCGCCACATTCCCCGGGCCGAAATCATCCGTCAGGCCGTCTCCCGTTATCTGACGGAGAACCACGTTGAAGATCCCAGCAATGCTTTCGGGCTCTGGTCCGGGGCGATGGGCGATGGCGTAGACTACGAAAATCGTCAGCGCGAGGAGTGGGAATAATGGTGGCTCAACGGGCGTTATTCGACACCAATATCCTGATCGATTATCTCAACGGCATTCCTCAAGCCAAAGACGTTCTGACCGAATACCACATCAACCCGGCTATTAGCGCCATCACCTGGATGGAAGTGATGGTGGGTGCCAAAAAACAGGGGCCGGCGCTGGAGCTGAAAACGCGCCAGTTTTTAGGGCAATTCCTGCTGCTGCCTATTACCGATGAAGTTGCCGAACGCGCCGTAGAATTGCGCCACTCACAGCATGTGAAGCTGCCGGACGCCATTGTCTGGGCCACCGCGCAGGTGGGGTTCCGGACGCTCATCTCCCGCAACCCCAAAGATTTTGGCACTGACAACGGCGTGTTAATACCTTACCGGCTGTAGTCGGGCAGCGTTACAGCGTCCAGAACAGCACCGCCAGCAGCTGCGGCGACATGATGCGCAGGAACATCGCCAGCGGATAAACGGTGGCGTAAGACAGCGCGGCGGCGCCGCTGGTAGGGTGTAAACCGTTGGCGAAGGCCAGCGCCGGCGGATCGGTCATCGACCCCGCCAGCATGCCGGACAGCGTCAGGTAGTTCATCTTGCCCACCGTGCGCGCCAGAATACCGACGCTCAGCAGCGGAATGGCGGTGATCAGCGCGCCGTACCCGACCCACGTCAGCCCCTCGCCGTGCAGCAAGGTATCGATGAAGTTGCCGCCCGATTTCAACCCGACCACCGCCAGAAACAGCACGATGCCCAGTTCGCGCAGCGCCAGGTTGGCGCTCGGCGGCATAAACCAGTACAGCTTGCCGATGCTGCCGATGCGCCCCAGGATCAGCGCCGCCACCAGCGGCCCGCCGGCCAGCCCCAGCCGCAATGCCGCCGGGAAGCCGGGCACGAACAGCGGAATGGAGCCGAGCAGCACCCCAAGGCCGATGCCGATAAACACCGGCAGCATCTGCACCTGCTGCAGTTTTTGTTGGGCGTTGCCGACGATTGCCGTCACCGCGTCGATGGCCTCCGGCCGGCCGACCAGGTTCAGAATGTCGCCGAACTGCAGCGTCACGTTGCTGCCGGCCACCAGCTCCACGCCGGCGCGGTTGAGGCGTGAAATTACCACGTCATACTTTTGCTTCAGGTTCAGATCGCGGATTTTCTTGCCCAGCACCTGCTCGTTGGTCACCACCGCCCTCACCACCTGCAGCGCGGTGCCGCGCGTGGACAGCGAGGCGTCCACCTCTTCGCCGATCACCAGCCGGGCGTTCTCCAAATCTTCGCGTTTGCCCACCAGATGCAGGTAGTCGCCCAGCTCCAGCCGCTCGTGCGGCGCCGGCACCATCAGCAGCTCCCCGCGTTTGAGGCGCGAACAGACGATCGCTTCACCGTTGAGCAGCGGCACCTGCTTGATCGCCATGCCCTGCAGATTGGGGTTGCGCACCGCCACGTTGATGGCGTGCAGCAGCTCACGCTGATTGCCCAGGCTGCTTTCAAACGCCTGCGCCTCGCGCTCGATGTTGATGCGGAAAAACAGCCGAATCAGCCACATCACCAGCAGGATGCCGCATATGCCGAACGGATAGGCCATGGCGTAACCCATCCCCATGCCGTCCACCAACGCCGGATCGGAACCGAGATCGGTCAGGATTTGCTGACCGGCGCCCAGCGCCGGGGTGTTGGTGACCGCGCCGGAGAACACGCCGAGGATGATCGGCAGCGGCACGTCGAACAGTTTGTGTACCACCGCCGCCACGACGCCGCCGGTCAGCACCAGCAGCACCGCGAAGGCGTTGAGGCGCAGCCCGGAGACGCGCAGCGAAGAGAAGAAACCGGGGCCGACCTGAATGCCGATGGTGTACACGAACAGGATCAGGCCAAACTCCTGGATAAAGTGCAGCATGTCCCCGTTCAGGTTGATTTGCCCGCTCTGGGCGAAGTGGCCGACCAGGATGCCGCCGAACAGCACGCCGCCGATGCCCAGCCCAACGCCGTACAGCTTCCAGTTCCCCATCCACAGCCCAATGACGGCCGCCAGCGCCAACATGCTGACGGTCAGGGCGATATCGCTCATAGGTCACATCCTTGCCAAAGTTGAAAAGGAATTTGCGGCCAAAGACACACAATTAACAAGGATTATGACATCGGACAAACGGGGGGACTGTGGCATGCGCCACATAACGCAGCGGGGGAGACCCGTCTGGATCTCCCCCGCATGATGATGACCGTTTTTCAGTCGGTTATTTGGCTTCCAGCTCCGGCGTCGCCCCGATGGCGATGCGCTGCGGCTGCAAGGCTTCCGGCACCTGACGCACCAGATCGATGTGCAGCAGGCCGTTTTCAAATTTGGCCTCCGACACCTGCAGATGCTCCGCCAGGGTGAAGGTCAACTGGAACTCTTTGCACACCAGGCCCTGATGCAGGTATTCGACCTGTTTTTCCGGCGGCGTGGGTTTACCGCTGACGGTCAGCCGCGGCCCTTCCACTTCGATATTCAGTTCGCTCTGCCGGAAACCGGCCAGCGCCAGAGAAATGCGGTAGTGATTGTCATCGCTTTTCTCGATGTTATACGGCGGGAACCCCTGGGGTTCCTGGCCGCCCATTGAGCTGGCCAATTTATCAAAACCAATCCACTGACGCAGAAGCGGGGATAAATCGTAATTACGCATAGGAACAACTCCTTTCATTAAGCGAGATGTGTTTATTCAGCCCCCTGACGGCAGGCTAGGTATTATTTTCCGGCAGCGTACCTGCCGGCGAAACGGAAATTTATTTAATTTCGATGCGGCGCGGTTTTAATGTTTCCGGCACGATGCGTTGCATGTCGATATACAACAGGCCATTCTCCAGTTTGGCACCTTTAATTTGAATGTGTTCGGCCAACTGGAATTTACGCTCGAAATTACGCTCGGCGATGCCCTGATATAAATAGGTTTTTTCTGCCGGTTCGTTATTGTGCGCCCCGCGCACGATCAGCAGATTATCTTGCGTGGTGATCTCCAGCTCCTGCTCGGCAAACCCGGCTACCGCGATGGCGATGCGATAATGATTTTCGTCCACCAGCTCGACATTATAAGGCGGATAACCGCCGTTGCCCTGACTCTGGCCGGCTTCCAGCGCGTTGAACAGGCGATCGAAACCAATGGCGGAACGGTATAGCGGGGAAAGATCAAAATTACGCATAAAACAGCCTCCTAAGGCACTTCAGCGAGGTTGAAATAAATACGCCTTCCACTCTGGACAGGCTAATTAAGCCAGAATTCCCTTACGGCGAATTCTCAATTCGGCTCTGATGATAAAATGGGGGTTGATTTCATCAATTCAACAGGCGAGGATCAAAAAAACTTCGTACCGATTAGGCGAAAGTTTTTTTACCACTTACACTAAAGTGAGAGAGCCGCCACAGAGCGGGATTTTGCTTCTTTTAAAGCAGCGACAGGATGTTATAACTCAGCTTAATTTTAGGGGCACAGCAACCCTGCAGGATGGATTAATGACGACGATGAAAGCGATAGCGACGGGCTGCATGTTGTTGGCGACCAGCGGTTGCTCCAGCGTGATGAGCCATACCGGCCCGAATCAGGGTTACTATCCCGGCACCCGCGCCAGCGTGGACATGCTGAAGGACGACAACACCAGTTGGGCGATGATGCCGCTGGTGGCGCTGGATCTGCCGTTCTCTGCGGTGATGGACACCGTACTGCTGCCTTACGACTATCTGCGTTCCGGCAACGACGCCACCACAGACTCGCCAAAAGCGCGCATCCTGCGCAGCGAGCAGCAGAATCTGGCGGCAACCGGCAATCCCGGCGAAGGCAACGACAGCGCCGCCACACACTAATCACGCACGCAGCGGGCCATCAGGCCCGCCTTACACCTCAACCACAAAGATCTGGTTGAATCCCGCTATCTCGCGCATAAACGCCACTTTCTTGCCGTCCGGTGAAAACACCACGGCGTCCCCCGACGGCGGCTGCACGCTGCGCTGCGTTAAACGCTGCAGACGGCCGCCGGCGACCTCGCACAGCATCACGCTGTTGTCACACACCAAGGCAATCGCCCCGCCCTGCGGGTGCCAGCTGAAGGCAGACTGGATATCATGCTCGCTGTGGCTCACC
The DNA here is from genome assembly GCF_052168875.1 of Serratia sp. CY38905. Classification (NCBI taxonomy): domain Bacteria; kingdom Pseudomonadati; phylum Pseudomonadota; class Gammaproteobacteria; order Enterobacterales; family Yersiniaceae; genus Serratia; species Serratia sp. CY38905. Next base: position 59,644 of record NZ_JBJNLV010000014.1, on the reverse strand, counting down.
TGTCGCGGCTCCCCGCCGTTCGGCGACACCGTCCACAGCTGCACCACGCCGCCGTCATCCTTCATCAAAAACGCGATCTGGCTGCCGTCCGGCGAGCTGCGCAGCCAGTGGCGCGGTGCGCCGGCCACGCCCGGAAAACGACGATCGCCGGTAAAGGTCACCCGCCGCTGCCTGACGCCCTGCGGCGGCGCCGGCAGCTCGCTTTCCGTTCCCTGCAGCGGCAGAGCGCCCGCTCTGGCGTAATCGGCATCGTTCTCCGGCAGATCAACGATAAACACCTCCGGCAGCTTTTCACCGGCGGCGGACAGCGTATCGCCGATGAACGCCAGCGCCCAGCGCTGCCGGCTGCCGTCGGCCTTACGGTAACCTTCGCGGCCAATCCAGCCTTCTTCGTAAGCACGATTGATCTGATCGCTGCCCGGCTGCGGCTGCGGCACGGTCTCGCTGACCAGCACGCAATAGTGGCTGCCGTCATACTCGCGCGGATGCTGTTTCGGCGGATTGACCCCGTGCAGCGGCACGGCCACCCCGACGTTGCGCAGATCGCGCGCCGGATCGCACTCGTGCATGACGTGATCGTTATAGGTAAAGCTGAGGCGGCTGCCGTCCGGGCTGAATACGTGCACATGGCTGCCGCCGCGCAGCGCGCCGGGGGTGTAGGGGGCGGTGATATCCAGCGCGTCGAGGGTGATGGCCAACTCGCGATCCGGTTCGCTGACGATCACCCCGCGGCGGTGGTGAAAATCATATTGCCAGGCGCTGTCCGGGTGCTCCGGGCCATGGATAAAGGCATAGCGCGCCGGCGCATCAGGGCTGACCGTGACCACGCCGACGTGGGCGCCGTGCTGAGCGCGATAAACCACTTCCACCGCGCCGCTGGCGACGTTGACCCGCTCGATGCTCAGACCGGTGAAAGAGGCGCCGCGCGGGCGCACGTCATAAGCCAGCCATTGGCTGTCCGACGTCCAGACGTTGATATTGGTTAACTGATGCCCGCGAGGGTCGAAAGTCAGCTGTTTTTCCCGATGGCTCATGGCGGTTCTCCTGCGCATGCCGGCACTGAGTCGCCATCTTACCGGATCGGCGGCAGCGTTTCATATGGCGCGCTGCCGCGTGAAGCAAGGTTATTTTTTCAGGGCGTTGAATTCCGTTTTGGCCCTTTGCAACTGCGCGGCGAAGGTGGGCTCCGCGTGCAGTCGGGCGACGATGGCCGAGGCGACCAAGCGCGCGGCGGTCACGTCGCTTTGCCAGTGATAACCGCAAATCACCCGGCTCTGGCCCATCTCATAGCCGCGCTGCAGTATCGTCCCCTGCCTGGGAGGGTTAATCTCCGCCAGCACCAGCGCGGTCGCCCAACCGATGGCGGTGTGCCCGGAAGGATAAGAGCCGTTCGTCGATAGCGTGCTCTCTTCATCCGGTCGGCAAGTGGGCTCATGGTAAAAAGCGAACGGCCGAATGCGCATATAGTGATTTTTGGCGCTGCGGGTAGCCAGATCGCCGGCGTCTTCACGCATTTTCATCACCAGTTTGAACAGCTCCGGCGTATTATCCTGGGTGATTTCCGTACCGAAAGCGCCGGATAATGCGGCGGCGACGCCATCCCCCGTTACGTGTGCGTCGTGATAAGCCTGTTTGCCCCGTTCGGTATTACGCAATAATTTCCCGGCATCATATTGCGCCTTGTCATTCATAAAATCGATGCTGTCAACGGCGGGCGGCGGCGGCAATAACGCCAGGCTGTCTATCGATTGCGACTCTTGCAGAAAATAAACCTCCGGTTGGGTGGTCACATCTTTGGCGGCGAAACCAAACGGTGTCAGCGCGGCGTAGGTTAATGAGGCGAGTAATATTTTTTTCATTGTCGTTCCCTTATTAAAATAATGAGCGGTTGCGACTTCCTTAACGCAAATAAATAAAAAATCGTGCCGCTAAACTATACGTTAATGATTATTTTTCGCCGCCAGTGCGATCACATTACGCCGTGCCCGCTTTTGCCCGGCGGCCGGGCGACGGGGTTTACAATCAATACAAAAAAGTACAAACTGGATTTTTAAGTCTAAACATTCTGGAGCCGGTATGAACCCCCTCTTCGATGCCATTGTTTCTGCCCATCAACAGCTGCGCCCTCAGGTACGGGTCACGCCATTGGAGCGCAGCGTGCTGCTTTCACAGCAGCTGGGCTGCGAGCTGTATCTGAAATGCGACCATCTGCAGCACACCGGCTCCTTTAAATTTCGCGGCGCCAGCAACAAGTTGCGGTTACTGGACAGCGAGCAACGCCGGCGCGGCGTGATCGCCGCCTCTACCGGCAACCACGGCCAGGCGGTCGCTTTGGCGGGGCAGCTGATGGGCGTTGGCGTCACGGTTTATGCGCCAGAGACGGCGGCGAGCATCAAGCTAGACACCATCCGCGCGCTGGGCGGCACCGTGGAACGGGTGCCGGGCGATGCGCTGAACGCCGAACTGGCCGGGGAACAGGCCGCCCGCGAACAGGGAAAAACCTATATCTCGCCGTATAACGACGAGCAGGTGATCGCCGGCCAGGGCACCTGCGGCATGGAGCTGGTTGAACAGCTCACCGGTCTGGACGCCGTGTTCGTGGCAGTCGGCGGCGGTGGCTATATCGCCGGTATCGGCACCGTTCTGCGGCAATTGTCGCCGAACACGCAGCTTATCGCCTGCTGGCCGGAAAACGCCACCAGCATGTACAGCGCGCTGGAAGCGGGCCATATCTTCCCGGTGGAAGAGCAAGACACCCTGTCCGACGGCACCGCCGGCGGCGTCGAGCCGGGCGCCGTGACCTTCCCGCTGTGCCAACAGCTGATCGACCGCAAAGTGCTGGTCAGCGAGACGGAGATCAAGCACGCGATGCGCCGGATCGCCGCCAGCGATCGGTGGATTATCGAAGGCGCGGCCGGCGTGGCGCTGGCCGCGGCGATCAAGCTGGCGCCGGAATACCAGGGAAAAAAAGTGGCGGTGGTGCTGTGCGGTAAAAACATCGTGCTGGAGAAGTACCTCAAGGCCATCGCCGATGCACATCCTTAATCGGCAGCAAATCCTCGCCGCGTTCGACGCCGAGGCTATAACCCCGCTGCTTAAGCAGGGTTTTATCGCCTATTCGCAACGGCGGGTGCAACAGCCGCCGGTGCAGCACTTCCTGTTCGAACAAGCCGCCGGCGATTGCTGCATCAAATCCGCCTGGCTGGAAGGCGAAGAGCTGTTCGTGGTCAAGGTCTCCGCCGGTTTCTATCGCAACGCCGAACGCGGTTTGGCCAGCAATCAGGGGCTGGTGATGGCGTTCTCCGCCCAGACCGGCGAACCTCGGGCGCTGCTGCTGGATGAGGGCTGGCTGACCGCGCTGCGCACCGCACTGGCCGGCCGCATCGCCGCCGAACTGTGCGCGCCGCCGCATATTCAGGCGATCGGCATGGTCGGCACCGGCCTGCAGGCCCGGCTGCAGCTGCAATGTCTGAAACCGGTGACCGATTGCCGCGAAGTGTGGGTGTGGGGCCGCAACGATCAGGCGCTGGCGGCGTATCGGCGCGAAGCCGAGGGCGAAGGTTTTCAGGTGCGGGTTACGCAGGATGCGGCGGAACTGGCGGCGCACTGTCAGCTGATCGTCACTACCACGCCCAGCCGCGAACCGATTTTACAGGCGGCGGATATTCGGCCCGGCACGCACATCACCGCCGTGGGTGCCGACGCGCCCGGCAAGCAGGAGCTGGCGACCGATCTGGTGGCTCGCGCGGACGCACTGCTGGTCGATGCGCTGGCGCAGTGCGCTGACTATGGCGAGATCGCGACGGCTTATCGGCAAAATAGGCTGATTTCAACGCCAATCGTCGAAATGGGCGCCGTCTTGGCGCTGGGAGGGCGGTTGCGAAGCGAGCCGCAGCACATCACCATCGCCGATCTTACCGGGCTGGCGATTCAGGATCTGCAGATCGCCAAAGGGGTGTTGGCGGCAATATAAAGGGGCGCCGTAGCGCCCCACTTGATCAGGCGTTGAGCACGAACTTCTCGATGGCGCGCGCCACGCCGTCTTCGGTATTGGCGCCGGTGACAAACTGCGCCACCGCTTTCAGCTCGGGAATGGCGTTGCCCATCGCCACGCCGACGCCGGCATACTCGATCATCGCCGTATCGTTGGCCTGATCCCCCAGCGTCATGATGTTTTCCCGCGCCACGCCGAGGTGCTCGGCCAGCATTCTCACCCCGGCGCCCTTATCGACGTTCTTATGCAGGATTTCGAGGTAGTAAGGCGCGCTTTTCAGAATGGTGTAACGCTCGCGCGTTTCCGCCGGGATGCGCGCAATCGCGTTGTCCAGCAGCGCCGGCTCGTCGATCATCATCACTTTCGGGAAACGCATCTGGCGATCCATCTCCTCCACGCTGCGGTATTTCAACGGAATACCGGTCATTTCCGCCTCGTGTATGGTGTATTTGCCGATGTCTTTGTTCGGGGTATACAGGGTGTCGAAGTCAAACGCCTGGTAGTGAACGCCGAGCTCGCGCGCCATCTGCTCGAAGTGCAGATAGTCCTCAAAACCCAGGGTTTCCTGCAGAATACAGGCGCCGTCGGCCGCGCGCAGCACCAGCGCGCCGTTGTAGGTTATGCAAAAATCGCCGGGGCCCTGAATGTCCAACTGGCGCAGATAGTCCTGCACGCCGACATAAGGCCGCCCGGTGGCCAGCACCACGTGCACCCCTTTGCGCCGCGCCGCCGCGATAGCCTGCTTTACCGCCGGCGTGATTTGGTGCTGCGGATCCAGCAACGTGCCGTCCATGTCGATCGCAATCAGTTCAATAGCCATTCAACGCTTCTCCCAGTGGTTTTTTCCCATGCTAACGCGTTTCAGCCTTGGCTGTCAGCGCCAAAAAAGGCGCAAAAAAAATCCGCGCGGGTCGCCCGGCGCGGATTTTCACAGCCATTAACGCATCAGATATCGATGTTCGCCGCTTTCAGGGCGTTTTCTTCGATAAAGGCGCGGCGCGGTTCAACCGCATCGCCCATCAGCGTGGTGAACAGCTGATCGGCAGCGATGGCGTCCTTGACGGTCACGCGCAGCATGCGGCGGCTTTCCGGATCCATGGTGGTTTCCCACAGCTGCTCCGGGTTCATCTCGCCCAGGCCTTTATAGCGTTGCACCGACAGGCCGCGGCGCGACTCTTTCACCAGCCACTCCAGCGCCTGCTCGAAGCTGTCCACCGGCTGACGACGTTCGCCGCGCTCGATGAACGCGCCGTCTTCGATCAGCCCGCGCAGCTTCTCGCCCAGCTGGCAGATCTTGCGGTATTCGCCGCCGTGGATGAAGTCGAAGTCCAGCTTATAGTCGGTATCCACGCCGTGGGTGCGGATGCGCAGCGCCGGTTCGAACATCTGGCGTTCGCGGTTCTCGAAGATCACGAAGTCATAGCTGCTGCCGTGCTGCTCTTTGTCGTTCAGCGCCTGCACCAGCGAAGCGATCCAGGTTTTCACCTTGGCTTCATCGCTGAGATCGCCTTCGTTCAGCGTCGGCTGATAGATCAGGTTGTTCAGCAGCGCGCGTGGATAGCGGCGCTCCATGCGGCCGATCAGCTTCTGCACGGCATAGTGTTCTGCCACCAGTTTTTCCAGCTGCTCGCCGCCGAGCGCCGGTGCGCTGGCATTGGTATGCAGCGTAGCGCCGTCCATCGCGATGGCGATCTGGTACTGATCCATCGCCTCGTCATCTTTGATGTACTGCTCCTGCTTGCCTTTCTTCACCTTGTACAGCGGCGGCTGTGCGATGAACACGTGGCCACGCTCAATGATTTCCGGCATCTGGCGGTAGAAGAAGGTCAACAGCAGCGTACGGATGTGCGAACCGTCGACGTCGGCATCGGTCATGATGATGATGCTGTGGTAACGCAGCTTGTCCGGGCTGTACTCGTCGCGGCCGATGCCACAACCCAGCGCGGTGATCAGCGTCGCCACTTCCTGCGAGGAGAGCATTTTGTCGAAACGCGCTTTCTCGACGTTGAGGATTTTCCCCTTCAGCGGCAAGATAGCCTGGTTCTTGCGGTTTCGCCCCTGCTTGGCAGAGCCGCCCGCGGAGTCCCCTTCCACCAGGTACAGTTCGGACAGCGCCGGATCGCGTTCCTGGCAGTCCGCCAGCTTGCCCGGCAGGCCGGCCAGATCCAGCGCGCCTTTGCGGCGGGTCATCTCACGCGCTTTACGCGCCGCTTCGCGCGCACGCGCCGCGTCGATGATTTTGCCGACCACGATTTTCGCGTCGCCCGGATTCTCCATCAGGTAATCCACCAGCTTCTCGTTCATCAGCGTTTCAACCGCGGTTTTCACCTCGGAAGAGACCAGCTTGTCCTTGGTCTGAGAAGAGAACTTGGGATCCGGCACCTTCACCGACACCACGGCGATCAGACCTTCACGCGCGTCATCGCCGGTGGCGCTGACCTTGGCCTTCTTGCTGTAGCCTTCCTTCTCCATGTAGCTGTTCAGCGTACGGGTCATCGCGGTACGGAAACCGACCAGGTGCGTGCCGCCGTCGCGCTGCGGAATGTTGTTGGTGAAGCAGTAGATGTTTTCCTGGAAACCGTCGTTCCACTGCAGCGCCACTTCCACGCCGATGTCGTCTTTCACGGTCGAGAAGTAGAACACGTTCGGGTGGATCGGGGTTTTGTTCTTGTTCAGGTACTCGACAAACGCCTTGATGCCGCCTTCGTAATGGAAGTGGTCTTCACGGTCGGTGCGCTTGTCCTTCAGGCGGATAGACACGCCGGAGTTGAGGAAGGACAGCTCGCGCAGACGCTTGGCCAGAATGTCGTACTCGAAATCGGTCACATTGGTGAAGGTCTGGTGGCTCGGCCAGAAGCGCACCATGGTGCCCGTCTGTTCGGTTTCGCCCACCACGGTCAGCGGCGCCTGCGGCTCACCGTGGCTGTAAGTCTGTTCGTGCACTTTGCCTTCGCGGCGGATCACCAGCTCCAGTTTCTCCGACAGGGCGTTAACCACCGAGACGCCCACGCCGTGCAGGCCGCCGGAAACCTTATAGGAGTTGTCGTCGAATTTACCGCCGGCGTGCAGCACGGTCATGATGACCTCTGCGGCTGAAACCCCTTCTTCCGGGTGAATGCCGGTCGGAATGCCGCGGCCGTCATCCTGTACCGATACCGAGTTGTCGGCATGGATGGTGACCTGAATGTCACTACAGTGGCCCGCGAGCGCTTCGTCGATAGCGTTGTCCACAACCTCGAATACCATGTGGTGCAGACCGGTGCCGTCATCGGTATCGCCGATATACATGCCCGGGCGCTTGCGCACCGCATCCAGCCCTTTTAATACCTTGATACTTGAGGAGTCATAAGAATTCGACATCAACGTTTCTCGCTCATTTTAGTCCTGTGGTTGAACCTCTATTTTACCCTGTTCCACGCGGAACATCTTGCCCTTTTCACCAGCCATGTCGGTCACTTGTTCAGCGCTCACCGCGCTGACAAAAACCTGGGCCTGGGTGGCTTTCAGGCGATCGGCCAGCAACCGGCGACGGCCGGTGTCCAGCTCGGAGGCAAAATCATCAATCAGATACAGGCAACGCCGCCCGCTCTGCCGGGTGAGAAACTCACCCTGCGCCAAGCGCAACGCGCACATCAGCAGCTTAAGCTGACCGCGCGATAACAAATCCTCTACCGGCGTGCCGTCGGCACGAATGCGAAAGTCCGCTTTATGCGGCCCCACCGCGGTATAGGTCAATGCCCTGTCTCGCTCAAACTGGCGCTCCAGCAGCTCGCCGTAGTCGCTCTCTTTGTCCCAGCCGCGCTGGAAGGAGAAGCTCAGGGCGAATTCAGGCAGAAACTGCGCGCAGGTCGCGGTGATATCCGCGGCGATCGCGTCGCTGTATTCCGCCCGCCATTCGCTGATGCGCTCCGCGAGCGGGATCAGTTCCTGATCCCAGGCGCGGATCTGCGCATAGCGACTCACCTGGCGCAGCGCGGCATTGCGCTGCTTCAGTAACCGTTTCAGGTTGCTCCAGGCGGTGAAAAAACCGGGTTCGTTATGAAAACAGCCCCAGTCCAGGAAGGCGCGCCGGAATTTCGGCCCGCCGTTCAGCAGGGTAAAACCTTCGGGGGTGATCAGCTGCATGGGCAGCAGCTGCGCCAGCTCGGCCACCTTGTGGCCATCGCTGCCATCGATGCGTACTTTGCTGTCACCCTGACGGCTCTTGCTCAATCCTACCGACAGCTCGCGCTCCGCGCCTTCGATGCGGCCGTGCAGCACGAACTCCGGCTGGTCGTGGCGAATGACCCGACCGGCCTGCAGGCTGCGAAAGGCGCGGCCGTGGCCGAGCGTATACACCGCTTCCAGCACGCTGGTCTTGCCGCTGCCGTTGGCGCCGACCAGGAAGTTGAATCCCGGCGCCAGCGCCAAATCCGCCGCCTCGATATTGCGGAAATCTTTAATCAATAAACGCGTCAGAGCCATGCAATCTCTTTACCGATGACGGTGCTGTAATTCAAGGTAACGAGACTACAACCGCATTGGCATGACAACGTAGGCCGCCGCCTGGCTGGCGCCGTCTTCGATCTGCACGCTGGAGACCGAATCGGTCAACAGCAGGCGCACGTCTTCACACTTGAGCGCGTTCAACACGTCCAGCACGTAGCTGACGTTGAAGCCGATCTCCATCTCCGCGCCGTCGTAGCTGACGTCGAGGATCTCTTCCGCCTCTTCCTGCTCCGGGTTGTTGGCGGTGATCTTCAGCTGGTTCTGGCTGACGTACAGCCGCACGCCGCGGAATTTCTCGTTCGAGAGAATCGCCGCGCGGGCAAACGCCTGCTTGAGCAGATCGCAGCCGGCTTCCAGCGTTTTATCCGGGTTCTTCGGCAAGACGCGGCGATAGTCCGGGAAACGGCCGTCAACCAGCTTGGAGGTGAAGATGAAATCGCCGACGTGGGCGCGAATGTTGTTGCTGCCGATCTGCAGCTGCAGCAGCGAATCGCCGCCGTCCAGCAGGCGCACCAGCTCCATCACCCCTTTACGCGGCACGATCACCGAATGCGACGGCAGCTGTTGGCCGATCGGCATCGAGCACACCGCCAGGCGGTGGCCGTCGGTCGCGACGGTGCGCAGCTCTTCGCCTTCGGTTTCAAACAGCATGCCGTTCAGGTAATAACGCACGTCCTGATGGGCCATCGAGAACTGGGTGGCTTCGATCAGGCGCTTCAGCGTCGCCTGCGGCAAGGTGAACTCCACCTCGCTCTGCCAGTCGTCCAGGTTCGGGAAGTCCGCCGCCGGCAGCGTGGACAGCGAGAAGCGGCTGCGGCCGGACCGCACCAGCATGCGCTCGCTTTCCAGCGTGACGGCGATCTCCGCCCCTTCCGGCAGGCCGCGGCAGATATCAAAGAATTTGCGCGCGGGCACGGTGGTCGCGCCCGGCTCGTGCGGCTGGGACAGGGCGACGCGCGCCACCATCTCCATCTCCAGATCGGTGCCGGTCAGCAGCAGGGAGCCTTCCGTCACCTGCAGCAGCAGGTTGCCCAGGATCGGCAAGGTCGGGCGGCCGCCCAGCGGGCTGCTCACCTGTTGCAGCGGTTTTAGCAGATGCTCACGTTCAACGATAAATTTCATAGCGCTATGAAGATAATGTTCTGATTAAATTGGAGAAATCTTCTTTGATGTCGTGACTTTCCTCACGCAGCTGCTCGATCTTCCGGCAGGCGTGCAACACCGTGGTATGGTCGCGGCCACCAAACGCATCGCCGATTTCCGGCAGGCTGTGGTTGGTGAGTTCCTTCGCCAACGCCATCGCCATCTGGCGCGGGCGGGCAACGGATCGCGAACGCCGCTTGGACAGCAAATCCGCGACTTTAATCTTGTAATACTCCGCCACCGTCTTTTGGATATTGTCGATGGTGACCAGCTTTTCCTGCAGCGCCAGCAGATCGCGCAGCGCTTCGCGCACGAAATCGATGGTGATGGCCCGGCCGGTAAAGTTGGCGTTGGCGATCACGCGGTTCAGCGCCCCTTCGAGCTCACGCACGTTGGAACGCAGGCGCTTGGCGATGAAGAACGCCACTTCGCCCGGCAGGCGGATGTCGTTTTCGTCGGCCTTTTTCATCAGGATCGCCACGCGGGTTTCCAGCTCCGGCGGCTCGATCGCCACCGTCAGCCCCCAGCCGAAGCGCGACTTCAGACGATCTTCCACCCCGTTGATCTCTTTAGGGTAGCGATCCGAGGTCAGGATGATCTGCTGATTGCCTTCCAACAGAGCGTTAAAGGTATGGAAGAACTCTTCCTGCGAACGCTCCTTGTTGGCGAAGAATTGGATGTCATCGATCAGCAAGGCGTCGACCGAACGGTAGTAACGCTTAAACTCTTCGATGGCGTTGTTCTGCAACGCTTTGACCATGTCCTGCACGAAGCGTTCCGAGTGCATGTAGACCACTTTGGCGTTGGCCTTGCGCGCCATGATGCCGTTGCCGACCGCGTGCAGCAGGTGGGTTTTACCCAGGCCGGTGCCGCCATACAGGAACAGCGGGTTATAGGCGCCGCCCGGGTTGTCCGCCACCTGACGAGCCGCCGCGCGCGCCAATTGGTTGGACTTACCCTCGACGAAGTTGTCAAAGGTGTGTTTGGGGTTGACGTTGGAGCGGTAAGAGAGCTCGGGTTGCGCCGCCGCGTTGTCCCAGCTCGGGCGCAAAGGCGCGGCCGTGCGCGCCGCGGGGGCCGCAGGGGCGCTGCTGACGCTGGCGGTCACGGTCTGGCTGATCACCTGCGCAATCGGCTTGCTGCCGACTTCAAAACGCAGCAAAGGCGCGTCCGTGCCGCAGAAATCATTCAGCAGACCATTGATGTTGTTTAAGTACTTATCGCGAACCCAATCCAGCACAAAGCGGTTAGGCGCATACAGCGCCAGGGTGTTGTCACTCAGTTCCGCCTGCAATGGGCGTATCCACATACTAAATTCTGTGGCAGGTAACTCATCCTGCAATCGGGCAAGACACTGCTGCCAAAGCGAAAGTGACACGGCGGACTCCACTCGAACAAGATCAATAAAGAAAAGAAACGGGCAACTTTTTTATAACTCATGATTTTTGACACATACCCGGCATCGGCGGTTTGCCTGTGGGGGATGCGAACCGCCTTTCACGGTTTGTGTCCCTCACGATCCCGGCATGAGGGATCGCGATCGGAATGACGGATCATAGCGCAATCCGCGCAAGAGATCCTCCCCTTCCTCACAGATTAGATCCATTTTATCCACAGGCCGCGGCCAGCGGCGATCTTTTCACCGTCGGCGCCGGATGACCGCGCAGATCCCGGCCGCTGCGCCGCATTTTTTACATTGTCAACCGGTTATACCCTGTTATCCACGCCGGATCCTGCGATCGCGCGCAAAGGATCTCTCGGGGATCCTTGCGATTTCACCCCGAGTCCGTATAATCTTCGCCCTACGTGTGATACCTGGTTCCTTATGGTGCGTCATTAGCCAGACAGGATTCTGCGGTGACCACGGGCCAAGACCGGATTTTGTTCCGTTATTGGCAGACAACCAGGTAGGCTGGCGCGATGCGAATTGACTCAGGACTGTACAATTATTACAATCCCGCTTCTTTATGTATTGCGATTGAGGCGTCGGTCATCTTCACGCCGAGTAGCCAAACGCGTTTACTGATCAGTAATTATTTTAAGTTTAGGTAGAAATCGCTATGAAACGCACTTTCCAACCGTCCGTATTGAAGCGCAACCGTAGCCACGGTTTCCGTGCTCGTATGGCCACCAAAAATGGTCGTCAAGTTCTGGCCCGCCGTCGTGCGAAAGGCCGTGCTCGTCTGACTGTTTCTAAGTAATAAAGCTAACCCGCTGAGTGGTTAAGCTCGCTTTTCCCAGGGAGTTACGTTTGTTAACTCCCACTCATTTCACTTTCGTCTTCCAGCAGCCACAACGGGCTGGCACGCCGCAAATTACCATCCTCGGCCGCCTGAACCAGCTGGGGCATCCCCGCATCGGTCTTACCGTCGCCAAAAAACACGTCAAACGCGCGCACGAGCGTAATCGGATCAAACGCCTAACCCGCGAAAGCTTCCGCCTGCGCCAGCACGAATTACCGGCGATGGATTTTGTCGTGGTGGCCAAAAAGGGGATAGCGGATTTGGATAACCGCGCGCTGACGGAAGCTTTGGATAAATTATGGCGTCGCCACTGTCGCCAGGCTCCCGCATCCTGATCGGGCTGGTGCGGGCCTATCAGCTCGTCATCAGTCCGCTGCTAGGGCCTCGTTGTCGCTTCCAGCCGACATGCTCTCATTACGCAATTGAGGCATTAAGCAGGTTTGGCATGATAAAAGGCAGTTGGTTAGCATTGAAACGCGTATTAAAATGCCACCCTTTGAACCCAGGTGGCGATGATCCGGTGCCGCCAAAAACCGACGATAACAGAGAACACTAACGATGGATTCGCAACGCAATCTTCTCCTCATCGCTCTGCTGTTCGTGTCTTTCATGATCTGGCAGGCATGGCAAACGGACAACGCTCCGCAGCCGGCCGCACAGACCACGCAACAGACTTCGAACGCAGTAGCCGGTGATGCCGCCAGCCAGGCCGTGCCAGCCAGTGGTCAGGGTAAGCTGATTACCGTGAACACCGACGTGCTGTCACTGACCATCAACACCCGTGGTGGCGATATCGAGCAGGCTAAACTGTTGGCCTACCCGGATACTCTGGGTTCATCGACTCCGTTCCAACTGCTGGAAACCACTCCGTCGTTCGTCTATCAGGCGCAAAGCGGCCTGACCGGTAAAAACGGCCCGGACAACCCGGCCAACGGCGAACGCCCGCTGTATCAGGCGGCGCAAGACAGCTACACCCTGCCGGAAGGCCAGGACGAGCTGCGCATCCCGCTGACCTACACCGATAAAGACGGCGCAGTCTACACCAAGACCTTCGTGCTCAAACGCAACCACTATGCGGTCGGCGTGGATTACAGCATCGACAACAAAGGCGCGACGCCGCTGGAGCTGACCCTGTTCGGCCAGCTGAAGCAAACCACCGAATTGCCTAAACACCGCGACACCGGCAGCAGCAACTTCGCGCTGCACACCTTCCGCGGCGCGGCGTACTCATCCAGCGAGGACAAGTACCAAAAATACGCGTTCGACAAAGATGAAAACCTGAGCGTCACCACCAAAGACGGTTGGGTCGCCATGCTGCAACAGTATTTCGCCACCGCGTGGGTACCGGCGACCAAAGGTGACAACACCTTCTATACCGCCAAACCGGGCGACAACCTGTCCACCATCGGCTTCAAATCTACGCCGGTCGTGGTGCAGCCGGGCGCTCAGCAGCAGCTGAACGCGACCCTGTGGGTCGGCCCGGAGCTGCAGGACCAGATGGCCCAGCTGGCGCCGCACCTGGATCTGACCGTGGATTACGGCTGGCTGTGGTTCATCTCCCAGCCGCTGTTCAAACTGCTGAAGTTCATCCACGGCTTTATCGGTAACTGGGGCTTCTCCATCATCATCATCACCTTCATCGTGCGTGGCATCATGTACCCGCTGACCAAGGCGCAGTACACCTCGATGGCGAAAATGCGCATGCTGCAGCCGAAGCTGCAGGCGATGCGCGAGCGCATCGGCGATGACAAGCAGCGCATGAGCCAAGAGATGATGGCGCTGTACAAGGCGGAGAAAGTGAACCCGCTCGGCGGCTGCCTGCCGCTGATCATTCAGATGCCGATCTTCCTGGCGCTGTACTACATGCTGATGGGTTCGGTCGAGCTGCGCCACGCGCCGTTCGCCCTGTGGATCCATGACCTGTCGGCGCAAGACCCGTACTACATCCTGCCAATCCTGATGGGCGTGACGATGTTCTTCATTCAGAAGATGTCGCCGACCACCGTGACTGACCCGATGCAGCAGAAAATCATGACCTTCATGCCGGTGATCTTCACAGTGTTCTTCCTGTGGTTCCCGTCCGGTCTGGTGCTGTACTACATCGTCAGTAACCTGGTGACCATCCTGCAGCAGCAGCTGATTTACCGTGGTCTGGAAAAACGCGGTCTGCACAGCCGCGACAAGAAAAAAAGCTAAGCGTATTGTAGGGGTTCGGCGCGCCGACCCTTGCAGTCACCCCAAAGGCGGTCATTAGACCGCCTTTTTGCATCTTAATCGTCAGAGAGAACCGTTATGAGCACCACCGATACCATCGTAGCCCAAGCCACCCCGCCGGGACGCGGCGGCGTCGGCATTCTGCGCATTTCCGGAAGCAAGGCCAAAGACGTCGCCCAGGCGTTGCTCGGCAAGCTGCCGAAGCCGCGCTACGCTGACTATCTGCCGTTCCGCGACGCCACGGGCGCCACCCTCGATCAGGGCATCGCGCTGTGGTTCCCGGGGCCGAACTCCTTTACCGGCGAAGACGTGCTGGAACTGCAGGGCCACGGCGGGCCGGTAATCCTCGATCTGTTGCTCAAGCGCGTGCTGGCGCTGCCCGATGTGCGCATCGCACGGCCCGGCGAGTTCTCCGAACGCGCGTTCCTCAATGACAAACTCGATTTGGCGCAGGCCGAAGCGATTGCCGATCTGATCGACGCCAGCTCCGAGCAGGCGGCGCGCTCGGCGATGAACTCGCTGCAGGGGGCATTTTCCACCCGCATCCACCAGCTCGTGGAAGCGCTCACTCACCTGCGAATCTACGTGGAAGCGGCGATCGACTTCCCCGACGAGGAAATCGACTTCCTGTCCGACGGTAAAATCGAGGCGCAGCTCAACGACGTGATGGCGGATCTGGACAGCGTGCGCGGCGAAGCGCGCCAGGGCAGCCTGCTGCGCGAAGGGATGAAGGTGGTGATCGCCGGGCGCCCCAACGCCGGTAAATCCAGCCTGCTCAATGCATTAGCCGGGCGTGAGGCGGCGATCGTCACCGATATCGCCGGCACCACCCGCGACGTCCTGCGCGAACATATCCATATCGACGGCATGCCGCTGCACATCATCGACACCGCCGGCCTGCGCGACGCCAGCGACGAAGTGGAGCGCATCGGCATCGAACGTGCGTGGAACGAGATCGAACAGGCCGACAGAGTGCTGTTTATGGTCGACGGCACCACCACCGCCGCCACCGAGCCGGCGGAGATCTGGCCGGAGTTTATGGCGCGCCTGCCGGGCACGCTGCCGATCACCGTGGTGCGCAACAAGGCCGACATCACCGGTGAAACGCTGGGTCTGACGGAAGTGAACAACCACTCACTTATTCGCCTGTCGGCCCGCACCGGTGAAGGCGTCGATGTGCTGCGCGATCATCTTAAACAGAGCATGGGCTTCACCAGCAACATGGAAGGCGGCTTCCTGGCGCGCCGTCGTCACCTGCAGGCGCTGGAGCTGGCGGCACAGCACCTGGTGCAAGGCAAAGAACAGTTAGTGAGCGCTTACGCGGGCGAGCTGCTGGCCGAGGAACTGCGCCAGGCGCAGCTGGCCTTGAGCGAAATCACCGGCGAATTCACCTCAGACGATCTGCTGGGCCGCATCTTCTCCAGCTTCTGCATCGGCAAATAATCGCCTGCGGGCGCCATATCCTCTTCGGCGCCCGCATTTTACGTCTCCGGCGCCAAAACTCACCTAAGCTTATCTCATCAATTTTTCCGCGTGAGAGATAAGCTTAAATGAACGAACCTTTAGACTTGATTGGCGTGGGATTGGGGCCTTTCAATCTCAGTCTGGCCGCTCTGGCCGCCGAAAGCGGCGCCGTCAACTATACCTTTCTCGATCGTAACGCGAGCTTCCGCTGGCACCCCGGCATGCTGCTGCCTTCCGCTTATATGCAGACATATGTGCTGCAGGATTTGGTTACCGCCGTCAGCCCACGCAGCCAATTTTCATTTATTAATTACTTGGTAGAACAGAAAAAAATTTATCGGTTTTTAATCACCGAGCAGCAAATTATCAGCCGAGAAGAATTTTCCGACTATCTACGCTGGGCCTGCGAAAGATTAGACGGGCTACAGTTTTCACAGTCCGTAGAGCGCATTGATTTTGACGATGAAAAGAGTTTGTTCAAGGTAACCACCCATAATCAGACGCTGTGGGCGAAAAATATCTGTCTGGGCACCGGCCATAACCCTTGGTTACCGAAAGCGTTTTACCCGGCGCTGGGCGAAAACTGCATGCATGCCGCCGAAATAGCCCTGCGCAATCCGGACTTCAGCGGCAAGCGAGTTATGGTGGTGGGCGGCGGCCAAAGCGGCGCCGATGTGTTTTTGAACGCATTGCAGGGGCACTGGGGCGAACCGGCGCGGCTGGACTGGCTCTCGCGCCGTCCCAATTTTCAGCCGCTGGACGAGTCCCCCTTCACCAACGAATATTTCACTCCCGAATACGTCGACTATTTCTATACACTGCCGTCAGAAATCCGCGAGCGTGAAATCAAAACACAGAAATTGCCGGCAGACGGCATCAGCAATCATACGCTGCGAACCCTGTACCGTGAGCTATATATGCGTTTTGACGTGATGCGCCAGACGCGCAATGTGCGTTTACTGCCTCATCGCACCCTACTGGCCATCGAATCAATGGGTGAAGCTTTTCATCTGCGCACGCTTCACGGCCTGGAAAATCGCCAAGAAAGTTTCAGGGCCGATATCGTCATTCTGGCCACCGGCTATCGCGCTTCGCTGCCCGCTTACCTGAAACCCTTGCTGCCGCGCATTCCTCTCGATGCGGAACAGCATCTGCCGCTACTGCCGAATTTTAATCTGGACTGGCTCGGGCCGGAGCAAAATCGAATTTATGCGGTTAATGCCGGAATACACAGCCACGGCAGCGCAGAAGGCGGACTGAGCCTGATGGCCTGGCGTTCAGCCCGCATCCTCAATCACTTGCTGGGTAAGCCGTGCTTTGATTTGGCACCGAACGCATCAATGATCCAATGGTGGAGCGATGCCGCGCCGGGCGATATCTCTACCACCGCTGATAAATAGGATAATCCGCATAGCGTTTTTTGATGATAAATCCTCAACTTAGTCTTAATCTAACACCCCTGCGTTCTTAGCGACCCTCTGTCATGGAGCGAACAATGGCGTGTCATTTTGCCCGATGGACCCCGGCCTCCGCCGTCCTGGATACCCAGAGACTCGCCGACGAAGTGATAGCCGCCACTCGCACCTTTTCCGTTAAACGCCGCACGCGCTTCCTGCAAGGGCGCATTCTGCTCGCCGAAATGATGTTCTACCTGTACGGCCTGCCGACGCTGCCCCCCATCGCCACCACGCCGACCGGCCGCCCCTGTTTCGCCGATCATCAGTTGCCCGATTTCAGCCTCGCTTACGCCAGCAACACCGTGGGCGTGCTGCTCAGCGACGAGGGCAAAGTCGGGTTGGATATCGAAGTGATGCGGGCGCGCGGCACCCGGCAAAGCGCGCTGCAACACGCGCATCAGACGCCGGCGGAAAGTGCCTGGATCAGCGCGCAGGACGATCGGCTGGAGGCGGAGACTCAGCTGTGGAGCATTCGGCAAAGCGTGCTGAAAATTTCCGGCCTCGGCAACAGCGGCCAGTCTACGCTGCGTCTGCATCCCTTCTCCGGCCACCTGCGCTCCAGCGCCACGCCGGACGTTCAGGTGATGAGCGACGCCGACGAATACCTGAGCTGGGCCTGCGCCGGCAGCCCCGGCCTGGATCGCCTGCTGTGCTGGCGCTACGAAGAGCGCGGCGGCCTGCAGAAAGACGGGGAAATCTCGCCGCGCAGCCCGGCGGCGTCCTCACGCTTCGTTAAACTGACGGGCCTGAAGACGCCCGGTTAACGCAGCGCAAAACGGATAACGCTGTCTTTACCGCACGAGTTGCTGGATTAAATTGTAAAGACAGCTAAATGTTGAGCAATCGCCTATTCTCGACCAGCGCTTTAGCCTACTATTCGCCCATGTTGTACGCTGAATCTGCTCATTCGAAAGGGAGAATCACCATGTCAGACCAAGCCTTAAAAATCGTCACTCTGCTCGGCAGCCTGCGCAAAGGCTCCTACAACGCCATGGTGGCCCGCGCCCTGCCAGGCCTGGCTCCACAGGGCGTCACCATTGAAGCGCTGCCCTCCATCCGCGATATCCCGCTGTACGACGCCGACATGCAACAGGGTGAAGGCTTCCCTGCCGCGGTCGAGGCGATCGCCGAACAGATCCGCCAGGCCGACGGCGTGATCATCGTCACCCCTGAATATAACTATTCCGTGCCCGGCGGGTTGAAGAACGCCATCGACTGGCTGTCTCGCTTGCCGAATCAGCCGCTGGCCGGCAAGCCGGTCGCCATTCAGACCAGCTCGATGGGGCCGATCGGCGGCGCGCGCTGCCAATACCATCTGCGCCAGATCCTGGTGTTCCTCGATGCGATGGTAATGAACAAGCCTGAGTTTATGGGCGGCGTGATCCAGAGCAAGGTCGACGAACAGGCCGGTGAACTGAGCGATCAGGGAACGCTGGATTTTCTGACCGGCCAGCTGTCCGCGTTCAGCGATTTTATTCGCCGCGTGGAGTGAAGGTCTCGCGGCGCCCCTTAGGCGCCGCAACAGGACATGAAGTCCATCAATTCATTGAAAATTAAAGCCATAGCATCATGTATTTTTTCATTTTAGCGTTATTTTTTGTTTCCATCACCAGTCCCGCTTTCGCAGCAGAGATGCGTTATCCCGCCGGTGAAGAGCCGCTGGAGCTGCCGGCACACAGCGCGCTCAACGCCCAGCTGTCGCGATCCGCGCAAAACCAGGAAGATAAAAAGCTGGGCGCCATGTCGCTGTACCTGACGCTGATGCGCGAAGACGGCCGCAACGTCTGGGCGCCCTACCAGCTGGCGGTGTCATCGGCGGAGAAAGGGCAAACCGAGCTGGCGGAGCGCTACCTGCAGCTGAGCGCCGACCGCGGCCTGTGGTACTACTACAACCTGCTGGAGGACGACGCCTTCAACAGCATCCAGCACTCCGCCACCTACCAATCGATCCTGGCCGCCACCAAAGCGCGCTATCTGCAGCACGCCCGCCACTATGAAGGCAAGGCCAGCTACGCGATGCCGGACGGCGAAGCGCCGCCCGAAGGCTGGCCAACGGTGATCTTCCTGCATACCTACGGCAAAGCCGCCGCCATCAGCCCCGAAGAACGGCTGCTGTTCGGCGAAATGGGCGTGGCCTACATCGAGCTCAACGGCACGCAGATGCTGTCGGAAAACAGTTTCCGCTGGTCGAATTACAGCGACGAGAGCACCCAAACCGCCATTCAGCGTACGCTGCAACAGCTGGCTCCGCAGCTAAAGCTGAATCCCCGGCGGATTTACCTCAGCGCCCGCGGCCAGGGCGCGCTGCACGCCGCCAACCTGATCGCGAAGTACCCGCAGTTTTACGCCGGCGCGCTGCTGATCGCCCCCAACGGCGAGATCAAGCCGGCCCAGCAGTCGCTGGCGGCGCAAAAGAAAATCGTGATGGCGTATTACGATCGGCAGAATTTCAGCGAGCAGGCGCTGGCGTTGCACTTCGCCAATCTGTTCGGAGAGGATAATCAGGTAGAAACGCTGCACTTCGCCCAGGGAGAGGATGCCGCCGGCAGTTGGCAGGCGCGCTTCAAGCGGCCGTTGCAGTGGGTGTTGGGTAAGGTGCCGGATGCGACGCCGGGCGCCTAGGGGTTCAGGGCCGACAGGCGTCGGCCCTTTGGCGGTCAATGGCCGTCGACGAAGACGATCTTCAGCACGAACAGCAGCGCCACCACCACCACGCACGGGCTGATTTCACGCCAGCGGCCGGTGCCGAGCTTCATCACGCAGTAGGAGATAAAGCCGAGCGCGATGCCTTCGGTGATCGAGAAGCTGAACGGCATCATCACCGCGGTGACAAACGCCGGTACCGCTTCGGTCAGATCGTCCCACTTCACCCGCGCCAGGCTGGAGGTCATCAGCACGCCGACGTAGATCAGCGCGCCGGCGGCGGCGTAAGCCGGCACCATGCCCGCCAGCGGCGACAGGAAGATCACCAGCAGGAACAGCAGGCCGGTGACCACCGCCGTCAAACCGGTGCGGCCGCCGACGGCGACGCCGGACGAACTTTCGATGTAAGCGGTCACGGAAGAGGTGCCCGCCAGCGAACCGGCCACCGAGCTGATGCTGTCGACGTACAGCGCCTGCTTCATGCGCGGGAACTTGCCCTGGTTGTCGGTCAGGCCGGCTTTATCGGTGACGCCGATCAAGGTGCCCGAAGAGTCAAACAGGTTCACCAGCATAAACGAGAAGATGATCCCGGCCAGCCCGATGTTCAGCGCGCCGGCCACGTCGACCTGGCCCACCACCGAGGTGATGCTCGGCGGCAGGGAGAACAGGCCGCCGTATTTCACGTCGCCCAGCATCCAGCCGATCAGGGTGGTGACCACGATCGACACCAGCACCGCCGCGTGGAAGTTGCGCGAAGAGAGCACGGCGATGATGAAGAAGCCGAGCGCGCCCAGCAGCACGTTGTGCGAGGTCAGGCTGCCGATGGTCACCAGCGTGTCCGGATTGGCCACCACGATGCCGGCGTTTTTCAGCCCCATCATGCCGATGAACAGGCCGATGCCGCTGGTGATGCCGACCCGCAGGCTGACCGGAATGTTGGCGATCATCCAGTAGCGGATGCGGAAAATGGTCAGCAGCAGCAGGCCGACCGCCCCCCAGAAGATGGCGCCCATGCCCACCTGCCAGGAGATGCCCATCGCCCCGACCACCACGAAGGCGAAGAAGGCGTTCAGGCCCATCGCCGGCGCCAGCGCCACCGGCAGGTTCGCCAGCAGGCCCATAAAGATGCTGCCGAAAGCGGCGATCAAACAGGTGGTGACAAATACCGCCTGGGTATCCATGCCCGCCGCGCCCAAAATTTGCGGGTTAACGAACACGATATACACCATGGTAAGGAAGGTGGTGATACCGGCAATCGTTTCCGTACGCGCCGTCGTGCCATGTTGCTTGAGTTTAAACACGCGCCCAAGCAAGCCTTGCTCAGCGTCAAGGCCAGATACTGGTTTGGTCATTATCAGAATTCCGAAAATGGGAATGGACAGTCGCCGGCTATCCTATAACAAAAAGTGGGGCTTTTGACGCCGGTCACAGGTTTTTTTCGCCGTCTTTACGGCTAAATGCGTCAACGGCTTGTATTTACAGGCTTTCATCCCCCGTTGCCGTCCGCTGCGTTGCCGTTTGCCGACACGGCCGATAAAATGACCTATCGCATCTCTTACCCTACCCGCGAAAAAACAGGAATCCGCATGTCTTCAACCTTTATCGATAAGCTCGCGTTGATCGCGCTGAAAGATGACAAAGTGGCGCTGGTGCGTTCACACAATAAAACGCTGTTTTATATGCCGGGCGGAAAGCGCGAAGCGGGCGAAACCGACGAACAGGCGCTGTGCCGCGAAATCGACGAAGAGCTGACCGTCGCGCTGCAGCCGAGCTCCATCGCGTTTTACGGCGAGTTCGCCGGCCCGGCGGACGGCAAGCAGGACGGCACCCAGGTGCGCATTCGCTGCTATCAGGCCGACGTTATCGGGCAGCTGCAGCCGGCCGCCGAAATCGCCGAACTGAGGTGGTGCGACAGCCGCGATTTACCGCACTGCTCACACGTCGCCGCGCTGATTTTGCACGATCTCAAGGCGCGTAACCTGATCAAGTGATCGCTGAGCGGCCTCAGCGCCGTTAACCCGAAGGAACCTGTCCCGCATGAATCAGATTGACTGCATTTTGTTCGACTGCGACGGCACGCTGGTGGACAGCGAAGTGCTGTGCAGCAAAGCCTATGTGCACATGTTCGCCCGCTACGGCATTCATCTGTCGCTGGAAGAGGTGTTCAAGAAATACAAAGGGGTGAAGCTGTACGAGATCATCGATCGGGTCAACGCCGAGCAGGGCACTGACCTGGCAAAAGAGGCGCTGGAGCCGCTGTATCGGCAGGAAGTGGCGCGGCTGTTCGACAGCGAACTACAGCAGATTGCCGGCGCCCGCGAGCTGCTGGCGCAGGTGACGGTGCCTGTCTGCACCGTCTCCAACGGACCGGTCAGCAAGATGCAGCACTCGCTCGGCCTGACCGGCATGCTGCCTTATTTTGATGACCGGTTGTTCAGCGGCTATGACATTCAGCGCTGGAAGCCGGATCCGGCGATCGTATTCCACGCCGCCGAACAGATGCAGGTGCCGGTAACGCGCTGCATCCTGGTAGATGACTCGCCTGCCGGCGCGCAGGCTGGTATCAATGCCGGCATCCCGGTCTTTTACTTCTGCGCCGATCCGCATAACCCGCCGATCGACCACCCGCTGGTGACGACGTTTAACGACCTGGCCCAGCTGCCCGCGCTGTGGCGCGAACGCGGCTGGCGGCTGACGGCCGATTAACTGGCCGGCAACGGCGGCTTGTTGCGCCACCAGCGCCACGACCGTTTCAGCGCGCGAGTTTGCGCGCCGAAGCGGCGGTTGACCGCGTTGGCCAGCAGATCGAGCGCCAGGCAGAACACGAAATAGACCAGCGCCACGAACAGGAACACTTCCATCGGATAGACCATGCTGCGGTTGTTGACCTGGGTCGCCAGGAAGGTCAGTTCGCCAACGCCGACGATATAAGCCAGCGAGGTGTCTTTGATCAGGGATATCCACTGGTTGATGAACGACGGCACCATCATGCGCAGCGCCTGCGGCAGCACGATCATGCGCAGCGTCTGCCAGCGGGTCAGCCCCAGGGAAAGCCCGGCCTGCCACTGGCCGGGGCCGATCGCGGCGATGCCGGCCTTCACCGCATGGGCCAGATAGGCCGAGGCGATCAGCGCCAGCGCGCACACCACGGTGGTGATTTCCGGGATCTCTACGCCAAACACCATCGGCAGCAGGAAATAGGTCCAGAAGATCAGCATGATGACCGGTATGGCGCGGAAAAAGCCCAGCACCGCCGCCAGCAATCCGGCAGCGACGCCGCGCGACATCGCCAGCGCCACGCCGAGCAAGGTGCCGAGCGCCGCCGAGGCGACGCCGGCCATCAGGCTGATCGCTAACGTCAGCGCCGCGCCGCCTAATGGACCATCCGGCCAGGTACCCCACAGCAGGTAGCCCAGGTTATCGTGAATTACGCTGAAATCCATCTCAATGCCCTCCCAGCGGTTTACGCTGTTGGCGCCACATGCCCCAGCCTTCCAGCAGCGCGATGATGGCGATATACAGCACCGTCGCCACGCCGAACGCCTGGAAGGTGCGCAGGGTTTCGGTTTCGACCTGACGCGAGGCGTAAGAGAGTTCGGCCACGCCGATCGCCATGGTCAGCGACGAGTTTTTGATCACGTTCATGTATTGCCCCAGCAGCGGCGGCAGCGCGATTTTCAGCGCCTGCGGCAGCACCACGTAGCGCATCGCCTGCCAGCCGGTCAGCCCCAGCGCCTGCGCGGCATATTTCTGCCCGCCGGCGACGCCGCGAATGCCGGAACGGATCTCTTCGGCGATAAAGGCGGTGGAGTAGAGCGTCAGGCCGAAGAAACCGGCGAGAAACTCGAACGACGGCCATTCCAGCGGGCCGACCTGATGTGAGCTGTTCAGCCACTGCATGGCGGCGGACGGCAGGATCTGCCCGGCGGCGAAGTACCAGAAGAACAGCTGCACCAGCAGCGGCGTATTGCGAAACAGCGAGCTGTAGCCCATCGCCAGCCAACGCAACGGCCGCAGGCTGCTGTCGCGCATCGCCGCCAGTACGAAGCCCAGCAGCGTGGCCGCCAGGCCCGCGCAGGCGGAAAGCCACAGAGTCAGCAGAAAGCCGTGCCACAGCCAGCTCAGGTATTGCGGCGCCAGCAGCCAGTCCAGGTTCATGTTCAATCCTTGTCTTGCAGAATGCATCAGGGGCGCAGCAAGCTGCGCCCCTCCGTGCCGATCTCACCGCGAGCGGTTAAATCAGGCTTTCGGTTGCTGATCCAAAGGCGCGATTTTGAAATCGCCGCGCGGTTGGGCGGATTGGGTTTGCGGCCCGAACCAGCGATCGTAAATCTTAACCGCTTCGCCGTCTTTTTCCAGCTTGATCAGCGTCTCGTTCACCGCGGCGGTCAGGCGATCTTCGCCCTTGGGAATGCCGACGCCCTGGTACTCTTTGGTCAGGCTGAACGGTGAAATTTCAAATTCCGCCTTCTGCGCCGCCGGCAGGTTGCCAAGCAGGCCGACCAGCTTGGCGTCGTCCTGGGTGATCGCCTGCACGTTGCCGTTGCGCAGCGCCACAAACGCCAGCGGGGTGTCATCGTAGGAGATCACTTTCGCCGTCGGGAAACGCTCGCGCAGGGTGATTTCCTGCACCGTGCCCTTGTCCGCGCCGATGCGCAGCTTTTTGATGTCTTCCGGGGTTTTCAGCACGCCTTTGCGGGCGATGAATTTCTGGCCGGTGGCGAAGTACGGCACGCTGAAGTTCACTTCCTTGGCGCGCTCGTCGGTAATGGTGAAGTTGGCGGCAATCAGGTCAACCTTCTTCGACACCAGCAGCGGAATACGGTTGGCCGGGTTGGTGGCGCGCAGCTCCACTTTTACCCCCAGCGCTTTGCCGATCGCATCGGCGACGTCCACATCGTAGCCCACCAGCTTCTTGCTCTGCGGATCGATGTAGCCGAACGGCGGGTTGCTGTCGAACACCGCGATACGCACCACGCCGGCTTGCTTGATATCGTCAAGTTTGTCCGCGTGCGCGGCGCCGGCGGCGAGGCCGGTCAGACTGGCTAACAACGTTAAGGCCAAAGCGCGATGTTTCATAGAGAGCTCCTAAGTGGTTGATGTCCTGCTGGCGGATAAGCTAGCAAGCGCCACATAGGTCAGGAAATAATATAAAAAGCTATATTTATAACCTTTTTGTCTTTAAGAACTTAAGATGGAATAAAGGCGCGGGAAACCGCGCCTTTGAAGGATATTACCCGGAAAGGGTCAGTCGGCTTTGTCGTCTTTACCGCCCGGGGAGAGCAGCTTTTCCAGGGCGTCGCCGCCCAAATGACGGAAATCCTGTCCTTTGACGAAATAGAAGATAAATTCGCAGATGTTCTGGCAGCGGTCGCCGATGCGCTCGATAGAACGGGCGCAGAACAGCGCGGTCAGCACGCTCGGAATGGTGCGTGAGTCTTCCATCATATAGGTCATCAGCTGACGCACGATGCCTTCGTATTCCTGGTCGACCTTTTTATCTTCGCGGTAAATACGGATCGCCTCGTCCAGATCCATGCGCGCGAAGGCGTCCAGCACGTCGTGCAGCATTTGCACGGTGTGGCGCCCCAGCGATTCCAGGCTGACCAGCAGCGGCTGGTGCTGGTGCGAGAACTTCTCCAGCGCGGTGCGGCAGATTTTGTCCGCCACGTCGCCGATGCGTTCCAGCTCGGAAATGGTTTTGATGATCGCCATCACCAGGCGCAGATCGCTGGCGGTCGGCTGGCGCTTGGCGATGATGCGCACGCAGGCTTCGTCGATCGCCACTTCCATCATGTTGACCTTGGCGTCGCCTTCGATAACTCGCTTGGCCAGCTCGCCATCCTGATTGTGCATCGCGGTGATGGCGTCGGTCAGCTGCTGCTCCACCAGCCCGCCCATGGTCAGCACCTGGGTGCGGATATGCTCAAGCTCTGCGTTGAACTGGCCGGAAATGTGTTTGTTTAAATTCAGGTTATCCATGATGCTTCCTATCAACCATAACGGCCAGTGATGTAGTCTTCAGTCTGCTTTTTCTGCGGCGCAGTGAACAGGTTATCAGTATCACTGAACTCGATCAGCTCGCCCAGATACATAAATGCGGTGGAGTCGGAGCAGCGCGCCGCCTGCTGCATATTGTGGGTTACGATCACCACGGTGTAATCGGCCTTCAGCTCGCTGATCAGCTCTTCAATCTTGCCGGTGGAGATCGGATCCAGCGCCGAGCAAGGCTCATCCAGCAACAGCACTTCCGGGCGAATGGCGATGCCGCGGGCGATGCACAGGCGTTGCTGCTGGCCGCCGGAAAGGCTGTAGCCGCTCTGGTGCAGCTTGTCCTTGGTTTCGTTCCACAGCGCCGCCTTGGTCAGCGCCCACTGCACGCGCTCGTCCATATCGGCGCGCGACAGCTTTTCAAACAGGCGAACGCCGAAGGCGATGTTGTCGTAAATCGACATCGGGAACGGCGTCGGCTTCTGGAACACCATGCCGACCTTGGCGCGCAGCAGCGCGATATCCGAGTTGTCGGTCAGGATGTTCTGGCCGTCCAGCAGGATGCCGCCTTCCGCGCGCTGTTCCGGGTACAGCTGGTACATCTTGTTGAAGGTGCGCAGCAGGGTGGATTTGCCGCAGCCGGACGGGCCGATAAACGCGGTGACCTTGTTCTTGGCGATATCCAGCGTGATGTTCTTCAGCGCATGGAATTTGCCGTAGTAGAAGTTCAGATCGCGTACCTGAATTTTGCTGCTGGAAGCGTCAGTAACCATACTCATCAAGACTTCTCTCTTTTCATCAGCGCCGCCAAAGCGGCGCTCAAAATTTTATGAATGCTTTTTCTTGGCGAAAATCACGCGCGCCAGGATATTCAGTAACAGTACGCACAGGGTGATCAACAGCACCCCGGCCCAGGCCAGCTGTTGCCATTCGGCGAACGGGCTCATGGCGAATTTGAAGATGGTCACCGGCAGGTTGGCGATCGGCTGCATCAGGTCGGTGCTCCAGAACTGGTTCGACAGCGAGGTGAACAGCAGCGGCGCCGTTTCCCCTGCGATGCGCGCAATCGCCAGCAGCACGCCGGTGATGATGCCGGACACCGACGCCTTCAGCGTGATGGCGGAAATCATGCGCCATTTCGGCGTGCCCAGCGCATAAGCGGCCTCGCGCAGCGTATCCGGCACCAGCTTCAGCATGTTCTCGGTGGTGCGAATGACGATCGGCACCTGCAGCAGCGCCAGCGCGACGATGCCGGCCCAGCCGGAAAAGTGTTCCATCTTCGCCACCACGATGGTGTAAACGAACAGGCCCACCACGATCGACGGTGCGGACAGCAGGATGTCGTTGATAAAGCGGATCACTTCCGCCAGCCAGGATTTACGGCCGTATTCTGCCAGGTAGATGCCGGCCATGATGCCCAGCGGCGTGCCGAAGATGGTCGCCCACAGGATCAACAGGCCGCTGCCGGCGATGGCGTTGGCCAGACCGCCGCCTGCGGTGTTCGGCGGCGGGGTCATTTCAGTGAACAACGCCAGCGACATGCCGTCGAAGCCTTTGGTCACGGTGGCGATCAGGATCCAGATCAGCCAGAACAGCCCGAACACCATGGTCGCCATCGACAGGAACAGCGCGAGACGGTTTTTCTGCCGGCGCCAGGCCTGCATTTTGCGGCGGCTTTCCGCCAGAACGACTGCGTTTTGCATATCCATCGTCGCCATGTTAACGCCCCTCATTCTTGGCCAGACGCATGATCATCAGTTTCGACAGCGCCAGCACGATAAAGGTGATAACAAACAGAATCAGGCCCAGCTCCATCAACGCGGCGGTGTGCACGCCGGACTCGGCTTCGGCGAATTCGTTGGCCAGCGCCGAGGTGATGCTGTTGCCCGGCATGTACAGCGAAGCGCTGTCGAGCTGGTAGGTGTTGCCGATGATAAAGGTCACCGCCATGGTTTCCCCCAGCGCACGGCCCAGGCCCAACATCACGCCGCCGATGACGCCGTTTTTGGTGAACGGCAGCACGATGCGCCAGATGACTTCCCAGGTGGTGCAGCCGATGCCGTAGGCCGACTCTTTCATCATCACCGGGGTCTGTTCGAACACGTCGCGCATGACTGCCGCGATGTAAGGAATGATCATGATCGCCAGGATCACCCCGGCGGCCAGAATGCCGATGCCGAAGGCCGGGCCGGAGAACAGCTCGCCGACGATCGGAATGCCCGACAGCACTTCGCCGACCGGCGTCTGGAAGTATTCGGCGAACAGCGGCGCGAACACGAACAGGCCCCACATGCCGTAAACGATGCTGGGGATGGCCGCCAACAGCTCAATGGCGATGCCCAGCGGCCGCTTCAGCCAGTTCGGCGCCAGCTCGTTCAGGAACAGCGCGATGCCGAAGCTCACCGGCACGGCGATGATCAGCGCGATAAGCGAGGTGACCACGGTGCCGTAGATCGGCACCAGCGCGCCGAACTGCTCCGCCGGCGCGTCCCACTCTTTGGTCCACAGGAAGGCGAAGCCGAATTTCTGCATGCTTGGCCAGGAGGCGAAGATCAGCGAAACAATGATGCCGCCCAGCAACAATAGGGTAATCAGCGCAGCCAGTCTCACCAGCGCGCTGAAAATGATGTCACCGTTTTTGCCCGGTGCTTTGATGGTCGGCTTGTACTCAGCCATAGATTACTCTCTGTTTGAACCCTGGCAGCCCCAACCGGGATCGGAGCCTGAAGAACTGTGTGGGGCGCGGCGAACCCGCGCCCCTGCGTTGTTAGTACAGCGCTTTGCCTGAACTGTCTTTTACGTTGGTTTTCCAGGCCGCGCGCACCTGCTCAACCACTTCTGCCGGCAGGGTGGCGTAATCCAGCTCGTTAGCCTGCTTGGCACCGGTTTTGTAAGCCCAGTCAAAGAACTTCAGCACTTCGGCGCCCTGAGCAGGGTTTTTCTGCTCTTTGTGCACCAGGATGAAGGTGGTGGATGTAATTGGCCACACGTTGTCGCCTTTCTGGTCAGTCAGATCCTGGGCGAAGGTCTTGCTCCAATCCACGCCTTTGGCCGCGTTGCTGAAGCTCTCTTCGGTCGGGCTGACCGGTTTACCGTCGGCGGATACCAGCTTGGTGTAAGCCAGGTTGTTCTGCTTGGCGTAAGCGTATTCTACGTAGCCGATAGAGCCAGGCAGACGCTGAACGAAGGCGGCGATGCCGTCGTTGCCTTTACCGCCCAGACCGGTCGGCCAGTTAACGGTAGAACCGGCGCCGATCTTCTCTTTCCACTGCGCATTGGCCTTGGACAGGTAGCTGGTGAACACGAACGAGGTGCCGGAACCGTCGGCGCGGCGCACCACGGCGATGTTCTGGTCAGGCAGTTTCACGCCTGGGTTCAGCTTGGTGATTGCCGGGTCGTTCCACTTTTTGACGTTGCCCAGGTAGATATCGCCCAGGGTTTTGCCGTCCAGCGTCAGTTCGCCGGATTTGATGCCCGGGATATTCACGGCCAGCACCACGCCGCCGATTACGGTCGGGAACTGGAACAGGCCGTCGGCCGCCAGTTTGTCGTCAGACAGCGGGGCGTCGGAGGCGCCAAAGTCAACGGTGTTGGCCACGATTTGCTTCACGCCGCCAGAGGAGCCGATGCCCTGATAGTTAACTTTGTTGCCGGTTTCTTTCTGATAAGAATCTGCCCACTTGGCGTAAACCGGAGCGGGGAATGTCGCACCTGCACCGGTCAGGCTGGCAGCAGCGAACGCGGACACGGTGGTCAGGGAGAAGGTCGCTGCCACAATACTGGCGACGGTGGTACGCATCAGTTTCATAATCCCTCCTAATGGGATATTTAAAATCGACTTCGAGTCGTTTTAATCAGAGTAAGTATTGCTGCAGGAGGGAAAATAGGACAGTTTGGTGACAGAAAAATGTACGCAATATGACAGTTATATTACAGCACGCCAGAGAGGCGTTTGTTTCTTTAAAAATCAATTAATTAGTCAAAAAACAGCGCACTTGACGTGCAATAAAAAAACGGTTTGGCGCGGCCTATCCGCTTGAATATGACAATGTTTATCGCCGAATCGGTCGCGCTGTCATCTTTAAGGCCGCTCATGAAAAAAGCCGGCGCAAAGGCCGGCTTTTGCAGTTTACCTGCGGCAGATTACTCTACGGTGACAGACTTCGCCAGGTTGCGCGGCTGGTCAACGTCGGTGCCTTTGATCAGCGCCACGTGGTAAGACAGCAGCTGCAACGGCACGGTGTAGAAGATCGGCGCCACGATTTCCTCGACGTGCGGCAGAGGAATGATGGTCATGCCTTCGCTGCTGACGAAGCCGGCGTCCTGATCGGCGAACACGTACAGCTGGCCGCCGCGCGCGCGCACTTCTTCAATGTTGGACTTCAGCTTTTCCAGCAGTTCGTTGTTCGGCGCCACCACGATCACCGGCATATCGGCGTCGATCAGCGCCAGCGGGCCGTGTTTCAGCTCACCCGCCGCATAGGCTTCGGCGTGAATATAGGAGATCTCTTTCAGCTTCAGCGCCCCTTCCATGGCGATTGGATACTGATCGCCGCGGCCGAGGAACAGCGCATGGTGCTTGTCGGAGAACCCTTCCGCCAGCGCTTCGATCTCTTTATCCATCGACAGCATCTGCTCGATACGCGCCGGCAGCGCCTGCAGGCCATGCACGATCTCTTGCTCCACGCTTTCCGCCATGCCTTTCAGGCGGCCCAGACGCGCCACCAGCATCAACAGCACGGTGAGCTGCGTGGTGAAGGCCTTGGTCGAGGCCACGCCGATTTCCGTGCCCGCTTTGGTCATCAACGCCAGATCCGATTCGCGCACCAGCGAAGAGCCGGCCACGTTACAAACGGCCAGCGAACCGAGATAACCCAGCTCTTTGGACAAGCGCAGCGCCGCTAACGTATCGGCAGTTTCGCCGGACTGCGACAGGGTGATGATCAGGCTGCCCGGACGCACCGCCGATTTGCGGTAACGGAATTCGGACGCGATCTCGACGTCGCACGGCACGCCGGCCAGCGCTTCGAACCAGTAGCGCGCCACCATACCGGAGTGGTAAGAAGTCCCGCAGGCGATGATCTGCACGTGCTGCACCTTGGCCAGCAGCTCGTCGGCGCGCGGGCCCAGCTCGCTCAGGTTGATTTGGCCATGGCTGAAACGCCCTTCCAGGGTGTTTTTCAGCGCCAGCGGCTGTTCGTAGATCTCTTTTTGCATGTAGTGACGGTAAGCGCCCTTGTCGCCGGCGTCATACTGCACCTGGGATTCGATTTCAGGGCGCTCGATGGCGTTGCCCTGCTTGTCGAAGATGTTGACGGTGCGGCGAGTCACTTCCACCACGTCGCCTTCTTCCAGGAAGATGAAGCGGCGGGTGACCGGCAGCAGCGCCAGCTGATCGGAAGCAATAAAGTTTTCCCCGACGCCGCGGCCGATAACCAGCGGGCTGCCGGAGCGCGCCGCGACCAATACGCTCGGATCGCGGCTGTCCATCACCACGGTGCCGTAAGCGCCGCGCAGCTGTGGGATCACGCGCTGAACCACTTCCAGCAACGTGCCGCCCTGTTGTTGTTCCCAGTGCACCAGGTGCGCGATCACTTCGGTGTCGGTTTCGGAGCTGAAGCGGTAACCGCGTTCGATCAGCAGTTCGCGCAGCGGTTCGTGGTTTTCGATGATGCCGTTATGCACCACGGTAATGTAGTCGGAAACATGCGGGTGCGCGTTCGCTTCGGTCGGTTCACCGTGCGTTGCCCAGCGGGTGTGAGCGATGCCGGTACCGCCGTGCAGATCGGTCTGCTCCGCCGCTTCGGCCAGTTTTTGCACCTTGCCTACGCGACGCAGGCGACTGACGTTGCCTTTTTCGTCGACCACCGCCAGACCGGCGGAGTCGTAACCGCGGTACTCGAGACGGCGTAAACCTTCCAACAGGATTTCTGCGATATCACGTTGCGCTACTGCGCCTACAATTCCACACATCAGTTGTATTCCTAATGAACGCCCTTCATGGGCGCTTTCGATGTCTTGACCTGATTTTTGCCGGTTTTACCGTGCGTCCCCGAGCCTGTAGATGGTGGGGGTTATTATGTTTTGTATTGGGCTCTGAACGGAGCCCAACGCAAAACACACTATGATTTCTTCTTCACCGGGCGTTGCCAGCCCTGAATGTGCACCTGCTTGACGCGGCTCAGCACCAGTTCGTTCTCGGCGATATCGCGCGTCACCGTGGTGCCGGCGGCGATGGTGGAGCCTTTGCCGACCGACACCGGCGCCACCAGCTGAGTATCGGAACCGACGAACACGCCGTCGCCGATCAGCGTCTTGTGCTTGTTGGCGCCATCGTAGTTGCAGGTGATGGTGCCGGCGCCGATATTCACGTCATCGCCGATTTCGGCATCGCCCAGGTAGCTGAGGTGACCGGCCTTGGAGCCTTTGCCCAAACGCGCCTTTTTCATTTCCACGAAGTTGCCGACGTGGGCCCCTGCCGCCAGCTCCGCGCCAGGGCGCAGGCGGGCGAACGGCCCCACGGTGCAGTCGGCTTCCAGCACGCTGTCTTCCAGCACGCTGTAAGGGCTGATCTCGCAGTCATCGCCGATCACGCAGTTTTTCAGCACGCAGCCGGCGCCGATTTTCACCCGGTCGCCCAGCTTGACGTGACCTTCGATAATCACATTCGCATCAATAGTGATGTCGCGGCCGTGAACAAGTTCCCCGCGCAGGTCAAAACGCGCCGGATCCAGCAGCATCACGCCGGCCAACAGCAGCTTTTCAGACTGTTCCGACTGGAAGACGCGCTCCAGGGTCGCCAGCTGCAGGCGGTTGTTCACGCCTTCCACTTCACTCAGGCGCGACGGGTGCACGGTTTCGATTTTCTTGCCGTCGGCATGGGCCAACGCAATGATATCGGTAATGTAAAACTCGCCCTGTGCGTTGTCGTTATTCAACATCCCCAGCCAGCGCTTCAGATCGCGCCCGTTCGCCACCAGGATGCCGGTATTGATCTCGTTGATCTGGCGCTGTGCCTCGCTGGCATCCTTGTGTTCGACGATGCCCACCACGTTGCCCTGCTCGCGCACGATGCGGCCGTAGCCGCTCGGATCGTCCAGCTTGACCGTCAGCAGACCGATACCGCCCTGCGGTTTGGCCGCCAGCAGGCGTTGCAGCGTATCCACGGAGATCAACGGCACGTCGCCGTACAGCATCAGCACGTCTTCATCGTCGGCAAAGTGCGGCGCGGCCTGCTGCATTGCATGGCCGGTACCCAATTGCTCGGCCTGCAGCACCCAGTTCAGCGCGCCGTCAGTCAACGTGCTTTTCAGCAGATCGCCGCCGTGGCCGTATACCAGGTGAACATGTTGCGCGCCCAGTTTCATCGCGGCATCAATGACGTGTTGCACCATCGGCTTACCGGCCAACGGATGTAAAACCTTGGGAAGATCGGAATACATGCGTGTTCCCTTGCCCGCGGCGAGGATAACCACGCTCATTGCGCTGTTCGACATAAGCAACCTGATAACTCCATTTTGATAGACGAAAGTAAAACCGTTTAGCGACAATATTACTACATATTTCTCATCACGAACCCGGCGCAGGCCGCGTGGGCCTTGGCCTGCCGCTATCGTGGCCAATTCGGCGCCGGGACGAAAAAACTGTCGGCGATCGGCGACGTTTATTTCCCGATATCAGGGGTTATACACCACACCGCCCGCCGGGCTGAAATGCTTATTTTAAAGTAAAAAAAAAGCGACCCTATAGGCCGCTTTCTTAAAGTTGGGTGACGGGCACCCAAACATTACATCGCTTTTCTGGTGAGCTCGATAACGCGCAGTTTCGCGATCGCTTTCGCCAGTTCAGCGGATGCCTGAGCATAGTCGACATCGCCATGAGAGCTGCGAATGTGTTCTTCAGCTTTACGCTTAGCTTCCAACGCTCTCGCTTCGTCGAGGTCAGTACCACGGATAGCAGTGTCCGCCAGCACGGTAACCACGCTCGGCTGCACCTCGAGGATGCCGCCGGACAGGTAGATGAACTCTTCTTCACCGTGCTGCTTAACAATACGCACCATGCCAGGCTTGATGGCAGTCAGCAGCGGCGCATGGCCAGGGAAGATCCCCAGTTCACCTTCGCTGCCTGTCACCTGGATCTTCTGCACCAGGCCGGAAAACATCTGTTTTTCCGCGCTGACTACATCCAGATGGTAAGTCATAGCCATATCACCCTCCTCTCAAGGCGTTACAGTTTCTTGGCTTTTTCCACTGCTTCTTCAATGGTGCCAACCATGTAGAACGCCTGCTCCGGCAGGTGGTCATAGTCGCCGTCCATAATGCCTTTGAAACCACGGATGGTGTCTTTCAGCGATACGAACTTGCCCGGAGAACCGGTGAAGACTTCTGCCACGAAGAACGGCTGAGACAGGAAGCGTTGGATCTTACGCGCACGGGATACGACCAGTTTGTCTTCTTCAGACAGCTCGTCCATACCCAGGATCGCGATGATATCTTTCAGTTCCTGGTAGCGTTGCAGAATGGACTGCACGCCACGCGCTACGTCGTAGTGCTCCTGGCCAACGACCAGCGGATCCAGTTGACGGCTGGTGGAATCCAGCGGGTCAACGGCCGGGTAGATACCCAGAGAAGCGATGTTACGGCTCAGTACCACGGTTGCGTCCAAGTGCGCAAAGGTGGTGGCTGGTGACGGGTCAGTCAAGTCATCCGCAGGAACGTAAACGGCCTGTACGGAAGTGATGGAACCGGTCTTGGTCGAGGTGATACGTTCTTGCAGAACGCCCATCTCTTCCGCCAGCGTTGGCTGATAACCTACCGCGGATGGCATACGGCCCAGAAGTGCGGACACTTCGGTACCGGCCAGGGTGTAACGGTAGATGTTGTCAACGAACAGCAGAACGTCACGGCCTTCGTCACGGAATTTCTCCGCCATGGTCAGACCGGTCAGCGCAACGCGCAGACGGTTACCCGGTGGCTCGTTCATCTGGCCGTAAACCAGGGATACTTTGTCCAGAACGTTGGAGTCGGTCATTTCGTGGTAGAAGTCGTTACCCTCACGAGTACGCTCGCCCACACCCGCAAACACGGAATAACCGGAGTGCTCGATCGCGATGTTACGGATCAGCTCCATCATGTTTACGGTTTTACCCACGCCCGCACCGCCGAACAGACCCACTTTACCGCCCTTGGCGAACGGACAAATCAGGTCCATTACCTTGATACCGGTTTCCAGCAGTTCCTGGGAGCTGGACAGCTCTTCGTAGCTTGGCGCCGCGCGGTGAATCGCCCAACGCTCTTCTTCGCCGATGTCGCCTTTCATGTCGATCGGTTGACCCAATACGTTCATGATACGGCCCAGGGTAGCTTTACCCACCGGCACTTCAATCGGGTGGTCCAGGTTGTTCACTTTCAGACCGCGACGCAGACCATCGGAGGTCCCCATTGCGATACAGCGAACCACGCCACCGCCCAGCTGTTGCTGAACTTCCAACACCAGTTTTTCGGTGCCGTTTTCTACCTCAAGGGCGTCGTACACTTTCGGTACGGCATCCTGAGGGAACTCGACGTCCACCACGGCGCCGATTACCTGGATAATCTTTCCAGTAGCCATCTTGAATCCTCTACGTAATTCGTAAACCTAGCTTAAACCGCGGAGGCTCCCGAAACGATCTCGGTGAGTTCCTGAGTGATGCTGGCCTGACGCGCCTTGTTGTATACCAACTGCAGCTCTTTGATCAGGCTACCGCCGTTATCGGTTGCGGCTTTCATCGCGACCATTCGTGCGGCCTGCTCGCTGGCCAGGTTTTCCACGACGCCCTGATAAACCTGCGACTCCACATAGCGGCGCAGCAAGGTATCAAGCAGCACTTTTGGATCGGGTTCATACAGGTAATCCCAAGGCGTTTTCTTCAGCTCTTCGTCATCGGCTGGCGGTAACGGCAGCAGCTGAAGCACCTGCGGCTCTTGGGACATCGTATTAACAAATTTGTTGCTGACAATGTACAGCTTGTCCAAACGACCTTCGTCGTAGGCCTGCAGCATCACTTTCACCGGCCCGATCAGATCCGACAGGGAAGGTTTGTCCCCCATGCCGGTCACCTGGGCAACCACGTTGCCACCCACGGAACCAAAGAAAGAGGCCGCTTTAGAGCCAATCAGCGCCAAATCGGTTTCGACGCCTTTTTCGGACCAGGCTTTCATCTCCGCCAGCAGCTTTTTGAACAGGTTGATGTTCAAGCCGCCGCAGAGACCACGGTCAGTAGACACCACCAGATACCCGACGCGCTTAACGTCACGCTCATCCAGGTACGGGTGCTTGTACTCCAGATTCCCTAACGCAAGGTGACCAATCACTTTGCGCATGGTCTCTGCATAAGGACGGCTGGCCGCCATGCGATCCTGCGATTTACGCATTTTGGAGGCGGCGACCATTTCCATCGCTTTAGTGATCTTTTGCGTGTTTTGCACGCTAGCGATCTTACTACGTATCTCTTTTGCGCCGGCCATCTCTGCTTCTCCTCAGTGCCAGACGGCCTGCTGTCTTTCAACAGCAGGACCGTTCGGCGTTACCAGGACTGGGTTTTCTTGAAGGTCTCGAGGATGTCTTTCAACTTGCCCTCGATCTCATCATTGAAGTTGCCAGTTTGGTTGATGTGGTTCAGCAGCTCGGCGTGCTCGCGGTCCGCATAGGCGACCAGCGCGGCTTCGAAGCTCACCACTTTGGCGACTTCGACGTCGTTCAGGTAACCGCGTTCTGCGGCAAACAGCACCAGAGACTGTTGTGCGACCGACATCGGCGCATACTGTTTCTGTTTCAGCAGCTCGGTCACTTTCTGACCGTGGCTCAGCTGTTTGCGGGTCGCGTCGTCCAGATCGGATGCGAACTGGGAGAACGCAGCCAGTTCACGATACTGCGCCAGCGCGGTACGGATACCGCCGGACAGTTTCTTCATGATCTTGGTCTGCGCGGCGCCACCAACACGGGATACGGAGATACCCGGGTTAACTGCCGGACGAATACCGGAGTTGAACAGGTTGGATTCCAGGAAGATCTGACCATCGGTAATCGAGATTACGTTGGTCGGAACGAACGCGGAAACGTCACCCGCCTGGGTTTCAATGATCGGCAGAGCGGTCAGTGAACCGGTTTGGCCTTTAACTTCACCTTTGGTGAAGGCTTCAACGTATTCGGCGTTAACGCGCGCTGCACGCTCCAGCAAGCGGGAGTGCAGGTAGAATACGTCGCCTGGGTAAGCTTCACGACCTGGCGGACGACGAAGCAGCAGGGAAATCTGGCGGTAAGCAACGGCCTGTTTGGACAGGTCATCGTACACGATCAACGCATCTTCACCGCGGTCACGGAAGTATTCGCCCATTGCGCAACCGGCGTATGGCGCCAGGTATTGCAGTGCAGCGGATTCGGAAGCGGTCGCCACCACCACGATGGTGTTGGCCAGTGCGCCGTGCTCTTCCAGTTTGCGCACCACGTTAGCGATGGTGGACGCTTTCTGGCCGATAGCCACGTAAACGCATTTGATGCCGGAGTCGCGTTGGTTGATGATCGCATCGATCGCCAGCGCGGTTTTACCGGTCTGACGGTCACCGATCACCAGCTCACGCTGGCCACGGCCGATTGGAATCATGGCGTCAACGGATTTGTAGCCAGTCTGAACCGGCTGATCAACGGATTGACGCTCGATAACGCCTGGCGCGATAGCTTCTACCGGAGAGAAACCGTCGTTCTCAATCGGGCCTTTGCCGTCGATTGGCGCGCCCAGGGTGTTAACTACGCGGCCCAGCAGACCACGACCGACTGGAACTTCCAGGATACGGCCGGTGCATTTAACCTTCATGCCTTCGGCCAGATCCGCGTACGGACCCATAACCACGGCACCGACGGAGTCGCGCTCCAGGTTCAATGCGATTGCGTAACGGTTGCCAGGCAGCGCGATCATTTCGCCCTGCATAACTTCGGCCAGGCCGTGTACGCGGATGATCCCGTCGCTGACGGAAACGATAGTACCTTCATTGTGAGCTTCGCTCACTACATTGAACTGAGCAATGCGCTGCTTGATCAGTTCGCTGATTTCGGTGGAATTCAGTTGCATGCTCCAGTCCCCTTAAGACTGCAAGACGTCTGTCAGGCGTTCAAGACGACCGCGAACGCTGCCATCAATCACCATATCGCCGGCGCGAACAACGATGCCGGCCAGTACAGACTTGTCAATTTTGCAATTCAGCTTAACTTTGCGTGACAGACGTTTTTCCATCGCAGCGGCGATTTTCGCCTGCTGTTCGTCGCTCAGCGCGCTCGCAGAGAGCACTTCGACTTCGACGGTGGATTCCAGCGAGGCGCGCAGTTCGATGAACTGCTGCAGCACGGCAGGAAGAACCAGTAAACGTCCATTTTCGGCCATTACGCGGATAAAGTTCTGGCCATGTTCGTCGAGCCGATCGCCACAAACCGCGATGAACGTCTTGGACAGCGTTTCTGGCGCGACCGCGCCAGACAGCAGTTCAGAAATCTGTTCATTGCGAGTGACTTCAGCCGCAAACGCCAGCATTTCCTGCCAGCGCTCTACGCTTTGGTGCTCAACGGCAAAGTCAAAAGCTGCTTTGGCGTAGGGGCGAGCTACAGTGACAAATTCAGACATCAGCCCCTCCCTCCTTACAGTTCAGCGACCAGTTTATCAACGATGTCGCTGTTAGCAGCTTCATCCACGGAACGTTCGATGATCTTCTCGGCGCCGGCAATTGCCAGCATCGCGACTTGCTTACGCAACTCTTCACGAGCGCGCTTACGTTCGGCTTCGATCTCAGCCTGAGCCTGCGCCACGATTTTGTTACGTTCCTGCTCGGCTTCGGCTTTCGCTTCATCCATGATCTGAGCTTTGCGTTTGTTCGCTTGCTCGATGATCACCTGAGCTTCCGCTTTAGCAGTTTTCAGCTGGTCGGTCGCATTGGCTTGCGCTAAGTCCAGATCTTTTTTGGCACGCTCTGCAGAAGCGAGGCCGTCAGCGATTTCTTTCTGACGTTTCTCGATGGCAGCCATGATCGGCGGCCA
This sequence comes from Serratia sp. CY38905, assembly GCF_052168875.1. Lineage (NCBI taxonomy): Bacteria > Pseudomonadati > Pseudomonadota > Gammaproteobacteria > Enterobacterales > Yersiniaceae > Serratia > Serratia sp. CY38905. The sequence goes on along the minus strand of NZ_JBJNLV010000014.1, from coordinate 20,945 downwards.
TACGTACTTCATGCAGAACCAGACAAACAGAACGAACGCGATGGCCTGGCCGAGGATTGTTGCGTTAAGATTCACAGCACAATGCCTCTTTAAAAGTTAATAGTTTGGTTACGTCGTAGAGGGTTGCTCTACTTACGCGACGGCGAACATCACGTACAGACCCAGACCTACAGCGATCATCGGGATGGCGTCGACCAGACCCATAACGATAAAGAACTGTGTACGCAGCAGAGGAATCAGGTCAGGCTGACGAGCAGCGCCTTCCAAGAATTTACCACCCAGGATGCCGATACCGATCGCAGCACCGATTGCCGCTAAACCCATCATCACAGCGGCAGCCATGTACAGCAGATCCATACTCAGGTTTTCCATGACAGTCTCCAGTTTGTTTCAGTTTAAAAGTGCAAGTGTTTTAAGAAAATCAGTGCTCTTCAGACGCCATCGACAGATAGACGATCGTCAGAACCATGAAAATAAAGGCTTGAAGCGTAATGATCAGGATGTGGAAGATAGCCCAAGGCAAGCTCAGGACCCACTGTGACCACCACGGCAACAGGCCGGCAATCAGGATGAAGATCAACTCACCCGCATACATGTTGCCGAACAGTCGCAGACCCAGTGAAACAGGTTTGGACAGCAGGCTGACACCTTCAAGAATCAGGTTGATAGGAATGAATACAGGGTGGTTGAACGGCTGCATGGTCAACTCTTTAACGAACCCGCCAACGCCTTTCATTTTGATGCTATAGAACAGAATCAGGATAAACACGCCCAGCGCCATAGACAGCGTGACGTTCACGTCGGCGGTAGGCACGACGCGCAGCGCAGGCAGACCGAGAACGTGGGTGCCGAGATAAGGCAGGAAGTCAACCGGGATGAGGTCCATCAGGTTCATCAGGAACACCCAGACGAACACGGTCAGTGCCAACGGCGCAATGACCTTGCTCTTGCCGTGGTACATGTCGCGCACGCTGCTGTCGACGAAACCGACCACCAGCTCCACGGCGGTTTGCAGTTTACCCGGCACGCCGCTGGTGGCGTTTTTGGCCACTTTGCGGAAGATCACCAGGAAGAGCGCCCCGAGGACGACGGAGAAAAACATCGAGTCGAGGTTAATCGACCAAAACCCAGTCCCGACCTGAAGCTGCGTCAGGTGGTGACCGATATACTCCTGTGGAGTCAAGACTTCTCCTGCAGACATGATGCCTCTTACCCTTATTTAGTTAAGTTCGGTAACTGTTAATCACGGCCGGTGCCACTATCTGCACCACTAACACCGCTAAATAGGTCAGGCCAAGCGGTATAAACTCCGCCTTGAACACCCCCAGCGCCACGATCAGCAAAACGATGGTGATCACGACCTTTAGCCCCTCGCCGATGGCGAACGACCAGGCAACCCTACCGGGCGCCGGCGTTTGCGCCTGATGGCGCAAGGCAAACAGCATAAACATTGCACTCGGCAACCAGGCGGCGAGACCGCCTGCCAGCGCCGAAGCGCTCCATTCCGGGCTTTTCAGCCAGAAAGCAACGCTGATCAGAACAAAAGTCATTAACTGCAAAAACAGCAGTTTGCGTGCGACTTTCCCGCTGTAAAGGGACACAGACATGACGTTTGTTCTCTCCGTACCCCAGAGGGGGTATGCTGAGTGACGTATACAACTGTTTTTGCTGTCCAGAGTCAAGCAGCAAAAAACGAGCAAATTATACGGGGCATACCAACGAATTCAATCGATAAGTAGCGAAAAGGTGAACAATTATTTAAATTTCCCTATTCCAGCCTATTTTCACAAGAAAACGGTCGGAATAATAGGGCGCATTTAATTGTCTGATTATTCCAGCGTTGCGTTTAGAAACGCGAAGCCGATCACAGTAATGTCCCTTCCTGATTTATAGCCGATGGTCAACCAAACCGTCTTTAGCAATTTGAGCGATCAAAAGATTATATAAATCAAAACATTATCAGTTAACTGTTCAAAAACAATCCGTATACCCGACGAAAACCTTTTATTGACAAGCCGCGGGGCAATATTCCAACAGCCAATTAACATTAGCAGCAAACGCCAATCTTTCGCACATGATTGCTAACGTGACTATTTCCAAATGCAATTACTCTATTGTCGCTAATTAGCCGCGTTTTTTGTGTTAATAGGAAGTAAATTAACTAAAAAAAGCGACCAACTAATTAGCCTGCTTATCTTTCTGCCTGGTACTGCCTTTAATTCACGCTTGTTTGATCAAAAGCAAACTCAGTTTGCCTTAAGAATCACCAGGTGGCGTTCGCCTTCCAGTTCAGGCACCTGCAGCCGCACGATAGACTCCAGGCTAACGCCCGCCGGCAGCTGCGTCAGCTCTTCATCCGGGCGCACGCCTTTCAACGCGTAAAAACGCCCCTGCCCTTTCGCCGGCAGGTGATGGCACCAGGACAGCATATCCTGCAGCGAAGCGAACGCGCGGCTGATCACGCCGTCGAACGGCGGCTCGGCCGGAAACTCCTCAACGCGGCTCTGCACCGGCTCGATATTGTTCAGGCCCAGCTCATGTTGCACCTGACGCAGGAAACGCACGCGCTTGCCCAGGCTGTCGAGCAGCGTGAAATGCGCGTCCGGGCGCACGATCGCCAGCGGAATGCCCGGCAAGCCGGGGCCGGTGCCGACATCGATAAAACGCGAGCCCTGCAGATGCGGGTTGACCACGATGCTGTCGAGGATGTGGCGCACCAGCATTTGCTGCGGATCGCGCACCGACGTGAGGTTATAAGCCTTGTTCCACTTATCCAGCATGCCGACATAGCCCAGCAGCTGCTGTTTCTGCTGATCGGGCAGCTCAATGCCTGCTGCCGCGAGCAGCGAGTCTAATTTTTTTTGCACAACGGATCCTTTGGCAGGCGCTGAACGACCAGCGGATGGTTAGCTGGCGCAATGAGGCGCCTATGATAATTCAGGGCGCAAGTGATGTCAGCGGCCGTTTGGCTACGGGATGAGCAAACGGCCGCCTGGATGCGGGATTTATGCGCTGCGGCGCAGCAGTCCCTGCTTTTTCAGCCAGATCAGCAAAATCGAGATCGCCGCCGGCGTAATGCCGGAGATGCGCGAAGCCTGGCCGATGGAGTTCGGTTTGTGATCGTTCAGCTTGGCGATCACCTCGTTCGACAGCCCAGAAACCTGACGGTAGTCGAGATCCAACGGCAGCACGGTGTTCTCGTTGCGCTGTTGTTTTTCGATCTCTTCCTGCTGGCGAGCGATGTAGCCTTCGTATTTGACCTGGATCTCGACCTGTTCGGCGGCTTGTACGTCGTCCAGCGGCGGCGCGAAGGCCTCGGTGCCGGTCAACTGCGCGTAATCCATCTCCGGGCGGCGCAGCAGCTCTTCGCCGTTCGCTTCGCGCGACAGCGGCGCCTTCAGCAGCGCATTGACCTGTTCGACGTTCTCGGCGTGCGGGTGCATCCAGATGTCGCGCAGGCGCTGACGTTCGCGTTCGATTCGCTCCAGCTTCTCGCTGTAACGCGCCCAACGCACGTCGTCCACCAGGCCGAGTTCACGGCCTTTTTCCGTCAGGCGGAGATCGGCGTTGTCTTCACGCAGCATCAGACGATACTCGGCGCGCGAGGTAAACATGCGGTACGGTTCTTTGGTGCCGAGGGTGCTGAGATCGTCCACCAGCACGCCCAGGTAGGCCTGATCGCGACGTGGCGCCCAGCCTTCCTGTTCGTCGGCGAAGCGCCCGGCGTTCAGGCCGGCCAACAGGCCCTGCGCAGCGGCTTCTTCATACCCGGTGGTGCCGTTGATCTGGCCGGCGAAGAACAGCCCCTGAATGAATTTGCTTTCCAGCGTCGGCTTCAGATCGCGCGGATCGAAGAAATCGTACTCGATGGCATAACCAGGGCGAATAATACGCGCGTTCTGCATCCCTTCCATCGAACGGACGATCTGCATCTGCACGTCGAACGGCAGGCTGGTGGAAATGCCGTTAGGGTAAATTTCGTTGCTGGTCAGGCCTTCCGGTTCGAGGAAGATCTGGTGCGCGTTGCGATCGGCAAAGCGCATGACCTTGTCTTCGATCGATGGGCAGTAACGTGGGCCGATCCCTTCGATGATCCCGGCATACATCGGGCTGCGATCGAGGTTATTGCGGATCACGTCATGGGTTTTTTCATTGGTGTGAGTGATGTAGCACGCCATTTGTTCTGGGTGCTGGCTGGCATCGCCTAGGAACGAGAATACCGGCACCGGCGTATCGCCGTGTTGTGGCGCCAGTACGCTGAAATCGATAGTGCGGGCGTCGATGCGCGGCGGCGTACCGGTTTTCAAGCGGTTGACGCGCAGCGGCAGTTCACGCAAACGCTGCGACAGCGAGATCGAAGGAGGATCCCCCGCGCGGCCGCCGCTGTAATTCTCCAGGCCGATATGGATCTTGCCGTCCAGGAAGGTGCCGACGGTCAATACCACCGCCTTGGCGCGGAATTTCAGGCCCATTTGGGTTACGGCGCCCACTACGCGATCGTTTTCGACGATCAGATCCTCAACCGGCTGTTGGAAGATCATCAGGTTGGGTTGGTTCTCCAACGCGGTGCGGATCGCCTGGCGATACAGTACGCGATCCGCCTGCGCGCGAGTGGCGCGAACGGCAGGGCCTTTGCTGGCGTTTAGTATCCTAAACTGGATGCCGGCATGATCGATCGCCGTGGCCATCAGGCCGCCGAGTGCATCAATTTCCTTAACCAGATGCCCTTTACCAATACCGCCAATCGCCGGGTTACAGGACATCTGTCCCAGCGTATCGATATTGTGTGTCAATAATAAAGTCTGACGCCCCATGCGCGCCGCGGCCATGGCGGCCTCGGTACCTGCATGGCCACCACCGATGATGATGACGTCAAATTGATCTGGATAAAACATGGAACTGCACCTCGCCGTATTGCGAACGATCGTATTTGCCCTGGGGTGGGGGATTCTACTCAAGTTTAGACGATCGACCAAGCGGTCAGGATCGTCGGTAATTAAAAGAAGATCTTTTTTATTTAAAGATCTCTTTATTAGATCTCTTATTAGGATCGCGATCCTCTGTGGATAAGTAACTATTCACGAAGAAGATCAGCAGATTAAGGAGGATCGTTTGCTGTGAATGATCGGTGATCCCGACGCAGATAAGCTGGGATCTAAAAGGCTTGTTATGCACAGGACAAAAAGCGACCTACGGTTGTTATTTGGATAACTACGGCTTTTACCCTGCTTTTAAGCTTAGTTATCCACAATCGTTCGCGCGATCTTTAGACAAACTAGAGTAAATTAATCCAGTTTTTTACCCATTCCTCGGCCGGATCCTCGGGAATTTCATGCTCGGTCACGTCGATCTCGAGACGATCGCCGATCCTTTTCGCGCCTCTGGCGATCAGCAGATCGTCGATCTGTTTGATCGCGCCGCAGAAGATGTCGTATTCCGAACTGCCTAAACCGACGGCGCCGAACTGCACCTCGGAAAGATCCGGCTGTTGTTCGGCGATCTGCTCCAGCAGCGGCTGAAGGTTATCCGGCAGTTCGCCGGCGCCGTGCGTGGAAGAGACCACCAGCCAGCGGCCGGTCAACGGCAGTTCATCCAGTTCAGGGCCGTGCAGCATCTCGGTAGAGAAACCCGCGTCTTCCAGCTTTTCAGCCAAATGTTCAGCCACGTATTCGGCGCTGCCAAGCGTACTGCCACTGATCAGAGTAATGTCTGCCATGAACCAACGATCCCAACCTTCTCACTCAAAGTGGCTGCATTGTACGCTGTGAATCGGCTGGGATCTACCTGTGGATAATGTGGGTATGCAATTTGGCGGGTTACGGCACGATGGTGCGCATAATGGGGTTCTGCAGCGAGATCAGCGTTTCGGTAGACTGGATCTCGTCGATGGTCTGGATCTTGTTGATAAGTACCTGCTGCAGTGCGTCGATCGATCGGCACATCACCTTGATAAAGACGCTGTAGTGGCCGGTGGTGTAATAGGCTTCCACCACTTCCTCCAGGCTTTCCAGCTTTTTCAGCGCCGAAGGGTAGTCCTTGGCGCTCTTTAATATGATGCCGATAAAGCAGCACACATCGTAGCCCAGCTGTTTGGGGCTGACGTCGATGCGCGCGCCGGTGATGATCCCGGCCTGTTTCATCTTCTCTACCCGCACATGAATGGTGCCGGGGCTGACGGCAAAGTTTTTCGCCAGTTCGGCGTACGGCGTGCGCGCGTTGTCCATCAGAGCGTTGAGGATGCCGCGATCGAGATTATCGATCTGATAAATTTCCGCCATTTAATCCCCCATTAATTAACGATTGTTGAATTCTGTCCGGATAAAAATGAACGATTAAAAGTGAAAAGGCAATATTGATTAATGGATATTGAATTGACATGTCATTTTGTTGCTTAATCGATGGCAACAGAGACAGGTTTACAAGAGATACGGCAATGAAAAAACAGTTTATCCAAAAACAACAACAAATCAGCCAGGTCAAATCCTTCTTCTCCCGCCAGCTGGAGCAACAGCTTGGCCTGATCGAAGTGCAGGCGCCGATCCTCAGCCGTCTGGGCGACGGCACGCAGGATAACCTCTCCGGCAGCGAGAAAGCGGTGCAGGTTAAGGTGAAAACCCTGCCGGACGCCACCTTCGAAGTGGTGCATTCACTGGCGAAATGGAAACGCAAAACCCTGGGCAGCTACGATTTCGGCGCCGGCGAAGGCCTGTACACCCATATGAAGGCGCTGCGCCCGGATGAAGATCGCCTGACGCCTATCCACTCGGTGTACGTCGATCAGTGGGACTGGGAGCGGGTGATGGGCGACGGTGAGCGCAGCCTGGACTACCTGAAAAGCACCGTGCGCAGCATTTACGCCGCCATCAAGGCGACGGAAGCGGAAGTCAGCCGCGAGCATGGTCTGACCCCGTTCCTGCCGGAACAGATCCACTTTGTGCACAGCGAAACCCTGCTGCAGCGTTACCCGGATCTGGACGCCAAAGGGCGCGAGCGGGCGATCGCCAAAGAGCTGGGCGCGGTATTCCTGATCGGCATCGGCGGCAAGCTGTCGCACGGCAAATCGCACGATGTGCGGGCGCCGGATTATGATGACTGGACCACGCTAGCGGCGGATGGCCTGGCGGGCCTGAACGGCGATATCGTGGTGTGGAACCCGGTGCTGCAGGACGCTTTCGAGCTGTCCTCTATGGGCATCCGCGTCGACGCCGCCGCGCTGAAACGTCAGCTGGCGCTGACCGGCGATGAAGAGCGCATGAAGCTGGAGTGGCACCAGTCGCTGCTGCGCGGCGATATGCCGCAGACCATCGGCGGCGGCATCGGTCAGTCGCGCTTGGTGATGCTGCTGCTGCAACTGTCGCATATCGGCCAGGTGCAGTGCGGCGTGTGGTCGCCGGAAGTGCGCGGGGCGGTCGAAGGCCTGCTCTGATCCCGCCTAGCGCCGCCAGCGGCGCATCAAACGGCTTTTCAGCCCGGTATCGAAGCGCCAGATATGATCGAAGATGCGCATGATGCCGGGTTTGCCGTAGGCGGACATCGCCACCGCATGGAAACGCTGCTGGTGGCTTTGCTGCTGCTGTTTCACCTTCTTTATTACCTCCTCCGGCAACCGCTGAGCGATAAAATCGGAAATGATCACCGCATCGGCGTCGAACCAGCCGCTCTCCGCCATTTTAGTGACGGTGGCGTTCAGGCAGGCCGCCAGATCGGTGCCGCCGCGAAACTGCTGGCCGAGAAAGCGCACCGCCTGTTCGATGCCGCTGGCGGCGGTGAGCTCGTAATGCACGATCTGGTTGGCGAACAGCATGATGTAGCAACGGCGGTTGTCCGCCAGCGCAATGCGCAGCAGCGCCAGGCAGAACGCCTTGGCGCACTGTTCGTTGAAGCCGCCCATCGATCCTGAGGTGTCCACGCAGACGATAAACGGCCCGCGCGGCTGTTGATCCTGCTGCTGGTGGGTGACCTGGCGGATCAGGATCTGCTCCTGCCAGACGTCGCCCTGCAGGCGGTAGCTCAGCAGTCGCTTTTCCAGCAGGCGGCGATAAAATTCGAACTCCAGCTCTTCAATGCCCAGCGTCGCCAGCTCCGGCGGCAGCAAGCGCAGGATGTCGTCGCTCTGATGAATGCCGCTCACTTCTTCCGGTAGCGTGGCCGGCACCTGCACCATCACCCTGAACGGCTCCGGCTGCGCGTCCTGTTGCTGCACCGCCTTGGCCTGATAGCTGCGGCCCAACTGCTGCGCCAGCTTTTTCAGCTCCGGCTGCTGCTGCAAAAAGTTGCCATACTCCACCAGCCGTTGGTAATCACCGCGCTGCAGCTGGCCTTTGCTCATGTCCCACAGCCTGCCGGCGGCGGTGTCGTTTTCCGACAGCAGCGGCTCCAGCGCGCCGCTCAGCGCCAATCGCTCCTGCAGTTCCGCCATCAGCTGCTCGCGCTCCTGTTCCAGCAGCTGGTGGTGCAGCATGGTGGCCTGCAGCGTCAGGCTGATGCGCCAGCGCTGCAGGAACAGGGTTTGGAAGCTGTCGTCCAGCGGATGATTGGGTAGATCGGCGGCGTCCACCAGCGCGCGCGCCTGTTCATAAAACGGCGAGACCAGCTGGCGCAGCAGCTCCATCGTGTCGTTGAGGTTGTGATAGAACTGGGTGTTGTTCTCCAGCTGGCACTGTTGGTAGCGGTAAAATTCCTGCGCCAGCACCGGCGGCACCATGGCTTCCTGCAGACGTTCCTTGAGCTGCAGTTTCCAGCGTGGCAGATCGCGATCCAGCGCCCGGCGAAGGGCCGGAAACTTTTTAAAGAACACCGACAGCTGCGGCGCCGCCAGCATGCCGACGATCATCTCCTCGATCATTTCGCCTTCGGCGATCGCCAGCAGCAGATCGAGCGTCTCCAGACTGAGCATGGTTACTGGCCGCGCATTTGCTGCAGTTGCTGTTTAACCTGCTCCGCCACCTGCAGCAGACTGGCTTCGATCTTGGCCAGACCGGCGGCGGGTGTGAACAGACAGGGCTGATGTTGGCTGAAGGCGCGGCGCTGCTCCGCCAGGCGTTGGGCCAACGCGTCCATTTCGTCCAGCAGCGCCTGCGGCGTGGCGGTGGCCTGTTTGCCCGGCAGCGCCAGCAGCGACGGCTGGCGGCTGACGTCCAGCACCGTCAGGTGCAGTTGGTCGTCGACCTCCAAATCGATCGGCTGCGCGAAGCCGATGCCGTTCAGCTTGGCGCGCACGTCGCCGCCTTTTTGCAGCCAGTTGTCCAGCACGCTGCTTTCGATGCTCAGATGGTTGACCTGAATGTCATGCAGCTGCAGCGGCTTTTGCAGCAACAGGGTGAGGGTGCCGCCGGCGAACGGCGTGGCCGGCGCGTATTGCGGTTTACGGCTGAACATGCCGCCCTTTTTCACCAGGCTGATGGCCTGCCGGTCGCTTTGTTGCTGCTGATCCTGCAGCCAGCGGGTGTGGATTTGTTGCAGTTGGATCAGCATCGACTGTTGCTGGTAGGCCGATTCGGTCAGCAGCTGATCGATCTGCTGTTGCAGCAGCTTCAGCGAGGTGAGATCGTGCCACAGGCAGTCTTTCAGCAGCATCAGGTCGAGCGGGGCGATGGCGTCGCGCCCGCTGAAGAAGGCGCAGGCCTGCAGCAGGCGCAGGGCTTTTTTCCAGCGTCGGTCAGAGACGTACGGCGCCTGTTCCAGCGCGTCCAGCCGCTGGCGCAGCTGGAAAATCAGCTCAAAGCAGGCTTCCGGCAGCGCCACCTTATCGATCTGCGGCTGCCACTGCAGAAACTCTTCGTCGCTGACGCTCAGCGCCGCCGGCACCGGGTTTTGGCTTTCGCTCTGGCGGTTGACCAGCAGCGAGCGGAAATTCTGCTTATCCTGCACCTTATCCAGCCACAGGCGGATCAGCATGCGGTCATATAAGGCTTCGAGGCTGTTGTCCGCTTCGGGCAGTTCGTTGGAGGCGGTCACCAGCAGGCGCAGCGGGATCGGTTCTTCGCTGTTGCCGTTGCGAAAGCGCCGTTCGTTGATCGCCGTCAGCAGGGTGTTGAGGATCGCCGGGCCGGCCTTCCAGATCTCGTCCAGAAACACGATCTCCGCTTCCGGCAGGTAGCCGGCGGTCAGACGCTGATAGCGCCCCTCATCTTTCAACGCCTGAATGGAGAGCGGGCCGAAGACCTCTTCCGGCGTGGAAAAGCGCGTCATCAGGTATTCAAAGGAGCGGGCGTTGCGGAAGGCAAACTTCAGCCGGCGCGCGATCAGGCTCTTGGCGATGCCGGGCGGGCCGAGCAGGAATACGCTTTCGCCGCTCAGCGCCGCCAGCAGGCACAGGCGAATCGCTTCTTGCCGCTCATAAAGACCGCTCTCCAGCGCGCTGCTGAGGCGGGAAATTCGTTCTGCCAGAAGGGATGATGGCGTCATATAATTGTCGCATTGTCCGAGAGTTAGCCAATCTTGGTCGATAATCCGATGATAAACCACCATTATTTTTAGTGGTATAGCTTGTTGATTAGTAATATTTTTCTAAGTTGAGCCGGATATCCGGTTCACATTTTGTTTATTTTTCGGCTCTGATATAAGGGTAGGCAAGCCGTATAAATGGTGCATACTGTGCGGCTTTCTGGTGGGCGTGACGGATCTTTGAGCCCGTATTTTGCCTGATGCGGATGCATCGCTAACGGATGTTCTGATAAAGAAACGAATTATGAGCGCAGAGCATAAGCAGTCCTTATCGGCGGTAACCCTGGCGGCCATCGGCGTGGTCTACGGTGATATCGGCACCAGCCCTCTCTATACGTTGAGAGAGTGTTTCTCCGGCCATTACGGCTTCGATGTTCGTCCAGACGTGGTTTTCGGCTTCCTGTCGCTGATTTTCTGGATGCTGATCGTGATCGTTTCCCTCAAATATCTCACCTACGTGATGCGCGCGGACAACGCCGGCGAGGGCGGCATTCTGACGCTGATGTCGCTGGCCGGGCGCAACACTTCGGCGCGCACCACCGCGGTGCTGGTGATACTGGGCCTGATCGGCGGCAGCTTCTTCTATGGCGAGGTGGTGATCACCCCGGCTATCTCGGTGATGTCGGCGATAGAGGGGCTGGAAATCGCCGCGCCTGCGCTCGATGCCTACATCGTGCCGCTCTCCATTCTGGTGCTGACGCTGCTGTTCGTTATTCAAAAGCACGGTACCGGCAGCGTCGGCAAGCTGTTCGCCCCGGTGATGCTGCTGTGGTTCATCGTGTTGGCGGTGCTGGGCGCGCGCAGCATCATTTCGAACCCGGAAGTGCTGCAGGCGCTGAACCCCAAATGGGCGCTCAACTTCTTCATGGAATATAAGAAGGTGTCGTTCTTTGCGCTGGGGGCGGTGGTGCTGTCGATCACCGGCGTCGAGGCGCTGTATGCCGATATGGGGCACTTCGGCAAGTTCCCGATTCGCCTGGCCTGGTTCACCGTGGTGCTGCCTTCGCTGGTGCTCAACTACTTCGGCCAGGGCGCGCTGCTGTTGAAAAACCCTGAGGCGATCAAAAACCCGTTCTTCCTGCTGGCACCCGACTGGGCGCTGATCCCGCTGCTGATTCTGGCGACCCTGGCGACGGTTATCGCTTCGCAGGCGGTGATTTCCGGCGTCTTCTCGCTGACCCGCCAGGCGGTGCGCCTGGGCTATCTGTCGCCGATGCGCATTATTCACACCTCGGAAATGGAATCCGGCCAGATCTACATTCCAGTGATCAACTGGACGCTGTACATCTCGGTGGTGCTGGTGATTGTCGGCTTCGAACACTCCAGCAACCTGGCGGCGGCGTACGGCATCGCCGTCACCGGCACCATGGTGCTGACCAGCATTCTGGTCACCTCGGTGGCGATCAACAACTGGCACTGGAATCGCTTCCTGGCGCTCGGCATCGCTGCCATCTTGCTGATCATCGACGTGCCGATGTTCTCCGCCAACGCCCTGAAGCTGTTCTCCGGCGGCTGGTTGCCGCTGACCTTGGCGCTGGTGATGTTTATCATTATGACCACCTGGAAGAGCGAGCGCTTCCGCCTGCTGCGCCGCCTGCATGAACACGGCAACTCGCTGGAGGCGATGATCGCCTCGCTGGAGAAATCGCCGCCGGTGCGGGTGCCGGGTACCGCGGTGTTCCTGTCGCGCGCCACCAACGTCATTCCTTTTGCGCTGCTGCACAACCTGAAGCACAACAAGGTGCTGCATGAGCGCGTGGTGCTGCTGACGCTGCGCACCGAGGATGCGCCTTACGTGCACAATGTGCGCCGGGTGACCATCGAACAGCTGTCGCCGACCTTCTGGCGGGTAGTGGCCAGCTACGGCTGGCGGGAAACGCCGAACGTCGAGGAGGTATTCCACCGCTGCGGGCTGGAAGGGTTACCGTGCCGCATGTCGGAGACCTCGTTCTTCATGTCCCATGAATCGCTGATCCTCACCAAGCGGCCGTGGTACCTCTACCTGCGCGGCAAGCTGTTCGTCGCCCTGAGCCGCAACGCGCTGCGCGCGCCGGATCAGTTTGAGATCCCGCCGAACCGGGTCATCGAGCTCGGCACGCAGGTCGAGATCTAACCCGCCTGACAGGGGCTCAGCATGGCTGAGCCCCTTTTGTTTGCGCATTGTTTGTGCGTGAACGAAACGTTTCGATAGCGATCACACTTCTGCATTGTCCCGGTTGCCTTCCCCTGCCGTTTTTTTAAACTCCCCCAGAGAGCGAAACGTTTCGCTAGCGGAGTGAGAAGATGAAAAAAGGCGTATTACTGAATTCCGACGTGTCTGCCGTGATTGCCCGGCTGGGGCATACCGACCAGCTCACCCTGTGCGACGCGGGCCTGCCGATACCGGCGGCGACGCAGCGCATCGATCTGGCGCTGACGCAGGGCGTGCCGACCTTCATGCAGGTGTTCGCGGCGGTCACGCAAGAGATGCAGGTAGAAAGCGCCATCCTGGCGGAAGAGATCGTGAAACAGAATCCGTCGCTCCACGAGGCACTGTTGGCTGAACTGACCGCACTGGGCCAACGCCAGGGCAATACCATCAGCGTGCGTTATATCAGCCATCAGGCGTTTAAAGCGCAAACCGAGCACAGCCGGGCGGTGATCCGCAGCGGGGAGTGTTCGCCTTACGCGAACCTGATCCTGTGCGCCGGCGTAACTTTCTGAGGCGTTTATGCAACCTTTACTGCAACTGAAAGGGATTGATAAAGCCTTTCCCGGCGTGAAGGCGCTTTCCGGCGCCGCCCTCAGCGTTTATCCCGGCAAGGTGATGGCGCTGGTGGGGGAAAACGGCGCCGGGAAGTCCACCATGATGAAAGTGCTGACCGGCATCTACCAGAAAGACGCCGGCAGCCAGTATTTTCTCGGTAACGAGGTGGCGTTCAACGGGCCTAAAGATTCGCAGGAAGCGGGCATCGGCATTATCCATCAGGAGCTGAATCTGATCCCGCAGCTGACGATTGCGGAAAACATCTTCCTCGGCCGCGAGTTCGTCAACCGTTTCGGCCGCATTGACTGGAAGCGTATGTACGCCGAGGCCGATCGCTTGCTGGCGCGCCTCAACCTGCGCTACAGCAGCCACCGGCTGGTGGGCGAGCTGTCGATTGGCGATCAGCAGATGGTGGAGATTGCCAAGGTGCTGAGCTTCGAATCGAAAGTGATCATCATGGACGAACCGACCGACGCGCTGACCGACACCGAAACCGCCTCGCTGTTCAAAGTGATCAACGAGCTGAAGGCCGAAGGGCGCGGCATCGTTTATATCTCGCACCGCCTGAAAGAGATTTTTGAAATCTGCGACGACGTGACCGTGTTCCGCGACGGGCAGTTTATCGCCGAGCGGCCGGTGAGCGAGCTGCAGGAAGATTCGCTGATTGAGATGATGGTCGGCCGCAAGCTGGAAGAGCAATACCCGCGCCTTGATTTGCCGCGCGGGGAAAAACGGTTGGAAGTCAGCCACCTTTCCGGCCCCGGCGTTGAGGACGTCAGTTTTACGCTGTATCGCGGCGAGATCCTCGGCGTGGCCGGGCTGATGGGCGCCGGGCGCACCGAACTGATGAAGATCCTGTACGGCGCCGCGCCGCGCAAGGCCGGCACCGTCAGCCTGGATGGCCGCGAGGTGGTCACCCATTCGCCGCAGGACGGGTTGGCGAACGGCATCGTCTATATCTCGGAAGACCGCAAGCGCGACGGCCTGGTGCTGGGCATGTCGGTGAAGGAAAACATGTCGCTGACCGCGCTGCGCTACTTCAGCCGCGCCGACGGCAGCCTGAAACAGGCCGACGAGCGGCAGGCGGTGGGGGATTTCATCCGGCTGTTTAATATCAAAACGCCGTCGATGGAACAGCCGATCGGTCTGCTTTCCGGCGGCAATCAGCAAAAAGTGGCGATCGCCCGCGGCCTGATGACTCGGCCGAAGGTGCTGATCCTCGATGAGCCGACGCGCGGCGTCGACGTCGGCGCCAAAAAAGAGATCTATCAGTTAATCAACCAGTTCAAGCAGGAAGGGCTGAGCATCATTCTGGTGTCTTCGGAGATGCCGGAGGTGATGGGCATGAGCGATCGCATTCTGGTGATGCACGAAGGGCATCTCAGCGGCGAGTTCCCGATTGAACAGGCCACCCAGGAAGCGTTGATGGCGGCAGCCGTCGGCAAGCAATACGGCGTAAAGCAGGAGTAATCAGATATGAGTTCCCAGACTATCGCAGCCAAGCGCTGGTTCAGTAAAGAGTGGCTGTTAGAGCAGAAGTCGTTGATTGCGCTGCTGGTGCTGATCGCCGTGGTCTCTTCCATGAGCCCGAACTTCTTCACCCTGAACAATCTGTTCAATATTCTGCAGCAAACCTCGGTGAACGCCATCATGGCGGTGGGGATGACGCTGGTGATCCTTACGTCCGGCATCGATCTGTCGGTGGGATCGCTGCTGGCGCTGACCGGCGCGGTGGCGGCGTCGATCGTCGGCTTTGAGGTCAACGCGCTGGTGGCGGTGGCGGCGGCATTGGCGCTGGGCGCCGCGGTTGGCGCCTGCACCGGGGTGATCGTCGCCAAAGGCAAAGTGCAGGCCTTTATCGCCACGCTGGTGATGATGCTGCTGCTGCGCGGCGTCACCATGGTGTACACCAACGGCAGCCCGGTCAACACCGGTTTCACCGACGTGGCCGACACCTTCGGCTGGTTCGGCATCGGCCGCCCGCTGGGCGTGCCTACGCCGATCTGGATCATGGCGATCGTGTTCATCGCCGCCTGGTATATGCTGCACCACACGCGTCTGGGCCGCTATATTTATGCCCTGGGCGGCAATGAAGCGGCAACCCGCCTTTCCGGCATCAGCGTCGATAAGGTGAAGATTATCGTCTACTCGCTGTGCGGCCTGCTGGCGGCGCTGGCCGGGGTGATCGAAGTGGCGCGCCTGTCGTCGGCGCAGCCGACCGCCGGCACCGGCTATGAGTTGGACGCCATCGCCGCCGTGGTGCTGGGCGGCACCAGCCTGGCCGGCGGCAAGGGCCGCATCGTCGGCACGCTGATCGGGGCGCTGATCCTCGGCTTCCTGAACAACGGCCTGAATTTACTGGGTGTTTCTTCCTACTACCAAATGATCGTGAAGGCAGTGGTGATACTGCTGGCGGTTCTGGTAGATAACAAAAGCAACAAGTAACCTCCCCCTACAGGAATCACGATGATGAAAATGAAAAAACTGGCAACCTTAGCTTCCGCCATTGCGCTGAGCGCCACCCTGAGCGCCAATGCCATGGCCAAAGACACCATCGCGCTGGTGGTATCCACCCTCAACAACCCGTTCTTCGTCTCGATGAAGGATGGCGCGCAGCAAGAGGCCAACAAGCTGGGCTACAACCTGGTGGTGCTGGATTCCCAGAACAACCCGGCGAAAGAGCTGGCCAACGTGCAGGATCTGATGGTGCGCGCGCCCAAGCTGCTGCTGATCAACCCGACCGACTCCGATGCGGTGGGCAACGCGATCAAGATGGCCAACCAGGCTAAGATCCCGGTCATCACGCTGGATCGCGTGGCGAGCAAGGGCGAGGTGGTAAGCCACATCGCTTCGGACAACCGCGTGGGCGGTAAAATGGCCGGCGACTTCATCGCCAAGAAAGTGGGCGCCGATGCCAAGGTGATCCAGCTGGAAGGCATCGCCGGCACCTCCGCCGCGCGTGAACGCGGCGAAGGCTTCAAGCAGTCGCTGGATCAGAATAAATTCAAACTGTTGGCCAGCCAGCCGGCCGATTTCGATCGCACCAAGGGCCTGAACGTGATGCAGAACCTGCTGACCGCGCACCCGGACGTGCAGGCGGTGTTCGCCCAGAACGATGAAATGGCGCTGGGTGCGCTGCGCGCGCTGCAAACCGCCGGTAAAACCGACGTGATCGTGGTAGGCTTCGACGGCACCGCCGACGGTGTAAAAGCGGTTGAAGGCGGCAAGCTGGCGGCGACCGTGGCGCAGCGTCCCGATCAGATCGGCGTGATCGGTGTGGAAACCGCCGATAAAGTGCTGAAAGGCGAAAAAGTGCCGGCGACCATCCCGGTCGATTTGAAACTGGTCACTAAATAAGTCATACCAGCGCCATCGGAACGGGGCGTTTACGATGGCGCGCAATTCAGGAATCAATGCGATGGAAACAGGTAAGCTGGTGGTTCTTGGCAGCATCAATGCCGACCATATCCTCAATATTGAACACTTCCCCCACCCGGGCGAAACGGTGATCGGGAAACAGTATAAGGTGGCGTTTGGCGGCAAGGGCGCGAATCAGGCGGTGGCGGCCGGGCGCAGCGGGGCGGAGATCGCCTTTATCGCCTGCGTGGGCGCCGACGACATTGGCGAACGTGTCCGCCGGCAGCTGGCGAGCGATCGCATTGATACCCAACCGATTGAAGCCATCGCCGGCAGCACCACCGGCGTGGCGCTGATCTTCGTCAACGCCGAAGGCGAGAACGTGATTGGCATCGATGCCGGCGCCAACGCGGCGGTGACGCCGGATTACCTGGCGCGCTACCAACAAAAAGTGATCGATGCCGACGCTTTGCTGATGCAGCTGGAGTCGCCGCTGGAGACGGTGATCGCCGCCGCCCGCCTGGCGAAGCAGCATCACACGCAGGTGATCCTCAACCCGGCCCCGGCGCGTGAGCTGCCGGACGAGCTGCTGGGCATGATTGATATGATTACCCCGAATGAAACCGAAGCCCAGCGCCTGACCGGCATCACCGTGGACAACGACGCCGATGCGGCGCGCGCGGCGCAGGCGCTGCACGACAAGGGCATCGCGACGGTGATTATCACCCTCGGCAGCCGTGGCGTGTGGCTGAGCGAAAACGGCAACGGCAAACGGATGCCCGGCTTCAAGGTGCAAGCGGTGGATACCATCGCCGCCGGCGATACCTTTAACGGTGCGCTGGTCACTGCCCTGTTGGAAGGCAAGGCCATGGCCGACGCGGTGCGTTTCGCCCATGCGGCGGCGGCGATCGCCGTGACCCGCCCTGGCGCGCAGCCTTCGGTGCCGTGGCGTGAAGATATCGACGCCTTCTTGCAGCAGCAGGGGTGATCCTTTGGCCACCATGAAAGATGTCGCCCGCCTGGCGGGCGTTTCAACCTCTACCGTTTCGCATGTGGTCAACAACAATCGCTTTGTCAGCGACAGCGTGCGCGACAAGGTCATGGCGGCCGTAGAACAGCTGAACTATGCGCCTTCCGCGCTGGCGCGCAGCCTGAAGCTCAATCAGACGCGCACCATCGGCATGCTGGTGACCGCCAGCAACAACCCGTTTTATGCCGAAGTGGTGCGCGGCGTGGAGCGCAGCTGCTATGAACGCGGCTACAGTTTAATCCTGTGCAATACCGAAGAAGACGCCGCGCGCATGAACCGCAGCATGGAGACGCTGCTGCAAAAGCGCGTCGACGGTTTGCTGCTGATGTGCACCGAAAACCACCGGCCATCGCAGGATGCCCTGAGCCGCTACCCGTCATTGCCGATCGTGATGATGGACTGGGCGCCGTTCGAGGGCGCCAACGACATTATTCAGGATAACTCGCTGCTGGGCGGCGAGATGGCGACCGATCATCTGATCGCCCGCGGCTACCGCAAGATCGCCTGCATCGCCGGCCCGCAGGATAAAACCACCGCCCGTCACCGGCTGGAAGGCTATCGCAACGCGATGCGGCGCGCCGGATTGCCGGTTCCGCCAGGGTATGAAGTGCACTGCGATTTTGAGTTTGAGGGCGGCGTGAACGCCATGCGCCAACTGCTGGCGCTGGACGAGCCGCCGCATGCGGTGTTCGCCGGCAACGACGCGGTGGCGGTGGGCGTTTATCAGGCGCTGTATCAGGCCGGGCTCTCCGTGCCACAGGATATGGCGGTGATGGGCTACGATGACATTGAGCTGGCGCGCTATCTGGCGCCGCCGCTGAGCACCATTCATCAGCCGAAGGATTCGCTGGGCGAACTGGCGATCGATGCGCTGATCAATCGCCTGCAAAACCCGGAGCGCGCCCCCCAGGTGCTGGTGCTGACGCCCGAGCTGGTGGAACGCGCCTCGGTGGGCCGCCGTTAACTCGCCGCCTTCGCTTCTTTCTTGCTTTCCTGGCCGCTGATCAAATTGCGGCCATCCTTCCTTCTCAGCAACATAAACACCAGCGCCGATGCCACGGTGACGATCCCCATGGTGATAAAGGTGTAATGGAAGTGGTCGATCATGGTGCCTAACGACAGGGATTCGTAAAAACGCAGCACCGCCGCGCTGATCGCCACGCCGAAGCTGATGGACAGCTGCTGGGTGACCGCCAGGACGCTGTTGCCGGCGCTGGCGTTGGCGTCGTTCAAATCCGCCAGGCTGATGGTGTTCATGGCGGTGAACTGGGTGGACATCGCCATGCCCAGCACGAACAGCGGCAGGATCATCAGCCACAGCGGCATGCCCGGGCTTTGCAGGGCAAACTGGGCTATCAGCACCCCGATGATGACGGTGATGCCGACCAGCGTTTTACGGTAGCCGAACCAGCGCAGCACCTGAGTGACGGTGGATTTTGCCATCAGCGAGCCGATGGCGGTCGGCGCCATCATGCAGCCGGCGACGATCGCCGTATAGCCGAATCCCACCTGCAGCATGAGCGGCATTAAAAACGGCACGCAGCCGGTTCCCAGCCTCGAGGCGACGTTGCCGGCGATGCCGACCGAGAAAGTGCGGGTTTTGAACAGGTCGAGACCGATCAGCGGCTGAGGATGACGGCGGGCGTGCGCGATGTAGCCGAACAGCATCACGAAGCCGCTGAGCAGAATGCCCAGCGAAACGTAGCTCGCCAGCACCCGCTCGCCAAACAGTTCCAGCCCGGTAGAGATCAGCACCAGGCTCAGGCCGAACAGCATAAAGCCAAGGAAGTCGAAGCGGCGCTTGGGCGTGGTGAAGTCCGGCATGTATTTACGCGCATAGAAGATGCCGAGCAGGCCGATAGGGATATTGATCAGGAAAATCCAGTGCCAGGTGGCGTAGGTGACCAGCCAGCCGCCCAGCAGCGGCCCCAGAATCGGCCCGACCAGGCCGGGCATGGTGACGAAGTTCAGCACCGGCAGCAGTTCGCTGCGCGGGTAGGCGCGCAGCAGCGCCAATCGCGCGACCGGCATCATCATCGCGCCGCCGATGCCCTGCAGCACGCGAGAGGCGACCAGCGCGCTCAGCGTAGGGGACAGAGCGCACAGCAGCGAGCCGAGGGTGAATAACGTGACGGCGAAGATGAACACGCGCCGGGTGCCGAAGCGGTCCGCCAGCCAGCCGCTGACCGGGATCAGCATCGCCACCGTCAGCGTGTAGCTGATGACGGCCGATTGCATCGCCAGCGGCGAACGCCCCAGGCTTTGGGCGATCGCCGGCAGCGCGGTATTGAGGATAGTGGCGTCCAGCGCCTGCATAAAGAACGCCATTGCGGCGATCCACGGAAGTCCTGCCATACTGCGCGCGGATTGGGTCATGGTCGGTCCTGGTTAAATGGTCGTCTGTCCCTCGTCTCTTTCTTCTATATATAAGCGGGGAGCGTGTCTAGTCTTTCTCTTTCAGCAGTATCTGGCAGGCGACGAGCGCGCCGGCGCTGTCTCCGGCGAGTATCGCATCGACGATAGCCTGATGATGGCGCAGCTTGATCACTTCATTGCCGGTGATGGCGCGGAAGTAGCTTTGGTACACCGAGCTGAACAGGTTGGCGAACGAGGTCAGGAACGGGTTGCCGCTGGCTTCGTAGATGAGCTGGTGGAATTGGGTATCGACCTGGATCCAACGCTCGCGATCAAACTGGGTATGCAGCGCGCGCATTTCCGCCATCAGCTCCGCCAGCAGCTTGGTTTGCTGCGGGCTGGCGTGGTTTGCCGCCAACGCGCAGGCCTGCGGCTCCAGCGAGGTACGCAGGATAAGGAAGTGTTGCATCACCTGATCGAAGTTTTCCCGCGTCATCCACCAGGTCAGTAAATCCTGATCGAGGAAATTCCATTGGCTCTGCGGCATCACGCGGGTGCCGATGCGCGGGCGCGGTAGCAGCATGCCTTTGGCGGCTAACATCTTTACCGCTTCGCGTACTGCGGTGCGGCTGACGCCGAATTGCTCGCCCAGTTCCATTTCACCGGGCAGGATGCTGCCGGCCTGATAATCGCCCGCCAGAATTTGTTGGCCAAGTTTCTCTGCAAGCAGATAAGAAAGATTGCGTTGGGCGGCCTGTTGTTGTGCATTTAACGGCATGGCTGCGGGTCCTTACTGACATCGTTATTTCTATTTTACTCCAGTGATCGCCAGCTTTTATGGCTGTTTGCCTGAAAAAGTGACATAAATTCGTCGCTTTTTTGCCCTTTTGCTGAAAAAAAGCGCGCTTGAAAAGTTTTTTGCATTTAGGGGTTGCGGCCTGCCGAGAACTCCCTATAATGCGCCTCCACTGACCGGGAACAACGACTGACAAGCCGCCGGGTCAGCGAGAA
>NZ_JBJNLV010000013.1:0-135642 GCF_052168875.1 Serratia sp. CY38905 | reverse complement strand
GCGCCGCAGGGTGAACACGAAACGCTGCTGGCGGCGATCTGGCGCGAGCTGCTGAACGTGGAGCGGGTCGGGCGCCACGATAACTTCTTCGAACTGGGAGGGCACTCGCTGCTGGCGGTACGTCTGACCAACCGTCTGCAGCAGATGGAATGGCAGCTGCCGTTGCAGGTCCTGTTCGCCAACCCGACGCTGCTGGCATTGGCGCAGCAACTGCGGAGAACCGATGAGGCGCTGCCGCCGATCGAGGCTATGCCACGTGGCGCCGCGTTGCCGCTGTCGTTTGCTCAGCAGCGTTTGTGGTTCCTGACGCAGTTGGAAGGCCTGAGTGAAACTTACCATATTCCCCTGGCGCTGAGCCTGCGCGGCGAGCTGGATCTGCCCGCCTGGCGGCAGAGCCTGGATGCGCTCTATGCCCGCCACGAAGCGTTGCGCAGCCGGTTTGTCACCGTCGAGGGGCAGCCGCAGGCGCACATTCTGCCGGCAGACGCGCTGCCGTTGACGGTGCACGATCTGCGTGGGCGGCAGGATGCTCAGAGCCAGGCGCGGCAACTGGCGCAGCGCCTGACGGAGGCGCCTTTTGATTTGACGCAGGGGCCGCTGGTGCGCGCCGCGCTGATCCGCCTGGCGGATGAGGAGCACCTGTTCCTGCTCACCTGTCATCACATCATTTCCGACGGTTGGTCGACCGGCATTCTGCTGCGTGAACTGGGGGCGTTGTACGGCGCTTTGCGTCGCGGCGATGCCGATCCGCTGCCGCCGCTGACGCTGCAATACGCGGATTACGCCGCCTGGCAGCGTCGCTATCTGACGCCGGAGCGGCTGGCGGCGCAGGCGCAATACTGGCGCGAAACGCTGAGCGATGCGCCGGCGCTGCTGACGCTGCCGACCGACCGGCCGCGTCCGACGGTGCAGTCTTTCAGCGGCGGGGAGGTGCCGATCGCGATAGACGCCGAGCTGACGCAGGCGCTGCGGCAGTTCAGCCGGCAGCATGGCGGCACGCTGTTCATGACGGTGCTGGCGGCCTGGAGCCTGGTGCTGGCGCGCATGGCCGGGCAGCAGGAGCTGGTGATCGGCACGCCGGAGGCCAACCGTGGCCGGCTGGAAACCGAATCGTTGGTCGGCTTCTTCGTCAGCACGCTGGCGCTGCGCATCGATCTTCGCGACGATCCGGATCTGCCGACGCTGATCGCGCGGATCCGCCACACGGTGCTGGCGGCACGGGAAAATCGCGATCTGCCGTTCGAGCAGGTGGTGGAGCTGGTCAATCCGCCGCGCCACCTGGGTTATACCCCGCTGTTCCAGGTGATGTTGGCCTGGCAGGACGGCTCGGTGCGCGATATCTCGCTGCCTGGGCTGCAGGCCGAGAGTGCCGAGTTGGGCTATCAGATCGCCAAGTATGATTTCACGCTCGATCTGGCGGAGCGCGACGAGCAAATCAGCGGTACGCTGAACTTCGCCACGGTGCTGTTCGACCGCGCTACCGCCGAACGTTACGGCGTTTACCTGGTGCAGGTGCTGCGGGCGATGGCGACAAATGCTACGCAGCCTGCGTCGCATCTCGATCTGCTGCCGGCTGCCGAGCGCGAACTGTTGTTGTACGGCTGGAACCGAACCGCGGAAGTTTATCCGGCGCAGAGCAGTGCCCACGTCCTGTTTGAACAGTGGGCGCAGCGCACGCCGGACGCCGTTGCGGTGGTGAACGATCGGGACAGCCTGAGCTACGCCCAATTGAACGCCCACGCCAACCAACTGGCGCACCAATTCATCGCACAGGGCGTGCGCCCGGGCGATCGCGTGGCCACGTCGCTTGAACGCAGCGTTTCTCTGGTCATCGCCCAGCTGGCGATCCTCAAGGCCGGGGGCGCTTATGTGCCGCTCGATCCGCACCTGCCCGTAGCGCGGCAGGCGTGGATCATCGGCGACAGCGGGGCGTCGTTGATCCTGTGCGATCGCGATATCGACCGCGAGATAGCCGGCGAGATCGTCTGCCTGCGTATCGATCGGCTGCGGCAGAATCCGACCCACGATCCGGCGGTGCCTCGCGCCGGCGGCGCGCCGGCCTACATCATGTATACCTCGGGCTCGACCGGTACGCCTAAAGGCGTCATGGTGACGCACCAAGGCATCCTCCGGCTGGCGATCAACAATCGTTTTGCGTCGTTTGAACGCGGCGATCGCTTCGCTTTCGCCGCCAATCCGGCGTTTGACGCCAGCACGCTGGAAATGTGGGGAGCCCTGTTGAATGGCGCCAGTCTGGCGATCATTGCGCCGGAAGTGTTGACGGAAGCCGAGGCGTTGGCGGCGGCGCTGGCGCGGCAAGGGATTAACGTCTTGTTCCTGACCACCTCGTTGTTTAACCAATATGCCCATAGCATCGCCGCGACGCTGGCGCAGTTGAAATATCTGCTGAGCGGCGGTGAAGCGGCGGATCCGCACGCCTTTGCCCGCATGCTGAAAGAGGCTGGGCCGGTACGGCTGATCAACGCTTATGGGCCGACCGAGTGTACGGTGTTCGCCACGACGGCCACGATCGAGCGAGTGGATCCATGGCAGCGTTTGCCTATCGGGCGGCCGATCGGCAATACCCGGATTTATCTGCTGGATGAGCACGGGCAACCGGTGCCGCTCGGCGCGACCGGCGAGATCTACATCGCCGGCCCCGGGGTGGCGCTGGGTTATCTCAACCGCGCAGAGTTAACGGCAGAGCGATTCCTGGCGGATCCGTTTAACCCAGGCGAGCGGATGTATCGCACCGGCGATCTGGCGCGCTATCTGCCGGACGGCAATATCGACTACCTGGGACGCAACGATCGGCAGGTGAAAATTCGCGGCTTCCGCATCGAATGCGGTGAGATCGAGGCGCGAGTGGCCGGTCATCCGGCGGTGCGCGAAGCGGTGGTGGATGTCCTCGGCGAAGCGGACAATAAGCGACTGGTAGCCTGGGTGGTGCCGGAGGCTGACGCGGATCGCCAGACGTTGGCGGTGACGCTGCGACAGTATCTGGCGGGGATGTTGCCGGAGTTTATGCTGCCGGCGGCCTGGGTGGCGCTGGATACGCTACCGCTGACGCCGAACGGCAAACTGGATCGGCGCGCGCTGCCTGAGCCGCAGGAGGACGCCTACGTGCGTGAGGTTTACGCCGAACCTGAAGGCGAACTGGAAACGCTGCTGGCGGGGATCTGGCGCGAGTTGCTGGGCATTGAGCGGGTCGGGCGCCACGATAACTTCTTCGAATTGGGCGGCCACTCGCTGCTGGCGGTGAAGTTGATGGCGCAGCTGCGCCGTGTCGGGCTGAGCGCCGGAGTGCAAACGCTGTTCACCGCGCCGACGCTGTCAACGCTGGCGCAGACGTTGGTCACGCAGCAGGAAGTGAGCGTGCCGGCCAACGGTATCCTGCCGGGCTGCGTAGCCATTACGCCGGAGATGTTGCCGCTGGCGACGCTGAGCCAGCCGGAGATCGACGCGGTGGTGGCGCAGGTGCCGGGCGGCGTGGCCAACGTACAGGATATCTACGCCTTGTCGCCGCTGCAGGAGGGGATTTTGTTCCACCATCTGCTGGCGGAACGGGGCGACCCGTACCAGCTGTCCGCGGTGCTGCGTTTCGACAGCCGTGCGCGCCTGGACGCCTGGCTGGCGGCGATGCAGCAGGTGATCGATCGTCATGACATTCTGCGTACCGCGTTCATCACGCAGGGCGTGTCATCACCGGTGCAGGTGGTGTGGCGCAAGGCCCAGTTGTCGCTGCGAGAACTGCGGCTCAATCCGGCGGAGGGCGAGATCGGTTCGCGGCTGACGGCGTTGTTTGATCCGCGCCGCGTGCGGCCTGATCTGACGCGCGCACCGTTGCTGAGCTTTGTCGCCGCACAGGGGGAAGAAGGCAGTTGGTGCGTGCTCCAGCAATGGCATCACCTGATCGGCGACCACTCGACCCTGGCGGTGATGCAGGAGGAGATCAACCTGATCCTGGCCGGGCGCGGGGACGAACTGGCCAAGGCGCCGCCGTTCCGCAACGCGGTGGCGCAGGCAAGGCTCGGCGTCAGCAAGGCAGAACATGAACGGTTCTTCCGCACTATGCTGGCGGATATCGATGAACCGTCGCTGCCGTTCGGCCTGAGCGACGTGCATGGCGAAGGGCGGGATATCTCGACGGCGCACCTGGCTTTACCGCCTGCGCTCAACCAACAGCTGCGGCGGCAGGCGCGGCGGCTGGGCGTCAGCCTGGCCAGCCTGTGCCACCTGGCCTGGGCGCAGGTGTTGGCGCGCGCTACCGGCCGCGATGAGGTGGTATTCGGCACCGTATTGTTGGGCCGCATGCAGGCCGGAGACGGGGCGGAACGGGCGCTCGGATTGTTTATCAATACGTTGCCGCTGCGGCTGGATGTCAACGAGGTCGGCGCGGAATCGGCGGTGTTGCAGGCGCACATCCGGCTGAGCGGGCTGCTGGCCCATGAGCATGCGCCGCTGGCGTTGGCGCAGCGCTGCAGCGGCGTCGCCGCGGGCACGCCGCTGTTCAGTGCCCTGCTGAACTACCGGCATAACAGTGGCGAGGACACCGCATTGCCGACCGGCGTAACGCTGCTCGATAGCCAGGAACGCACCAACTATCCGTTCGTGCTGTCGGTCGAGGACGGCGGTGATTCGCTGGGCCTGACGGCGCAGGTCAGGCAGCCGATTGAAGCGCAGCGCGTGTGTGGCTATATGGCGCAGGCGTTGAGCGCATTGGCGCAGGCATTGGAGCAGGCGCCTCAGACACCGGTCTGTGAACTGGAGGTGATGCCGGATGAAGAGTATGCGCTGCAGCTGTGCCGCTGGAATCATACGGCGGAAGCTTACCCGGCGGATACCTGCGTGCACGAACTGTTTGAACAGCAGGCGCGGCTGACGCCGCAGGCCATCGCTTTGATCCAGGATGCGCAACGGCTCAGCTACGCACAGTTGAATGCGCGCGCCAACCGGTTGGCGCATCGGCTGATTGAGCGCGGCGTACAACCGGGCGACCGGGTCGCGGTGCGGCTGGCGCGCAGCATCGAACTGGTCTGCGCCCAATTGGCGGTAATCAAGGCCGGGGCGGCGTATGTGCCCATCGATCCGCAACTGCCGGCCGCGCGTCAGGCGTGGATCGCCGATGACAGCGGCGCCTGCCTGATGCTGACGGACGCCATCGGCGACGAGGAGATCCCGCAGCTGACGGTCGAGGATCGCGAAGCTGAAGATCATAACGGTAACCCGGCGTTGCGCGTGTCGAGCGGCGCGACGGCTTACATCATGTATACCTCCGGCTCGACCGGTACGCCGAAAGGCGTCATGACGCCGCACCAGGGGATCACGCGTCTGGTGCGCAACAACCGCTACGCCGCTTTTGACGCCGACGACCGCATTGCCTTTGCCGCCAATCCGGCATTTGATGCCAGCACGATGGAGGTTTGGGCCGCCCTGTTGAATGGCGGTGCGCTGGTGGTGATCGCGCCGGAGGTGATGATGGAGGCCGAGCGTCTGGCGGCCGAACTGCAACGCCATCGCATCACCACGCTGTTCTTGACCACTGCGCTGTTCAATCAGTATGTGCACAGCATCAGCGGCGCACTGGCGCAGTTGAAATATCTGATTAGTGGAGGGGAGAAAGAGGATCCGGGCGCTTATGCGCGGTTGTTGCAAGAGCGGGGGCCGGTGCACCTGATCCATGCCTATGGGCCGACGGAGACCACCACCTTTGCGACAACGGCACGTATCGAGCGGGCTGAAGGGGAGGCGCGCTTGCCGATTGGGAAACCGATCGGCAATACCCGCGCTTACTTGCTGGACGCCCGCGGGCGCCCGGTGCCGATGGGGGCGGTGGGGGAATTGCACATCGGCGGCGTGGGGGTGGCGTTGGGCTACCTGAACCGACCGGAACTGACGGCACAGCGCTTCCTGAGCGATCCGTTCAATCCGGTCGGCGGCGGCCGCATGTATCGCACCGGCGATCTGGCGCGTTATTTACCGGACGGCAGTCTTGAATACCAGGGGCGATGCGATCAGCAGATCAAGCTGCGCGGGTTCCGCATCGAACCGGGCGAGATTGAGGTGCAGCTGGCGGCGAGCCCGTGGGTGCGGGAAGCGGTGGTGCAGGTTTGTTCGACGGAACATCATCCGCGCCTGGTCGCCTGGATCGTACCGACGGCCGACGTTGACCGCAGCGCGTTGCAGGGACAGCTACGGGTCTATCTGAGTGAACGTTTGCCGGAGTACATGGTGCCGTCGGCTTATGTTTGGCTGGATGCGCTGCCGTTGACCGCCAACGGCAAGCTGGATCGGCGCGCCTTGCCGGAGCCGGAGCGCGCGGCAGTCGGCATTCGGGAGTATGCGGCGCCTCAGGGGGAGACCGAAACGACGCTGGCGCGGGTATGGTGTGAGCTGCTCGAGATTGGCCAGATAGGGCGCCACGACAATTTCTTCGAGCTCGGTGGCCATTCGCTGCTGGCGGTACGTCTTTCCAGCCAGCTGCGTCAGCAAGGCATCACCTTGCCGGTACAGGCGATCTTCAACCATCCGATATTGACCGAGCTGGCCGAGCGGATAGATCGTCGCACCGCAGAGGCTCCGCTGCGCAAAGCGGTGCCGGCTCGCAGCAGCGGCAGCCGGCCGCCGCTGTTCTTCGTTCCGACCGGCTTTGGCGACCACTCCTACGTGTTTGAATTGGCCAAGGAGATCGACGAGACCTTCCCGGTCTACGCCGTGCCGTGGCCGGCGGTGGAGGAGAAGCCGGCTACCATGTCCGATATGGCCGCCAGCGCCGTGGCGTTGATTCGCGAGGTGCAGCCGCAGGGGCCATACCATCTGGCGGGGTACTCTTCCGGCGGGGTGTTGGCCTATGCCATCGCCGAGCAGCTGCAATCGGCCGGGGAAGCGGTCGCCTTCCTGGGGTTGATCGACACGTTGCGGCCGGTGGAGGCGATGCACAGCCCGGTCCAACTGTTGCTGAACTGGGTGGAGTCAACGCAGGAAAGGCCGGATCCGCAGTTCTGTCAGCAGTTGGCCGAGCTGCCGTTGCCGGAGGCGATCGCGGCCGTGCAACGCGCCGGGATCAAGACTCAGCGTGAGGAAGTAGCCGACGAGGCGGCGCTCTGGCAGCAGCGGCACCACTACGCCAAACTGGTGGAAGCGACCCTGGTGCAGCCCGCATCGCTGAAAATCCATCTGTTCAAGGCGAAGCAGGAGCAGGTTTCCGTCAATTCGCAGAACGCACAGTTCCAGGCGTATTGGCAGAGGATCAAGCAGGCGGGATATTGCCGCGAAGACGCTTCCGCGTTGGGATGGGATAAGCTGCTGCCGCCGGCGACCGTCCGCGTCAGCCAGGTCAACGGCGACCATGTGTCGATGATGGAGCATCCGGTTCATCGGCGTGAGCTGGGGCAACACTTCAATCTGGCGTTGCGCGAGCTCGGACAGGCGTAAGCCGGCGGGATGTATCCGATGAGAAAGCCCTCGCAAGAGGGCTTTTTTTTACCCGTTGGCGGCGGTTTTGACGAGTTCCACCACCAGCGGTGAAAGCTCGCCGCGCAGCGCGGCGCGTTCAGACTGGAACAGCGTGGCGACGTAAAAACGCCGGCCCGGCAGTTCGATGGCGCGCACGTCGCCTTCGGTGTCGTGGCCGCAGACGATCAGCGGGAAGCGCTCAAGATCGGCGACGAACTCCGGATTTACGCCGAAGTTGCAGTGGTAGCCTTCATGGGTGTTCAGGCTGCCGTAGGCCTGCGCGACGCGGGTGTCAGGCTGAAAAACGATGTCGCCGGTTTTTTCCACCAGCGAACAGCTCAGCGGGGCGATCACCAATCGGCCGCCGCTGTCGGTTTCCGCATGGCCGGCGTCGTGCCAGCCCATCACGTTGCGGGCGTACTCGACGATGGCGTATTGAAAACCGCCGCAGGAGCCGAGGAACGGCACGTCGTTTTCCCGCGCATGGCGGATCGCCATAAAGGCGCCGTCGTCGTAACGATACGGGCTACCCGGCACCACCCAGATGGCGTCGAAATTTTGCAGCACGTCGGGGGAGGTCAGGGTTTCTGTCGGTAGCCATTGGGGCTGCACGTCGATGTCGAGATGGGCGGCGGTGAGCTGGAGCGCCACGGGGATAGCCTGATGGGCCACGGCTTGCGGGTTGTAATCACCGACCAGAGCAATGCGAACTTGAGCTTTCATCATTTCCTTTCCTGTGCGGGTAAAAAAGGAGATTACAGGAAAGTAGAGTGTCGAGCCGCCGCTTTTTAAACGTGGCGCACAAAAAAGCCCGGCGTTGGCCGGGCTGGAAAAAAGAGGGTCAGTACAGCGAGGGCGCGCCGGCCGGTCGGGTTTTGAAGCGGCGGTGCAGCCACATGTATTGCTCCGGCGCCCGCATGATCTCTTTCTCGATCACTTTGTTCATGTAAGCCGCCGCCGCCTGTTCGTCGCTGAGCGGGTAGTCTTCCAGGGCCGGTTGAATCAGCAGGTCGTAGCCGCGGCCGCCTTCGCGGCGGATCAGCACCACCGGCACCAATGCCGGGTTGGCCATGCGTGCCAGCATGAAGGTGCCGCTGGTGGTGGCGGCCTGATCGACGGCGAACAGCGGCGCGAATACGCTGCCGCGCGGGCCGTAGTCCTGATCCGGCGCGAACCATACCGCCTCGCCGCGCTTGAGCGCGTGCACCATGCCGCGCAGATCCTTGCGATCGATCATCGCTTTGTTGGAGCGCATGCGGCCCTTGGTCTGCGCCCACTCCATCGCCTTGTTGTTGTGCGGGCGGTACATCGCCATCATCGGCTGGCACAGGCCCATCGCCCGGCCGCCCAGCTCCAGCGACATAAAGTGCACGCCGATCACCAGCACGCCGCGATCGTCGCGCTGCGCCATTTTGAGGTG
Source organism: Serratia sp. CY38905 (assembly GCF_052168875.1). Lineage (NCBI taxonomy): Bacteria > Pseudomonadati > Pseudomonadota > Gammaproteobacteria > Enterobacterales > Yersiniaceae > Serratia > Serratia sp. CY38905. The sequence continues at coordinate 126,767 of NZ_JBJNLV010000013.1, read as the reverse complement.
GTTGATGCCGGAGACGTTGAACCAGCGCTTGACGCGTTTATCCGACCAGAACCAGGCCATGCCGGTTTCCAGCAGGCCCATGCCGAGCGATTCGAAGTTGCCCACCACTTTACGTTCGCGCTGCGCTTCGTCCATCTCGGGGAAGCACAGTTCGAGGTTGCGGCGGGTAATGGTGACGCGACGCTTAAGAAAACGCATCGAGGTGCGCCCCATCCACACCCCCAGCCGATTGAGCAACGGGTAAGGGAGCTGTACCAGCAGGAACAGCAGGGCCAGGCCGAACCAGGTCAGCCAGTAGCGCGGGTGCAGCAAGGAAAGTTGAAATCTCTTTTGGCGTTTCATAGCAGCTCGTTTATGCGTTAGGGGGTAGCAACCTGTAACGCATAAAGGATCCACTCGATAGCGATACGACTACTCAGACACCCAAGTACGGCCAGGGTTTAGTCGGAATTCCATAATTGACTAAACATTTACATTCGAAGGGCGGTTTGCGCTGCTATCAGGCTTCGGAGGGATAGCTGTTGGCCAGCGGAGGCGGCTCTAGGAACGTGTATGTTAACACAGGGTACGGGGTACAGAGAAAGAGGGGCATGCGAATATTCTCATTCGCGTTGCCCCTGAGTTGAAGATTGGCTCGTTTTATAGGCTGGGAATGATAATCGCGGCGAAAATCGCAGCGATCACCAGCCATTTCAGCAGGTAGTAACCGCGGCGGTTGCGCGCCTTCAGGCGTTGGCCGGCATCGCGCACCGCGTTGACGTATTTGAAGATGCGGTTGATGCCGCCGGTGCGGTCCTGATCGTCGTTTGGCGAGCTGGCCGCCGACATCAGCGTGGCGCCGACCCAGTGGTTGACCGCCTGCGCCCAGCGCCATTTCATCGGCCGCTCGACGTCGCAAAACAGAATGATGCGCGTCTGATCGGTGGCGTTCTGCGCCCAGTGCACGTAGGTTTCGTCGAAGATCACCGCCTCGCCGTCGCGCCAACTGTGCTGCTCGCCGTCCACCTCGATGAAGCAGCGATCGTCGTTGGGCGTCATCAACCCCAGGTGATAGCGCACCGAGCCGGCGTAAGGATCGCGGTGTTTACCCAAATGGCTGCCGGGCGGCAGCTCGGCGAACATCGCCGCCTTGACCGACGGGATGCGGTTGAGCAGCTCGACGGTTTTTGGGCACAGCGCCTGCGCCGAAGGGTGGCTGTCGCTGTACCACTTCAGATAGAAACGTTTCCAGCCGCGTTTGAAGAAGGTGTTGAACCCCGCATCGTTGTGCGACTGCGCCTTTTTGATGTGATGCTGCAAGCGCACCGCTTCCTCGCGGATCACCTGCCAGTTGTCGGTCAGCGTCTGCAGCTCCGGGAAACCTTTTTCGTCGAAATAGGGCTGCCTGGCGGGCAAACGGGAAAAACCGGTCATAAACATATTGATCGGCCCCATAAAGGTGGAGTGATCGAACAGTTGGCGGGTAAGCTTTTGTTTCTCCTTGCCGCGGGAGTGTGCGTAAAGGAAGCTGACGATAAAAACGCCTATGATGATGACGGCAACCATAGAATCCATCCCTGTCATTACTGATTATTACGAGGTAAAAAACGTAAAAATTATAGTTTTGTGACAGATAAAATTTAACTTTTTCGTGCCATTTCGCCATTGTTGAACGTAGATGGCATGAAAAGTTAATAAAGATGTGAGTGTTGATATTTTATGTTGGTATTTTTGATTTTCGTACTATTCTTAGGTTTCTTTAACGGGATTGTGTGCCATCTTATTTCATGACGAATGGCACGTATCTGAGAAAAGAGGGACTTATGAAGAAATCAATCATTGCCTTGTCTGCACTGCTGCTCGCTTCCCCGGTGTTCGCCGCTGAGACCGCGACCGACACCGCCGCTCACGCCAGCAACGAGGTCGTTGCCGAAGCGCACAAAGGAGCGGATACCGCCAAAGAAAAGCTGCACCAGTCTCAGGACAAGGGTGAAGAGCTGAAGCTGAAAGCCAAGCACGCCGCCGAAGGCAAGAGCGACAGCGTCGGCAGCAAAGTGAGCGAAGGCTCGCAAAAGGCCTGGCACTCCACCAAGCAAGGTTCAGAGAAGGCTTGGGATAAGACCAAGCAAGGGGCGGAAAGCCTCAAGAACAAAGTGACCGAATAAGGTCTCCGCTTTGCCACAAGGGCCGCGCTGCGGCCTTTTTTATTGCCCGCAAACCGGGGGCGCCCCAAAAGAAAAAGGCGCTTATCAAATGAGATAAAGCGCCTTTTCAACACGTTAACTGACTAGTATCAGTTCATGCCGTATTTTTTCAGCTTCTTGCGCAGCGTGCCGCGGTTGATGCCCATCATCAGGGCTGCGCGGGTCTGGTTGCCACGGGTGTATTGCATCACCATGTCCAACAGTGGCTGTTCAACTTCAGCCAGTACCAGCTCATACAGGTCATTTACGTCTTGACCGTTCAGTTGAGCAAAATAGTTCTTCAGTGCTTGTTTAACCGAGTCACGCAGAGGCTTTTGAGTCACCTGATCTTGTGAGTTAACGGTAGAAACGGTCAGTACGTCAGAATTTACGCGTTGTTCGAACATAGTTCTGTCAGCTCTTTTTTTACGCTAAGATTTTCGAAATATGCCTCCAACGCCTCCAGCTGTTCGCTGGCATCCTCTATGGCGTTGAATGTGCGCCGAAACTGGTCATTCGGAGCGTGTTCCTGGAGATACCAGGACACGTGCTTACGAGCAATCCGGAATCCCTTGCCTTGGCCATAGAAGCCGTGCAATTCCCGAATGTGCCCAATCAACAAGCGCTTCACCTCGCCAAGCGGCAGCGGCGGCAGCAACTCCCCAGTGTCCAGATAATGCTGGATTTCCCGGAAGATCCAGGGTCTCCCCTGAGCAGCGCGGCCTATCATCAGGGCATCGGCCCCGGTGTAGTCGAGCACTGCTCTGGCTTTATGCGGGTCAGTAATATCCCCATTCGCGATAATCGGAATGGAAACACTCTGCTTAACTGCCCGAATGCTGTCGTATTCCGCGTCGCCGTTAAACAGACAGGCGCGGGTTCGGCCGTGAATCGTCAGGGCCTGAATACCACAGTTTTCGGCCAGTTGGGCAATCTCTACACAGTTACGATGCTCTGGCGCCCAGCCGGTGCGAATCTTCAGCGTTACCGGCACATCCACCGCGTCAACCACCGCGTGGAGGATCCGTTTAACCAGATCCGGGTACTGCAACAAAGCGGACCCGGCAAGCTTCCGGTTCACTTTTTTGGCAGGGCATCCCATATTGATGTCGATGATCTGCGCGCCGCTGGCCACGTTGATACGCGCGGCGGCGGCCATATCATCAGGATCGCATCCGGCAATCTGCACGGAGCGGATCCCTGGTTCATCGCTATGCACCATACGCAGACGCGACTTATCCGTCCGCCACACCTCCGGGTTGGAGGAGAGCATTTCGGATACAGCCATCCCAGCACCCATTGCATGACAGAGGGTTCTGAACGGGCGATCTGTAATACCGGCCATCGGGGCCGCAATCAGGCAATTAGTAAGCTGGTGGTGTCCAATGCGCATAGACAAAGAGTGACCATACTGTGTCCGCAAGGGCGCGTATATTACGCATTTTTGCGCCGAGATGAAAGGCCAAACTTTAACCAATTGGCGCGATATTAGGGCAAAAAATGCGCTGCGCAGTGATTCATAAAAATATTGTATATATTTTACAATGAGTTGACGAAAAGTGCTTATTTTGTGTGCGGTAAAATATTCACCTTTGCGCAGAATATTATCTGCATTCACCCGCGTTTTTTGCCGGGATAGCCTGCCTGGAAGGCGCATTGTCAGGGCGATCCGTCGTTGAACGGCGAAAAATTGCATAAAATTTTGTCTCGGGCGCGGGCCGATCGCCAGGCAAAAAAAATCCACCGGCGCAGGGCCGGTGGATGAGGGAGCAATAGACCGTGACGCTTACTTGCGGCGGCCGGTGATGCGGCACCACTCTTCACGCTCGGCGACCGGGTCGAGCGTGAACTTCTCTTCGTAGGCTTGCGCAACGCTGCTCGCCTGGCTGGCCAGCACGCCGGACAGCCCCAGATGGCCGCCGGCCTTCGGCAGGCAACCGATCAGCGGCGCCAGCTCGCGCAGCGGGCCGGCGAGGATGTTGGCGACCACCACGTCCGCCAGCAGGTCCGCCGGCTGGTCTTTCGGCAGATACAGCTCCAGACGCTCTGAAACGCCGTTACGCTGCGCGTTGTCGCGGCTGGCCTGAATGGCCTGGGGATCGATGTCGATGCCGATAGCGCGCGCTGCACCCAGCTTCAGCGCGGCGATTGCCAGGATGCCGGAACCGCAACCGAAGTCGATGACGGTTTTGCCGGCCAGATCGAGGCCGTCCAGCCACTGCAGGCACAGCGCGGTGGTCGGGTGGGTGCCGGTGCCGAACGCCAGGCCCGGATCGAGCATCACGTTGACCGCGTCGGGATCCGGCACGTCGCGCCAGCTCGGGCAGATCCACAAACGCTCGCCGAAGCGCATCGGGTGGAAGTTGTCCATCCATTCGCGCTCCCAGTCTTTGTCTTCCAGCTGCTCTATCTTGTGGCGGAAACCGGCGCCCAGCAGCGGGTGCTGTTCCAGCATCGCCACCACCTCGGCCATATCGGTTTCCGCGTCGTACAGGCCGATCACGTCGGTATCGCCCCACAGCAGGGTTTCACCCGGCAAAGGTTCGAACACCGGGTTGTCGTGGGTGTCCTGGAAGGTCACCGACACGGCGCCGCTTTCCACCAGCGCGTCGCTCAGGTCTTCCGCCTGGCTGCCGGTGGTGTTCAGTTTGAGTTGGATCCAAGGCATAGCAATTCTCTTCAAGAGGGTAATGATGACGCCGTCCGGCGCTTTTCGCCGACGACGTTACCGAGATAAAACGCCAACAGGCTGAGCAACAGCGAAGGCACGATAGGGTGCAGCCCCGCCGGCTGCAGGTTGAAGCTGGCCAATAGCGTATAGCATACCGCACCCGACACCATTGAGCTAAGCGCTCCCTGAGCATTGGCGCGTTCCCAGTACAGGCCCAGCACCAGCGGCCACAGGAACACAGCCTCCAGCCCGCCGAAAGCCAGCAGGTTGAGCCAGATGATCATCTCCGGCGGCCGCCAGGCCGCCAACAGCACCAACAGGCCGAGGATCAGCGTGGTCAGGCTGGAGAAGCGCTTGATCAGCCGCTCGTTGTGGATCTGCTGTGGGCGTACGCCAAGGTAGAGATCCTTGATGATGGTGGCGGAGGATTGCAGCAGTTGGGCGTTGATGGTCGACATGATCGCCGCCATCGGCGCCGCCAAGAAAATCCCGGCGGCGTACGGCGGCAGCACGGTGATCATCAGCGTCGGGATCACCTGATCGGGGATCTTGAGATCCGGCAACACCGCGCGGCCGAGTGCGCCGGCCAGGTGCATGCCGAACATCAGCACCGCCACCACCACGGTGCCGAGCAGAATGCCGCGGTGCACCGCCTTGCTGTCCTTGTAGGAGATACAGCGCACGGCGGTGTGCGGCAGGCCGATCACCCCGAAGCACACCAGGATCCAGAACGACGCCATAAACGGCAGGCTGAGGATCTGATCGCCGCCCTGCGGCGACACCAGCGCCGGATCGATCTGCTGTAGTTTGCTGACTGCGCTGTCCAGTCCGCCGGCGGCATGGATCACCGCCACCAGCAGCAGCACGGTGCCGAGCAGCATCACCAGCCCCTGCATGGCGTCGTTCAGCACGCTGGCGCGGAAGCCGCCGAAGGCGGTGTACAGCGCGATGCTGATGCCGAAGATCAGCAGGCCGGTGTCGTAAGGAATGCCGGCGGCGGTTTCCAGCAGACGTGCGCCGCCGATAAACTGCACCGTCATGGCGCCGAGGAACGCCACCAGCAGGCTGAGGCTGGCCAGCCACACCAGCAGGCGGCTTTGGTAGCGGCCATACAGCATGTCATTGAGGGTGATAGCGTTGTAGCGGCGCGCCAGGATGGCGAATTTCTTGCCCAGCACGCCGAGCGACAGCCACACCGCCGGCAGCTGGATCATCGCCAGCAGCACCCAGCCCAGGCCGTATTTGTAGGCGGCGCCGGGGCCGCCGATAAACGAACTGGCGCTGATGTAGGTGGCGGTCAGGGTCATCGCCAGCACAAAGCCGCCCATCGAGCGGTTGCCGAGGAAATATTCGCTGAGGAAATTTCCATTCTGACGGCGGCGATAGGCGTATACCGACAGGCCGAATACCAGCAACAGGTAGGCGACCAGCGGCAGGATCACTTCAGTTTGCATCGCTGTCCTCCAGCGAAATGTCGCGGAACACCGTGCGCACCATCAGCCAGCACAGGCCGATGAACAGCAGCGGCACCAGCAGGCAGGCCATTTCGAACCAGTGCGGCAGGCCGGTGACGCCGATAGCGCTGTCCGGCAGATAGGCCGCCAGCCCCCAGGCCAGCAGGTAGAGCAGCGTCAGCCCCAGCGCCCAGCGCGCTTCGCGGTGCGCCTGAATAAAGCGTTTGTCCATCCGTGTCTCCCATAGGTTTACGGTGATGGATTCATCAAAGGTAGGGAATTTTACGGCATGACGGCGTTTTGCCAAGCCGTTACTGGCGGCAACGCCAAAGAAAAAGGCCGGTGATTAACCGGCCTTTCGTCAGACGATGCTGCGTGCTGCCTTAGGTTTCCTGCAGACCCAGCTTCTTCTCCAGATAGTGGATGTTGGTGCCACCGTGCTGGAAGTTTTCGTCGTTCATGATCTTCTGCTGCAGCTCAACGTTGGTTTTGATGCCGTCGATGATCAGTTCAGCCAGGGCGTTTTTCATGCGGGCAATCGCCACGTCACGGTTTTCGCCGAAGGTGATCAGTTTGCCGATCATGGAGTCATAGTACGGCGGTACGGTATAACCGGCGTAGATATGAGATTCCCAACGCACGCCGAAACCGCCTGGCGCGTGGAAGCGAGTGATCTTGCCCGGGCTCGGCAGGAAGGTGTTCGGATCTTCGGCGTTGATGCGGCATTCTACCGCGTGGCCGTGGATCTTCACTTCTTCCTGTTTGATCGACAGCGGCTGACCGGCAGCGATGCGCAGCTGCTCTTTGATCAGATCCACGCCGGTGATCATTTCGGTAACCGGGTGCTCTACCTGAATACGGGTGTTCATTTCGATGAAATAGAACTCGCCGTTTTCATACAGGAACTCGAAGGTGCCCGCGCCGCGGTAGCCGATTTCCACACAGGCTTTCGAGCAGCGCTCGCCGATGTAACGGCGCATTTCGCTGGTGATGCCCGGCGCCGGCGCTTCTTCGACCACTTTCTGGTGGCGGCGCTGCATGGAGCAGTCGCGCTCGGCCAGATAGATGGCGTTGCCCTGGCCGTCGGCCAATACCTGAATCTCGATGTGGCGCGGATTCTCCAGGTATTTTTCCATGTACACCATGTCGTTGTTGAAAGCCGCTTTGGCTTCCGCTTTCGTCATGTTGATGGACTGCTCAAGGTCTTTGTCGCTGCGCACCACGCGCATGCCGCGACCGCCGCCGCCGCCGGAGGCCTTGATGATCACCGGATAACCGATGCGCTTGGCGAAGGCACGGTTTTTATCCATGTCGTCGGTCAGCGGGCCGTCGGAGCCAGGTACGCACGGCACGCCGGCTTTCTTCATGGCGTTGATCGCGGAAACCTTGTCGCCCATCAGGCGGATGGTCTCGGCTTTCGGGCCGATAAAGATGAAGCCGGAGCGTTCAACCTGCTCGGCGAAGTCGGCGTTCTCGGACAGGAAGCCGTAGCCCGGGTGAATCGCCACGGCGCCGGTGATTTCCGCCGCCGAGATGATGGCCGGGATGTTCAGGTAGCTTTTTACCGATGGCGCAGGACCGATGCAGACGGTCTCGTCGGCCAGCAGCACGTGTTTCAGATCGCGGTCGGCCGCGGAGTGAACCGCAACGGTCTTGATGCCCAGTTCTTTACAGGCACGCAGGATGCGAAGCGCGATCTCGCCGCGGTTGGCGATAACAATTTTATCAAGCATGGGGGCGCCTCGTTATTCGATGACGACCAGCGGCTCGTCATATTCGACCGGCTGGCCGTTTTCCACCAGGATGGCTTTCACGACGCCGGACTTGTCCGCTTCGATCTGGTTCATCATTTTCATGGCTTCAACGATGCACAGGGTATCGCCGGCGTTCACTTTCTGGCCCACTTCAACGAAGGCTTTCGCGTCCGGGCTTGGGGTGCGGTAGAAGGTGCCTACCATTGGGGAACGAACGACGTGGCCACTCACGGCCGCCGGTGCTGCAGGGGTTTCTGCCGCAGGAGCGGTGGCAACGGCGTTAGCCAGGGCTGGCTGCTGCTGTGCCGGCATCGCGTAGGCCTGCTGCATGACGGGATAAGCCTGCGCCGGTGCGGCACGGCTGATGCGAACCGATTCTTCGCCTTCAGAGATTTCCAGTTCAGAAATGCCTGATTCTTCAACCAGTTCGATCAGTTTCTTGATTTTACGAATATCCATGAGTGTGATTCCGTACTCTTTTTGTGGAGCAATTAGTGGGTTTTCGACAGACGGTTAACCGCTGCCTGTAAAGCGAAAGCGTAGCCATCCGCGCCGAGGCCGCAAATCACGCCTACCGCTACGTCCGAGAGATAAGAGTGATGGCGGAAAGGTTCGCGGGCGTGCACGTTGGACAGGTGGATCTCGATGAACGGGATCTGCACCGCCAGCAACGCATCGCGCAGCGCCACGCTGGTGTGCGTGAACGCCGCCGGATTTATCAGAATGAAATCGGTGTTGCCGCGCGCCTGATGAATGCGATCGATCAGCTGATGCTCGGCGTTGGACTGCAGATGGCTCAGGGTAATATCCAATGCGGATGCCTGGTTTTCCAATCCGTTAACAATCTCTGTCAGCGTCGTGCTGCCGTACTTCTCCGGCTCACGCGTCCCCAGCAGATTGAGATTGGGGCCGTTCAGAAGCAAAATGTGAAACTTATCCGCCATTGTGCTGGTATCTCCGGCAATAAAACCATCATCGTAGAAAATAACCCGATGTTATCGATTTGTCACCTGTTAAGGGGCAAATTCACCCTGAGAACAGAAACAAGGTCGGGCATTATAACGATATCGTAGCAATTCGCAGCTAAATACTGGTCTTATCAGCGAAGATATTCAACCCCAAATCGACGAACTCGGGGATCCGTGACAGGAATATGAGCGCTGGAACACAGAAAAAGTTCCCGCCGGCGGCGCGCGTTTTTCCGTACCAATAACGCGCGCCGCCGCGTAGTTCAGCGCCACCAGGCGCGGAATTTCTTGTAACGCAGGCCCAACAGCGCCACCGCCAGCAGCGCGTAGATGAACGGCTGGGGGGAAAACGTTTTGACCGACCACAGGTAGTGGATGGGGGCGAGGATCGCCGCCAGATAGACGAAGTTGTGCAACAGTTGCCATTTGGCGCCCAGTTTGCGCATCGCCCAAAGCGTCGAGGTGGCCGCCAGCGCCAGTAGGATCAGCCAGGTGAGGATGCCGAGCGTCAGATAAGGGCGGTTCACCAGCTCGCTGCCCAGCAGGCCGAGGTTGCTCAGCCCCAGTTCCAGCGTGGAGTAGCTTATCAGGTGCAGCGTGCCCCAGGCAAAGCACCACAGCCCCACCAGGCGGCGGCAGCGGATCAGCAGCGGCTGGCGGGCGTAGCGCGCCAGCGGGGCGATAGCCAGCGTGGCCAGCAGCAGTTTCAGCGTCATCCTGCCGGTAAAATGCTGGATGTCCTTGGACGGATCGGCGCTGAACCAGCCTTGATCCACCGCCAGCACCAGCCAGAGAAAGGGCAGAAACGCCGCCAGATGCAGGGCGGCTTTCAGCCATTTGATATGAACAGGCGTCAGTCGCACTTAGAAATTCTCCCGCAGATCCATGCCGCGATACAGCGACGCCACCTGGTCGGCATAGCCGTTGAACAGCAGCGTCGGCTGGCGTTTGACGTCGAGAATGCCGCCGGAGCCGATGAAACGCTCGGTGGCCTGCGACCAGCGCGGATGATCGACGTGCGGATTCACGTTGGCGTAAAAACCGTACTCGTTCGGCGCGGATTGGTTCCAGGTGGTCGGCGGCCGATCGCGCACCAAACGGATATGCACGATCGATTTGATGCCTTTGAAGCCATATTTCCACGGCGTGATCAGCCGCAGCGGCGCGCCGTTTTGCGGCGGCAGGGTTTTGCCGTACACGCCGACGGTCAGCAGCGCCAGCGGATGCATCGCCTCGTCCAGCCGCAGCCCTTCGACGTAGGGGTATTTCAGGCCGCCGCCGATAAAGCGATCTTTCTGGCCGGGCATCTGCTCCGGATCGTACAGCGTCTGGAAGGCCACGTAGCGCGCGTTGCCGTTCGGTTCGGCCAGCTTGATCAGCTTGCCCAGTTCGAAACCGATCCACGGCACCACCATCGACCAGGCCTCGACGCAGCGCATGCGGTAAATGCGCTGTTCCAGTGGGAAACGCTTCATCAGATCGTCGATATCCAGCGTTATCGGCTTCGCCACTTCGCCGTCGATGCGCACTTTCCAGCCTTCGGTTTTCAGCCCGCCGGCGTTGGCGGCCGGATCGGCCTTGTCGAGGCCGAACTCATAGAAGTTGTTGTAGCCGGTGACCTTGTCTTCCGGCGTCATCGCCAGCTGCGCCTGCCAGGCGGCCGGTTTGCTGAATTCCAGCGCTTTGCCCGGCGGCGCCTTGGGGCGATCGTTGCCCTTGAACCACGACAGCAGGTCCGCCTGTGCGCCGGTGGGCAGCGCCAGCGAAGCGGCGGTGATGCCGAGCGCCTGCAGCACCTTGCGCCGCTGGTGGAATACGCTCTCCGGCGTGACGTCGGCCTCGGTCAATTTCGGGTGTTTGTTCATGCTTATGTTCTCCGCGACTGATTCCCGCCGCCTGCGAGCGGCTAACGGGTCTCCATGAAATAAGCATGGCGCTAAAGGCGGCCGGAAGCGAGGGGACGCAGGAAAATATGAAATTTCGCAGAAGCGGGCGATCCCCCCGTCGCCGGGGGGAGAAGGTCAGCGGATTTTCACCAGGGTGCGGCCGGTGATTTGGTTGTTCAACAGCGCGGCGGCGGTGGCCGGCGCCTGCTCGAGGGAGATTTCGTGCGTGGCCTGCTGATAGAAGCTGTCCGGCAGAATGCCGGCCAGCCGTTCCCAGGCGGTTTGGCGGCGATGCAGCGGCGTATGCACCGAATCCACGCCCTGCAGGCGCACGTTGCGCAGAATGAACGGCATCACGGTGGTCGGCAGTTGATAACCGCCCGCCAGGCCGCAGGCGGCGACGGTGCCGTTATAGTTCATCTGCGCCAGCACCCGCGCCAGCAGTTTGTCGCCGACGGTGTCCACCGCGCCGGCCCACAGCTGTTTCTCCAGTGGACGCGGCATGTCGATATAGCCATCGCGCGGCATCACCTCTTTGGCGCCGAGCGCTTTCAGGTAGTCGGTATTGCTGTCGCGGCCGCTGATGGCGGTCACCCGGTAACCCAGCGCCGCCAGCAGGGCGATGGCGGTGCTGCCCACGCCGCCGCTGGCGCCGGTGACCAGGATATCGCCGTCGTCCGGGTGCACGCCGCCTTCCTCCAGCGCCATCACGCACAGCATGGCGGTAAAGCCGGCGGTGCCGATGATCATCGCCTTGCGCTCATCCAGGCCGTTCGGCAGCGGCACCAGCCACTCACCGGAGACGCGCGCCTGCTCGGCCAACCCGCCCCAGTGGTGTTCGCCCACGCCCCAGCCGGTGAGCACCACGCTTTGTCCCTCTTTGAAGCGATCGTCGCGGCTGTGGCGCACGGTGCCGGCGAAGTCGATGCCCGGCACCATCGGGAAGTTGCGCACGATCTTGCCTTTGCCGGTGATCGCCAGCGCGTCCTTGTAGTTCAGGCTGGACCAGTTGATGTCGACGGTGACATCGCCTTCCGGCAACCGATCGCTGTCGATATCTTTGATATGAGCCAGAGTTTGGTCGTCTTGTTGTTCCAATAACAGTGCACGCATGTCACTCTTCCTCTCGTTTACACTTTTCTATTCAATGGCTGAATCACAGTTATTTGACTATATGCATAATAAGCGGCCCAAGTCCTGATAAAGGACAAAAATGGCGCTTGCAGGTTTAATTCCTCGGCAAGGCTTGTTAGGGTTGGACGGCCCCTTTTAGCTAAAGGGTGAACACTCACTTAACCATAGCGGACAAGGCACAGGGATGCGATTTACCACCAAACTCTCTGCATTGATCACTCTGTTGGTCGCGCTGGCGATGTTTTTGATGCTGATGGGATGCTCATACAGCTTCTTTTACGTTACCCAGGATCGCCAGGAGCGCCGCTTGGATTCGCTGGTCACCACTCTCGATCAAGCCATGCTGAGCGAGCCGCCGCAGGAGCAGGAAAAATGGTTGCCGATCGTCATGCGCACGCTCGGCATCGTGTCGATCCGCATAGAGGCCGGTAGCAGCCAACTGCTCGACTATCAATTGCCGACGCAGGAAAAAGAGCACTGGGATGCGCTGAACGGCTATCGTCAGGTCTCGCGTCCCCTGTTGCAGCATCCGGGCAGCACGCTGCACATCACCTACCGCGACCCCTTCGCCAGCGACGTGCGCACGCTGCAATCCACCGCCGCCGTCACGCTGTCGATCGTCGTGATGGTGGTGGTTTTGCTGTTCAGCCTGCGCTGGCTGCGTGAGCAGGCCGACGGCGAAGATCGTCTGGAACGCCGCGCACGGCGCATTTTGAACGGCGAACGCGAAAACGTCATGCAGGGCGACGTGCGTGAGTGGCCGGCCAATGTCAGCGGCGCGCTCGACCGCCTGCTGGCCGATCTGGCGGAAGCGCGGGAAGAGCGCAGCCGGGTCGATACGCTGATCCGCGCCTTCGCCGCGCAGGACGCCAAAACCGGGCTCAATAATCGCCTGTTCTTCGATAACCAGTTGACCACTCAGCTGGAAGACGAAGGCTCGCACGGCATCGTGATGATGGTGCGGCTGCCCGATTTCGAGACCCTGCGCGAGACGCACGGCAGCGTGGCGGTGCAGGAGCTGATGTATTCGCTGGTCAATCTGCTGTCTACCTTCGTGATGCGCTATCCGTCGGCGCTGCTGGCGCGCTACTTCCACAGCGATTTTACCGTGTTGTTGCCGCATCGAACCCTGAAGGAGGCCGACGGCATCGCCTCACAGCTGGTCAACGCCATCGATGCCTTGCCTTCCACGGCGCTGATCGACCGCGAGGCCTTCCTGCACATCGGCATCGTGGCGTACCGCAGCGGTCAAACCACCGAGCAGGTGATCGATTATGCGGAGCAGGCGACGCGCCACGCTACGCTGCAGGGCGAAAACGGGTGGTATGTGTACGACAGCCAGGTGCCGGAAAAGGGGCGCGGCAGCGTCAAGTGGCGCACGCTGCTGGAACAGGTGCTGGCGCGCGGCGGCCCGCGGCTGTATCAGAAACCGGCGGTGACCGTGGGGGGCGAGGTGCACCATCGCGAGATCATGAGCCGGATCTATGACGGCACCCAGGAATTGCTGCCGGCGGAATATATGCCGCTGGTGCAGCAGCTCGGGCTGGCGGAAAGTTACGATCGCCAACAAGTGAGCCGCATCATTCCCTTGTTGACGCAGTGGCCCGAGGAAACGCTGGCGTTTCCGCTGTGCGTGGACTCGATTTTGCAGCGCTCTTTCCAGCGCTGGCTGCGCGATACATTGCTGCAGTGCGAAAAAAGTCAACGTCGGCGAATTCTGATTGAACTTGCGGAGGCAGATGTGTGTCAACATATCGACCGTTTGCGTCCGGTGCTGAGGCTGTTGTCAGGGCTGGGCTGCCGCCTCGCGGTGTCCAAAGCGGGTTTAACCGTGGTCAGTACGTCCTATATCAAGTCGCTGCAGGTGGAGATCGTCAAGCTCCACCCCGGGTTGGTGCGGAGCATCGATAAGCGGGACGAAAACCAGCTGTTCGTGCAGAGCCTGACCGGCGCCTGCGCGGGCACGCGCGCGCAGGTGTTCGCCGCCGGCGTACGCACGCGCAACGAGTGGCAGACGCTGAAAGAGCGCGGGATCCACGGCGGGCAGGGCGACTTTTTCGCGCCGCCGGAACCGATCGACGCGGGGCGTAAAAAATATTCACGTCGTTATCGCGTTTAAGCTGATTGCTGGACAAAAATTGACGTAGAATGAGCGCCGGATCCATCTGGGCCATGTCACCCGTCATTTTGGAGTTTTCTCCAATCTGCCTGCGACAACGACGCCTATTTGAGATAGGCTCTTGTCAGCTTTTATCTGGTTGGCGTTGGTAGGTGCTTACCATCGGCGGCAATCAGGGAATATGTTAGATTTTATGAGCTGTGTTACGCCGTTTCGTGCGTTGACAGGGTGGTAAACTGAGCCTTTGTTCAGGGAATTCAGGCCTCATCCAATTTCCGTGCATTCGAGCAGAAACAATACAGACTATTTTTCACCGAAGTAGAACGTTTTTGCGCCTTGTCGCTGCTTCGTGTGGTTGGTAAAGTAGGCGGATTTTATTTTCCGCCCCCAGCTTGCAGGATTATCCTTTCGTTATGTTTAAGAAATTTCGTGGCATGTTTTCCAACGACTTGTCCATCGACTTGGGTACCGCCAATACCCTGATTTATGTTAAAGGGCAAGGCATCGTACTGAATGAACCTTCGGTGGTTGCCATTCGTCAGGATCGTGCCGGCTCCCCAAAGAGCGTCGCGGCCGTCGGTCATGACGCCAAACAGATGCTGGGCCGCACCCCCGGCAACATCGCGGCTATTCGCCCGATGAAAGACGGCGTGATCGCCGATTTCTTCGTGACCGAAAAAATGCTGCAGCACTTTATCAAACAGGTTCACAGCAACAGTTTCATGCGCCCAAGCCCGCGCGTGCTGGTCTGTGTGCCGGTCGGCGCGACCCAGGTTGAACGCCGCGCTATCCGCGAGTCCGCCCAAGGGGCCGGCGCGCGTGAAGTGTTCCTGATTGAAGAGCCGATGGCGGCGGCGATCGGCGCTGGTCTGCCGGTCTCCGAAGCGACCGGTTCCATGGTGGTGGATATCGGTGGCGGTACCACTGAAGTGGCGGTGATCTCGCTGAACGGCGTGGTGTACTCCTCTTCCGTGCGCATCGGCGGCGACCGCTTTGATGAAGCCATCATCAATTATGTGCGCCGCAACTACGGCTCGCTGATCGGCGAAGCGACCGCCGAGCGCATCAAGCACGAAATCGGTTCTGCCTATCCGGGCGACGAAGTGCGCGAAATCGAAGTCCGCGGCCGTAACCTGGCCGAAGGCGTACCGCGCGGCTTTACCCTGAACTCCAATGAAATCCTCGAAGCCCTGCAAGAGCCGCTGACCGGCATCGTCAGCGCGGTGATGGTTGCGCTGGAGCAGTGCCCGCCAGAATTGGCCTCCGACATTTCCGAACGCGGCATGGTATTGACCGGCGGCGGCGCGCTGCTGCGCAACCTCGATCGCCTGCTGATGGAAGAAACCGGCATCCCGGTCGTGGTGGCGGAAGATCCGCTGACCTGCGTGGCGCGCGGCGGCGGCAAGGCGTTGGAAATGATCGACATGCACGGCGGCGATTTGTTCAGCGAAGAATAGTCAGCCCCTGGAAGGAGGAATCGTATCGGATGAATGCGCACAGCGAGAATCGGGTACGGTTCCTCTTTCTGTTGTCGAGGAACTCGCATAATTTATGAAGCCGATTTTTAGCAGGGGGCCTTCCCTGCAACTGCGACTTTTTTTGGCGGTGATCGCGGCCATTGGCCTGATCGTTGCCGACAGCCGGCTCGGCACGTTCGTGAAGATACGCAACTACATGGACACCGCAGTCAGCCCTTTCTATTTTCTGGCCAACGGGCCGCGTAAAGTTTTGGACAGCGTGTCAGAAACGCTGGCCACCCGCCAACAGCTGGAGCTGGAAAACCGCGCTCTGCGGCAGGAACTGCTGCTGAAAAACAGCGATATTCTTCTTCTTGGCCAATTCAAGCAGGAAAACGCCCGCTTGCGCGAGCTGCTGGGTTCTCCGCTGCGCCAGGACGAACACAAGATGGTCACCCAGGTGATCTCCACCGGCTCCGATCCTTACAGCGATCAGGTGGTGATCGACAAAGGGTCGGACAACGGCGTCTATGAAGGCCAGCCGGTGATCAGCGACAAGGGCGTGGTCGGCCAGGTGGTGGCGGTGGCGAAAGTCACCAGCCGCGTGCTGCTGATCTGCGACGCCTCGCACGCGCTGCCGATCCAGGTGCTGCGCAACGATATTCGGGTGATCGCCGCGGGCAGCGGCTGCGCCGACGATCTGCAGCTGGAGCACCTGCCGAACAACACCGATATCCGCGTTGGCGATGTGCTGGTCACCTCCGGCCTCGGCGGCCGCTTCCCGGAAGGCTATCCGGTGGCGGTGGTTTCCTCGGTCAAGGTCGATAACCAGCGCGCTTACACCGTGATTCAGGCGCGGCCGACCGCCGGTCTGCAGCGCTTGCGCTACCTGCTGCTGCTGTGGGGCGCCGATCGCAACGGCGACATGCCGCTGCCGCCGGACGAAGTGCACCGCGTGGCCAATGAACGCCTGATGCAGATGATGCCGCAGGTGCTGCCGCCTGCCGGCTCCGTCGGGCCGCAGCTGCCGGCTCCGGCCACCGGGGTGGCGCCGCAAACCGCGGCTCCGGCCTCTGTCCAGCCCCAAGCTCAGCCTGCCGCGGCGGGAGTGGTGCCATGAACAGCTACCGCAGCCACGGGCGCTGGATAATCTGGCTGTCGTTCCTGGTGGCGTTGGTGCTGCAAATCATGCCGTGGCCGGAACAGATCTACATGTTCCGGCCCTCATGGCTGGTGCTGATCCTGATCTACTGGGTGATGGCCTTGCCGCACCGGGTCAACGTCGGCACCGGCTTCGTGCTGGGGCTGATCATGGATCTTATCCTCGGCTCCACGCTGGGCGTGCGCGCGCTGGCGCTGGGCATCATCGCCTATCTGGTGGCGTTCAAATTCCAACTGTTCCGCAATATGGCGCTGTGGCAACAGGCGCTGATCGTCGTGCTGCTGTCGCTGTCGATGGACGTGGTGGTGTTCTGGGCTGAGTTTTTAGTGATCAACGTCTCTTTCCGCCCAGAGGTGTTCTGGAGTAGTGTGGTAAACGGCATTTTGTGGCCGTGGTTATTCCTGTTGATGCGCAAAATCCGCCGTCAGTTCGCCGTACAGTAAGGGTATCTCAATGACTTCGCTTTATCTGGCCTCCGGCTCCCCACGTCGACGTGAACTGCTGACCCTGCTCGGCGTGTCGTTCGACATTTTGCTGACGCATACCGAAGAGCAGCGCCGGGAAGGCGAAGCCGCCGAAGCCTATGTGCGCCGCCTGGCGCAGGACAAGGCCAAAGCCGGCGTAGCGCTGGCGCAGGAAGATCGGCCGGTGCTGGGCGCCGACACCATCGTGGTGCTCAACGGCCGGGTGCTGGAGAAGCCGCGCGACGAAGCCCATGCGGCGGAAATGCTGGCGGCGCTGTCCGGCAAGCAGCATCAGGTGATGACGGCGGTGGCGATCGCCGATCGCCACGACGTGCGCTGCCAGCTGGTGGTGACCGACGTGACGTTCCGCAGCCTGTCACAACAGGATATCCGCGACTATATTGCTACGGGCGAACCGATGGATAAGGCGGGCGCCTATGGAATTCAAGGAAAGGGTGGTTGTTTCGTCAGAACGATAACCGGGAGTTATCACGCGGTGGTTGGTCTGCCGCTGGTCGAAACACATGAGCTGCTCAGTAATTTTGTCGCATTACGTGATGTAAGAACCGGTTGATGGGCGCTGCCATTATCGACCGGCTCTGAGGAGAAGGCATGACAGCTGAGCTACTGGTTAATATCACACCGTCTGAAACGCGGGTCGCCTATATCGATGGCGGCATTCTGCAAGAGATCCATATCGAACGCGAATCCAAACGCGGCATCGTCGGCAACATCTATAAAGGGCGTGTCAGCCGCGTCCTGCCGGGGATGCAGGCGGCGTTCGTCGACATCGGCCTGGACAAGGCCGCCTTCCTGCACGCCTCCGACATCATGCCGCATACCGAATGCGTCGCCGGCGACGAGCGGAAAAACTTCCACGTGCGCGACATCGCCGAGCTGGTGCGCCAGGGGCAAGACCTGATGGTGCAGGTGGTGAAAGATCCGCTCGGCACCAAGGGCGCGCGCCTGACCACCGACATCACGCTGCCTTCGCGCTATCTGGTCTTCATGCCGGGCGCGGCGCACGTCGGCGTTTCGCAGCGCATTGAAAGCGAAGCCGAGCGCGAGCGCCTGAAAGCCATCGTTGCGCCGCACTGCGACGAGCTGGGCGGTTTTATCATCCGCACCGCGGCGGAAGGTATCGGCGAGGAAGAGCTGGCGCAGGACGCCGCGTTCCTCAAACGCCTGTGGACCAAGGTGATGGAGCGCAAGAAGCGCAACCAGACCAAATACAAGCTGTACGGCGAGCTGGCGCTGGCGCAGCGCATCCTGCGCGATTTCGCCGGCGCGGCGTTGGATCGCATCCGCGTCGATTCGCGGCTGACGCACGATCTGCTGGTGGAGTTTACCGGCGAGTACATTCCGGACATCACCAACAAGCTCGAGCTCTATACCGGCAGCCAGCCGATTTTCGATTTGTACGATGTGGAAAACGAGATCCAGCGCGCGCTGGAGCGTAAGGTGGAGCTGAAGTCCGGCGGCTATCTGATCATCGATCAGACCGAGGCGATGACCACCGTTGACATCAACACCGGCGCCTTCGTCGGCCACCGCAACCTCGACGAAACCATCTTCAATACCAATATCGAGGCGACGCAGGCCATCGCGCGCCAGCTGCGGCTGCGTAACCTGGGCGGCATCATCATCATCGACTTTATCGATATGAACAACGAAGAGCATCGCCGCCGGGTGCTGCACTCGCTGGAGCAGGCGTTGAGTAAAGATCGGGTAAAAACCACGATCAACGGCTTCTCTCAGCTAGGCTTAGTTGAAATGACGCGTAAACGCACGCGTGAAAGCATTGAACATGTGCTCTGTCACGATTGTCCTACTTGCAATGGGCGCGGCACCGTGAAAACGGTGGAAACCGTGTGCTACGAGATCTTGCGCGAGATTGTGCGCGTGCACCATGCTTACGATTCCGATCGCTTCCTGGTGTACGCCTCCGCGGCGGTCGGCGAAGCGTTGAAGAGCGAAGAGTCGCATGCGCTGGCCGAAGTGGAGATCTTCGTCGGCAAACAGGTGAAGGTGCAGATCGAACCGTTGTACAGCCAGGAGCAGTTCGACGTCGTCATGATGTAGCCCGTCCGACATCGTAAGGGCCCGGCATGCCGGGCCCGTCAGTGCATAGATATTCCCGTTGCCAGGCAGCGGAGCAAGGAGAACTGCGTGAGGCGACTGCCTGGGATTCTGTTAGCAACAGGCGCCACCCTAATCGTGATTGTGGCGCTGCTGATCAGCGGGCTGCGCCTGATGCTGCCGAAGCTGAACGACTACCGTCCCCAACTGCTGGCGCAGGTGGAGAAGCTGTCCGGCGTGCCCGTGCAGATGGATTTCCTGCAGGGCAGCTGGGAAACGTTCGGCCCACAGCTTGAAATGCGCAACCTGAGCGCCACGCTGCCCAAAAGCGATGTGCATATCGAACGCGTGACGCTGGCGCTGGACGTGTGGCAATCGCTGCTGCACTGGCGCTGGCAGTTCCGCGATCTGACCTTCTATCAATTCCGCCTCGATCTGAACGCCACGCTGGGCGGCGACCGGCAGGGCGAAGGCCTTGAGCCGGGCAAAATCGGCGATCTGATGCTGCGTCAGCTCGACCATTTCGATCTGCGCGACAGCCGTATCTCATTCCTGACGCCCGCCGGCGCGCGCGCCGAATTCGACATTCCCCAACTGACCTGGCTTAACGGCCGCGAGCGCCATCGCGCCGAGGGGCAGATCAGCCTGTCGACGCTGAACGGCCAGCACGGCGTGGTGCAGCTGCGCATGGACCTGCGCGATAATCAGGGCCTGCTGGACACCGGCACGGTCTATCTGCAGGCCGATAACATCGACATGAAACCCTGGTTTACCCGCTGGCTGCGCGCCAACACCGGGCTGGAAAGCGCCGACTTCAGCCTGGCGGCCTGGCTGCAGGTGCAGAACGGCGAGATTGCCGGCGGCCATGCGTTGCTCAAGCAGGGGGCGGCCAACTGGGATACCGGCGCCGCGCAGCACCGGCTGGACGTGGACAATCTGGCGTTGTCGCTGCGCCGCCAGGGCACCGGTTGGCAGCTTGACGTGCCGCAGCTGCGGTTGAGCACCGACGGCCAGGCCTGGCCGCAGGGCGCGCTATCCGCCCTGTGGCTGCCGGAAAACACCGAGTTCATGGGGCCGGCGCAGAATGAAGAGCTGCGGGTACGCGCGACTAACCTTCAGCTGGAGCGCCTGTCGGCGCTGCTGCCGACCTTCTCGTTCCTCAGCCCGGACGTGCTCGATCGCTGGAACGATCTGCAGCCGCAGGGGACGATGGAGGCCCTGGCGCTGGACATCCCGCTGAAGCAGCCGGAAAAGAGCCGTTTCCAGGCGCTGTGGCGCGATGTCAGCTGGCAGAGTTGGGAGCTGCTGCCCGGCGTCAACCACTTCTCCGGCGCGTTGAGCGGCGGGGTGGAGAACGGCCGCCTGACGCTGGGGCTGGCAGGCAGCACCTTGCCTTACGGCGATATGTTCCGTGCGCCGCTTGAAATCAGCAGCGCGCGCGGCGCGCTGACCTGGCGTTACAACGATCAAGGCTGGGAGCTGGCGAGCCAGGGGCTGGACGTCAAGGCGAAGTCGCTGTGGGTCAACGGCGATTTCCGTTATCAGCAGCCGGCCAAGGGCGATCCGTGGCTGAATATCCTGGCGGGCATCCGCCTGTATGACGGCGCCGAGGCCTGGCGCTATTTCCCGGAACCGCTGATGGGCAAGCATCTGGTGGACTACCTGAGCGGTGCCATTCAGGGCGGCCAGGTGGATAACGCCACGCTGATTTATTCCGGCGATCCGCAGCACTTCCCGTACCGTAAGAACGAAGGGCAGTTCGAAGTCTTCGTGCCGCTGCGCCACGCCACCTTCCAGTTCCAACCGGGCTGGCCGGCGCTGACCGATTTGGCGATCGACCTCGATTTCGCCAACGAGGGATTGTGGATGCATGCGCCGCAAACCCGGCTGGGCAAGGTGGCGGGCAAAAATATCAGCGCGGTGATCCCGGATTACCTGAAAGAGCGGCTGCTGATCGACGCCGAAGTCGCGGGTGCGGGCAGCGACGTGCACGACTACTTCATGCAGACGCCGCTGCACGATTCGCTGGGGGCGGCGCTGGATCAGCTGCAGATTGGCGGTGATGTCAGTGGGCGCTTACATCTCGATATTCCCCTGGACGGCGAGCAGGTCAGAGCCACCGGTGAAGTGGCGCTGAACAACAATTCTTTGCTGATCAAGCCGCTGGACAGCGAACTGCAAAAGCTCAGCGGCAAGTTCCGCTTCGACAACGGCAACCTGCAGAGCGACCCCCTGTCGGCCAACTGGTTCGGGCAGCCGGTGGAGGTCAACTTCACCACCCAGGAAGGCGAGCGTGACTACAAGGTCAACGTCGGTCTGAAGGGCGACTGGCAGCCGGGCAAGTTCCCCGGCCTGCCGAAAGAGGCCGCCGATGCGCTCAGCGGCAGCGCGCCCTGGCAGAGTCAGGTGGCCATCACGTTGCCGCATCAGGGCTCGGCCAGCTACGATATCGGCCTTGACGCAGACCTAAGGAAAGTGAGCAGTCACTTACCTTCGCCGCTGGACAAGGCGCCGGGCGAAGCCTTGCCGGTGAGCGTCAAGGTCAAAGGCGGTCTTAACGGCTTCATGTTGACCGGCAGTGCGGGCAAGCAGAACCGCTTCAACAGCGAATGGAACTTCGACAAAAAACAGGTGAATCTGGCGCGCGCCGCCTGGCAAACCAACGGTGGCGGCAAGCCGCCGCTGCCGGCCGGCAAGTCGATGACGCTGAACCTGCCGGCGCTGGACGGCGAGCAATGGCTGGCGCTGCTGGCGCCGGCGCTGAAACAGGGCGGCGGCAGCGGTCAGGTGGGCGGTTTCAGCTTCCCCACCACCGTGGCGCTGACCACGCCGCAGCTGCTGTTGGGCGGCCAGGCCTGGCATAAGCTGACGCTGTCGGCCGAAAAACAGCTGGGTGCCACCGTGGTGAGCGCCAAGAGCGATGAAGTGGACGGCAGCCTGCGGGTGGCCGATCGCGGGCCGTGGCGCGCCGATATCAACTACCTGTACTACAACCCGCAGTTCGCCGAGACGAAAAGCGCGGCGGGTTCGCCGCCACCGCCGCCGGAGAAAGTCAGCTTCCGCGACTGGCCTTCGCTGATGCTGCGCTGCAAGTCGTGCTGGGTGCTGGGGCAGAACCTCGGCAAGGTCGAGGCGGATCTGAGCAATCGGGGCGATACCCTGACGCTGGATCACGGCCTGGTCGATACCGGCAAAGGGCGCATGAGCGCCACCGGCCTGTGGAAGCAGAACGCGCAGGAAGAGCGCAGCTCGCTGAAAGGCAAGCTGCTCGGCGGCAAGATCGATGAAACCGCCGCCTTCTTCGGCATCACCATCCCGCTGAAAGGCGCGCCTTACGACGTGGACTTCGATTTGTACTGGCGCGGCGCGCCGTGGCAGCCGCAGGTCAATACGCTGAGCGGCGCGCTGCAGGTCAAAATGGGCAAGGGCGAGATCGACAGCATGGGCGGCGGCCGCGCCGGCCAGCTGCTGCGACTGGTCAGCTTCGACGCCTTGCTGCGCAAGCTGCAGTTCGATTTCAGCGATACCTTCGGCAAAGGCTTCTACTTTGATTCCATCCGCAGCACCGCCTGGCTGAAAGATGGCATAATGCATACTGATAATCTATTGATCGACGGCCTGGCGGCGGATATCGCCATGAGTGGCCAGATCGATCTGGCGCGCCGCCGCATCGATATGGAAGCGGTGGTGGCGCCGGCGATTTCGGCGACGGTCGGCGTGGCCACGGCGTTTGTCGTTAACCCGATCGTCGGCGCGGCGGTGTTCGCCGCCTCGCAGGTGCTGGGGCCGCTGTGGAGCAAGATTTCGCTGATTCGTTACCATATCAGCGGCGATCTCGACCAGCCGAAGATCAATGAGGTACTTCGTAAGGCAAAGGAGGATAAGGCGTCATGAGGAATGCTAACGTTGCGTTGTTGCAGTTGTGCAGTGGCGATCAGGTGCGCGATAACCTGGCCCAGATTGAACAGCAGATCAAGCAGCTCAATGCCGGGGTAAAACTGGTCATGACGCCGGAGAACGCGCTGCTGTTCGCCAACTCCGCAGCCTATCGCCAACAGGCGGAAAAACAGGGCGATGGCCCGCTGCAGAACGCGGTGCGCGAACTGGCGCGCCGCTATGGCGTGTGGTTGCTGGTGGGCTCGATGCCCTTGATCAGCCGCGAAAACCCGGAGCTTATCACCACCAGCAGCCTGTTGTTCGACGATCAGGGCGAGATCCGCGCCCGCTACGACAAGCTGCACATGTTCGATGTGGACATCAACGACGCGCACGCCCACTACCGCGAGTCTGATACCTACCAGCACGGGCAGCATCTGACGG
Source organism: Serratia sp. CY38905 (assembly GCF_052168875.1). Lineage (NCBI taxonomy): Bacteria > Pseudomonadati > Pseudomonadota > Gammaproteobacteria > Enterobacterales > Yersiniaceae > Serratia > Serratia sp. CY38905. The sequence continues at coordinate 103,137 of NZ_JBJNLV010000013.1, read as the reverse complement.
TGGTGGATACGCCGGTCGGGCGTTTGGGTATGACCATATGCTACGATCTGCGCTTCCCCGCGCTGTTCCAGGCGCTGCGGGCGCAGGGCGCTGAACTGATTTCGGTGCCGGCGGCCTTTACCCGGGTCACCGGCGAGGCGCATTGGGAAATCCTGCTGCGCGCCCGGGCGATCGAAAACCAGTGCATGATCCTGGCGCCGGCGCAGGTGGGGCGCCACGGGCCGACCCGCCGCACCTGGGGCCACACGCTGGCTGTCGACGGCTGGGGCAAGGTGCTGGCCGAGAACCCGGACGCCGTGGCGGCGCTGAAGGTGCGCGTGGACACCACAAGCCTGCAGCCCCTGCGGCAACAGATGCCGGTGCTGCAGCACAACCGATTCCAGACGTCGCTGACGGCGCCGTCTGACACGTTATCCTCCAATCAAGAGTGAAACCATTATGAGCCTGACGTTTGTCAGTGAGCAGTTACTCGCTACCAACAAGCTGAGTCATCAAGACCTGTACTCGGTACTGGGTCAACTGGCAGAACGCCGTATCGACTACGCCGATCTCTATTTCCAGTCCAGCTATCACGAAGCCTGGGTGATCGAGGACGGCATCATCAAGGATGGCTCTTACAATATCGACCAGGGCGTCGGCGTGCGCGCCGTCAGCGGCGAGAAAACCGGTTTCGCCTATGCCGATCAGATCACCCTGAATGCGCTGCAGCAGAGCGCCCAGGCGGCGCGCAGCATCGTGCGCGAGCAGGGCGACGGGCGGGCGCACACCCTGGGCGAAATCGGTTACCGGGCGCTGTACCCGCTGCTCGATCCGCTGCAAAGCCTGCCGCGCGAAGAGAAAATCGCCCTGTTGCACCGCGTCGATAAAGTGGCGCGTGCAGCCGATGCGCGGGTGCAGGAAGTGAACGCCAGCATCACCGGCGTTTACGAGCAGGTGTTGGTGGCCGCCACCGACGGCACGCTGGCGGCGGACGTTCGCCCGCTGGTGCGGCTCTCCGTCAGCGTGCTGGTGGAGCAGGACGGCAAGCGTGAGCGCGGCTCCAGCGGCGGCGGCGGCCGTTTCGGTTACGACTATTTTCTGGAAACCGTCGACGGCGACGTGCGCGCCGATGCCTATGCCAAAGAAGCGGTGCGCATGGCGCTGGTCAATCTCGGCGCGGTGGCGGCGCCGGCCGGCAATATGCCGGTGGTGCTGGGGGCCGGCTGGCCTGGGGTGCTGCTGCACGAGGCGGTGGGCCACGGCCTGGAAGGCGATTTCAACCGGCGCGGCACCTCGGTGTTCAGCGGCCATATGGGCGAGCTGGTGGCTTCCGAGCTGTGCACCGTGGTGGATGACGGCACCCTGCAAGGGCGCCGCGGCTCGCTGGCGATCGACGACGAAGGCGTACCGGGCCAGTACAACGTGCTGATCGAAAACGGCGTGCTGAAAGGCTACATGCAGGACAAACTCAACGCGCGGTTGATGGGCGTCGCGCCGACCGGCAACGGCCGCCGCGAGTCCTACGCGCATCTGCCGATGCCGCGCATGACCAATACCTACATGCTGGCGGGCCAATCGACGCCGGAAGAGATCATCGCCAGCGTCGAGTACGGCCTGTACGCGCCGAACTTTGGCGGCGGCCAGGTGGACATCACCTCCGGCAAGTTCGTGTTCTCCACCACCGAAGCCTACCTGATCGAGAAGGGCCGCATCACCAAACCGGTGAAGGGGGCGACGCTGATCGGCTCCGGCATCGAGGCGATGCAGCAGATCTCGATGGTCGGCAACGATCTGGCGCTTGATAAAGGCGTGGGCGTGTGCGGCAAGGAAGGCCAGAGCGTGCCGGTGGGCGTCGGCCAACCGACGCTGAAACTGGATACGCTGACCGTCGGCGGCACGGCGTAATCTTTCCTCAAGGGGCCACGCGCTGGCTCCTTTATCCATTCCCCATGTTGCGGCCCTTGCAGGCGCGCCTGCGCCCAGTGATGGAATGAAATTGACGTGGCGAAAAAACGGAACAATACGAGGATGGCGCGTTGGGCTTTCTCCGCCCGGCGTTGGCTGCTGTTGCTGGGCGTTCTGTCCCTGACGGGCTGCGCCCGTTCCGATGCGCTGTGGGGCGTGGTCGATAAGCTCTGCATGGCCAACTATCAGCAAAAGCGCGATCCGGCCCCGTGTGAGCAGATTTATATGCCGCAGGGGAAAGCGCAGGGCTTCAGCGTGCTGCAAAACCCGCGTTATCCCTATCATTTCATTCTGGTGCCGACGGCGCCGCTTTCCGGCATTGAAAGCCCGCTGCTGCTGGCCGGAGAACGAACAGACTATTTTGGCTATGCATGGCTGATGCGTTACCGGCTGGCCGCCGAGTATGGCGGGCCGGTGCCGGACGACAGGCTGGGCATGGCGATCAACTCCGCTTACGGCCGCAGCCAGAACCAATTGCACATTCACCTGACCTGTCTGCGCGAGGATGTGCGGCGCCAGCTGCAGGCGGAACGCCCCTACATACAGGAACAATGGCGCCCCTTGCCGGATAAGCTGTTGCGCCACACCTACTATGCCCGCCGCGTGATGCAGCCGACCGCGATGGGCATCTACCCGATTAAGGATCTTGCGGATTATTTTCATCTGTCGCCGCCGCAGCTGGCGGAGTATGGCGTGGCCGTCGTCCCGACCACGTTTGCCGGCCAACGGGGTTTTATCTTGCTGGCCTCGAAGCGCGGCTGGGACGTCGGCAACCGCGCCTCGGTAGAATCGCTGCTGGATAAAACGTGCGCGATTTTGCCGCGTTAATCTCAAGACGACAGGTGAGAGCGACGCGCTCTCACCTTATTCTTCCTACCTAAACCGCGCATCCCGCGAAAACAGGAAAGCGGCTTCCCGCTGGCGGGCGTCTGCTTCCGCCTGAGCGCCCTGATAACGCAAAATCATGATCAGCGTGGCATAGACGTTGGCGTCGATACGGCGCTGCAGATAGGCATTGGCCCACTGCCGATAGCCGGTCAGCAGGGCATCATCGCGCGTTTGGTTATAGACCAGCAGCGCGTGAGATTGCTCGTCGAAGGTTTTGCGCTCCCGGTAGATCCAGGCGGCCGGCGGCGGCATCTGCTCGATGCTGTCGATGGTGGCCAGCATGGTGCGCTCCGATTGGGTGAGCGCCATGCGCCCTTGCCAGGCGAAGACCGCCATCACCAACATGCCGACTGCCGCCATCGCCACCGGCAGGCTCAGGGCTTTAGCGAACGGCAGCGGGCGCGGCTCGCCGGTTTGGCCGTCCAGCAGCGCCAGCAGCAGCAGAAACGCCAGCCAATGCGGCGCAGACAGATAGAAAGGGTATTCCAGCTGGGTGTGTACCAGCATTGGCAGCAGCACCAGAAACAGCCCGACGCGCGCACCGCCCGGCTGTTCGCGATCCCGTTGCCAGGCGCGTTTCAGCAGCAGCGCGCCGGCGACGAGGACGATAACGATCCCCGCCAGCGCCGGCAGGCCGCCCTCAACCCACCACAGCAGGATTTCATTGTGCGGATGCCCGGCGACTTCCAGCACTTCTCGCCAGGACATTTCCTGCAGACGGAAGTGCGCGAAGCTGTATTCAAAGCCGCCGTAGCCCCAGCCCAGCAGCGGTTTGGCCAGGATCATGGCGCCGACGTCATGCAGCATGGTCAGGCGCGCGCTGTTGGAAAGCTCCCGCCCGATCAGGCCGGCGCGGCTATCCAGGCCAAGGCCGGTGAACAGCACCGTGAGACCGGCCGCCACGCCCAACAGCAGCGCGCCGCCGGCCCAGCGGCTTGCGGCCGGGCGCTGACGGGCAAAACGCCACAGCAGCAGCGCCGCCGCCAGGGCGCCGCCCAGCCAGGCGGCGCGCGACTGGATCAGCACCAGCAGGGCGGAGAAAGCGGCCAGCAGGGCGAGCAGCGGGAGTTGCCGCCGCCGCGTCGGCGTGGAGAGGGGGGCAAGCAGCAGCCAGAGCGCCAAAGCCAGCCCGGTGGCGATAAAGCTGCCCAGCACGTTCGGCTGTTGGAAGACGCCATAGACCCGGCGGCCGTTGGGGGCCACCCAGGCCAGCGCGGGGGCGAACAGCTGCAGCGCCGCCAGCAATGCCTGAACGCTTACGGCGAACAGCAGGCCGTACAGCAACAGATCGCGTTGCCGGGCGGTGAGGCGCAGCTGCAGGCAGGCGACATAGAACAGCCAGCCACCGAGCAAACCGGCGCTGCGCCACAGGGCGTCTTCGCGCCACTCGGCGCGGGTATACAGCAGCGGCAGCGCCAGCACGGCGATGCCGAGCAGCAACAAGCGTGCGGTAGGGGTCAGCGAAAGCCGGGCGCGGCCAAGGCAAACGCTGGCGGTCACGAGCAGCGTGGTCAGCGCCATGGCGCTCCAGGCCAGAATGTTTTGCGGCAGCGCCAGGCCGCCGCCGCCCATGTTGGGGTGATAAAACGGCAGGATCGCCGCCATCCAGATCAGCAACAGGGGCAGCACGGCGATAGCCGGCGCGTTAATGGCGGTTTTATCGGTCATGGTGAACCTGCCATGTTTCGATATCGATCATTGAATGCATATTATTAGGATTCCCTATCCTTATCCTGGTGTTTAAATTCGCTGAAGCTTCAATACCTAAAATTTTTTATGGAAATTGAAAAGACTTCCTGTTGAAGCGATAAATAAGTTTTTCCCCTGTGAGCGCGGGGACGGTTTATATAAAAAGGGGTAAGCCGTATTTCAGTTGCCTGCAAAGGGTGTTTTATTTGTTTGAAAAAACAGGGTTGTCATTTTCTCAAATTCATCTTGCTCCAGTCAATTTTTAATCTTTTATTTTATTTTTGCATTAAAATCAAAACATTGGGATTTTTTGTATGTAGTAAAACGCCGTGTGTACGACAACGAACGCCTGGGCCGACAGGCGATGTAGCCAATGAGATAAGCATTTTCTTGTTAAATCGTTGTTGCCAATGACGGCACGGCGATCGTGGTTTTATTTACCGCTGTTTTTTATTTTTATTTTATATTTTCTTTATTGAACCTGTATTTATTTTCATTAAGATTCTTCTTGTTTTTTATTGGTTGTTTTTAAATTTTATTTAAATCCATTTTATTAAGATTGTTCTGTTACTGTGGAAATAAAGGGGTGATGATCCCCCTATCCCTGTTGCCGTGCCGCAAGACGGATTAACGCGCCTGTAAAAGCGCGTTAATCCACGCTTCACAGACCTCACTCCACTTCGCCAATCCGTTCCAGCGCATCCACCACCAGATCCCAGAATTTATCCTGATCCAGTTTGACCGCCACCTGAGTGTGGCAGTCCGGCGGCGGCGGCGCGCGGAAATCCGCGACCGTCATGCCCAACGTCAGGGTGCCGGTGAGTTCGATATCCACCGGCGCTTTGCGCACCGTCATCACGCTCGGATCGATCACGTAGGCGACGGCGCAAGGATCGTGTACCGGCGGGGCGCTGAAGCCCTGCGCCTGTTGGTACATACGGCCAAAGAATGCCAGCAGTTCGCCGACGAAGGCGGCCGGCCGGGTGCCGAGGGCGGCGATACGCGCGCAGACTGCCGGCGTGGCCAAAGCCTGGTGGGTAAGATCCAGCCCGACCATGGTCAGCGGCCATTTTTCGTTAAACACGATGTGCGCCGCCTCGGGATCGATTTTGATATTGAACTCCGCCACCGCGCTCCAGTTGCCCACATGGTAGCCGCCGCCCATCAGCACCACTTCCTTGACCCGCTCGGCAATGCGCGGCTCTTTGCGCACCGCCATGGCGATATTGGTCAGGCCGCCGGTCGGCACCAGCGTCACGCTGCCGGGCGGGTGGGCCATCACCGTATCGATGATCAGATCCACCGCGTGGCGCGAGTCCAACTGCAGGTGAGGTTCCGGCAGCACCGGGCCATCGAGGCCGGAATCGCCGTGGATATCGGGCGCCACTTCGATATTGCGCACCAGCGGGCGCGGGCAGCCGGCGGCGAAGGGCACGCCGGTAATATTGGCGATGCGCGCCACCGCCAGCGCGTTGCGCGTCACTTTGTCCAGCGTCTGATTACCCACCACGGTGGTGACCGCCAGCAGGTCGATCTGCGGATTGCCCCAGGCCAGCAACAGAGCGATGGCGTCGTCATGCCCCGGGTCACAGTCCAGTATGATTTTTTTCATGGTTATTCCTGATGTAGGGAGAGGTTCCCGCAGCATAACGCAGCGCGGCGGCGTGGGATAATGCCGAGGGTGCTTTTGTTAACGGCATCAAAGCCTTGCCACTTTTACGATGTAATGAAACGTAAAGCCTGCTCGCCGGGCTTTACCCTGGAGGTTACTCCAGGGTTTACAGTGAGCTTCAGCGTCAATGTACAGAGGAGAGGCGGGATGAGCTTACTGAAAAGGTTGTTGGGGCAAGGCGGTATTAACCGCGGTCATCAGCGCGCGGGCCACGGCGGCGGGCATCATGGCAACCGCTATAACCAGCATGGCGAGCCGGGGCCGCAGTGTCCGGAATGCCGGGCGGTGAATAAATCGGGCGCGCGTTATTGCCACCGCTGCGGTCAGCCGTTTGCCGCGCTGAGCGCCACCTGCGGCCAGTGCGCCGCGCCGCTGCCGCCGGGCAGCCGCTTTTGCCCGCAGTGCGGCGGCGGTGTGCCGTGAACCGGGGCGGTTGGACGCTAGCGCTGCTGCTGGGCGCCATGGCGCTATGGACGCTGCTGGCCTGGGGCGTAGCCGGCGTGCTGGCCTGGCTCCCGGCGTTGGCGGAAGCGGCCGGCGGCGTATCGCTGCCGGTGAACGGCGCGCTGAGCCTGATGCCGCAGGCGGTGCTGGACGCCTGGCTGCCGTGGCTGAAACAGCTGGGCAGCGGGCTGGCGAGCTATTTTCCTCTGCTGCTGAACTGGGCCGGCTACGCCGTCTGGCTGCTGTGGGGCCTCGGCATGCTGGCGCTGATGCTGCTGGGCGCGCTGGCGCACCGCTATTTGAGCGCCGCTCAGCGATAGCCCTGATAGACCGCCGCCACGCGTTCGAAATAGTCGGTTAGGTAGTTGATGCACACCTGCACCTTCAGCGGCAGTTTGTCCTTCTCGGTATAGAGCGCGTAGATCGGCCGCGGATCCGAATGGTAGCTTTTGAACAGGATCTCGATCTCGCCGCGCTTGATCTCTTCGATCACCCACATCAGCGGGGCGTAGGCGATGCCGGCGCCGTTTTTCAGCCAACGGATCATGGTGGAGGAGTCGTTGGTGACGAAGCGCCCCTGCGGGGAAATGCGCGTGGTGATGCCCTCCGGCGACATCAGTTCAAATTCGCTGTCGGGCCGCACGCTGTACTCGAGCCAGGAAAAGTTGACCATGTCGCTCGGCTTTTGCGGCGTGCCGTGCTGGCTAAGGTAGCTTTTGGCGGCGCACACCACCATCGGCATCTGCCCCAGGCGGCGGGAGAACAGGCTGGAGTCCTGCAGCTCACCGGTGCGGATCACCAGATCCAGCCCGTCGGTGATCAGATCCGGCGCCGGAATGCCGGTCACCAGGTTGACCGTCAGGCCAGGGTACTCTTTCATCATCTCGGCGGTCATGTTCGCCAGCACGTTTTGCGCCATGGTGGATGAGCTGCCGATGCGCAGCGTGCCAGCAGGGGTATTGTTAAACGCATACAGCTGCTCATGCACTTCGCTGACTTCCTGCAGCATGCGTCGGCAACCCTGATAGTAGATTTTGCCGGCCTCGGTCAGGCCGATGCTGCGCGTGCTGCGGTTCAACAGCTTGACCTGCAGCTCATTTTCCAGTTTCGAGACGGTTTGGCTGATCGATGAAACGCTCATGCCGAGTTGGCGCGCGGCCGCGGTAAACGACCCGAACTCAACCACTTTGGCGAATACCGACATCCGTTTTAATCTTTCCATTATTCACTCTGGCTTAAAAGTGATTTAGATCACAGATTGTTGATGCCTTGATAGTAAGCAGGCTAATATAACGTGGTCGGGTGAATAGACCTTACCAACGTGCGAGAGCGATCGGCAACGCAATCCTGCCGCTCCTCCGGCACCCTCGCAATCCCTGTCGTGGATGTCTGCCCCAAAGTTTAACCTTTTTTCGGGTTCGTGACCTGGACAAGCTGCCTGGTCAAGATTTGTGGCGCGCGCACGCTAAAATGTAAAGAGAATGTGAATGGCGAGACCTGTCTTTCCCCGGCGCAGTGAACAATAAGGAAAAAGTGATGAGTTTGCTTCCGGTTATGGTCATCTTCGGACTGTCGTTTCCGCCGGTGTTTTTCGAGCTGCTGGTGTCGCTGGCGCTGTTTTTCCTCATGCGCCGCCTGCTGCAGCCGACGGGGATTTACGATTTTGTCTGGCATCCGGCGCTGTTTAACACCGCGCTGTATTGCTGCTTGTTTTATCTGATTTCATGTCTTTTTGTTTGAGGTCGCTGTGAAAAATTTTTCGATAAAAATAACCCGAATCGCGATCACTTTGATTCTTGTGCTGCTGGGCATCGTCGCGGTATTCAAGGCCTGGGTGTTTTACACCGAGTCGCCGTGGACGCGTGACGCCAAGTTTACCGCCGACGTGGTGGCGATCGCGCCGGACGTCAGCGGCCTGCTGACCGATGTGCCGGTGGTGGATAACCAATTGGTGAAGAAAGGGCAGGTGCTGTTCGTGGTCGATCGGCCGCGCTATGAGCAGGCGCTGGCGCAAGCCAGTGCCGACGTCGCCTACTATCAGACGCTGGCGGCGGAAAAACGGCGCGAAGCCGGCCGCCGCGTGAAGTTGGGCGTGCAGGCGATGTCGCAGGAAGAAATCGACCAGTCGAACAACTCGCTGCAGACCGTGCAACACCAGCTGGCGAAGGCCGTGGCGACGCGTGAGCTGGCGCAGCTGGATCTGGAACGCACCACGGTGCGCGCTCCGGCCGATGGCTGGATCACCAACCTCAACGTACACGCCGGCGAATACATCACCCGCGGTTCGGTGGCGGTGGCGCTGGTGAAGAAAGACTCCTTCTACATCCTGGCGTACCTGGAAGAAACCAAGCTGAACGGCCTGAATAAGGGCGATCGCGCGGAGATCACCCCGCTCGGCAGCAACCGCATCATGCACGGCACCGTCGACAGCGTGGCGGCGGCGGTGAACAACAGCAGCAGCACGGTGAACAACAAAGGATTGGCCTCGATCGACAGCAACCTGGAGTGGGTGCGCCTGGCGCAGCGCGTGCCGGTGAAGATCCTGCTGGACGCCAAGGACCAACAGCATCCGTACCCGGCCGGCACCACCGCCACCGTGGTGATCGTCGGCAAGAACGATCGCAATGCCGACAGCGGCTCGCCTTTTGTGCGCCTGATGCACCGGCTGCGTGAGTTCGGCTAATGAACAGCCCAACCTTTATCCGGCTGAGATTCGCCTTCAAGCTCAGCTTCGCGATTGTGTTTGCGCTGTTCGTCGGCTTCCATCTCAATCTGGAAACCCCGCGCTGGTCGGCGATGACCGCCGCCATCGTCGCCGCCGGCCCGGCCTTTGCCGCCGGCGGTGAACCCTTCTCCGGCGCCATCCGCCACCGCGGCTGGCTGCGCATCATCGGCACCTTTATCGGCTGCTTCGTCGGCCTGCTCATTATCATCACCACCGCCCGCGCGCCGGTGGTGATGCTGCTGTTGTGCTGCATCTGGGCCGGTTTCTGCACCTGGCTCTCTTCACTGATCAAGGTCGAGAACTCCTACGCCTGGGGCCTGGCCGGCTATACCGCGCTGATCATCATCGTGACGGTCGCCACCAGCGAGGCCCATCTGCTGGAAGCGCCGCAGTTCGCCATCGAGCGTTGCAGCGAGATCGTGCTGGGGATCGTCAGCGCCGTATTGGCGGATCTGCTGTTCTCGCCGCGTTCGATCAAGCAGGATATCGATCGGGCGGTGGATCAGCTGCTGGTGGATCAATATCGCCTGATGCAGATGTGCATCAGCAACGCCGACAAAGAAGACATCGACCGCGCCTGGAGCAATCTGGTGAAGAGCACCACGGCGCTGGACGGCATGCGCAACAACCTGATGATGGAGTCTTCGCGCTGGCAGAAGGTCAATCGCCGGGTGAAGGCGCTGCATACCCTGTCGCTGACGCTGATTACCCAGGCTTGCGAAACCTACCTGATCCTGGTGAATCATCCGGACGTGCTGCAAGCGAGCCTGCGGGAGCAACTGATGGTGCCGGCGGAAACCCCGCAGGAGATCCACAGGCGCATGAAGCTGTTGCGCCAGGTGCTGACCACGCATCGCTCCGAAGAAACGCTGCCGACCCTCACCGGCTGGGTCGGCGCGGCAACGCGCTACCTGCTGCTGTCGAAGGGCGTACACACCAACGGTAGCATCAGCGCGGTGGAAGAGGACGTGTTGAGCAATGAAACCGTGGTCAAGCCGACCTCGGCGGAAGGGCATCATGCGATGATCAACGGCCTGCGCACCTTTGTGGCCACGGCCTTCGGCTGCCTGCTGTGGCTATGGACCGGCTGGACGTCCGGCAGCGGCTTTATGGTGATCATTGCGGTAATCACCTCGCTGGCGATGCGCACCCCGGCGCCGCGCATGGTGGCGATGGATTTCGTGCTGGGCATGCTGGCGGCGATCCCGGTCGGCTCCCTGTTCTTCATGGTGATCCTGCCGGCGACGCAGCAGAGCATTTTGCTGCTGTGTCTCAGCCTCGGCCTGCTGGCGTTCTTCATCGGCATTGAGGTGCAGAAGCGGCGGCTCGGTTCGCTGGGGCTGCTGGCAGGAACCATCAACATTCTGGTGTTGAGCAACCCGATGGAGTTCAACGTCACCCAGTTTCTCGATGGGGCGCTCGGCCAGTTCCTCGGCAGCTGCGTCGGGCTGATGGTGCTGCTGTTGATCCGCGACAATTCGCGCGAACGCACCGGCCGCACGTTGCTCAACCAGTTCGTCAGCAGCGCGGTGTCGGCGCTGACCACCAAGGCAGCGCGCCGTCGGCAGAACCACCTGCCTGCGTTGTATCAGCAGCTTAACCAACTGCTGATGATGTTCCCGAACGACATCGCCAAATATCGTCTGGCGCTGAACCTGATCATCGCCCACCAGCGGATGCAGCGGGCGGAGATTCCGGTCAGTGAAGAGCTGTCGGCTTTCCACCGCCAGATCCGCAGCACCGCCGATCGGGTGGTCTCGGCCAAAAACGACGTCAAGCGCGCCTATTACTACGATCGCTTGCTGGGTGAAATGAACGAGTACCAGCAAAAATTGGTAGACAATCAGGCGCCGCTCAGCGTCACCGGGCCGGTGAAGCGCCTGGCCGACATGCTGCATCGCTATCGCCACGCCTTGATCGATTGATGCGTTCCCGCCTGTTGCGCCGCGTTGTGTGGTGCCTTCCCCGACTATACTGAAAGCAGCGCCTGGCACGGCGGGCCGTCTCATGTGGGGCGGCCCGTTTTCAGAGCGACTCCGAGTGCCAGAACGGCTGGAAAGTGGCATCATTGTCATGAATGGATGAAACTCTTACCGCCGCGAAAATGTGACGTGCCGGCCATCTTAGTTTCATCCAGGTCGACTATATAGCTAACTAGCCTGGGGGCGCTGCGGCGCCTTCGGCGGCATAATTTCAGGGAATGTCATGAACAAGCGGATTCTGTTGGCGATTGTCATCGCCGTGGTCATCGCCGTCTTCAGCGCGCTGCGCGGCAACGAGCACCGTGCGATCGACGGCAACGCAGCGGTGGCGCCGGCGGGGCAGCAGCAGAGCATTGATCGGCTCACGCAGCAGCAAACGGTGGTGAGTTACCTGCAGCAGCATCAGCGGCTGCCGGGCTATTACGTCACCAAGAAGCAGGCGCGCGAGCAGGGCTGGGATCCGCGTTCAGGCAACCTCTGTGCGGTATTGCCGGGCAAGGCGATCGGCGGCGATCGGTTCTCTAACCGTGAAGGGCAACTGCCGAGCGCCGGCGGCCGGGTCTGGCGCGAAGCGGACATCAATTATCAGTGTGGCCGGCGCGGCGCCGATCGCCTGCTGTATTCGAGCGACGGTCTGATCTTCGTCACGCGCGACCATTACAAAAACTTCATTCGTGTGGAGTGAGTTTGATGGCAAAAGTAGAGTTTGATTTCGAACAGATCCAGGATGTGCCGACCTTCTACCGCGATTTCGCGCACAAGTTTGCGCTAGGCGAGGGGTTTGGCGCCAACCTCGACGCGCTGTGGGACGTGGTGACCGGCGATATCGGCCTGCCGGTGGAAATCGAGTTCACTCACCTGAATGCCCGCAGCAAGCGTCGTTTCGGCGCGATCATTCTGCTGTTTGAAGAGGCGGAAGAAGAGCTGGAAGGCAGCCTGCGTTTCAATATCCGCGAAAGCAGCGGCGAACCGGCCCATCACCGGGGATGAAACGGGTTCATCCCGGGATGGCGGCGGCGCTTAGTCGGCCGCTTCGGCCAGCTCGCGCAGGTATTGGAAGATCTGGCGGTAAGCCTTAGGCGGCTTGTTGGCGGCCTTCTCTTTCTGCGCGTTGCGCACCAGTGAACGCAGCTGTTGGCGATCGGCGGCCGGATACAGATCCAGGATCGACGGAATCACGTCATCGCCTTCTTCCACCAGACGGTCGCGCAGCGCTTCCAGCTTGTGGAACAGCGAAACCTGCTGGTTGTGGCGGTTTTTCAGCTTGTCGAGTGCGGTCTGGATCGGCTCGATATCGCGGGCGCGCAGCATCTTGCCGATCAGCTGCAGCTGACGGCGACGACCCTCTTTCTTGATCTTCTGCGCCAGCTCGATGGCGGCGCGCAAATCTTCGTCCAACGGGATGCGATCCAGCGCGTTTTTGCCCAGATCGACCATTTCGGCCCCCAGGTCTTTCAGCGCTTCGGCATCACGTTTAATCTCACTTTTACTGACCCAGATAATCTCGTCATCGTCCTCGTTTTCATTCTCCGGGACATCGTCGAGCCAGTCTTCAGGCTGTTTGTTCATGGTAGGCTCCGTTAAAAAGAGGCTAATCCTAACAGGTTGCCGGCTTTATGCGAAATTCAACGCGGTTCCTGTTAGACTCAACGGCAGAGATCTCAGGATTTTTGCGCGCCGCTCCGCGTGCACAACTACGCCGCTCCGGCACTTTTCTCAACGATTTTCTGATTAATTATGGCAGATTGATGAAAGTAGTCACTCAAGTTGCAGAACAGCGCAAGGCGCTGGAACAGGCCGTCTCTCAGGCGCTGGAGCTGGCCCGCGCCGGTTCCGACGCGGCGGAAGTCGCGGTCACCAAATCGACCGGCATCAGCGTCAGCACCCGCTTCGGCGAGGTGGAAAACGTCGAGTTCAACAGCGATGGCGCGCTGGGCATCACCGTGTATCACCGCCAGCGCAAAGGCAGCGCCTCTTCCACCGATCTCAGCCCGGACGCCATCGCCCGCACCGTACAGGCGGCGCTGGATATCGCGCGCTACACCTCTGAGGATCCTTGCGCCGGCCCGGCGGAGAAAGATCTGCTGGCGTTCGAGGCGCCGGATCTCGATCTGTTCCACCCGATCGAGCTGGACGCCGAGCGCGGCATCGAGATGGCGGCGCGCGCCGAGCAGGCTTCGCTGGCGGCGGACAAGCGCATCACCAACACCGAAGGCGGCAGCTTCAACAGCCACTACGGCATCAAGGTGTTCGGCAACAGCCACGGCATGCTGCAAAGCTACTGTTCCAGCCGCCACTCGCTGTCCAGCTGCGTCATTGCTGAGCAGGACGGCGATATGGAGCGGGATTACGCTTACACCATCGGCCGTGCGATGGGCGATCTGCAAAGCCCCGAGTGGGTGGGGCAGGAGTGTGCCCGCCGCACGCTGGCGCGTCTCGCGCCGCGCAAACTGTCGACCATGAAGGCGCCGGTGCTGTTCGCCTCCGAGGTGGCCACCGGGCTGTTCGGTCATCTGGTGGGCGCCATCAGCGGCAGCAGCGTTTACCGCAAATCGACCTTCCTGCTGGACTCGCTCGGCAAACAGATCCTGCCGGCGTGGCTGACCGTCGAAGAGCATCCGCACCTGCTGAAAGGGCTGGCGTCGACGCCGTTCGACAGCGAGGGCGTGCGCACCCAGCGGCGCGATATCGTCAAGGACGGCGTGCTGCAAACCTGGCTGATGACCAGCTACTCGGCGCGCAAGCTGGGCCTGCACAGCACCGGCCATGCCGGCGGCATCCATAACTGGCGCATTGCCGGGCAGGGCGCCGACTTCGCCGGCATGCTGAAACAGCTTGGCACCGGCCTGGTGGTCACCGAGCTGATGGGCCAGGGCGTCAGCGGCGTCACCGGCGATTACTCGCGCGGCGCCGCCGGTTTCTGGGTGGAAAACGGCGAGATCCAATATCCGGTCAGCGAGATCACCATCGCCGGCAACCTGAAAGACATGCTGCGCAACATCGTCAGCGTCGGCAGCGATATCGAAACCCGCAGCAATATCCAGTGCGGTTCGGTGCTGCTGCCGGAAATGAAGATCGCCGGTCAGTGATTCGCGGCGCGGCCGGCGTCCGCCGGTCGCGCGTTATCCCGTCTCAACCTTGCTTACAAATCTCCGGTTTCGGTTTTGCCCGGCCTTGCCTATGGTAACGGTGGGTTAATTAAAACAATAACTGGAAGGTGAGCAAACATGCAGAATACCCTGAAAGCGCTGGCGGCGTTGACGCTGCTGGCGGCCAGCTCGCTGGCGGTCGCCGCCGATCTGGGCGACGATATGGACACCCTGGCGGAAAACTACAAAACGGTGCTGAATACCGATTCCGCCGCCACCCTCAAACAGAGCCTGCAAAACATGCGCGCCGCCGCGCAGGACGCCAAACAGGGCACCCCGCCGAAGCTGGAAGACAAAGCCGCCGACAGCCCGGAGATGAAAGATTTTCGCAGCGGGTTGGATACCCTGATCGGCCAGATCGATCAGGCGCTGGCGCTGGCCAACCAGGGCAAAGTCGCCGAAGCGAAGCAGCTGGCGCAGGGATTCAAACAGACCCGCGACGCCAACCACAAGAAATTCCGCTAACCCGTCAACCGTCGCGCCCGTCTTCCGTCAGATAGGAGGAGGGCGCCTGCCCCAGCACGCGGCGAAACATGGTTGAAAACGCCGCGCTGCTGTCATATCCCATCTCCATCGCCACCTGCGTTACGCTGCGCCCTTCGGCCAGCAGCGCCAACGCCAGCACCACGCAGGCGCGCTGGCGCCATTGCGAAAACGGCAGGCCGGTCTGCGCGCGAAAGAAACGGCTGAAGGTGCGAATACTCATGTACAGACGAGGGGCCCACCGCTGCGCGGAGTCGTGGGCGTCGGGGTGCTGCAAAAAGGCACGGCACAGCTCGCCCAGCCGGGGATCGGCGGGCAGCGGGATGTGCAACGGCAAGGGTTGCAGCCGGGCCAGCTCATGCAGCAGCAGCGTTGCCAGCGCTCCGTCGCGCCCCTCTTGTTCATACTCCAGCGGCATATCCACCGCTGCCATCAACAGCTGGCGCATCAGCGGAGTGACGCTGACCACCTGACAGACCTGCGGCCGTTCGGCGGGCAACGCGCCGGGTTCGAGGTACAGGCTGCGGGTGGTGACGCCGACCATCCTCACCGCGTGCGGCATCTGCGGCGGCAGCCACACCGCGTGCTGCGGCGGGACGACCCAATTGCCTTGCTGCGTGAAAACGTGCATGACGCCGGTGGCGCCGTACAACAACTGCGCGCGCCGGTGGCTGTGCATCGGCAGCAGGTGCCCCGGCGGATAATCGGTGCCGATGGCGATCACCGCGCGCGTTACGTGGTCGATGTCATCAATGCGGACGTTGCGCATGTGTTCCCTTTGGCGGGCAGATTGGCCGAAACGCAATGATAGTTGGCCCTTCATATAAAGCAAGCCAACGGCCGTCGCCCTACTATCGGAGCAGAAAAATAACGCTTGTTCGGGGCGCCGCTATTTTATCGGCCATATAGCCCGTGCAAGTTTTCACACCGGGGTGGGACGAAGATTTTCGTTCTCGCAATACAAGAAGTTAATAAGGAATAAAGCGTCTTTTTATTCCAACACCTGAAGCAATAGTTCTTAGCGCAGTTCGCAGTTCAATGACTATAAGGTGATATTTCATGTATAAGTTCGGTGTGGTTGGCGGCGGAGCCGCCGGGATCGCTTTTGCGTATAACTTTATAAAAAATAAGTCGGTTAATCATTGCAAAAGGCCGCTTTCCCTGACGGTGTTCGACAAGCAGGGCTTCAAGGGCGGTATGGCATACAGCAGCGATTTTGACAGCCATATATTAAATATGACGCCGGAAAATATGTCGGCGGATATTTTCGACGATGCGCACTTCGTCGATTGGATCGCCATGCATTTCCCGCAATTTTGCCAGGATCGTTATCCGCCGCGCTGGCTGTATCGGGAATATCTCGATTTTATTCGCGACATGACGATTTATATGGCGGCGGACAGCAACGTAGCGCTGAATTTCATGACCGCCGAAGTGAATACCATCGCGCCGCTGGAGGCCGGCTACCGGCTGACCACCACCTGTGGCGGTGCCGAACAGATGAACGCGCTGGTGCTGTGTTCGGGGCACAACCCGCCGGAATGTCTCTATCCGGTGGATGGGGTGATCGCTTATCAGGCCCACCAGGATCTGCCGCCGATCAACCCTTATTCGAGCATCGGCGTGATCGGCTGCAGCCTGACGGCGATTGACGCCATCGTTGAGCTGATGGAGCGTCTGGGGGCGACCGACATCTGTGCCCTGTCGCGCTCGGGCCTGTTCCCCAGCGTGCAGCCGGCGCTGATGCGTCCGCCGCCGGAGGCGTTTGTGGAGGGGGTGCGGCGCTTTGTCGCCGGCCGCGATTTCATTGACGCGCACCAGCTGGTGCATGCGATCAACGCCGCGCTGGCGCGCCACTATCCGGGGCCGGAGCGGTTGACGGTGCTCTCGGCGCTGGGGGAAAGGCGCGATTGTTACCGCGATCTGGCGGAAAGCCTCGATCGCGCGCGTTTTGCCCGGGAGCATATCTGCAGCTATCTGGCGGTGATCCACCCGGCGGTGTGCGCCGCCTGGGTCAAGATGGATGCCAACAACCGGCAGGTCTTCATGCGCTTTTACAACTCCTCCTGGATGCGCAATCGGCACGCCATGCCGATCAAGAACGCCAACAAGATCGTGGCGGCGCTGGAGAGCCAACGCCTGCGCGCCTGTGGCGGCCTGGCGGATATCAGCAAGGGAACGGACGGGTTTATCCTTCGTTGCCATGAGGCGCGGGTACATGCGCAGTATCTGTTCAACTGCACCACGCCGTCCTATCAACTGCCGCCCAACCGTCTGAGCCAGCAACTGCTGCAAGACGGGCTGGTGCAAGAGAACCTGTTCGGCGGCGTGAAGTGCAACCCGCACACGCTGAAAATCGCCGACCGACGCGGCCGCGAGCAGCATCTCTACTCGCTCGGCGCGCCTGCCAAGGGCGATCTTTTTTACACCTCGGCGATGGAGTCCATCACGCGAGATATCAGCAAGATCGTGTTCAACAACCCTATTTTCAACGCAAAGAAGGCTGAAGCATGAAAAACGTAGCGCTCTTTGTCGGCAACGACATTTTCTCCTGGCTGGTGTGTCAGGATCTGATCGCCACCCTGAAGGGCGAGTGTGCCTTTACGGTGTATTTCCCCCTGGCGAAAAGCGCCGGGCGCACGCAGGAGCCGGCGGTTCGCCGCCTGGGGCTGTATGAGCGCGAAGTGCTGAACGATTTCGTGTTCCCGTTCGTTGGCCGCAACGCCGCCGCCTGCGAGGGGGCCTATCAGCCGCCGGCCCTGTTCCTGGCCGCCGCCGGGGTCAAAGCGCATCGCGTTCTCGACATCAATGACGCTGCGTTTATCAGCAGCCTGGGGCATATGGATGGGGTGATCTCCCTGCGCTGTTATCAGAAATTCTCCGCCGACTATGTGCGCGCCTTCAGCCGACGCGGCAAGCTGCTGTGGAACCTGCATCCGGGGGACTTGCCGCGTTATCGCGGGGTGATGACGCTGTTCCGCGCGTTGATGAACGGTGACAGGGACTGTGCGGTAACGCTGCATGAAATGGATGAGCACTGGGACGCCGGCCCGGTTATCGCCCGCCTGCCCGCCGAGCTGCGTCACGATCTGTCGTTCCTGGAAAACATGATGCTGTTGGGCGTGCAGAGTGGCTCCTTCCTGGCGCGTCAGCTGATGCGGGCGGAGCACAGCGAAGCGATAGCGGCGGAAAAGCAGGGCGATTCGCGCTATTGGGGCTTCCCGGACGCGCAGACGCTGGCGCAGGCGGAACAGGCGGGCATTGAGCTGGTGGACCATGACGCCGTGCGCGAGCAGTATCTGGGGCTGTTCGTCGGCGATCGTTTCCACCCGCTGGCGGGGCAGTTCTGCGCCGGGTTCGACGACTTCGTGCGGGCGCACGGCCATGATTGAAACCTTGATTGTACTGGGTGCCGGTTTTCTGACCGGCATCACCACCATTCTGTTCGGCTTCGGCGGCGGCTTTGTGGTGGTGCCCTTCGTCTATCACCTGATCTCCGCGTCGGGCGAGCAGCCCGGCCAGGCGATGCATATCGCGGTGGCGACCTCGACGGCGGTGATGATCCTCAACGCGAGTTACGCCACGCTGACCAACTGGCGCAGCGGCAACCTGCTGCGTGAAACCATCGTGCCGCTGATCTTTTTCATCGGCATCGGCGCGGCGCTGGGCGCGTTCGCCTCCTCGCTGCTGGCGGACGGCGTGATCCGCGGGCTGTTCGTGGCCTATATGGCGGTGACCATCGCCGACTGTCTGTTCCGCCGGGGTTTTTTGATCAAACCGGCGCGCGCCGAACTTTCCCCCGCCACGCTGTGGGGCGGCGGGCCGCTGATCGGCGGCATCGCCACCCTGCTGGGGGTGGGCGGCAGCGTGATGACGGTGCCGCTGCTGCGCCGCCATGGCTACGACATGAAGTATTGCGTCAGCGCCGCCAACCCGCTGTCGATCCCGGTGGCGGTGATCGGCGCGCTGATGTATATCGTGTTAGGGTGGCGCGAGATGAGCGGGCCGCAGTATCTGGGCTACGTCAATCTGAACGTTCTGGGGCTGCTGGTGGTGGCGGGGATTGCGGGGATCGTATTTGCCAGGCGCTGTTTGCCTAAGGTGAGCGATGCGCTGCATGCCAAAATCTACGTGCTGCTGCTGATCGCCGTGCTGATCGCTATCTGCGTCTGAAACAGAAAGGGCGGCCGGATGCCGCCCTGAGAACCGCTTAACGGTGGTATTCGCCCGCCGCTTCCGGCTGGTACAGCAATTCCAGCACTTCAATCCGCGCTTCTTCACCGTTCGGCAATTGCCAGGAAATCTGCTTGCCGACGTGCATGCCGAGCAGCGCTGCGCCCAGCGGCGCCATCACCGACAGCTGATCGTGGCTGTCTTTCAGCGATGCCGGGTAAACCAGCGTGCGCACGTGCTCTTCATCGGTGTGCAGATCGCGAAAACGCACGCGGCTGTTCATGGTCACCACGTTGGCCGGCATTTTCTCCGGCGGCAGGATTTCCGCGCGATCCAACTCGTCGTTCAGCGCGGCGGCGACGTCGGTGTTGGCAAAGGCCGGTTGTTCCAATAGCGCATCCAGGCGTTCCGCATCCAGCTCATTAATAGTAATGATGGGTTTGGTCATTCCACTCTCCAGTCAAATCAAAGGGTGCCAGTCTGTGCACCCATAAATTCGGAAAAACAACACAAAGCAACACCCCCGCGCCAGAGGAGCGGGGGTGTGGGTAATGTCGATTTGTCCCATTGATAGTAGGCTGTTGGGACGAGAAAAGAAAGAGATCCCGATCACGAAGGCTTTTATCGTCAATTGTGGCGAAAGAAACGGTTAGCCCGGTTATCTATTTGTTATCTCATTAACTTTTTCACCGCAGCGCCGTTTTGCGAAATGGATCCCCGCGCGTCATGCGATTTCCACTTCGAACTGGAAAAAACCGGTCTACACAGAAAATCCTACCGGGGGTAGGGTAAAGACATCACAGAAAGCGGATTATTCAGGTGATGCGCTTTACGGCTTACTGATTAATGTGGGATCTAGGGGTACTGAAAAGTGAATGATGGATCTGCTTCGATAAAAGAAATTGAACAATCCGATGTCAGCGCAGCCGGTGAGATCACCGCTCGGGTGTTGGCGGATATTGCCGCGATGCTGAATGCTGAAAATATTTATACCAATGCGGTGCAGCAACAGATGCTGGAATCGCATATTCGCGCCATGGTGCAGCGTTCAATAACCGGCGAGCCGTTGCCGGAGGTGGATAAATCGTTGTTCGACGAAATCTCCGCCGAATCCATGCAAATGGCGGAGCGCGTGGTGAATCAGTTTGGCACATTGCCTATCGAAGAAGCCTATTTATTGTCAGTGCACTTCGAAGTGGCGAAAGATAATAACGCATAGCGGTTAACGCATCGATTTCAATCAGGAGAATATACCATGGGTCAAATTACCGTAGTGATCGGCGATCGTTTGGGTAAAGGGCAAAAAGTCGGCCAGGGCGTTGAAAACGCAGGCGGAAAAGCGGTGGTTATCCCCGGCGTGGCGGCGGATATGAAGCTGGGTGACGTCATGAAAGCGGAAAACGCGCAGCTGGGCATCTCTTTTTGCGGCAGCGGCGGCGCCGGCGCGATTACCGCGCAAACCAAACACGGCTACAAAGCCAAATACGGCATGCGTTCGGTGGAAGAGGGCGTGACGGCAATTAACGAAGGCTGCAACGTGCTGGGCTTCGGCTTTATGGATAAAGAAGAGTTGGGCCAGAAATTGGTGGAAGCCTACATCAAAAAACATGGCAATCCATAATGAAAGAGCAATATACCACATCGGTAAAGGTGGAGGGTAAAGGCGACAGCAAAGCGAAAGCTTTTGCTTCCGCCTTGGCTAATGTGCAGGGTGCGGTATTAAAGTCCACCAACAATATTCTGCTGCGTATCGAGCCGCAGGACGTCAGCGTCGTGAGAGCGGAAGAGAAAATAACTAAAGAGAAATTTCTTTTCTTCTTTTTGCCGCGTGAAAGAAAGAGCTATGCCGTTTCTCTGGAAATAACCGTGAGCGTAACCATTATCAATACCGAGAAGGTTGTCTTCGTCACGAAATAAAAACGTTAGCATAAATGAAAGGGTATACTGATGTTTTTAATCATCTTATTTAAATCGATTATTATCGGTGGGCTGGTGGGGGTCGGCGTAGGGGCCGGCGCCGCACGCATGTTCCACGCGCCGACAACACAGGGCATGGGGGCGTTTCGCACCCTGGGCGAGCTGAATTCCTGCGAGGGCGATCCGGCTTCCCACTTCTCATTCGGTCTGGGCTTCTTCTTCAACGCCTGGGCGTCTTCCGTGGCGGCGGGTTCCTTCACGCAGGACGTCGACCACCGCATCATCCCGCACTGGGGCGCGGCGGCCCTGATGGTCAAGAACCGCAATCTGGCGCAAACGCTGCACGATCCGAAAAAAATGGCTATTGCCTGCGGCATCATCGGCATGCTGGTGGTGGCGTTCCTCAATACCACCGCTTCCGCCGTGCCGGCCGCGCTGCAGGTCACCGCGATCAAGGTGCTGGTGCCGGCGGCCAACCTGCTGGTGAACACCGTTATGCCGGTGATCTTCTGGCTGGCGGCGATCGACGCCGGGCGCCGTTCCGGCTTCTGGGGCACCATCTTCGGCGGCCTGGCGCAGCTGATCATGGGCAACGCCGTGCCGGGCCTGGTGCTGGGCATTCTGATCGGCAAAGGCGTGGAAGAGAGCGGCTGGAACAAGATCACCAAGATCATGATGGCGGTGATCGTGCTGCTGTTCGTGCTGAGCGGCTTCTTCCGCGGCTTCGACATGAAAGTTCTCGAGTCCTTCAGCCTCGGCGTGCCGGGCTGGCTGGACGCCATTCACAACACCCTGAGCGGTAAATAAGGAGCGGGATGATGGAAGAGCAAACCCAAAAAGGCTTCTGGTACGCCGACTGGTCATTCCCGATTTTTGTTGGCCTGTTGTCCTCCGGCGTGTTCGCCGGGACGCACATGTATTACCTCTACGGCATCGGCGCCTTTAACGAAGTGGCGTTCGTTTCCATGCTGCGGGCGGGGATGGATACCGGCGTATACGGCGCGGTGGCGGCGTTCGGCGCCAGCTTCCTGTTCGCGCGCATCATCGAAGGCTCACTAGTGGGCATCCTGGACATCGGCGGCGCGATCCAGACCGGCGTCGGGCTGGGCGTGCCGGCACTGCTGCTGGGGGCCGGCATCGTGTTCCCGGTCGCCAACTTCGCCGCTTCGCTGGTGACCGGCATGGTCATTGGCCTGGCGATCGGTTACGTGATCATTCTGGCGCGCAAATTCACCATCAATCAGAGCAACTCCACCTACGGGGCGGACGTGATGATGGGCGCGGGCAACTCGTCGGGCCGTTTCCTCGGGCCGTTGATCATCCTGTCGGCGATGACCGCCTCGATCCCGATCGGCATCGGTTCGCTGCTCGGCGCGCTGCTGTTTTATATCTGGGGTAAACCGATCACCGGCGGAGCGATCCTCGGCGCGATGATCCTGGGGGCGATCTTCCCGGTAGCCATTTCTTGAGAGGCCTGCGCCAGGCGCCGCCCGATGCGGCGGCGCCCGGGCTAACAGGAGCAATGCGGTATGTATGACTTAGTAATCAGAGGCGCCAGACTGGCGGACGACACGCTGATCGATCTGGCGGTGAAAGACGGCAAAATCGCCTCGGTCGGGCGGCTGGCGGCGGACGTCAGCGCCGTTCGCCAACTGGATCTGGCGGGCAACTGCCGCCTGAGCGCCGGTTGGATCGATGCGCACGTGCACTGCTATCCCGACTCGCCGATTTACCATGACGAGCCGGATCGGGTCGGCGTCGCCAGCGGCGTCACCAGCGTAGTCGATGCCGGCAGCACCGGCGCCGACGATATCGACGCCTTTTATCAGCTGACGCGCAGCGCCAAAACCAACGTGTTCGCCTTCCTCAACATCTCGCGCATCGGCCTGCTGCGGCAGAACGAGCTGGCGGAGTTGACGGACATCGACAAGCGCGAGGCCGGCCAGGCCATCGCCAATCATCCCGGCTTCATCATCGGCATCAAGGCGCGCATGAGCAGCAGCGTGGTGGGCAAGAACGGCACCCGGCCGCTGGTGTTGGCCAAAGAGATCCAGCGGGAAAACCGCCAACTGCCGCTGATGGTGCATATCGGCAACAACCCGCCGGATCTGGACGAGATCGCCGATCTGCTGACCCGTGGCGACATCATCACCCACTGCTACAACGGCAAACCGAACCGCATTCTGACGCCGGCGGGCACGCTGCGCGAGTCGATCCAGCGCGCGCTGCGGCGCGGCGTGTTGCTCGACGTGGGGCACGGCACCGCCAGCTTCAGCTTCGAGGTGGCGCGCCAGGCGATCAAGCTGGGCATTTTGCCGCACACCATCAGCTCCGATATTTACTGCCGCAACCGCATAAACGGGCCGGTGCACAGCCTGGCGACGGTGATGTCCAAATTTTTCAGCGTCGGCCTGACGCTGCCGCAGGTGATCGCCTGCGTGACGGAGAACGCCGCGTCGGCGCTGCAGCTCAGCGGCAAAGGGCGGCTGGAGCCGGGCTATGACGCCGATTTCACGCTGTTTGAACTGCGCCGCGAACCGCAGGTGTTCGCTGACGCCGAAGGGCAAACCGCCGAGGGCGAACAGCTGTTGGTGCCGCTGGCCGCGGTGGTGGCCGGGGAAATCCTATTAACCGAACAAGGGGAGGCAAGCCATGTCTTCGATTTATGAAAAATACGGTTTGAAGCAGGTGATCAACACCTCCGGCCGCATGACCATTCTCGGCGTTTCCACGCCGCGCCAGGATGTGATCGACGCCGTTGACTACGGCCTGAATCACTATTTCGAAATCAAGGATCTGGTCAACAAGACCGGCGCCTACATCGCCGATCTGCTCAACGTGGAGGACGCGGTGATCGTTTCCTGCGCCTCGGCGGGCATCGCCCAGTCGGTGGCGGCGGTGATCGTCAAAGATAACGCCAATCTGCTGGTGAACCTGCACTCGGCGCCGATCGCCGTGCCGCGTGAGATCGTGTTGCCGCGCGGCCACAACGTCAACTTCGGCGCGCCGGTGGACACCATGGTGGCGCTG
This sequence comes from Serratia sp. CY38905, assembly GCF_052168875.1. Classification (NCBI taxonomy): domain Bacteria; kingdom Pseudomonadati; phylum Pseudomonadota; class Gammaproteobacteria; order Enterobacterales; family Yersiniaceae; genus Serratia; species Serratia sp. CY38905. The sequence continues at coordinate 79,041 of NZ_JBJNLV010000013.1, read as the reverse complement.
GGCGGCGGCAAGGTGGTGGAAGCGGGCTACGCCAACGAATGTTCGCCGGAGCAGATTGAAGCCTGCATCACGCCGCAGACGGCGGCGATCCTGTACGTCAAATCGCACCACTGCGTGCAGAAAAGCATTCTGTCCGTCGAACAGGCGGCGGTGGTGGCGCGCAAGCATAACCTGCCGCTGATCGTCGACGCCGCGGCGGAAGAAGATCTGATGTGTTACTACCAGATGGGAGCCGATCTGGTGATCTACAGCGGCGCCAAAGCCATCGAGGGGCCGACCAGCGGCCTGGTTATCGGCAAGAAACAGTACGTCGAGTGGGTGAAGCTGCAGTCCGGCGGCATCGGCCGGGCGATGAAGGTCGGCAAAGAGGGCATCCTCGGCCTGACGCAGGCGATCGAAAGCTATCTGACGCTTGAGAAAACCACCGGGCAACAGATGGTGGCGCGGATGACGCCGTTCCTCGACAGCCTCAACACCCTGACCGGCGTCAGCGCCAGAACCGTCTGGGACAGCGCCGGCCGCGATATCGCCCGCGCCGAGATCGCCTTCGACGAAGCGGTGCTGGGGCGGTCGACCTATGACATCGTCCAGGCGCTGAAAACCGGCGACATCGCCATCTACTTCCGCGGCTACAAGGCCAACGAGGGCAAGATTGAGGTCGACGTGCGCAGCGTCGATGAGCAACAGCTGATGACCGTCTTTACCTGTATCAAAAACCTGTTTACGGAGAAACAAGCATGAAGCTGCAGCCTAACTACTATCGTGACCGCGTCTGCCTGAACGTGCTGGCCGGCTCCAAAGCCAATGCGCAGGACATCTACGCCGCGGCGGAAGGCCATGTGCTGGTGGGCGTGCTCTCCAAGAACTACCCGGACGTCGACAGCGCGGTGACCGACATGCTGCGCTATGCGCGCCTGATCGACAACGCGCTCTCGGTCGGCCTGGGCGCCGGCGATCCGAAGCAGTCGGCGATGGTCAGCCTGATCGCTCAGCAGGTGCAGCCGCAGCACGTCAACCAGGTGTTTACCGGCGTTGGCGCCAGCCGCGCGCTGCTGGGCCAGAACGACAGCGTGGTCAACGGCCTGGTATCGCCGACCGGCCGCGTCGGTTGGGTGAAGATCTCTACCGGCCCATTGAGCGCCGCGGCGCCGGACGGCATCGTGCCGGTGGAAACCGCCATCGCCCTGCTGAAAGACATGGGCGGCAGCTCCATCAAGTATTTCCCGATGGGCGGCCTGAAGTGCAAGGACGAATATCAGTACGTAGCCAAGGCCTGCGCCGAGCATGACTTTATGCTGGAGCCGACCGGCGGCATCGATCTGGAGAACTACGAGCCGATCGTCGAGATCGCGCTGGCGGCCGGCGTGAAACGCGTGATCCCGCATATCTACAGTTCGATCATCGACGCCGCCAGCGGCGACACGCGCCCGCAGGACGTGAAAACCCTGCTGGCGATGACCAAAAAGCTGGTGGGCTGAACGCGCAATGGGATGAGGTAAAGGCTGGGAGGCGAAGGCTTTCCCCTGGCGCGGCATGCCGCGCCGTTACCTATACTCAGGTCTGAGGATAACTATGCGAAACTGGCAGGCTCCAACCCGACGCACCGCGTTGTTCCTGGCGCTGCTGGCCGTGACCGGCCCGGCGCTGCATGCTGAGGATGCAATGAATTCCACGTCATCTCATTTCGCCTATATCGGCACCTACAATCCCAACGGCGAAGGCGTTTACCGGGTGCAGGTCGATCCGGCCAGCGGCGCGCTGAGCCACACTACGCTGGTCAGCAAAGTGCCGAATCCGGCGCAGCTGACGCTGGGCGCCGATGGCAAGACGCTGTATGTCGCCAGATGTCGCCAGCGAAGTGGCCGATTTCAACGGCGGCAAGCACGGCGGCATCACCGCTTACCGGGTCAATCCGGCCGACGGCGGCCTGACGCAGCTCAACCAGGTGGATTCGCAGGGAGCGGGGCCGGTGTATCTCTCATCGACGCCGGACGGGCGCCATCTGCTGGTGGCGAACTATGTCAGCGGCAGCGTGGCGGCTTTCCCGATCGAAGCGGACGGCAGCCTGGGCGCCGCCAGCTCGGTGCAGCAACAGCAGGGCCCGGCGGGCGCGGCCAAACCGGTGGCGGCGGTGAACGGCAGCTTCGCCATCAGCGATCACAATGGCCCACATGTCCATATGATCGCCAGCGATCCGAGCGGCAAGTTCGTGTTCTCCACCGATCTGGGGTTGGATCGCATCTACCAATGGCGCTTTGACGCCGTGAGCGGCCGGCTGACGCCGAACGATCCGCCGTGGATCGCCGCCTCTTCCGCCGGCGCGGGTCCGCGTCACTTTGTGTTCCATCCGGACGGCGAAACCGTGCTGCTGGTGAACGAAGAGGCCTCGACGTTGACCAGCTACCGTTTTGATCGCCAAAAAGGTACTCTGAAACAACTGTATGCGGTTTCCGCGCTGCCCGCCGACTATCAGGGCACCAGCTTCGCTTCGGGGCTGGCGCTCAGCAAGAACGGCGACACGCTGTACGTCGCCAACCGGCTGCATAACAGCATTGCCCAGTTCAGCGTGGGCGCCGGCGGTGAGTTGAAACCGGTGGCGGAAACCTGGACGCGCGGCGATTATCCGCGTTCGCTGGCGCTGAGCCCGGATGGCCGCTATCTGTATGCGCTGAACCAGCGCAGCGATAACGTTACCCGCTTCAGCGTAAACCCGACGGACGGCAAACTCAGCTTTGTGGGCGGTTATCTACCGATCGGCAGCCCCTCGCAAATGGTGTTCCTGCCGCCGCCGAAGTAACCCGTGGCCCACCCGGTTCGCCGGGCGGGTCGCCTGATTGACGGACACAGAATGGTGCGATTTCCTTACCCGCGTTTGGCTTACTTGTTCGATGCTTTGCAAACCGAGACTTTGCCGCAGGATGAGCTGGCGAAGCGTTTCGCCGTGTCCACCCGCACGGTGCGGGCGGACATCACCGCGCTGAACGAGATTCTGGACAAATACGGCGCGCGTTTCGTGCATAACCGCGGTGCCGGCTATCGTCTGCAGGTCGATAACGCCGCGCTGTTCAGCGCCCTGCAGCATCAGGAGCGCCGCAAGCATGCCACCCCGCGCAGCGCGCAGGAGCGTGTGCATTATCTGCTGGTGCGTTTTTTGACCTCAGCCTTCTCCCTTAAACTGGAAGATCTGGCCGACGAGTGGTTCGTCAGCCGCGGTACGTTGCAAAACGACATGGCTGAGGTGAGAGAGCGTCTGGCGCACTATCAATTGACGATTGAAACCAAGCCGCGTTACGGCATGAAGCTGTTCGGCACGGAGATGGCGATCCGCGCCTGCCTGACCGATCTGCTGTTCCAACTGCAGCTGGCCGACGCCGAGAACCCGCTGCTCAACAACGAGATCCTGCTGCAGCCGCAGGTAGCGGCGTTTGCCGGATTGCTGCACCCGCTGTTGTCGCAATACGCCATTCGCCTGACCGACGAGGGTGAGCAGTACCTGATCTTCTACTGCGCGGTGGCGCTGCGGCGCATCAACGACGGCTATCCGCTGCCGGACTTCGAGGTGGAAGACGGCGACGATGCGGTGCGCCAGGTATCGACCCGCCTGGCGGCGGAACTGCGTTCGGCCTCCGGCAAAGAGATCTCGATGGCCGAAGAGGCCTATCTGCGGGTCAATATCGCCGCGCGGCGCGTGCAGGACGTGCAGCCGACCGAGATCAACGCCGACGATGAAGAAGCGCTGGTGGACTACATTCTGTCCTACATCAACGCACACTATAACTACAACCTGCAGGGCGACGAGCAGCTGCGGGCCGATCTGCTCACCCATATCAAAACCATGATTACGCGGGTGAAATACCAGATCAATATCCCCAATCCGCTGTTGGCCAACATCAAACAGCACTATCCGATGGCTTACGACGTGACGCTGGCGGCGGTCTCCAGCTGGGGCAAATACACCCCCTATACCCTGAGCGAGAATGAGATAGGCTATCTGGTGCTGCACATCGGCGTGGGGCTGGAGCGGCATTACAACATCGGTTATGAACGCCACCCGCAGGTGATGCTGGTGTGCGATACCGGCAACTCGACGGTGCGCATGATCCAGGCGCAGATTGCGCGTAAGTATCCGCAGCTGGTGATGACGCGCATCGTCTCGCTGCGCGATTACGAGATGCTTGCGCATATCGACGAAGACTTCGTGATTTCCAACGCCCGCATCGGCGAAAAGAACAAGCCGGTGGTGGTGATGTCGCCGTTCCCAACCGATTACCAGCTGGAGCAGCTGGGCAAGCTGGTGCTGGTGGATCGCACCCGACCGTACATGCTGGAGAAGTTTTTCGACGCCGAGCATTTCATGGTGCTCAACGAGCCGCTGACGCAGGCGGAACTGTTCAGCCGAGTGTGCGGCCAGCTGGAGCGGGAAGGGTACGTCGGCGCGGACTTTTATCCGTCGGTGGTCGAACGCGAGGCGATCGTCTCCACCTTGCTGGGCGAGGGCATCGCGCTGCCGCACTCGCTGGGGCTGCTGGCCAAAAAAACCGTGGTGGTGACGCTGCTGGCGCCGCAGGGCGTCGCCTGGGGAGAAGGCGAGGTCGCGCACGTGATTTTCCTGCTGGCGATCAGCAAGAGCGACTATGAAGAGGCGATGGCGATCTACGAGCTGTTCGTCACCTTCGTGCGTGAACGCTCAATGAGCCGCCTGCTGAGCAGCGACAGCTTCGACAGCTTTAAAGCGGTGGCGCTGGACTGCCTGAGCCGGAGCTGAGTGGGAGAGGATATGGGGGATTGGGCGCAAAGGTGCGCCCTCAGCGGCTAATCTTCATCAAACCCGGAGTTGAACAGCTCGACGACCGCCTCCAGCGCGTTGACTTCGTCGGGGCCGGTCGCTTCGACTTCGATATGCCGGCCCTGGGCGGAGTCCAGCATCAGCAGCGCGATGACGCTGCTGGCCTCGGCTTCGGTGCCGCTTTCGTTGCGCAGCATCACTTCGGCGTCGAAGCTTTGCACCAGCTCGAACAGTTTCATCGCCGGGCGCGCGTGCATGCCCAGCTTGTTTTTGATTTCAACCGTCTGTTTGACCGTCATTGTTTGCGCTTTTCCAGCGTGCGGTGGCGCGACTGCACGTTCTTGCCGCGCGAGCGGAAGTAATCGGCCAGCTGTTCTGCCACGTACACCGAGCGGTGCTTGCCGCCGGTACAGCCGATGGCGACCGTCAGGTAGCTGCGGTTGTTGGTTTCCAGCATCGGCAGCCATTGCTCCAGGTAGCTGCGGGTCTGGTAGATGAAGTTGTGCACTTCGGTATGGCGATCGAGGAACGACGCGACCGGCTTATCCAGACCGGTCATCGGCCGCAGCTTCGGATCCCAGTGCGGGTTCGGCAGGAAGCGCACGTCGAACACGTAGTCGGCGTCGATCGGGATGCCGTGCTTGAAGCCGAAGGATTCGAACACCATGGTCAGCTCGCGCTCACGCTTGCCCAGCAAGCGGGTGCGCAGCATTTCAGCCAGCTCGTGCACCGACATTTCCGAGGTGTCGATAATCAGGTCAGCCCGCGAGCGCAGCGGTTCGAGCAGATCGCTCTCTTCGTCGATGGCGCTTTCCAGCGACAGGTTTTTGCTGGAGAGCGGGTGCAGGCGGCGGGTGTCGCTGTAACGGCGGATCAGCGTGTTGCGATCGGCGTCGAGGAACAGCAGCTGCGGCGAGAAGCTGTCCGGCAGCTGAGTCATCGCGTATTCGAACACTTCCGGCGATTCCGGCATGTTGCGCACGTCGATGCTGACCGCCGCGGAGATATTGCGTTCCGCCAGCGTATTGGCGAGCTGCGGCAGCAGCACCACCGGCAGGTTGTCAACGCAGTAAAAACCCATGTCTTCCAGCGCCCGCAAGGCGACGGATTTTCCGGAACCGGAACGGCCGCTGACAATCATCAGCACCATGTGGCAACTCCCCTGGCATCGCGGCGGCGTTCATCGCCACCGGTGGAAACTTTGTTATTCCGGCCGAGGCCGGATCCATCATCGTGAAACAGTAACGTTATCCGGGCTGGAAGTCACGCCGGCCGGGCATTACTCGGTGATGATTTGGTAAAGTTCTTCGTCGCTTTGCGCGGCGCGCAGGCGGCGGCATACGGTTTTGTCGGCCAGGCGTTTGGCGACCAGCGACAGGGTATGCAAATGGGTTTTGCACTGATCGGCAGGCACCAGCAGCGCGAACAGCAGGTCGACCGGCTGGTTGTCGATAGCGTCGAAAGCGATGGGTTGGTCGAGACGGATAAACACGCCAACGGCCCGCAGTGTGTCCTCTTCCAGTTTGCCGTGGGGAATGGCGATACCGTTGCCGATACCGGTGCTGCCCATGCGCTCCCGGGTGAGAACCGCGTCAAACACCACCTGCGAAGGCAGATTGAGCTGTTTGGCGGCCAGTTCGCTGATAATTTCCAAAGCCCGCTTCTTGCTGGTGCAGTGTACCGAGCTTTTGGTGCACTCGATGTTTAACACCGAGCTTAATTGCATATATTCGTTGTTCATCTCATCTTCACTTAAAACCGCGCCGCCGGGCGCACCCGGCAAGGCGGTTTTTCGTCGGTTTTAACCCTGATTACCGTTCGGCGCGTCACCCATGCGGGTCACGCGCCGAAGGGCGAGGCGGCGACGGATGCCGCCTCATGGAGTGGGTTAGGGTGTCAGTGTTGCTTCAATTTGTCTTTATGTTTGTTCAATTGACGTGCCAATTTGTCGATCAGCGTATCAATTGCGGCATACATATTCTCGTCTTCCGAGGTGGCGTGCAACTCGCCTCCATTCACGTGCACCGTTGCTTCCGCAATTTGCTGCACTTTTTCCACACTTAATACAACATACACCTGATTGATGCGATCAAAATACTGTTCGAGTTTGGCGAACTTGTTGTTCACGAACTCGCGCAACGGATCGGTGATTTCGATGTGGTGTCCGGTAATGTTGAGCTGCATAGTGTCTTCCTTCTCAATAGAGGTCAAACCAACTGTTTACGCTGGTTCGACGGCGGGATGGACAAAGACTCTCGGTACTTGGCGACGGTGCGCCGCGCCACGATGATCCCCTGATCGGCGAGCAGGGTGGCCAGCTTGCTGTCGCTGAGTGGCTTGGCGGGGTTTTCCGCCGCAATCAATTTCTTCACCAACGCGCGGATCGCCGTCGAGGAGGCTTCGCCGCCGCTGTCGGTATTCACGTGGCTGGAGAAGAAATACTTCAATTCAAAAATGCCGCGCGGGCTGTGCAGAAACTTCTGCGTGGTGACGCGCGAGATCGTCGATTCATGCATCTCCACGGCCTGGGCGATATCCGCCAGCACCATGGGTTTCATAAACTCTTCGCCTTGCTCGAAGAACGCCTGCTGTTGGCTGACGATGCAGCGGGTGACCTTCAGCAGCGTCTCGTTGCGGCTCTCCAGGCTTTTAATCAGCCACTTGGCTTCCTGCAGGTTGCTGCGGATAAACTGGCCGTCGGCTTCGCTGCGGGCGCTGTTGCCCAGCGCGGCGTACTGCTGATTGATCTTCAAACGCGGCACGCTGTCGCCGTTGAGCTCGACCGTCCATTTGTTCTGCGTCTTGCGCACCAGCACGTCCGGGATCACGTATTCCGACTCGCCGGTATTGATCGACTGCCCCGGGCGCGGATCGAGCGACTGAATCAGCAGCATCGCTTCTTTCAGTGTATCTTCTTTTAGCCGGGTTGATCGCATCAGGCTGCGAAAGTCGTGGTTGGCCAACAGATCCAGATGCTCGCTGATGATCAGCCGCGCTTCGGCCAGGTAAGGGGTGTCTTTGGCGTATTGGGAGAGCTGCACCAGCAGGCAATCGCGCAGATCGCGCGCGGCGACGCCGATCGGATCGAAACGCTGCACGCGCTTCAATACCGCCTCGACTTCCTCGAGGGTCACGTTCTCGTCGCCCAGGCTTTCCAGAATGTCTTCCAGCGGCACGGTGAGATAGCCGGTGTCGTCCACCGCGTCGACGATGGAGGTGGCGATGGCGGCGTCGGTATCGGAGAACGGCGTCAGATCCACCTGCCACATCAGGTAATCCTGCAGCGTTTGGGTGGTCTCGCCCTGATAGACCGGCAGTTCGTCGTCGCTGTAGTCGGTGCCGGTGCCGGACGGCGTGCCGGCGGTGTAGATCTCATCCCAGGTGGCGTCCAGCGGCAGCTCTTCCGGCATGTCTTTCTGTTCCAGCGCCTCGCGGGTATCGAGCCCCTCGGTCTCCTGGGTTTCTTTGGCGTCGATTTCGTCGTGCAGATCGGTCTGTTCAAGCAGCGGATTGCTCTCCAGCGCCAGCTGGATCTCTTGCTGAAGCTCAAGCGTGGACAACTGCAGCAGGCGGATCGCCTGCTGGAGCTGAGGAGTCATGGCCAGCTGTTGGCTGAGCCTGAGTTGCAAACCTTGCTTCATAGTTTTCTGTCTACTTCCGTTAACGGTGTCGCCCCACAGGGCGCGCCGGCGCTTAGAGGCGGAACTCTTCGCCCAGATAAACGCGTTTAACCTGCTCGTCGGCCAGAATAGCATCCGGCGTGCCGTGGGCAATCAGTTTGCCCTGGCTGACGATGTAGGCGCGTTCACACACGTCCAGCGTCTCGCGCACGTTGTGGTCGGTGATCAGCACGCCCAGGCCGCTGTCACGCAGGTGCTCGATGATTTTCTTGATATCGATAACGGAAATCGGATCCACCCCGGCGAAGGGTTCGTCCAGCAGTATGAATTTCGGGTTGGCCGCCAGCGCGCGGGCGATTTCGACGCGGCGACGCTCACCGCCGGACAGCGCCTGGCCAAGGCTGTCGCGCAGATGGGAGATATGGAACTCTTCCATCAGCTCCTTGGCGCGGTCTTCACGCTGTTCGCTGGTGAGGTCGGGGCGAATCTCCAGCACCGCCATCAGGTTGTCGTACACGCTCAGGCGGCGGAAGATCGACGCTTCCTGCGGCAGGTAACCGATGCCGCGGCGCGCGCGGGCGTGCAGCGGCAGCAGACTGATGTCTTCTTCGTCGATCACGATGCGCCCGGCGTCGCGTGGCACGATGCCGACCACCATGTAGAAGGTGGTGGTTTTACCGGCGCCGTTCGGCCCGAGCAGGCCGACGATCTCGCCGGATTTCACTTTCAGGCTGACGTCTTCGACAACTTTACGGCCCTTGTAGGCTTTCGCCAGGTTTTCTGCGATGAGTGTTGCCATAAGTGATTAGTTACTCTTTTTCTGCTCGTTTTTGTCTTGCAACTGCGACGGTACCAGAACCGTTGTCACGCGTTTGCCTTTGTCGCTAAACGCCTGCATTTGCTGCTGTTGCACCAGATAGGTGATGCGATCGCCTTTCACGTTGCTGTCGAGCTGCTCCAGATAGGCGTTGCCCGTCAGGGTCACCAGCTGGGTCGCCACGTCGTAACGCACTTTCTGCGCGTGGCCTTTGACCGGCTTGCCGCTGTCCTGCATCTGGTAGAAGGTTACCGGGTTGCCGAACGCTTCAATATAGGTCTTATTCTGATCTCCGCCCGGGCGGGTGACCACCACCTTGTCGGCGCGAATATCGATGGTGCCTTGCTTGATCACCACGTTGTCGGTGAAGGTGCTGACGTTGCTCTGCATGTCCAACGACTGCTTGAGCGAGTCGATGCTGACCGGCTGGCTGGAGTCGGATTTCAGCGCCAGAGCGGGGGCGCTGGCGGCCAAAACTAAGCTGCCGAGCAACAGGTTACGGAGTTGGTTTTTGGTTCTGAATTTCATAGTTGGTCTTAACCTTATCAATCAGCTCAGCGGTTTTGGTCCGCAGGTTCCCACGCATTTTCATGCCGTTAGAGGTAAAATTGGTCCCGTAAATCGTGACTTCGTCATCGGAGGTGACGTCCTGGGTGACCAGGTTTACCTGAGCGTTGTCCGTCTTAATTTTTTCCAGCTGCGAGGTGGTGGTCAGGCTGTTTACCTCGACGTGACCATACAGATACAGCATCCGGTCTTTCGTCAGTTTGGCGCGATCGGCGCGAACTGACCAGGTGGCCACCGCATTCTCATCGAACAGCGTCATTACCGGCTGGGTGAACCAGCTCAGCTCGCCGGCGGTGTAATACTTCGCGTCTTCCGCCACCAGTTTGTAATTCAGCTTGCCGGCCGGGTTGTACACCACGGTGACCGTGTGCTGGCTCTGGTAGGTCGGATCCTGATCGTTGACCGGGCCAGGGGCCGTGTCGTCGCTGAAATCCGTCATGTTCCAGCCGATCAGCGCCAGAACGATCACCGTCAACAGGATGGTGATCCACAGTTTGGTTTTACTCATATCGACAGCCCTTTGGCGTCCTCCAGCTTATTTTGAGCCAAAAGAATGATGTCGCACAGTTCGCGCACCGCGCCGCGGCCGCCGGCAATGCGGGTGACGTAGTGGGCGCGCGGCGTCAGCAGCGGGTGGGCGTCCGCCACCGCGACCGCCAGGCCGACCTGCGCCATCACCGGCCAGTCGATCAGGTCATCGCCGATATAGGCGACCTGATCCGCCGTTAACGACAGTTTATCCAACAGTTCGCGGAAGGCCAAAAGCTTATCGGACTGCCCCTGATACAGATGGGTGATATCGAGCGTCTGCGCGCGGTCTTCCAGCAGCTTGGCGGAGCGACCGGTGATGATCGCCACCTCGATGTCCGAGGTTTTCAAGCAGCGGATGCCGTAGCCGTCGCGCACGTTGAACGCTTTCAATTCTTCACCGTTGTTGCCCATGAAGATCAGGCCGTCCGACAGCACGCCGTCAACGTCGCAAATCAACAGGCGGATGTTCCCGGCACGCGCCATAACCTCTTGTTCTACCGGCCCGTAGCAGGTTTCTACCATACCCATTCCGTTCTATTCCTTAATTAAACGACGCCGGCGCGCAGCATGTCATGCATATGTACCACACCCAGCAACTGGTCGCCATCGGCAACCAGCAGCGCGGTGATGTGGCGTTGTTGCATCAGGTTCAATGCATCGACCGCCAGGATGTTGGGGCGCACCCGTACGCCGCCCGGCGTCATGACATCGGCGATCTTCGCCTCGTGCAGGTTGATGCCCATGTCGAATACCCGGCGCAGGTCGCCGTCGGTGAAGATGCCGGCGATTTTCATCAAATCGTCGCAGACAACCGTCAGGCCCAGATTTTTGCGGGTAATTTCCAGCAGCGCGTCGCGCAACGAGGCGTCGGCGCTGACGTGGGGCATTTCGTCGCCGCTGTGCATGATATCGCTAACCCGCAGCAGCAGTTTGCGGCCGAGTGCGCCGCCCGGATGCGACAGCGCGAAATCTTCCGGCGTGAAACCGCGCGCCTTCAGCAGCGCGACGGCCAGCGCATCGCCCATCACCAGCGTGGCGGTGGTGCTGGTGGTCGGCGCCAGCCCCAGCGGGCAGGCTTCCTGCGGCACCTTGATGCACAGGTGGATATCCGCCGCCTTGCCCATCGAGCTTTCCGGATTGTTGGTCATACAGATGAGGGTGATCTGCTGGCGTTTCAATACCGGGATCAGCGCCAGGATCTCGCTGGACTCGCCGGAGTTGGAGATGGCGAGCACGATGTCCTGTGGGGTGACCATGCCCAAATCGCCATGGCTGGCCTCCGCCGGGTGAACGAAGAATGAGGGGGTGCCGGTGCTGGCGAAGGTCGCGGCGATCTTGCAGCCGATATGGCCGGATTTGCCCATGCCCATCACCACCACTTTGCCGCCGCAGGCGGCGATCGTTTCGCAGGCGCGGGTGAAGTCTGCGTTGATGTAGCTGTCGAGCTGAGCCAGCCCTTCACGCTCTATCTGAAGCACTTCTTTGCCGGCCTGCTGAAAATCGAAGCCCGGTTGCAACTCAATGTTCGACATACTCATTCCCGTCGGTTTAGCCGAAAGTACTGAAAGGGTTAAAGAACAGCACCGCAAGATACGCAATAAAGCCACATAATAACAGAGCGCCCGCCAGGTGACCGATGCGATGCTTGCGGCCGATGCACAGTACGCTCAGCAGCACGCTGGCCGCCAGCATCACCCAGTAATCGCGCTGGAAGGCGGCGGCGTCTACGCTGCCCGGCGACAGCAGGGCGGGGACGCCCAGCACGATCACCGTGTTGAAAATATTGGAGCCGATGATATTTCCAATCGCCATATCATCCTCGCCCTTCAGCGCCCCGGCGATGGAGGTAGCCAATTCGGGCAGGCTGGTGCCGATGGCAATAATGGTCAAGCCGACCACCAGTTCGCTCAGGCCGAAATAGTGCGCAATCACCGTCGCGTTATCGACCACCATTCTGGAAGAGAGCGGCAGAATGATAAACGCCAGCACCAGCCACAGCACCGCCACGGTGTTGCTGCTGTCCTGCGGCAGCTCGGCGATCTGCTCCATGGTCAGGCTGTCGCTGCCCTCGCGCTGCGCCAGCCGGGCGATTTTCAGCATCAGCAGGATGAAGCCGGCGGCGGCGGCCAGCAGCAGCACGCCGTCCAGCCTGCTCAGGGTGCCGTCCATCAACACGAAACCGCACAATACTGTGACCGCTAACATCAACGGCAGTTCGCGCCGCAGTATCTCGGAACGCGCGGCCAGCGGGTGAATCAGCGCCGCCACACCCAGGATCAATAAGATGTTGGTGATGTTGGAACCTAATACGTTGCCAACGGCCATATCTATCTGCCCGTTCAGCGCGGCGGTGGTGGACACGATCAGCTCCGGCAGCGAAGTGCCGATGCCGACGATGGTCATGCCGATGATCAACGGCGGGACGCCGAGCGAGCGGGAAATCACGGCAGCACCATAAACTAAGCGGTCTGCACCATACACCAGTAGAAATAAACCAACGATTAATAATGCTATCGCGAGAAACATGCAGGGTCCTTTGTCGGGTATTATCCCGGTTCGTTGGTTAAAGCCGTCAATGCGGCGGTATTGCTTGCCCTCCGTTGCGCGCGCGTGAGCCGCAGCAACGGTTTTTCCCGGCTAATAGTTGAACAGTTTCGTTTTTTTTCGTTATGGCGCCAATTTTGACCGGGTGGCGCGGAAAAGTAAAACCAATGGCACCATTGGTTGCGAAATGGCAGTAAGTTTTTGTAAAGATGAGACGGATTGCGCCCATTGCTTTAACATCACGGGTAGATTCAGCAAAAGATGAGTCGTAAAGGGTCCATTAACATGCTCCAAAAGGCAGATAATTTGGTCGAAGTGCGCGACATGAGCTTCTCGCGCGGCGACCGACGGATATTTGAAGACATCAACCTGACGGTGCCTCGCGGTAAGGTCACGGCGATCATGGGGCCATCGGGCATCGGCAAAACCACGCTGCTGCGCCTGATAGGCGGCCAGCTGGCGCCGGACAGCGGGGAGATTTGGTTCGACGGCGACAACATTCCCGCGTTGTCCCGCCGTCAGTTATATGACGCGCGCAAAAAGATGAGCATGCTGTTCCAGTCGGGCGCACTGTTCACCGATTTGACCGTGTTCGAAAACGTGGCCTACCCGCTGCGCGAGCACAGCAACCTGCCTGAACCCCTGCTGCGCAGCACGGTGCTGATGAAGCTGGAAGCGGTGGGGCTGCGCGGCGCGGCCCAGCTGATGCCCAATGAGCTTTCCGGCGGCATGGCGCGCCGGGCGGCGTTGGCGCGCGCGATCGCGCTGGACCCTGAGATGATCATGTTCGACGAACCTTTCGTCGGCCAGGATCCGATCACCATGGGGGTGCTGGTCAAGCTGATCGATGAGCTGAACCATGCGCTGGGCATTACCTGCATCGTGGTGTCGCACGACGTGCCGGAGGTGCTGAGCATCGCCGACTACGCCTATATCGTGGCCGATCACCGGGTGATCGCCGAAGGCACCACGCAGCAATTGCAGAACAATCCTGATGCGCGCGTGCGCCAGTTTCTGGATGGTATAGCGGATGGGCCGGTGCCGTTCCGCTATCCGGCCGGGGATTATCAGACCGAACTGCTAGGCTTAGGGAGTAAATAAGCTCATGTTATTAAGAGCGTTAGCGTCGTTGGGGCGCAGTGGCATCAACACCAGCGCCAGCTTCGGCCGCGCCGGGTTGATGCTGTTCAACGCGTTGATTGGCCGGCCGGAACCCGGCAAGCAGTGGCCGCTGTTGTTGAAACAGCTCTACAGCGTCGGCGTGCAGTCGCTGCTGATCATCATGGTCTCCGGGCTGTTCATCGGCATGGTGCTGGGCCTGCAGGGCTATATCGTGCTCACCACCTACAGCGCCGAGGCCAGCCTCGGCATGATGGTGGCGCTGTCGCTGCTGCGCGAGCTGGGGCCGGTGGTGACGGCGCTGCTGTTCGCCGGCCGCGCCGGTTCCGCGCTCACGGCGGAAATCGGCCTGATGAAGGCGACGGAGCAGATCTCCAGCCTGGAGATGATGGCGGTCGATCCGCTGCGGCGCATCGTGGCGCCGCGCTTCTGGGCGGGGCTGATCAGCATGCCGCTGTTGACCATCATTTTCGTGGCGATCGGCATCTGGGGCGGCTCGGTGGTCGGCGTGGACTGGAAGGGCATCGACAGCGGCTTCTTCTGGTCGGCGATGCAGGGCGCCGTAGAGTGGAAAAAAGATCTGCTCAACTGCCTGATCAAAAGCGTGGTATTCGCCATTACCGTAACCTGGATTGCCATTTTCAACGGGTACGACGCCGTGCCTACCTCTGAAGGGATTAGCCGGGCGACGACGCGTACCGTGGTGCATTCGTCACTGGCGGTGTTGGGATTGGATTTCGTGCTGACAGCACTGATGTTTGGGAATTGATTCGATGCAAACGAAGAAGAGTGAAATCTGGGTTGGGGCATTTATGCTGATCGCGCTGTGTGCCATCGTGTTTATCTGCCTGCAGGTGGCGAACCTTAAATCGATCGGCAGCGAGCCGACCTACCGCATTTACGCGACGTTCGACAACATCGGCGGCCTGAAACCGCGTTCGCCGGTGAAGATTGGCGGCGTGGTGATCGGCCGCGTGGCGGACATCGAACTCGATTCGAAAACCTACACGCCGCGCGTGGCGCTGGATATCCAGAAAAAGTACGACCAAATCCCGGATACCAGCTCGCTGGCGATCCGCACCTCCGGCCTGCTGGGCGAGCAATATCTGGCGCTTAACGTGGGCTTCGAAGATCCTGATATGGGCACCGCCATCCTGAAAGACGGCGGCACCATTCAGGACACCAAATCAGCCATGGTTCTGGAAGACCTGATCGGCCAGTTCCTGTATAAAAGCGGCGGTCAGGACAGCGCCAAACCGGGAGACGCGGCCGCTGAGCCGGCTGCCGGCGCCGCACCGCAACCCGCTGTTCCAAATCATTAAGAGAGGATACCTGCATGTTTAAACGTTTACTGATGGTGGCTCTGCTGGTGGTTGCACCGCTGGCGAGCGCAGCCGACCAAACCAATCCTTACAGCATGATGCAAGAAGCGGCGCAGAAGACCTTCAGCCGTTTGAAGAATGAACAGCCGAAGATCAAGCAGGACCCGAACTACCTGCGCTCCATCGTGCATCAGGAACTGATGCCGTTCGTGCAGGTGAAATACGCCGGCGCGCTGGTGCTGGGGCGCTACTACAAAGAGGCGACGCCTGCGCAGCGCGAAGCTTACTTCACCGCCTTCCAGGCTTACCTGGAGCAGGCTTACGGCCAGGCGCTGGCGATGTATCACGGCCAGACTTACCAGATCGCGCCTGAACAGCCGCTGGGCAATGCCGACATCGTGGCCATTCGCGTCACCATCATCGACAACGGCGGCCGCCCGCCGGTGCGTCTGGATTTCCAATGGCGCAAGAACAGCAAAACCGGCTATTGGCAGGCCTATGACATGATCGCCGAAGGCGTCAGCATGATCACCACCAAGCAGAACGAGTGGGCGTCCACGCTGCGTACTCAGGGCATCGACGGCCTGACCAAACAGCTGCAGGCCGCCGCCGCGCAGCCTATCACGCTGGACAAGAAAAACTGATGTCGGCAGCGCTCAGCTTCGAATCAGAGCAGCAGACGCTGATCCTGCGCGGTGAACTGGACCGGGAAACGCTGCAGCCGCTGTGGCGGCAGCGCGACGCGCTGATGGCGGATAAAACCGCGATCGACGTGGCGCAACTGCAGCGCGTAGACTCCGCCGGGCTGGCTCTGTTGCTGCATCTGCAGGAAGAGCAGCGCGAGCGCGGCGTCGCGCTGAAAATTTTCGGCGCCACCGAGCGCCTGAAAACGCTGATTGCGCTCTACAACCTGCAGGCGATAATGCCTGTCGATACCGCCGGTTAGCGGCGTTTTACGCCGCCCTTGCGTGGTAAAACGATACAAAGCCCCTGTTATGCAGGGGCTTTTTCTTTAGTTTAAGAAAACATCGTATTCCACTAAGATACTAGGCTGTTTATGATCCTTTAGCGGCAGAACTGGATACTATGGAAACCAACGAGATTAAAGACGTGCTGATGCAGGCATTGGCACTGGATGAAGTACATGTGACGGGCGACGGCAGCCATTTCCAGGCGATCGTGGTCGGCGAACTGTTCGCCGGCATGAGCCGCGTCAAAAAACAGCAGACGGTTTACGCACCGCTGATGGAATACATTGCGGACAACCGCATTCATGCCTTGTCTATCAAGGCGTACACCCCTGAAGAGTGGCAGCGAGACCGCAAACTCAACGGATTTTAAGGCTGTTTGCCCTGCCGGGCGGGCAGCTTCAGATTAGATAACAGAGAGTAGTCAGATGGATAAATTTCGTGTGCAGGGTCGGACCCGCCTGAGCGGTGAAGTGTCTATTTCCGGGGCCAAAAACGCCGCCCTGCCGATCCTGTTCGCCGCCCTGTTGGCGGAAGAGCCGGTCGAGCTGCAGAATGTCCCCAAGCTGAAGGACATCGACACCACCATTAAACTACTCAACCAGTTGGGTACCAAGATTGAGCGCAACGGTTCGGTCTTCGTGGACGCCAGCGGCGTGAACGAGTTCTGCGCCCCTTACGATCTGGTGAAAACCATGCGCGCTTCCATCTGGGCGCTGGGGCCGCTGGTGGCGCGTTTCGGCCGCGGTCAGGTTTCCCTGCCGGGCGGCTGTGCGATCGGCGCGCGTCCGGTCGATCTGCACATCACCGGCCTCGAGCAGCTGGGTGCCGAGATCAAGCTGGAAGAAGGCTACGTCAAAGCGTCCGTCGAGGGCCGCCTGAAGGGCGCGCACATAGTCATGGACAAGGTGAGCGTGGGCGCGACCGTGACCATCATGAGCGCCGCGACCCTGGCGACCGGCACCACCGTTATCGAGAACGCCGCGCGTGAGCCGGAAATTGTCGATACCGCCAACTTCCTCAATACGCTGGGCGCGAAGATCAGCGGCGCCGGCAGCGACAAGATCACCATCGAGGGCGTCGAGCGTCTGGGCGGCGGCGTGTACCGCGTGCTGCCTGACCGCATCGAAACCGGCACCTTCCTGATCGCCGCCGCGGTTTCCGGCGGCAAAGTGATGTGCCGCAACACCCGTCCGGACACGCTGGATGCGGTGCTGGCCAAGCTGCGCGAAGCCGGTGCCGATATCGAAGTGGGCGAGGACTGGATCAGCCTGGACATGCACGGCAAACGCCCGAAAGCGGTCACCGTGCGCACCGCGCCGCACCCGGGCTTCCCGACCGACATGCAGGCCCAGTTCAGCCTGCTGAACCTGGTGGCGGAAGGCACCGGCGTCATCACCGAGACCATCTTCGAAAACCGCTTCATGCACGTGCCGGAACTGATCCGCATGGGTGCGCACGCGGAAATCGAGAGCAACACCGTGATCTGCCACGGCGTTGAACAGCTGTCCGGCGCTCAGGTGATGGCGACCGATCTGCGCGCTTCCGCCAGCCTGGTGATCGCCGGCTGCATCGCCGACGGCGTGACCGTCGTCGATCGCATCTACCACATCGATCGCGGCTATGAGCGTATTGAAGACAAGCTGCGCGCGCTGGGTGCTAACATCGAGCGCGTGAAAGGCGAGTAAGTCATTAGCGCCGGCGCGGCTGCGTCGGCAGGATGAAAATCAAAGGGCCGGCTATCAATGCCGGCCCTTTTTTAATTATTGTCTTCCGGGAATTCGCCCACCGTCATTTTCAACGTAATGCGTTTGCCGTCGCGCAGCACGATAACCGGTATCTCGGTGCCCGGCCTGATCTCCGCCACCTGATCCATGGTCTCCAGCACGGACACCGCCGGTTTGTTATCCACGTTGATGATGATGTCGTTGATCTGGAAACCGGCGCTGCTCGCCGGGCCGTTCGGCGTGATTTCGGTCACGATGATGCCCTGCAGGCGATCGATGCCGGAATTGGAGGAACGCAGCGGAATGATCTCCTTACCCTGAATGCCGAAATAGCCGCGGATCACGCGGCCGTCGCGGATCAGCTTGTCCATGATTTTGGTAGCCAGTTCGATCGGAATGGCGAAGCCGAGGCCTTCCGGCGTTTCGCCGTCGGTGATTTTGTCATAGGTCAGGGTATTGATGCCGATCAGCTCGCCCAGCGAGTTGACCAGCGCGCCGCCGGAGTTGCCGCGGTTGATTGAGGCATCGGTCTGCAGGAATGTCTGCCGGCCGGTGGTGCTCATACTGATGCGCCCGGTGGCGCTGAGGATGCCCTGAGTCACGGTCTGCCCCAGGTTGTACGGGTTGCCGATTGCCAGCACCACGTCGCCGACGTGGGCAACGCGATTTTTGTTGGTCGGGATCACCGGCAGGTTGCCGGGATCGATCTTCAGCACCGCCAAATCGGTCAGGCCGTCGGAGCCGACCAGCAGCGCTTCGTAGCGGCGGCCATCCTGCAACACCACGGTGATCTGCTGAGCGTCTTTGATCACGTGGCGATTGGTGATGATATAGCCGCGTTCGTTCATGATCACGCCGGAACCGAGCGACAGCACGTTGGCGGCGCCGTTCAGGTTGCGGTTGTAGATGTTCACCACGGCGGGCGCGGCGCGGCGCACCGCTTTGTTGTAGCTCACCGGCGTTTCGTCGCTGGTATTCTCGGTTTTCTCTGCAAACAGGCCGTTGGAAGAGCGCAGCACGGGCAGAGCGGCCAACAGCAGGCCGGCAACGATGAGACCGATAACGACAGAACGCAAGAGCTTAGCAAACATGGAGTTTTCGTGGTGTGGTGAACGATGTTCGGAGGATAGCATGAGTTAACCGGGCGCAGTATGTCACCGAGCCCGGTTTTTGCACAAATTAACGCAGCAGCAGATAAATGGTTTCGTTACCGCGCACGATATTGAGCGCCATCACCGGCGGTTTGGCTTCCAGCACCTTGCGCAGCGCGGTGATGCTGTCCACGCGCTGGCGGTTGACGCCGATGATCACGTCGCCTTTTTGCAGGCCGATTTGCGCCGCCGTCGAGCCTTTATCCACGTTCTCCACCTTCACGCCCTTGTCGCCGCTCGGCAGCGCGCCGTTGCTGAGGGAAACCCCCTGCAGCGCCGGCGACAGCGTTTCGGCATTGGTCGAGGCGCTCTCGCTGTTGTCCAGCGTGACCGAGACTTCCTGCGGTTTGCCGTCGCGCAGCAGGCCCACCTTGAGGGTTTTGCCCGGCGCGGTGGTGCCGACCTTGGCGCGCAGTTCGGCGAAGCTGTTCACCGGCTTGCCGTCGACGGAAACCAGAATATCCCCGGCTTTGATGCCGGCCTTGGCGGCGGCGGATTTCGGCAGCACTTCGCTGACGAAGGCGCCGCGCTGCGCGTCGGTGTTGAAGGCTTTAGCCATGTCCGGGGTCATTTCACTGCCCTTGATGCCGAGCAGGCCGCGTTTCACTTCGCCGAATTCGATCAGCTGCTGGCTCAGGTTCTGCGCCATATTGCTCGGAATGGCGAAGCCGATGCCGACGTTGCCGCCGCTCGGCGCCAGAATGGCGGTATTGATGCCGATCAGCTCGCCGTTCAGGTTAACCAACGCGCCGCCGGAGTTGCCGCGGTTGATCGAGGCGTCGGTCTGAATGAAGTTTTCCAGCCCTTCCAGATTCAGGCCGGTGCGGCCCAAGGCCGAGATGATGCCGGAGGTGGCGGTTTGGCCCAGGCCAAACGGGTTGCCGACCGCCACGGCGAAGTCGCCGACGCGCAGCTGATCGGAATCGGCCATCTTGATGGCGGTCAGGTTTTTGGTGTCGCTGAGCTGCAGCAGGGCGATGTCGGATTGCTCATCACGGCCGACCAGTTTGGCGTCCAGTTCGCGGCCGTCGTTCAACTGCACGCGGATTTTATCGGCGTTGTTGATGACGTGGTTGTTGGTCAGCACGTAGCCTTTGGCAGCGTCGATGATGACGCCGGAGCCCAGCCCTTCAAACGGGCGGGAGCTCTGCTGCTGACCGGGGAAATTGGGGCCGAAGAAGCGTCTGAACTCTTCCGGCAGCTGTTGACGCTGCACCTGGGTGCCGGCGACATGCACGCTCACGACGGCGGGCAAGACTTTTTCCAGCATCGGCGCCAGGCTCGGCAGCGGCTGCCCCTGAACGGCGACGGGCAGGGCCGCGTTGGCCACCGGTGCGGCGCTGAGCGCCAGGCCGAGGCTCATTGCCAATGCACTAAGAATTAACGACTTTTTCTTCATTGATGATAACTCTCTCAATACCTGCCGATGAAAATTTGATGATAAGGCAATCACCTTGTCATAGTGAAGGGTAAGACCGTGAATTTGCGTGCAAAGTTCAGTAAAGGTAATGCGAAGGAAGGTCAATAAGGCACAAACGGGGTTAAACCCGCGGGTGGCCCCGCGGGTGAAGAAGGGGTATCAGTCGCGGCGCGCGCTTTGGCCGCGCAGCAGGCCGGAGGCCCCTTCAGAATAGTCGCGCGGCATTTCCACCGGCGCCTGATCGTTGTCCGCTTCCGCTTCGGTCAGGCGATAGCGGAACGGGTTCTCCTGCATCGGCAGATCCGGCAGCAGGTTGTTGGAGCTTTTCGCCATATGCTGATACAGCTGACGATAATCGCGCGCCATGTTGTCCAGCAGCTCGGCGCTGCGGGCAAAGTGGCCGACCAGCTCCTGACGGTACTCTTCCAGCTCGGTTTTGCTCTTGTCCAGCTCGTTCTGCAGGACTTGTTGTTGACGTAATTTACGGTTGCCAAAACGCATCGCCACCGCACCAATCACGATACCGACGACCAAACCAATCAGCGCATACTCCCAGGTCATGATGACTCCTATTTTGACTTCGTTGTTCCGCAGGGATTTTTCACTTAATAATATCCACTATAACCGTTAACCTTGTCAGAGTGGAATCCTGATGCGCTTCCACCCAGTGTTTACAGGGTTTTCAGCGGCGCCCGCAGCGGGCATTTGTGGCGATAACGGTGCGAATCGGCATCAACTTGCCGCCAACGTTGGCTAAATAATTTCTAAGCGTTCTTAGGGAACATCGAACAGATGCAGGCACTATCACCGTTATCTCGCTACCAGCAGGCGCTGGAGGCGGGGGAATATCAGGCCGATGAGGTTCAACGCCGGGCCGTCACTCAACTGGATCGCATTTATCAGGCCTTGCTGCAAAAACCGGCGGCGAGCGCGCCGGCCGGCGGGCTGCGCGGCAAGCTCAGCCGTTTGCTGGGCAAAGGCGGCGAAACGGCGCCGCAGCGCCCGGTGCAGGGGCTGTATATGTGGGGCGGCGTCGGGCGCGGCAAAACCTGGTTGATGGACATGTTCTTCCACAGCCTACCGGGCGATCGCAAAATGCGTCTGCACTTCCACCGCTTCATGCTGCGGGTGCATGAAGAGCTGACCGAGCTGCAAGGGCGGGAAAACCCACTGGACATCGTCGCCGACGGCTTCAAGGCCGAAACCGACGTATTGTGCTTCGACGAATTCTTCGTGTCCGACATCACCGACGCCATGCTGCTGGCCACGCTGCTGCAGGCGCTGTTCGCCCGCGGCATCACGCTGGTGGCTACGTCGAACATCCCGCCGGACGATCTGTATCGCAACGGCCTGCAGCGGGCGCGTTTCCTGCCGGCTATCGATCTGATCAACGAGTTCTGCGACGTGATGAACGTCGACGCCGGCATCGACTATCGTCTGCGCACCCTGACCCAGGCTCACCTCTATCTGACGCCGCTGAACGACCAGACGCGCGCGACCCTGGATCGGATGTTCGTCAAACTGGCGGGCAAGGCGGGGGAGGAGGCGCCGGTGCTGCAGATCAACCATCGGCCGCTGCAGGCCATTCGTTCGGTGGACGGCGTGCTGGCGGTGGATTTCCACACGCTGTGCGAAGAGGCGCGCAGCCAGCTGGATTACATTGCGCTGTCGCGGCTGTATCACAGCGTGATCCTGTATAATGTGCAGGTGATGGGGCCGCTGAAAGAGAATACCGCGCGCCGTTTCCTGGCGCTGGTGGACGAATTCTACGAGCGGCACGTCAAGCTGGTGATCGGCGCCGAGGCGTCGATGTTCGAGATCTACCAGGGGGAACGGCTTAAGTTCGAGTACCAGCGCTGCCTGTCGCGCCTGCAGGAAATGCAGAGCGAAGAGTACCTCAAGCTGCCGCATCTGCCCTGAGTCCGCCGGGCCTATCGCCGGTTGCCTGCCGCCGGCGATAAATTTATTTTCCATTCAAAAACCGTTCGATCTTTGTGAGCGACTTCTCTATAATCTTGCGACCCCACGTTACAACAAAGTTTTTTTTCCCAAAAACTTTATAGTGCCGGCAATGGCTATTCGAAGGGGTAGGTTTGCTGGACTTGTATGGTCGTGTGAGCCTCAACTGTTTTCGAGCGTTTGGGTGTTCACCAACGTGTAACTAATTATTGGGTAAGCTTTCTAATGAAAACTTTTACAGCTAAACCAGAAACCGTAAAACGCGACTGGTACGTTGTTGATGCAGATGGTAAAACTTTAGGCCGTCTCGCTACTGAACTGGCTCGTCGCCTGCGCGGCAAGCATAAAGCGGAATACACCCCGCACGTGGATACCGGTGATTACATCATCGTTCTGAACGCTGACAAAGTTGCTGTAACCGGCAACAAGCGTACAGACAAAGTGTACTACCACCACACCGGCCACATCGGTGGTATCAAGCAAGCGACCTTTGAAGAGATGATTGCCCGCCGTCCTGAGCGCGTGATTGAAATCGCGGTTAAAGGCATGCTGCCAAAGGGCCCGCTGGGTCGTGCTATGTTCCGTAAACTGAAAGTTTACGCGGGCACCGAGCACAATCACGCGGCACAGCAACCGCAAGTTCTGGACATTTAATCGGGATTAATGGCAATGGCTGAAAATCAATACTACGGCACTGGTCGCCGCAAAAGCTCCGCCGCTCGCGTCTTCATCAAGCCGGGCAACGGTAACATCGTTATCAACCAGCGCAGCCTGGAACAGTACTTCGGTCGCGAAACTGCCCGCATGGTAGTTCGTCAGCCGCTGGAACTGGTCGACATGGTTGGCAAACTGGATCTGTACATCACCGTTAAAGGTGGTGGTATCTCCGGTCAAGCTGGCGCTATCCGTCACGGTATCACCCGTGCACTGATGGAATACGATGAGACTCTGCGTTCTGAACTGCGTAAAGCTGGCTTCGTCACCCGTGACGCTCGTCAGGTTGAACGTAAGAAAGTCGGTCTGCGTAAAGCACGTCGTCGTCCGCAGTTCTCCAAGCGTTAATTTTCGCTGCTTCGGCAGTGCGATTTACGCAAAAAACCCGGTGCTTCACCGGGTTTTTTTATGCCTGAAATCCGCCATCCCCGACTAAAATCTGTGGCATATCAGACAATTCAACATGAATTCGCCGCACCGCCCCCACAAAACAAGCAAAATCTGGTAAACTATCACCCACTTTTGCGCCTGTTCGCCGTGCAGTTGACCCCCTGAGCCGGTTTTTCATGGGCTCGGGTCGCGCTGCGTGCTGCCGGCCTGCGGCAAGATTATTCAGGATAGCAGCCTGTCAGTTGGCTATTCGCAGTATTTTCTAGATAACTTGGAGGTTTTCATGGCTGTCGCTGCCAACAAACGTTCGGTAATGACGCTGTTCTCTGGCCCGACCGACATTTTTAGCCATCAAGTACGCATCGTACTGGCGGAGAAAGGTGTCAGCGTCGAGATCGAGCAGGTCGAAATGGATAACCTGCCGCAAGATCTGATTGACCTCAACCCTTACCAGACGGTGCCTACGCTGGTCGATCGCGAACTGACCCTGTATGAATCCCGCATCATCATGGAATACCTGGATGAGCGTTTCCCGCACCCGCCGCTGATGCCGGTTTACCCGGTTGCCCGTGGCGAGAGCCGTCTGATGATGCTGCGCATCGAGAAGAACTGGTACTCGCTGATGGACAAGATCGAGAAGAGCAGCGGCCAGGAAGCGGAATCCGCCCGTCGCCAACTGCGTGAAGAGCTGCTGGCGATCGCGCCGATCTTCGGTCAGACGCCGTATTTCATGAGCGAAGAGTTCAGCCTGGTGGATTGCTACCTGGCGCCGCTGTTGTGGCGTCTGCCGCAGCTGGGCATCGAATTGAGCGGTGCCGGCTCCAAAGAGCTGAAAGGCTACATGACCCGCGTCTTCGAACGCGACGCCTTCCTGGCTTCCCTGACCGAAGCCGAGCGTGAAATGCGCCTGCAGACCCGGGGCTAAGCGCGATGGACATGTCTCAGATGACGCCGCGTCGCCCGTATCTGCTGCGGGCGTTCTACGACTGGCTGCTGGATAACCAACTGACGCCGCACCTGGTGGTCGACGTGACTCGCCCGGACGTGCAGGTGCCGATGGAGTTCGCGCGTGACGGCCAGATAGTGCTGAATATCGCGCCGCGCGCGGTAGGCAACCTGGCGTTGGGCAACGAAGACGTGCAGTTCAACGCGCGCTTCGGCGGCGTGCCGCGTCAGGTTTCGGTGCCGATGGCCGCCGTGTTGGCGATCTATGCGCGTGAAAACGGCGCCGGCACGATGTTCGAACCGGAAGCCGCCTACGACGAGAGCGAAGGCGTGTTCGAAGGCCTGGACAATGAGACGATCCCTTCGGAAACGCTGATGTCGGTGATCGACGGCGATCGCCCGGACACCGCGGAAGACAACGGCCCGGACGACGAACCGCCGCAGCCGCCGCGCGGTGGCCGCCCGGCGCTGCGCGTGGTGAAATAAGCC
This sequence comes from Serratia sp. CY38905, assembly GCF_052168875.1. Taxonomy (NCBI): domain Bacteria; kingdom Pseudomonadati; phylum Pseudomonadota; class Gammaproteobacteria; order Enterobacterales; family Yersiniaceae; genus Serratia; species Serratia sp. CY38905. Next base: position 53,972 of record NZ_JBJNLV010000013.1, on the reverse strand, counting down.
CGCGCGAACAAACGAAAAAGCACCCTATGGGGTGCTTTTTTTTGCCCGGCAGAAATGAATCAGCCTTTCAAGGCGGCAATGCAGGCATCGCGCGGCGCGCTGAGATCGCCTACGCGCACGGTGGACAAGGCGCGGGTTGCGCGCTGGCGGAAACTGGTGACGGCGGTGTCGCCTTGCACTTCCGGCGGCGCGGTGCAAATGTCATTGAGCGGCAGATCGTTGCCTTTGTTGAGCGCCTGCAACACCGCCGCCGGATTGTAGATCAGGGCGGCGGAGAGGGCCGATTTGATGCCGGCGGTAAAGCCGGCATTGCCGCCGCCGGCCAGCTTGGGCGCCAGGGCAATCCAATTGTCGTCCCCCAGCCGGATGCTGTTTTCCACGGCGTTGAACTGCCCGGCCTTGCCTAACTGAGCCACGACCGGCCGCGCGCCGCGCGCTTCGATATTGTAACCAACCTCCTGCGAATCCAGCGCCATGGCTGAAGCGCTGAAACTGACGGCCAGCAGCGCGCCGGCCAACAGGGAAATGGAGCATTTCATGTTCGCTATCCTTATCTCGGTGTCAGGCGCAGCCGCGCCCCGCAATGGTGCCAACTCAATACTATAGCGCGTTGAGACGGTGAGGAGAGGGGGAGGGGTGACAAAGCGTGGCAGGCTAAAAACGGAGGCCCGGCAATATGCCGGGCCTCCGATGGTACGGAAGGTTTACACTTCCAGGTAGTTCATGATGCCATCTGCCGCTTTGCGGCCTTCGGCAATCGCTGTCACCACCAGGTCGGAGCCGCGCACCGCGTCGCCGCCGGCGAAAATTTTCGGGTTGCTGGTCTGGAACGCGTTGTCGCTGCCCTCCGGCGCCAGGATGCGGCCCTGTTTATCGAGCTGCACGTCGTGCGCCGCCAGCCAGTCCATGCGGTGCGGGCGGAAGCCGAACGCCATCACCACCGCGTCCGCGTCGATCACGTGTTCGGAACCCGGTACCTGCTCCGCCGCCTGACGGCCGTTGGCATCCGGCGCACCCAGCTGGGTGCGCACCATTTTCACCCCGGCCACGCGGCCGGCGCTGTTCAGTTCGATGCTCAGCGGCTGCAGGTTGAACTGGAAGTCCACCCCTTCTTCCCGGGCGTTCTTCACTTCGCGCTTGGAGCCCGGCATGTTGGCTTCGTCGCGGCGGTAGGCGCAGATGACCTGCGTCGCGCCCTGGCGCACCGAGGTGCGCACGCAGTCCATGGCGGTATCACCGCCGCCCAGCACCACCACCCGCTTGCCTTCCATGCTGACGTAAGGCTCGTGCTGATCGGCTTCATACCCCATCAGCTGCTTGGTGTTGGCGATCAGGAACGGCAGCGCGTCGTACACGCCCTGCGCTTCCTCGTTCTCCAGGCCGCCGCGCATCGACTGATAGGTGCCGACGCCGAGGAATACCGCATCGTACTCGCTCAGCAAGGTCTCCATGCTGACGTCTTTGCCCACTTCAGTGTTCAGTTGGAACTCGATGCCCATCTCGCTGAAAATGCCGCGGCGTTTGACCATCACTTCCTTTTCCAGCTTGAAGGCCGGGATGCCGAAGGTCAGCAGGCCGCCGATCTCAGGATGACGGTCATACACCACCGCTTTGACGCCGTTGCGGGTCAACACGTCGGCGCAGGCCAGCCCGGCAGGGCCGGCGCCGACGATCGCCACGCGCTTGCCGGTCGGCTGCACGTGCGACATGTCCGGCTTCCAGCCCATTTCGATGGCCTTATCGCTGATGTAGCGCTCGATATTGCCGATGGTGACCGCGCCGAACTCGTCGTTCAGGGTGCAGGAGCCTTCGCACAGGCGATCCTGCGGGCACACGCGGCCGCACACTTCCGGCAGGCTGTTGGTCTGATGCGCCAGGTCCGCCGCTTCCATAATGCGGCCTTCGTTGGCCAGCTTCAGCCAGTTCGGGATGTAGTTGTGCACCGGGCACTTCCACTCGCAATACGGGTTGCCGCAGGACAGACAGCGGTCCGCCTGGGCCTTGGCCTGGGTTTCCGAAAACGGTTCGTAGATCTCGACGAACTCGATTTTGCGGATCTTCAGCGGTTTCTTTGGCGGATCAACACGCTGCAGGTCGATAAATTGATAAACGTTCTGGCTCATTAATGACCTACCTCTTACTGCGCCTGCACCCGCAGCTCGGCTGCGGAACGGCTACGGTGACCCAACAGCGCTTTGACATCGCTGGACTTCGGTTTGACCAGGGCGAACTTCGGCGCCCATTCCGGCCAGTTGGCCAGGATCTCTTCCGCGCGGGAAGAGCCGGTCGCCTGCACGTGTTCGGTGATCAGGCCGCGCAGGTGCTCCTCATGGATCGCCAACTGATCGACATCCAGCACTTCCACCAGCTCCGGGTTCACGCGCTTGCGGAACTCGCCGTCTTCGTCCAGCACGTAGGCGAAGCCGCCGGTCATGCCGGCGCCGAAGTTGATGCCGGTTTTACCCAGCACGCAGACGATGCCGCCGGTCATGTATTCGCAGCCGTTGTCGCCGATGCCTTCCACCACGGTGATGGCGCCGGAGTTGCGCACCGCGAAGCGTTCGCCCGCGCGGCCGGCGGCGAACAGTTTGCCGCCGGTGGCGCCGTACAGGCAGGTGTTGCCGACGATGCTGGCTTCATGGCTGCGGAAGGCGGAGCCGATCGGCGGACGCACCGCGATGCTGCCGCCGGCCATGCCTTTGCCGACATAGTCGTTGGCGTCGCCGGTCAGGGTCAGCTCGACGCCGCCGGCGTTCCAGACGCCGAAGCTCTGCCCGGCGGTGCCGGAGAAGTGCGCCTTGATCGGATCGGCCGCCATGCCCTGATCGCCGTGCACGTCGGCGATAGCGCCGGACAGCATGGCGCCCACGGAGCGGTCGGTGTTGCGAATGTCGAAGTAGAAGGTTTTACCCTGCTTCGCTTCGATATGCGGCTGCGCCTGCGCCAGCAGCTCTTTGTTCAGCAGGCCCTTGTCGAACGCCGGGTTGCTGCTTTCGGTGCAGTACACCGCTTTGCCCGGATGCGGCGTGGCGGTTTTCAGCAGCGGCGACAGATCCAGCTTGTTCTGCTTGGCGGAGATGCCGTCCAGCTCGGTCAGGAACTCGGTGCGGCCGATCAGATCCACCAGCTGGCTCACGCCCAGCTGCGCCATGATCTCGCGGGTTTCACGCGCGATAAACTGGAAGTAATTCGTCACGCGTTCCGGCAGGCCGTGGTAGTGATCGCGGCGCAGCTTGTCGTCCTGAGTCGCGACGCCGGTCGCGCAGTTGTTGAGGTGGCAGATGCGCAGGTATTTACAGCCCAGCGCCACCATCGGCCCGGTGCCGAAGCCGAAGCTTTCCGCGCCCAGGATCGCCGCCTTGACGATGTCGACGCCGGTTTTCAGGCCGCCGTCCACCTGCAGGCGGATCTTGTGGCGCAGGCCGTTGGCCACCAGCGCCTGCTGGGTTTCCACCAGGCCCAGCTCCCACGGACAGCCGGCGTATTTCACCGAGGACAGCGGGCTGGCGCCGGTGCCGCCGTCGTAACCGGCGATGGTGATCAGATCGGCATAGGCTTTCGCCACGCCGGTGGCGATGGTGCCGACGCCCGGCTCGGAAACCAGTTTCACCGAGATCACCGCTTTCGGGTTGACCTGCTTCAGGTCGAAGATCAGCTGCGCCAGATCTTCGATCGAGTAGATGTCGTGGTGCGGCGGCGGGGAGATCAGCGTTACGCCCGGCACCGAGTAACGCAGTCTGGCGATGTACGGAGTGACCTTGTCGCCCGGCAGCTGGCCGCCTTCGCCCGGTTTGGCGCCCTGCGCCACCTTAATCTGGATCACGTCGGCGTTCACCAGGTAGGCCGGCGTCACGCCGAAGCGGCCGGAGGCCACCTGTTTGATGCGCGACACCTTGTTGGTGCGGTAGCGCGCCGGATCTTCGCCGCCTTCGCCGGAGTTGGAGAAGCCGCCGAGGCCGTTCATGGCGATCGCCAGCGACTCGTGCGCTTCCGGGCTCAGTGCGCCGATCGACATCGCCGCGGTGTCGAAGCGTTTGAACAGCGACTCCGCCGGTTCAACCTGATCGACCGGGATCGGTTCGCCTTTCGGCGTGATGGCCAGCAGATCGCGCAGCATGGCGACCGGCCGCTCGTTCACCAGCTTGGCGTAGGCCTGATAGTCGCTGTATTCCCCGCTGTGCACCGCTTTTTGCAGCGAGTTCACCACGTCCGGGTTGTAGGCGTGGTATTCGCCGCCGTGCACGAATTTCAGCAGGCCGCCTTGCTCCAGCGGCTTGCGTTTCAGCCAGGCGCGCTTGGAAAGGTTCTGCAGATCCTGCTGGAAGTCGCTGAAGCTGGCGCCGCCGATGCGGCTGACCACGCCCTGGAAGCACAGATCCGCCAGATCGCGATGCAGGCCGACCGCTTCGAACAGCTTGGAGCAGCGGTAAGAGGCGATGGTCGAGATGCCCATTTTGGACATGATCTTGTACAGGCCTTTATTGATGCCGTTGCGGTAGTTCAGCATCACGTCGCGGTATTTCTTGTCGATCGCCTGGCTGTCCACCAGCTTGGCCAAGGTTTCATAGGCCAGGTACGGGTAGATGGCGGTCGCGCCGAAGCCGAGCAGCACGGCGAAGTGGTGCGGATCGCGGGCGCTGGCGGTTTCAACAATCAGGTTGGCGTCGCAGCGCAGGCTTTTCTCTACCAGGCGGGTTTGCACGGCGCCAACGGCCATCGGGGCCGGGACCGGCAGGCGGCCGGGCGCGATGGCGCGGTCGGACAGCACCAACAGCACCGCGCCTTCGCGCACCTTGCGTTCCGCTTCGTCGCACAGGGCGCGAATGGTCTGCTCCAGATCCTGCTGCTGCGGATCGAAGGTCAGATCGAGCGTCTCGGCGCGATAGTATTCGCCTTCCAGCGTGGTGAGCTGTTTGAAATCGGAGTACAGCAGGATCGGCGATTTGAAGCTCAGGCGGTGCGCCTGGCCTTCGGCTTCGCAGAACACGTTCATTTCACGGCCGATGCTGGTGGCCAGCGACATGACGTGCGCTTCGCGCAGCGGATCGATCGGCGGGTTGGTGACCTGCGCGAACTGCTGGCGGAAATAGTCGTAAACGATGCGCGGCCGGCTGGAGAGCACGGCGAACGGGGTATCGTCGCCCATCGAACCGGTGGCTTCCTGGCCGATCTCGCCCAGCACGCGGATCACCTGATCCAGCTCTTCGCTGCTGTAGCCGAACTGTTTCTGGTAGGTTTCGAGCTGTGCGTCGTCGAGTTCGCGGCTGCCGACCTGATCGTCCGGCAGATCTTCGAACGGCACCAGACGTTTGACGTTTTTCTCCATCCACTCTTTATACGGGTGGCGGCTTTTCAGATCGTTGTCGGTTTCCGCCGAGTGCAGGATGCGGCCGCTGCGGGTGTCGATCACCATCAGCTCGCCGGGGCCGACGCGGCCTTTTTCCACCACTTCATCCGGCTGGTAATCCCAGATGCCGACTTCGGAGGCGCAGGTGATCAGCTTGTCTTTGGTGATGACATAGCGCGCCGGGCGCAGGCCGTTGCGATCGAGGTTACAGGCGGCGTAGCGGCCGTCGGACATCACGATGCCGGCCGGGCCGTCCCACGGCTCCATGTGCATCGAGTTGAAGTCGAAGAAGGCGCGCAGATCGCCGTCCATGTCCGGGTTGTTCTGCCAGGCCGGCGGCACCAGCAGGCGCATGGCGCGGATGAGATCCATCCCGCCCGCCAGCAGCAGCTCCAGCATGTTGTCCAGCGAGCTGGAGTCGGAGCCGGTTTCGTTGACGAACGGCGCGGCGGCCTGCAGATCCGGGATCAGCGGCGTTTGGAATTTGTAGGTACGGGCACGCGCCCATTGGCGGTTGCCGGTGATGGTGTTGATTTCGCCGTTGTGCGCCAGGTAGCGGAACGGCTGCGCCAGCGGCCAGCGCGGCACGGTGTTGGTGGAGAAGCGCTGGTGGAACAGGCAAATGGCCGATTCCAGGCGCAGGTCCGCCAGATCGAGATAGAAGCGCGGCAGATCCGCAGGCATGCACAGGCCTTTATAGATCGTCACCAGATTGGAGAAGCTGCAGACGTAGAAGCTGTTGTCCTGCACGCGTTTCTCGATGCGGCGGCGCGCCACGAACAGGCGGCGCTCCATATCGCGCGGGCGCCAGCCGGCCGGGGCGTTAACGAAGATTTGCTCGATGCGCGGCAGGGAGGAGAGGGCGATTTCACCCAGCACGTCCGGGTTGGTCGGCACTTCGCGCCAGCCGACGATCGACAGCGTTTCGTTTTGCAGCTCTTCTTCCACGATGCGGCGGCTGAGGCGCGCTTCCTCTTCATTCTGGCTGAGGAACATCATGCCGACGGCGTAGTTCTTGGCCAAACGCCAGCCGCGCTCTTCCGCCACCATGCGGAAGAAGCGATCGGGTTTTTGCAGCAACAGGCCGCAGCCGTCGCCGGTCTTGCCGTCGGCCAGGATCGCGCCGCGGTGCTGCATGCGAGCCAGCGCGTGAATGGCGGTGCGCACCACCTTGTGGCTAGGTTCGCCTTCTATGTGGGCGATCAGGCCGAAACCACAGTTGTCCCTCTCTTGGGATTTATCGTACAACATATCGTGAACCTCCCCAGGCTCTGCGTGACTCTCACAACCTACTGCGAGGGGGCTTCCCAATTTCAGGCAGAAGTCCAATCAGCAAGTTAACCCCGCCAATCTGCTTTTCCGCCCTCCATCAATGGCCTCTCGTGACGGTCTCACAAGTGGTATAGGACTTGTTTTAAGAGGGAGTCTTCAATTACTGCATAAATATGACGAGACGTTTGCCCGTCCAGAAAGCTTCCAGCGGACTTCCAACTTAGCGAGAAAGAATTCGCAGGTCAAATGTGGGCTTAAGATAGATTCTTATCGAATTTATGTTATTTATTTATTTGAAAAATAAGGTGTTTAATGCGTTTTTGCACTATCGTGGGGCAACGCCGATCCCCGCAGAAGTGTGAGCTGTCTCACTATAGTGCAACCCCTTAATCTCTGCACCATGCTAGTGCGGGGGTTAATGGCAGAGTTTTATTCTATAAGATATTGCTTAGTTGATGTTTATGACTATTTTTCACCGTGTTGTCATATTGCCGTTAACGGTTGCGTGACGATTAGAATAATTCATCAGAATTATAGTGAATTGATTTGCGTTTATGATGAATAGTTATGCCTGGTGGCGCCTTGCGGGGAAAGCGTTGATCTCTGTCATCGCGGGAAAAGCCGTTTCTTATTAGCATCGCGGCTTTGAACACAGAGAATCACCAAGATTATGCAGTTGCCGCAATTAGTCAATATGTTTGGCGCAGATCTCCAGCGCCGCTATGGCGAAAAGATCCATAAACTCACGCTGCACGGCGGATTCAGCTGCCCTAACCGCGACGGCACGTTGGGGCGCGGCGGCTGTACGTTCTGCAACGTCGCTTCATTCGCCGATGAGGCGATGCAGCGGCAGAGCATCGCCGAACAGCTGGCGCAGCAGGCCGCGCGGGTCGACCGGGCGCGGCGCTATCTGGCCTATTTTCAGGCCTATACCAGCACCTATGCGGAGGTCGAACTGCTGGCGTCGATGTATCGGCAGGCGTTGGCGCAGAGCGACATGGTCGGCCTGTGCGTCGGCACTCGCCCGGACTGCGTGCCGCCCGCCGCATTGGATCTGCTGACGGGGTATCGCGAAGAGGGTTATGAAGTGTGGCTGGAACTGGGGCTGCAGACGGCGCACGATAAAACGCTCAAACGCATCAACCGCGGCCATGATTTCCGCTGCTATCAGCAGACCGCGCAACGGGCTCGGCAGCGCGGGCTGAAGGTGTGCTGCCATCTGATCGTCGGGCTGCCGGGAGAAACCCAGCGCGATCATCTGCTCACGCTGCAGCGGGTGGTGGAGAGCGGCGTGGATGGCATCAAGCTGCATCCGCTGCACGTTGTTACCGGCAGCACCCTGGCCCGCGCGTGGCGCGCCGGGCGCTTGCCCGAACTGGCGCTGGAAGATTACACCGTCAGCGCCGGGGAGATGATCCGCCACACGCCGGGCGAGGTGGTGTATCACCGCCTGTCCGCCAGCGCCCGTCGGCCTACGCTGCTGGCGCCGCTGTGGTGCGAAAACCGCTGGCGCGGCATGCAGGCGGTGGGTGCTTATCTGCAGCAATACGGCGGGCAGGGCAGCGCGCTGGATGCCGCCCTGCATTATTCACCGACGTTATAACTGCAGGTTGGCGCGCACCTCCACGCGGGCGCGCTGCAGATCGGCCTGCAGCTGCGGATTCGCCAGCAGTCGTGCGGCGAGCGCCGTCGCCGCCAACTTGCCGCCTTCCAGATCGCTCGGGTAGTGAACACCGGCAATCACCCGGCTTTGCGCATTGCTTGCCGCCCGCTCAAACAGCGCGCTGCGTTTTTCCGGCACCATCTGCGCCAACAGGAGTGCCGTCAGGTAGCTGTCCATCGCGTGTCCGCTAGGGTAGGAATCGCCTTCCGGCGGCGGCAGCAGCGGTTTCACGCGGCTGTCGGCCTCATAGGGGCGCGGGCGGCCATAGAAGGCCTTGGCGGGCATCAGGCTTTGTTCAAAGTCCTGATAGACCCGGCGGAACAGGGCGGCGGTGAGCGGATGGCGATCGACGGTAAAGGTCGGGCCGAAGATCTCGCGGGCGAAGGGGAAGGCGGCGTCTTCCAGGTGGTCATCCCGCTTGGCTTTGGCGATTTGTTCCGCCGTGCGGTTAGCCTGAATGGCCAGCACTGCCTGCAGATCCGCCCGATTCTGCGGCGTATCCGTTGAAGGCGGCGGCGGCAACAGCGTGGCGATTTGCCGTTGCTCTGCATTCAGGTAGCCGGTCACGGCAGTGGCGGCCTTCAGGGGCAAAATAACGGTCAAAGACAGGACGAACAGGGTAGTGCGATAGATGGTTAACATGGTCAATCCTCACGTCAGGGAAATGAGGAAGCCTGCCGGGCTGGCCACAACGCTGCTGCCGGTGAAAGTAAACCGCGGGATAACATCCTTTCCCTTACTTCAAGCCTTAGGGCTTCGCTATCCGTGTCTGCTAAAGCATGCGTCATGCACGGTGCATCATTAATATATTAACGGAAAGGCCTTCTCAAGCGGCTGAGGTGTGGGGTGTGTCACATAAAAAGTCTTTTAGTTACAAGTGATTAATCCCTAAGTATGAGCGGATTGATCAACGTGCTTTTCCACGGTGTCGACGGCAATGAACCGCCCGATGCACGCCAGACGCCGCTATTTTCCGTTAGCAGGACTTGACTCTCAGACACGGCGGAAAAATTTACGGTATGATTCAAAAGATTGTGTCTGATGGGAGCCGCTATGAAGCAAATCCGGGTGTTGGCCCAGTACTACGTTGATTTAATGGTGAAACTGGGGTTGGTGCGCTTCTCGCTGCTGCTGGCCTCGGCGCTGGTGGTGCTGGCGATGGTGGTGCAGATGGCGGTGACCATGCTGCTGCGCGGTGAAGTGGAAAGCATCGACGTGGTGCGTTCAATCTTCTTCGGCCTGTTGATCACCCCGTGGGCGGTCTACTTCCTCTCGGTGGTGGTGGAGCAGCTGGAGGAGTCGCGCCAACGGCTGGCGCGGCTGGTGGACAAGCTGGAAGAGATGCGCCACCGCGATCTGGAGCTCAATCAGCAGCTCAAAGACAATATCAGCCAGCTGAATCAGGAGATCGCCGATCGCATCAAGGCGGAAGAAGAGCGCCTGCAGGTGATGGAAAAGCTGACGGAAGAGATGGAACAGCGTGAGCTGGCGCAGATTGAGCTGGGCCAGCAGTCGGCGCTGCTGCGTTCCTTCCTCGACGCCTCGCCGGACCTGGTCTACTACCGCAACGAAGACAAAGAGTTCTCCGGCTGCAACCGCGCGATGGAGCTGCTGACCGGCAAGAGCGAGAAGCAGCTGATCGGCCTGACGCCGTTCGACGTCTACGGCCAGGAGATCGCCGAAAAGGTCATTGAGACCGACGAGAAGGTGTTCCGCCACAACGTCTCGCTGACCTACGAACAATGGCTGGTGTATCCCGACGGCCGCAAGGCCTGTTTCGAACTGCGCAAGGTGCCGTTTTACGACCGGGTGGGCAAACGCCACGGGCTGATGGGCTTCGGCCGCGATATTACCGAGCGTAAGCGCTACCAGGACGCGCTGGAGAACGCCAGCCGGGAGAAGACCACCTTTATCTCCACCATCAGCCACGAGCTGCGTACGCCGCTTAACGGCATCGTCGGCCTGAGCCGCATCCTGCTCGATACCGAGCTGAACGACGAGCAGCTGAAATACCTGAAGACCATTCACGTCAGCGCCATCACCCTCGGCAATATCTTCAACGACATTATCGAAATGGACAAGCTCGAGCGGCGCAAGGTGCAGCTCGACAACCAGCCGGTGGACTTCACCGGTTTCCTGGCGGATCTGGAAAATCTCTCCGGCCTGCTGGCGCAGCCGAAAGGGCTGCAGTTCATCATGGAGCCGCAAACGCCGCTGCCGCAGCAGATCGTGACCGACGGCACGCGCCTGCGGCAGATTTTGTGGAACCTGATCGGCAACGCGGTGAAATTTACCCAGCAGGGGCAAATCGTGGTGCGCGTGCGGCGCGAGGCGCAGGAGAAGCTGGTGTTCGAGGTGGAAGACTCGGGCATGGGCATCCCGCAGGACGAGCAGGACAAGATCTTCGCCATGTATTACCAGGTGAAAGATCAGCGCGGCGGCCGCCCGGCCACCGGCACCGGCATCGGGCTGGCGGTCTCCAAGCGGCTGGCGCAGAGCATGGGCGGCGACATCACCGTGCGTAGCGAACAGGGGCACGGTTCTTGCTTCACTCTGACCATCCAGGCGCCGGCGGTGCAGGAAGCCGTCAGCGCGGCGCCGGAGGAAGAGGAGCTGCCGTTGCCGGCGCTGCACATCCTGCTGGTGGAGGATATCGAACTGAACGTGATCGTGGCGCGCTCGGTGCTGGAGAAGCTGGGCAACAGCGTCGAAGTGGCGATGAACGGCCACGATGCGCTGGCGATGTTCGATCCGGACGAGTTCGATCTGGTGTTGCTGGACATTCAACTGCCGGACATGACCGGGCTGGACATCGCCCGGGCGCTGCGTGAGCGCTACGCCGGGCAGGCGCTGCCGCCGCTGGTGGCCCTGACCGCCAACGTGCTGAAAGACAAAAAAGAGTACCTCGAGGCGGGCATGGACGATGTGCTGAGCAAGCCGCTGTCGGTGCCGGCGCTGACCCAGGTCATCAAACACTATTGGGATCATCAACCTTCTCACACTTCAAAGAAAACGGAGCACAAGGCGATGCAGATTAATGAGTCGTTACTCGATACCGCGATGCTGGAACAGTACATGGATCTGGTTGGCCCGCAGCTGATCCACCAAAGCCTGGAGATGTTCGAACAGATGATGCCGGGCTATCTGGCGGTGCTGGACTCCAACATGACGGCGCGCGATCAGAAAGGCATCACCGAGGAAGGGCACAAGATCAAGGGCGCCGCCGGTTCGGTCGGTCTGCGCCATCTGCAGCAGCTGGCGCAGCAGATTCAAACGCCGACGCTGCCGGCCTGGTGGGATAACGTGCAGGATTGGGTGGATGAGTTGAAGCAAGAGTGGCGCAACGACGTGCAGGTACTGCGGGCTTGGGTAGAGAACGCTGAAAAAAAATGACCCCGACCTAAGCCGGGGTGCGCGAATATTGCGCCAACACCAGGGAAATTGTGAACCTGCGTATTGGTTTCAGTGTTCTGGTCGAGCAGGTTGTAGCGAATTCCTAAACATCATACAGCCAACAACATAGCAAATGTAAGCGCTCTTGTTAGAAGATTCATTAAAATGTGTGATGTAGATTAGTGTTTGTCAACTCGGAGCACGAACCAGTTGACAGCAGCGACAGGAGTAAGAGTGATGAAAAAGGTGGGTGTAGTCCTCAGCGGCAGCGGCGTTTATGACGGTACGGAGATCCATGAAGCGGTGCTGACGCTGCTGGCGTTGGATCGTGCCGGCGCGCAGGCGGTGTGCTTTGCGCCTGATAAACCACAACGCCATGTTATTAATCACTTATCGGGTGATGAGATGGCGGAGACGCGCAATGTCCTGATTGAATCGGCGCGCATTGCCCGCGGCGCGGTGCAGCCGCTGGCGCTGGCGGAGGCCGCGCAGCTGGATGCGCTGATCGTGCCCGGCGGCTTTGGCGCCGCCAAGAACCTCAGCAATTTCGCCGAAGCCGGCGCGGAATGTTGGGTCGATGAAGATTTGGCGCGCCTGACGCGCGAGATGCATAAGGCCAACAAACCAATTGGCCTGATGTGCATCGCGCCGGCGCTGTTGCCGAAACTGCTGGATCAACAAGCGCGGCTGACCATTGGCAACGATCCGGACCTGGGAGAAGTGATTGACGCCATGGGCGGCGAACCGGTGATTTGCCCGGTGGACGACATCGTGGTGGACAGCGATCACAAGATCGTGACCACGCCGGCCTATATGCTGGCGCCGTCGATCGCGCAGGCGGCCCTCGGCATCGATAAGCTGGTGGCGCGGGTGCTGGAACTGGCTGAATGAGAAAATCGCTCGGCGGATGGCGGCGGCTGCGCCCGTGGTATTGGCTGAAGCGCGGCGTCATCGCGATCCTCGGCCTGTGGGCGTTGGGCATTGTGCTCTTCGCCTTCCTGCCGGTGCCGTTTTCCGCCGTGATGGTGGAGAGGCAAGTCAGCGCCTGGCTGAGCGGCGACTTCGGCTACGTCGCCCATTCGGACTGGGTGTCGATGGACGACATCTCGCCGCAAATGGCGCTGGCGGTGATGGCGGCGGAGGATCAGAAGTTTCCAGACCATTGGGGCTTCGACGTGGCGGCTATTGAAAAGGCGCTCAGCCACAACGAGAAGCGCCCGACGCGCATCCGCGGTGCGTCCACGCTGTCGCAGCAAACCGCCAAGAACCTGTTTCTGTGGGATGGCCGCAGCTGGCTGCGCAAAGGGCTGGAGGCCGGATTGACGTCGGGCATCGAGCTGGTGTGGACCAAACGGCGCATTCTGACGGTGTATCTGAACATCGTCGAGTTCGGCGACGGGGTATTCGGCGTGGAGGAGGCTTCACAGCGCTTTTTCCATAAGCCGGCTAAACGGCTGAGCGCGGCCGAGGCGGCGCTGCTGGCAGCGGTATTGCCGAATCCGCATCGTTTCAGGGCCGATGCGCCGTCCGGCTATGTGGTGCAGCGTCAACAGTGGATCATGCGCCAGATGCGGCAACTGGGCGGGGAAGCGTTTTTACGCGAGAACTCGCTGGATTAAACCGGCGGGAACGGCAGGGCGCCGTTCCCGCCAAGCGGATTATTTCACATAGGTAAAGGCGGTGGTGACGTGCTTCACGCCGCTGACCTGGCTGGCTATCTGCGCCGCCGACTGCCCTTCCTGCTGCGTGACCAAGCCCAGCAAGAACACTTCGCCGTTTTCGGTAGTGACCTTCACGTTGGACGATTTTACCGTATCGCTGGTCAACAGCTGCGAACGCACCTTGGTGGTGATCCAGGTGTCGGAGGAAGCGGTGCTCAGGCTGACCGGCGTGCCCTGACGGATTTCGTTATACACTTCGCTCGTGCCTTCCACGCCCATGGCGATCTGCTTGGCGCGCGCGGTGAGATCGGCGTTAGGCGACTGGCCGGTCAACAGCACCTTGCCCTGATAGGCGGTGGCGACCACCCGGGCATCTTTCTTCAACTGCTGGTCTTTGCTCAGGGCGTTTTCGACCCTGGCTTCCAGCGTGCCGTCATCCACCTGGGTCCCTACGCTGCGCGGGTCGGTGGCGGTTTTGGTGGCGACGGCCGCACTGCCGACGACGACGCCGGCGATACAGCCTTGCAACAGCAGGGCGCTGGACAGCACTGCAAATGTGGCTTTTAGCTTCATCTCAGTTCCTTAATCGTCCTGGTGGGGGAATAACGTGTTGTCTATCAGGTCGCACAGGCAGTTTACGGTCAGCATATGCATTTCCTGAATGCGTGAGCTGCGGTGCGACGGGATGCGGATCTCGACGTCCTGCTGGCCGAGCAGCCCGGCCAGCTCGCCGCCGTCGTAGCCGGTGAGCGCGACGATGGTCATATCGCGCGTGACGGCCGCCTCGACCGCTTTCACAATATCACGGCTGTTGCCGCGGGTGGAAATCGCCAGCAGCACGTCGCCGGTGTGCCCGAGCGCGCGCACCTGCTTGGCGTACACTTCGTCGTGCAGCCGATCGTTGCTGATCGCCGTCAGCACCACGTTGTCGGCGTTGAGGGCGATGGCCGGCAGGCTGGGGCGCTCGGTTTCAAAACGGTTGATCATGCTGGCGGCGAAGTGCTGCGCGTTGGCCGCCGAGGTGCCGTTGCCGCAGCACAGGATTTTGTTGCCGTTGAGTAAGGATTGAACCAGCGTCATCGCAGCGCGGGAAATGGCGTCCGGCAATGCTTCCGCCGCCGCGATCTGGGTTTGGATGCTTTCGGTAAAACAGACTTTAATTCTATCCAGCACGTTGTATTAATCCACTAAGTCAAAGGGCCGGTCTGCGCCGCAAAACCCCGATTAATCCGCATTGAAGGCGTTGGGTATCCATTCTAACTGGCTACCGGTAATGGCCAAAACATCAAAACGGCAAGATGATGTGTCAAAACTGGCTCCGCGCCCCGCCAGCCAGACGGCGGCGGCGTGCAGCAACCGCCGTTGTTTGCGAAAGGTGACGCTGGCGGCCGCGCCGCCGAAGGCGTCGTTGCGGCGGTAGCGCACTTCGACGAATACCCAGGTAGCGCCGTCGCGCATGATGAGGTCGAGCTCACCGCCGCGCACCACGACGTTGGCGGCGCAGAAGGTGAGCCCGGCGTGTTCCAGGTGACGGCGGGCCAGTAACTCATAGCCCGCCCCTGAGGCGCGTGGGTTCAAGAGACCGGAACGACCGTGCCCTGACGGTATTGCAGCCAAGGCAGCTTACGGTTGATCACGCAGTTCGGCGACGCGCTCAGCATACCGGTGGTGCCGGAAACCTGGAAGCCCGGCAGCTGGCGCATTTCAGCAAAGTGGTTGGCCAATGTCCAGGCATCCATCCCCATCGCATACAGGCGCACCAACGAGTAGTCGTTGCGGAAGCGCGCGCTGGCCTGCTGCAACAGCTGAGGGTTTGAACCGGCCAGCAGCGGGATATCGCTGAACTGCAGGCCTTCCATTTCCAGACGGAAGTCCGGGCCGGCGCCGGCCTGGTAGCTGCGCGAGCTGGCGTACATCGCCGGCTTGCCGCGCGAGCTGGTGGCCATGTCGATCATCGGTTTGATCAGCGTCAGCTGAGACTGCGTGGCGACGATATACACCGCGTCGACGCCGCCGGTTGCGGCGGGCACGTCGCTCGGCGGCGCCGGAATGGTCAGCCCGGCGATGGTCACGCTCTGCGGCGCCGGGGCGCTCGACATCGGCGTGCCGGTCATGCGGATGCCGCCGCTGTTCACCATCTGGCGCAGCTCGCCGGCGGAGCCGATGTCCTGACGCAGCACGGTTTGCCCGCCTTGCTTCTGCCATTCCTGGTTAAAGGCCTTGGCGACGCGATCGCCGAAGGCGCCGCGCGGCACCAGCAGCAGCGGTTGACGCTTCTGCTGTTCCCAGATGTGGCGAGCGGCGTCGCGCGCTTCATCTTCCGGCGACAGGGCGAAGTAACAGATGTTCAGGTTGTCCTTCGGCGTTTCCGGCTGGTTGAGCGCCAGCACGTTCAGCGTAGTGGTGCTGGCGGACAGCTGATCGACGTTCTCTTTCAGCAGCGGCCCGACCACCAGGGTGGCGCCATCCTGCTGCGCCTGGCTCAGCAAGGCGGCCAGCGGCTGGCTGGTGGTGTCGTACACTTTGACCTGCGCGTTGGCGGCCTGCGGCGGCGTTATCGGCGCGCTGGACGGCGCAGCGGGTTGTGCGGCGGTCACGGCAGGCTGGCTCTCTTGCGCCGAAGGGCTGACCGCGCCGTTGGCGTTGATGTCACCCGTGGCGGCCTGATCGGCCGGCGCCGTTTGGGCCGGTGCGCTGGCCGGTGGCGCGGCTTGAGGCTGCGGCGCCGGCATGGAACCGCCGTTTTTCGCCGCTTCGAAGCCTTGCTGGATGGCGTCGGCGAACACTTTCGCCTGGCCGTTCAACGGCAGCAGCAGGGCGATTTTCGAGGTGGAGGCCTGGGTGAAGTTCAGCACCTGGTTCAGGCGAGCCGGCAGCGTTTTGGCCGCCGGGTTCTTCGGATAACGGTTCTGCCAGTCTTTGATGCCGGCCTTCAGCAGATCGGGATCCTGCTTGTTGTCCTGATAGACGCGCAGCAGATCCAGCCAGCCTTGCAGCACGTTCTCGTCGGCGTTGATCACCAGGCTGTTCATCTCCTGCGGCGTCAGCTGCAGCAGCGCCTGCCAGGTCTGATCCAGGTTGTCCTGATGCGGTTTGCCGGTCAGCAACGGCTCCTGAGCGATATAGGCGCGGATCAACGGCAGCGACGCTTTGCCCTGATTGGCGGCGATCTGCGCCTGGTAGTAGCGCACCTTCTGATTCGGCGACAGTGAACCGCTGTCCAGGTGGCCCAGCGTGCTGCGGGCGCTGACGTAGCTCTTGTTGGCGATCTGCAGTTCGGCGGTCAGCAACTGGCGTTCAGTCTGCTGCGCGCCGCTGAGGTTTTTCGGCAGCTGATTCAACTGGTCGCCGGCCTGCGGCAGTTTTCCTTCACGCAGCAAGGCGCGAATAGCAAGTAATTGCCAGTCAGCCTTGTTATCATCGCTGCTTTGCTGCAACTGCTGCAGGTAGTAATCGGAGCTGGCGCTCGCTTCGTCCTGTATATTGGCGGGCGGCGTTTGCGGGGCCCGACTTGGACAGCCTGCCAGGAAAAGGGCGGCCGCGATGACTGCGGTAAGTCGGACAGGCTTGGAACGCCCTGCTTTGGTACGAACGAATGTTGAGGAAAGCATACTGTATCCAGTGATGTTTTTTTCAAGATGCTCAATATTAAATCGGCAACCCGGATGAAACAATGAATCAACACCAACAATCAGTCATTTCTGCATCAACGCTGTATGTGGTGCCCACCCCAATCGGCAATCTGGGCGATATCACCCACCGCGCGTTAGAGGTACTGAAAAGCGTTGATCTGATCGCGGCGGAAGACACGCGCCATACCGGATTGCTGCTGCAACACTTCGCGATCAACGCGCGTCTGTTCGCGCTGCATGACCACAACGAACAGCAAAAGGCCGATCAGCTGCTGGCGAAACTGCAGGAGGGCCAGAGCATCGCGCTGGTGTCCGACGCCGGCACGCCGCTGATCAACGATCCCGGTTATCACCTGGTGCGCCGCTGCCGCGAGGCCGGCATTCGCGTGGTGCCGCTGCCGGGTGCCTGCGCCGCCACCACCGCGCTGTGCGCCGCGGGCGTCGCTTCCGACCGTTTCTGCTACGAGGGCTTCCTGCCGGCGAAAACCAAGGGGCGCAAGGATACGCTGATGGCGCTGGCGGAGGAACCGCGCACGCTGATTTTCTACGAGTCCACTCACCGCCTGCTGGAAAGCCTGCAGGACATGGTCACCGTCTGGGGGCCGCAGCGCTATGTGGTGCTGGCGCGCGAGCTGACCAAAACCTGGGAATCTATCCACGGCGCGCCGGTGGGCGAGCTGCTGGCGTGGGTGCAGGAAGATGAAGTGCGCCGCCGCGGCGAGATGGTGCTGATCGTCGAAGGCCACAAGGCGCAGGAGGATGCGCTGCCGCTTGAGGCGCTGCGCACGCTGGCGCTGCTGCAAAAAGAGCTGCCGCTGAAAAAGGCGGCGGCGCTGGCGGCGGAAATCCACGGCGTGAAGAAAAATGCGCTGTATAAGCACGCGCTGGAGCAACAACAGCCGTAAAGCGGTTGACCTGCCGCCGCCGCGACGCTACTATCCGCGCCGGAGTTGACCAGACAGTCGCCGCTTCATTGCCGTCCTCTTCGGGGAGACAGATGGAGGGGAGGAAAGTCCGGGCTCCATAGGGCAGGGTGCCAGGTAACGCCTGGGAGGCGCAAGCCTACGACTAGTGCAACAGAGAGCAAACCGCCGATGGCCCGCGCAAGCGGGATCAGGTAAGGGTGAAAGGGTGCGGTAAGAGCGCACCGCGCGGCTGGCAACAGTTCGTGGCACGGTAAACTCCACCCGGAGCAAGGCCAAATAGGGGTTCACATGGTACGGCCCGTACTGAACCCGGGTAGGCTGCTTGAGCCAGTGAGCGATTGCTGGCCTAGAGGAATGACTGTCCACGACAGAACCCGGCTTACCGGTCAACTCCCTCGACAAAAGAAAACCCCGCGCAACGCCAGTTGCGCGGGGTTTTTCGTTTTCCGGCCGGCTTACACCGGCAGATCAATCAGCAGTGCGCGCAGCGGCGTCTCGGCGCGGATCGTCAGGCGATTTTCCTCACGAACGAAGGCGCCGTCGCCGCAGGTCAGGCGTTGTTCTTCGTGGCGCTCGCCGGTGGCGGCGATGGTGCCGTGAATCGACTGCAAATAGGCGCGCGGCCCGTTAATCGTCAGCGTTTGTTCTTCGCCCGGCTGTAGATCGAGATGGTGGATCGAAACCTGCTGGCGCAGCTGCAGGCTGCCCTGCGCGCCGTCCGGCGAGGCCAGCAGCAGGTTGCCCGCCGCCGGCAGCGTCAGGCGCTGCACCCGCTCGTTGTTGCGTTCCGGGCAGGCGTCCAGCCACAGCTGCAGGCGAGTCAGCGGCGTATCGCTGCTGACGTTCTGTTCGCTGTAGCTCAGGCTCGGCTGGGTGGCCAGCAGCAGCGCTTCACCGGCTTTGGCGCGCGCGGTGTTGCCGTCGCTGTCGCGGTATTCCGCCTCGCCCTGCAGGATCAGGTTCAGGATATCCACGCTGGGATAGGTGCGCGGCTGGAACGACGCGCCCGGCGCCAGCACCTCCTGATTCAGCACCCGCAGCGACGCGTAGCCCATCAGTTTGGGATCGAAGTAGTGACCAAAGGAAAAGGTGTAGCGAGCCTGCAGCCAACCAAAGTCAGCTTGCCCGCATTGTTGTGCTGTTCTGCATGTGATCATGGCAATCGGCTCTCTAAATTCATTATCCAAATGGTAAGCATCTGGACGTCGGATTGTTAGCCAGTTAATCTGGTCGGCATATTCAAATTTCCTGACAGAGGGATGTGATGGCCAGAGATCGGGCGCTCACGCTTGAGGCGCTGAGAGTGATGGACGCGATCGACCGGCGCGGCAGCTTCGCCGCGGCCGCCGACGAATTGGGCCGGGTGCCGTCGGCGCTCAGCTACACCATGCAAAAATTGGAAGAAGAATTGGACGTGGTGCTGTTCGACCGTTCGGGCCACCGCACCAAGTTCACCAACGTGGGGCGCATGTTGCTGGAGCGCGGGCGGGTGCTGCTGGAAGCGGCCGACAAGCTGACCACCGACGCCGAAGCGCTGGCGCGCGGTTGGGAAACCCACCTGACCATCGTCAGCGAAGCGCTGTCGCCGCCGAGCCTGCTGTTTCCGCTGGTGGACAAGCTGGCGCTGAAGGCCAACACCCAGGTGTCGATTTTCACCGAGGTGCTGGCGGGCGCCTGGGAACGGCTGGAGCAGGGGCGCGCCGACATCGTGATCGCGCCGGACATGCACTTCCGCGCGTCGTCGGAGATCAACACCCGCAAACTGTACAAGGTGATGAGCGTTTACGTCGCCGCGCCGGATCATCCTATCCACCAGGAGCCGGAGCCGCTGTCCGAGGTGACCCGCGTGAAATACCGCGGCATCGCGGTGGCGGATACCGCCCGCGAGCGTCCGGTGTTGACCGTGCAGCTGCTGGATAAGCAGCAGCGTCTGACGGTGAGCACCATCGAAGACAAGCGTCTGGCGCTGCTGGCCGGGTTAGGGGTGGCGACCATGCCATATCCGATGGTGGAGAAAGATATCGAAGCCGGGCGGCTGCGCGTGGTGGGGCCGGAATACAGCCGCGAAGCCGATATCATCATGGCCTGGCGGCGCGACAGCATGGGGGAGGCGAAGGCCTGGTTCCTGCGCGAAATTCCGCGCCTGTTCGCACAGCGTTAACGCCGGTTGGATGACATCCCCTTGCCGGGCGGCAAGGGGATTTTTTTGCCTTAGCCGAAGCGCTGGTCGCGGCCGTGCGGCTCGTCCAGATCCTGCGCCGGCCCGATGGAAATGATGCCGTGCGGGTTGATGGTGGCGTGGCTGCGGTAGTAGTGGTTGCGAATGTGCGGCAGGCTGACCGTCTCGGCGATGCCCGGCATCTGGTAGATGTCGCGCAGGAAACCGTACAGGTTCAGGTAGTCGCTGATGCGGTGTTTGTCGCACTTGAAGTGGGTGACGTACACCGGATCGAAGCGCACCAGCGTGGTCCACAGACGCAGATCGGCTTCGGTCAGCCGATCGCCGGTCAGGTAGCGGTGCTGCCCCAGGATCTGCTCCAGGCGTTCGAGCGCGCTGAAGACCCCGCTGACCGCGTCGTCATACGCTTCCTGGCTGGTGGCGAAACCGGTCTTGTACACGCCGTTGTTCACTTGATCGTAAATCCAACCGTTCAGCTCATCGATTTTGCCGCGCAGATCGGCCGGGTAGTAATCGCCCGCGCGGGCGCCCACGCCGTCAAACGCGCTGTTGAACATGCGGATGATATCGGCGGATTCGTTGCTGACGATGGTTTGCTGCTGTTTATCCCACAGCACCGGCACGGTTACGCGCCCGCTGTAGTGCGGATCGGCACGCAGGTAGATCTGGTACAAGAAGTCGGCGTGATACAGCGGATCGCCGGTGGTTTCAGGAAAATCCTGGCCGAAGGTCCAGCCGTTTTCCAGCATCAGCGGGTGCACCACCGAGACCGGAATGATCTGCTCCAGCCCTTTCAGTTTGCGCATCAGCAGCGTGCGGTGCGCCCAGGGGCAGGCGAGAGAAACGTACAGGTGATAACGGCCCGCTTCGGCCTGGAAGCCGCCCGCGCCGTGTTCGCCCGGCTGACCGTCGGCGGTCACCCAATTGCGAAACTGAGCGGTTGAACGTTTGAAACGGCCGCCGGTAGATTTCGTGTCATACCAGATGTCTTGCCAAACGCCATCGACGAGTTGTCCCATGGGAATCTCCTTGGTGTCCGAGTGAAAAGCGACAGGGCCCGGCATGCCGGGCCCTGAATGACAGTTTAGATTACCATTTCTTGTTCAGAAGACGGTCGATGCTAAAGCCGCCAGGGCCTGCGACCGCCAACACGATGAAGCCGCCGGCGATGGTCAGGTTTTTCATGAACATCAGCTGGTTTACGCCTTCCGCAAAGTCAGTGTGGAACAGCAGCGCGGTCAGAATGGTGAAACCGGCAGTGAACAGCGCCACGGTACGGGTCAGGAAGCCGAACAGGATCGCCAGACCGCCGCCAAATTCCAGCAGGATGGTCAGTGGCAGCAAGAAGCCAGGCACGCCCATCGATTGCATGTACTGTTGGGTACCGGCATAAGCGTCACCCATTTTGCCGTAGCCTGCCACGATAAACAGGATTGGCATCAGAATACGAGCAACCAACAAACCTGTATCTTCTAATTTTTTCATCATCTACTCCAACGTGTTTTTGTGTGCCTGTTCGGCGGTAGTCATATCAACGGGCGGCGTAGCGGGTCTCTTACCCTGTCCGCTCCGTCTCGAATTGATGGAGTGAATGTTAAGCGGGAAGTGCTCAGGTTGTTAGCAAGTAAAACTGTCGTAATTTTTCAAAAAATCTGAATCTTTAGCGTGCTAATAAACTGACGCTTGTCAGCAGGTTGCCCGGCCCTCGGGATAAGCAGCGCTGTTTTAGGGGGGAAACGAGGGCGGAGCAACAGGATGTTTGAAGGAAAATCGCGGGGCTTACTTGGCGGAGAAGGTCTTTTTAAACAGGCGGATAGCGCTCCAGGCGCCGAAAGCGCGGCGCGACCAGCGGATCATCTTGCTGGGGTGGCGGATGCCGTACAGCGCCATGACGCTGGAACCGAGCACCAGATAGCGGCGCAGGCCAAACACCGTCTGCCAGCCGCGGTCGATGCGTTCGGTCTTTTCCAGCCATAAAGACTTGTGTTCGGCCAGATCCAGACGCTGTTGCTGGATCTGGCGAATCAGCCTCTCTTTTTTCCATTCCAGATAGCGGCGGCGGCTCATGGCTCGCGCTCCAGTTCGGCACGATCGAGTTCCAGCTGCTTGCGCGTGGCGCCGAGCAGCGTGGTGCGACGGGCCTTGACCAGCGTCCAAATGGTGCCGACCACGGCCAGGAACAGCAGCACGCCGGTCGTGGCACCCAGCGCCATCAGCCGATAGACCGGATCGATGGCCCAGAAGATCAGGATCAGCAGGCTCATCAAACCGAAGGCGGTAAACAGCAGCGTCATACCGGCCATGATCAGCAGCTGAATGAGGTTGGCTTTCTCCTCTTCCAGCTCGACCACCGCCAGCCGGACACGGGTTTCCACCATGCCGACCAGGATCGTGATGATGCGCTGACCGATATCCAGGACCCCTTTAGCGGGGCCCTGCGCGCGCACTTGCGGTTGTTCAGCCATGATTAACGACGCGCGAGCAGCACGCCCAACACCACGCCGACCGCCGCGCCGATGCCGATGCCGGTCCACGGGTTGTCGCGCACATAGTCGTCGGCCTGGCCGGCGATCTGCTTGGTTTGCGAAGCCAGCTTGTCACCGGCGTCGCTCAGGCGAGCGCGGGTCTCTTTCAGCGCGCCTTCCGCCTTCGAGCGCAGCTTCTCCAGCTCGGCTTTCGGCTTGTCGGTAGAGGAGTTCAGCACTTCCTCCAGCGTATCGGCTAAGGACTTCAGTTCAGCGCGTAAGTTTTCTGCATTTGAATCATGTGCCATGTGATTATTCCTTAACGTTTATTTCGACAGACTTTTAACATAGCGGATTTTTTCGCCGGAGCAAAGGGGTGATTGCCAGCAGATAACACCAGGCATCAATCCAATATGCTTAATAAATCCCGTGTGATGGGGCTCTCATCGATAAATCCGCTGGTACAAAAAAATTATTCCGCCTGAGCGCGTTTCAGCTCAGCCTGCGCTTCCGCCAGCTTCTGCTGCTTCTTGGCGACCTTGTCCAGCTTGCCGGTTTGCTGCGCTTCTTTCAGCTCCTGCCGGCGTTCGTCGACCTTGCGCTGTTTCTCCGCGATATTTTTCTGGCGTTCGGCCTGCAGGCCGGCTTCGGTACAGTGAGTCTGCACTTCGCTCAGCGCTTTTTTCAGCCCGTCCACGCGGTGGGTGTTGCCGTGCTGGGTGGCATAGTCGATTTGCTGCTGGATGTCTTGCGCTTTGGCGGCGCAGCCGCCCTCAGCGGCCGAAGCGAGGGCCGGCAGCGTGCAGAGTGGCAACAGCAGTAACAGTGAATGGCGTAATTTCATCTTTCAGTTCCTTTTCATGGGATGCCTGAACAGGCACCCGCTTTCCTGACTGCCGAAGGCGGCAGCGCGAGAGGAGGGCGTTCATCGCCGGCTGAAGTTACCCTTCAGCATAGTCATGAAACCGGCGCGCCCCCAAAGAATCAGCCGTGACTCGGTGCTGACTGATTAATTCTTGAGCTAATCGGTGCGAATGAAAATGAAAATAATGCAATGAAAGGAAACCCCTTCATATGAAGGGGGATTATCCCAGATTGAGTGGGGAACGCGCAAATTCGCGTACCCAATGCGACGGCACGGGGGACTCGCTCAACGCGATGTGGTAACCGGGCGGCAAAATGGTTTGCAGCGCTTCGCGCGCCAGCAATTGCTGCTCCGGCGAATCCAGACGGATGACCAGGCCATCGCCTTCCGGCGTGATGCTTTTGATGCGGATGCCGCGCTCATCCAGGCGCTGGTAGACGTAAAAACCGTCGGGCAGCGACAGCCCTTGCTGGCTGGCGCGAATGCGCAGCTCGCTCTCGGTGCGCACCATGCAGGGCACCAACAGCGTCGCCAACGCCAGCAGGGCGAGCGCGATCATCAGGACGTATTGCCAGCGCGGGCGCTTTGCTGTCACGCCCCTTTCCCCGGGTTCTGGCCGCTGGCGCGCTTCTTGCGCCACAGCACGATCAACGAGCCGATCAACCCGACCACCAACAATACCAGCGGCAACATCATCAGGCAGAACATCAGCTGATCTTCATACTTGCGGAACACCGGGGTTTTGCCCAGCGCGAAGCCCAGCGTCGTCAGGATCAAGACCCACAGCAGGCCGCTCATCCAGTTGAAGAACTGGAAGCGCGCGTTGCTCAGGCCGGACAGGCCGGCGATGGTCGGCAGCAGGGTGCGCACGAAGGCCAGGAAGCGGCCGACCAGCAGGGCGGAAAGCCCGTGGCGGTGGAACAGGTTGTGAGCGCGTTGATGGTAGTGGGCCGGCAGGTGCGAAAGCCAGCCTTGCACCGTTCGCGTATTGCCGAGCCACCGGCCCTGTATGTAGCTGACCCAGCATCCCAGGCTGGCGGCGACGGTCAGGATGACGATGGTCAGCGGGAAGCCCATGGTGCCTTTGGCGATCAGCACGCCGACCAGGATCAGCAGGCTGTCACCCGGCAGGAAAGCGGCCGGCAGCAGGCCGTTTTCCAAAAACAGAATCATGAACAGCAGGATGTAGAGGGTCCACACCAACGAAGGGTTCGCCAGCGTCTCAAAATCCTGCTGCCACAGGGCATGTATCAGTTCTTTAATGATGTCCATCCGGTGTTCCTAAAACGTCATTGTTTATTTTTATCTCAGCGGCGGAACGGGCGTGGGCTGAAAGCGCGCGGCGATCCTGAATGCTGATAACGATGAAACGGCGTTGCTTTAAGGTTTTTAGCGGTGCGACACCGGTCATAGGTGATAAGTCAGCGTGCCACGGTACTGCATGTTACTTTCTTTCCAGCCGGCCTGCCGACTCTGTTGCCTGGAGGCGTCCAGCATCCAGTCGACCTGGGCAAGCCGGTTGGGAGCCGGAGTGTCCTGGCGGGGGAAGCGAATTCGGTAGCCCGGCTCTGCGGCCAAGGTATAGACCGGCGCCGGCAGGGAGGATGCGAGCAGCGAACCGGGGAAAGAGTGCGCTCTGGGCAGCAGCAGCGGCAACTTGCCGGGGGCTTTGCGGCGCGCTTCGGCCGGTGCCCGATACACATGATCATAGGGGGAAAGCGCCGGCTCCGCCAGCAGCGGCAGGCTGCTCAGCGCGCTGGGGGTTGGCTTGGGTGACGCCACGCATAGCTGTTGGCCGGAGACCGAACCGGTCCAGCAAAAAACAGCAATCAGCATGGCAAACAACCAGCGCATTTATTCGCGTCCCGCCCCCGCAGCAATGGGTAAAAAAGTGGGCTAACTCTACCAAAATAGCACGATTGGCAACAGGGAAATCTACGTTGCCGACGGTGAAATAGTACACGGCAAACGGCGGTTCCGGCATCGATTCAGCGGATTTTACATTACCTGACATAAGCCGACGGTTTTTGACCGCCGTGGCTATTTCGGTTCGTGGCTCACGCCATCCAGATGCACCACCGGATTCTCGGCGAACAGATAGCGGTCGGCATTGTATTCGAAATCGTCGCTGGTGGCGTTGAACAGCATCTGCTTGGTGTTTTCCAGGTGCTGCCACATCGCCAGTTTGGCGGCGTAAGGATCTTTGCGCATCAGCGCCTTGAGGATTTGATCGTGATCGTCGCACCAGCTGGCGATCGAACGTTCGTCGATATGCTCGTGCAGTTTCTTCCAGTAAGGGTTGTTGACCCGCTGCACCCACATTTTTTCCACGATGGTGGCCATGGCGGTGTTCTGGGTGGCCAGCGCCACCTGCACGTGGAACTTCAGATCCCACTGCGAGTCGCGAAAGCGATCCTCTTTGCGGGCGTGCTCCTGGATCTCCATTAGCTGCACGATATCTTGTTTGGTCACCTGGGTGGCGGCGAATTCAGCGATGTTGCTTTCGATCAGCTGGCGCGCCTGCAGCAGCTCAAACGGGCCGGCGGTGGCGAACTCGATGCTATCGCCCGGCACCACCAGGTGTTTTTGCTGGTTGGACACCACGTGGATCCCGGATCCCTTGCGCACGTCCACATAGCCTTCCACTTCCAGCATGATGATCGCTTCGCGCACCACGGTGCGGCTGACATTCATCTCTTCGGCGATGTATCGCTCGGCCGGCAGCTTGTCGCCCACCGGGTAGCGGCCGCTTTCGATGCGTTGTTTAAGCTCGGCGGCCAGTTGCTGATACAGGCGTCTGGTTTCAGTGAATTCCATAGTGAATGCTCTATACGGTGCGGTGGGAAGGGGCGCGTGGCCATCGGATTTGTTATACCACTTATTCGGCACCGCTGCCAGAGGAGCAGAAGGCCCGGCGCGGGGGCCGGGCGGCGGGATCAGCTGCGCGCCGGAGACGGCTGCAGCGCGGCCGGTTGCGCTTCGGCGGCCGGGCGGTTTTGCAGCACCGTCCAGATGACGATGGCGCCGAGAATATCGAAGACCGACAGCGCGGCGAACAGCGGGCTGAAGCCGAGAGTGTCCGCCAGGGCGCCGACCACCAGCGCGAACAGCGTGCTGGCGGTCCAGGCTGCCATGCCGGTCAGGCCGTTGGCGGTCGCCACCTCATTGCGGCCGAACACGTCGGAAGAGAGGGTGATCAGCGCGCCGGACAGCGCCTGATGTGCGAAGCCGCCGACGCATAACAGCGCAATAGCCGCGTAAGGGCTGGTGAACAGGCCAATCATGCCGGGGCCGATCATCAACACCGCCCCCATCGTCACCACCAGCTTGCGCGAGACGATCAGATTGACCTTGAAATACTTCTGGAACAGCGGCGGCAGGTAGCCGCCGACGATGCAGCCGAGATCGGCGAACAGCATCGGCATCCAGGCGAACATGGCGATCTCTTTCAGGTTAAAACCGTAGGCCTTGAACATGAACAGCGGGATCCAGGCGTTGAAGGTGCCCCAGGCCGGCTCCGCCAGAAAGCGCGGCAGCGCGATGCCCCAGAACTGGCGGTTGCGCACGATCTGCCAGGCGGACATTTTTTTTGCGTTAGAGGTCTGGTGCTGCGCCTCCTGGCCTTCGAGGATGTAACGGCGTTCTTCCTGGCTCAGTTTCTTCTGATCTTTTGGGTGTTTGTAGAACAGCAGCCAGCAGATGGCCCAGATCAGGCTCAGCACGCCGGTGATGATGAACGCCATCTCCCAGCTGTGCGCCACGATGGCCCACACCACCAGCGGCGGGGCGATCATGCCGCCGATCGACGAACCGACGTTGAAATAGCCGACGGCGATCGAACGCTCTTTGGCCGGAAACCACTCGCTGCTGGCCTTCAGCCCGGCGGGGATCATCGCCGCCTCGGCCATGCCGACCGCGCCGCGCGCCAGCGCCAGGCCGCCCCAGCTGTTGGCCAGCGCGGTGCCCATGCAGAACAGCGCCCACAGAATGGCGAACATGGCGTAGCCGACCTTGGTGCCCAGCACGTCCAGCACATAGCCCGCCACCGGCTGCATCACGGTGTAGCAGGCGGAGTAGGCAGCGACGATGTAGGAATACTGCTGGGTGGTGATGTGCAGCGTATCTTCCAGCGTCGGCGCCGCCACGGCGATGGCGTTGCGGGTCAGGTAACCCAGCACGGTGCCGACGGTCACCAGCCCGATCATGTACCAGCGTAACCCTTTAATTTTACGCATCCGAAATGTCTCCCCGTTTGAAGGTATGGCCGACGATGCGGCTGGCGAGACAATAACCTGTCATACAGGTTTAAAAGTTGAGTGATATCACAAAAGGAATTATTCGCCTGAGCGATACTGTCGCCGATGAAATAGCGCATTTATGGCGCAAGTTTGCCGTAAAAACGAGCAGAAAAGGGGTTGAGGGACAGCAAAACGGCAGGCGTCGAGAAAAATATGCTGGACGCTCATTGGAATTGGTGTGATAACTTTTGTGATTCGATCCCCATGCCGCACGGCAAGTAAGGTAAGGAGCCCGAGATGGCGACGTTTTTGAGCGAAGATTTCCTGCTGGACAGCGAATTTGCCCGGCGTTTGTATCATGACTACGCGGCGGACCAGCCGATTTTCGATTATCACTGCCATTTGCCGCCGCAGCAGATCGCGGAGAATACCCGCTTCAGCAACCTGTACGATATCTGGCTGCGGGGCGATCACTATAAATGGCGGGCGATGCGCACCAACGGCGTGGCGGAGCGGCTGTGCACCGGCGATGCGGGCGATCGCGAGAAATTCGACGCCTGGGCCGCCACGGTGCCGCACACCATCGGCAATCCGCTCTATCACTGGACGCATCTGGAGCTGCGCCGGCCGTTCGGCATCACCGGAACGCTGCTGTCGCCGGCCACGGCGGATGAGATCTGGCAGCGCGGCAATGCGCTGCTGGCGCAGGATGAGTTTCGCGCGCGCGGCATCATGCGGCAGATGAACGTGAAAATGGTCGGCACCACCGACGATCCGATCGACGATCTGCGCCATCATCGGGCGATCGCCGACGATCACAGCTTCGATATCAAGGTGTTGCCGAGCTGGCGGCCGGACAAGGCCTTCGCCATCGATGCGCCTGGCTTCAACGACTATCTGCGGCAGCTGGAGGCGGCGGCGGACACCGCCATCGGCCGCTTCAGCGCGCTGTGCGACGCGCTGTACAAGCGCATGGATCACTTCGCCGCCCACGGTTGCAAGGTGGCCGATCATGCGCTGGACGTGGTGGTGTTCGGCGAGGCCGACGAAGCGGCGCTGGATGCGATCCTGCTGCGCCGCCTGAACGGCGAGCTGCCGACCCCGGAACAGAACGCCCAGTTCAAAAGCGCAGTGCTGCTGTTCCTGGCCGGCGAATACCGGCGCCGCGGCTGGGTGCAGCAGTACCATATCGGCGCGCTGCGCAATAACAACAGCCGCATGCTGGCCGCCGTCGGGCCGGATACCGGCTTCGACTCGATCAACGATCGGCCGCTGGCGGAGCCGCTGTCGCGGCTGCTGGATGCCCAGGCGCGGCAGGGCGGCCTGCCGAAAACCATTCTCTATTGCCTCAACCCGCGCGATAACGAAGTGATCGGCACCATGATCGGTAATTTCCAGGGGGAAGGCACGCCGGGCAAGATGCAGTTCGGCTCTGGCTGGTGGTTCAACGATCAGAAGGACGGCATGCAGCGCCAAATGACGCAGCTGGCGCAGCTCGGGTTGCTGAGCCGCTTCGTCGGCATGCTGACCGACAGCCGCAGCTTCCTGTCGTATACGCGGCATGAATACTTCCGCCGCATTCTTTGCCAGCTGATCGGCCGCTGGGTGACGGACGGCGAAGCGCCGGCGGATCTCGCGCTGCTGGGCGAGATGGTGAAAAACATCTGTTTCGACAACGCCAAAAACTATTTCGCCATTGAACTGGCGTAGCCGTTATCCGGGACCGGTTTATGCAAAGTACGATAAAGATTCACGAGCAGGATAACGTGGCGGTGGCGCTGCGCGATCTGGCCGCCGGAGAAACGGTTGAGCTGGACGGGGAGCGCGTTCAACTGGCGCAGCCGGTGGCGCGCGGGCACAAGTTTGCGCTCGGCCCGATCGCAAAGGGCGAGGACATCATCAAATATGGCCAGCCGATCGGCCACGCGCTCGCGGCCATCGGGCCCGGGGAACATATTCATTCGCAAAACGCCAAAACCAACCTGAGCGATCTGGACAGCTACCGTTACCAGCCGCAGTTTCCGGCGTTGCCGCCGCAGGCGGCGGATCGCGAGGTGCAGCTGTACCGCCGGGCCGGCGGCGACGTGGGGATCCGCAACGAACTGTGGATCGTGCCGACCGTCGGCTGCGTCAACGGCATCGCCCGCCAGATCCAGCAGCGCTTTTTGCAGCAAACGCAGGCGGAGGGGATCGACGGCGTGCATCTGTTCAGCCATCCGTTCGGTTGCTCGCAGCTGGGACAGGATCATGCCAACACCCGCATCATGCTGCAAAACATGGCGCGCCATCCCAACGCCGGCGCGGTGCTGGTGATCGGGCTGGGGTGCGAGAACAATCAAGTGGAGGCCTTTCGCGCCACGCTGGGGATGGCGGACGAGCGGCGGCTGCGCTTTATGGTGTGCCAACAGCAGGACGACGAGGTGGAGGCCGGGCTGGGGCTGCTGCACGAGCTATACCGTGAGATGCGCCACGATCGCCGCGAGCCGGGCCGCCTGAGCGAGCTGAAGTTCGGCCTGGAGTGCGGCGGTTCGGACGGACTGTCGGGCATTACCGCCAACCCGCTGTTGGGACGGTTTTCCGATTATGTGATCGCCAATGGCGGCACCACGGTGCTGACCGAAGTGCCGGAGATGTTCGGCGCCGAGCGCATCCTGATGAGCCGCTGCCGCGATGGGGAGACTTTCGACAAAACCGTCGACATGATCAACGATTTCAAACGCTATTTCATCGCCCATCAACAGCCGATTTATGAGAACCCGTCGCCGGGCAACAAGGCCGGCGGCATTACCACGCTGGAAGAGAAATCGCTCGGCTGCACCCAAAAAGCGGGCCTGAGCCAGGTGGTGGACGTGCTGAAATACGGCGAGCGGCTGCGCGTGCCGGGGTTGAATCTGCTCAGCGCGCCGGGCAACGACGCGGTGGCGACCAGCGCGCTGGCCGGCGCCGGCTGCCATATGGTGCTGTTCAGCACCGGGCGCGGCACGCCATACGGCGGCTTTGTGCCGACGGTGAAGCTGGCCACCAACAGCGAGCTGGCGGCGAAGAAACCGCACTGGATCGATTTCGACGCCGGCGGTCTGGTTCACGGGGTGGCGATGGAGACCTTGCTCGGCCGCTTCGTCGATCTGATCGTCGAGATCGCCAACGGCCGTCCGGCGCGCAATGAAGCCAACGATTTCCGCGAGCTGGCGATCTTTAAAAGCGGAGTGACGCTGTAAGGCTGACAAAAAAGGCGCTCGAAAGAGCGCCTTTGCAATGCAGCCAGGTGGGATTAACGCACCTTCAGCGGGTCTTCGTTCGCCAGCCGCTGGTCTTCCGCCTGGCAGGCCGCGGCGGTGAACAGCACGTCGGTGGAGGAGTTGAGGGCGGTTTCCGCCGAATCCTGCAGCACGCCGATGATAAAGCCGACCGCAACCACCTGCATCGCCACGTCGTTCGGAATGCCGAACATGTTGCACGCCAGCGGGATCAGCAGCAGCGAGCCGCCGGCCACGCCGGACGCGCCGCAGGCGCAGAGGGCGGCCACCACGCTCAGCAGCAGGGCGGTCGGAACGTCCACCGCGATGCCCAGCGTGTTTACCGCCGCCAGCGTCAGTACGGTGATGGTGATCGCCGCGCCGGCCATATTGATGGTTGCGCCCAACGGGATGGAAACCGAGTAGGTGTCCTCATTCAGGTTCAGCTTCTTGCACAGCTCCATGTTCACCGGGATGTTGGCGGCCGAGCTGCGGGTGAAGAAGGCGGTTACGCCGCTCTCGCGCAGGCAGGCGAACACCAGCGGATACGGATTGCGGCGGATTTTCCAGTAAACGATCAGCGGGTTGAGCACCAGCGCCACCAGCAGCATGCAGCCGATTAACACCATCAGCAATTGGGCGTAGCCCCACAGCGCGCCGAAACCGGTTTCCGCCAGCGTGGAAGCCACCAGGCCGAAGATGCCGAGCGGCGCACAGCGGATCACCGCGCGCACCACCAGCGTGACCGCATGGGACATGTCGTTGATCAGCCCCTTGGTGGTTTCGGAAGCGTGGCGCAGCGCCAGCCCCAGCCCGACGGCCCACGCCAGAATACCGATGTAGTTGGCGTTAATCAGCGCATGGAACGGGTTGGCCACCACGCTCATCAGCAGGCCCTTCATCACCTCCACAATGCCGCCCGGCGGGGTAATGTCCGTCGCGCCGGTACTCAGCGCCAGCATGGAAGGGAAGATAAAGCTGACGACGACCGCCACCAGCGCCGCGGCGAAGGTGCCCAACAGGTAGAGGAACAGGATCGGGCGAATGTTGGTCTTCTGCCCCTGTTTATGGTTGGCGATCGAGGCCATCACCAGCACCAGCACCAGCACCGGCGCCACCGCCTTCAGCGCGCCGACGAACAGGGAACCGAGCAGGCCAACGGCGGAGGCCGCCGCCGGCGAAACCAGCGCCAACAGAATGCCGGCCACCAGGCCGACCATGATTTGTTTGACCAGGCTACCCTGCGTGATCTTTTGTAGTAGTTTTTGCATAGTGCTTTCTTCCTGATGTTATCTGGCCGCCGCGGCGGGAACGACGCCGGGTGGCTTTATATGATTCTGTAACTAAGTGTGTTTGCCGAATCAGTATTCAGCAATCGAATGATGTTGGAAAGAGGCGAAGGTGAAATTCTAAGCGCGGATCAACACTTGATAACATACTGGTTACATTTGTGTGATCGCAATAACGTTTGGCGTTTTGGGGGAATTGCCAAACAATCACGGGGCGACTAGCGCCCCGGATAACAGATTATGGTTGTTTATTCGCCAGGCGATCGTTGCGACGGTTGACCCAGGCGTTAATCAGCAAGGTGAGCGTCAGGATGCCCGCCACCACGCCCAGCGATACGCCGATCGGGATGTGGAAGAAGTCGATAATCAGCATCTTGATGCCGATAAACACCAGGATCACCGAGAGGCCGTATTTCAGCATCGAGAAACGCTCCGCCACGTTGGCCAGCAGGAAGTACATGGCCCGCAGGCCCATGATGGCGAACAGG
Source organism: Serratia sp. CY38905 (assembly GCF_052168875.1). Classification (NCBI taxonomy): domain Bacteria; kingdom Pseudomonadati; phylum Pseudomonadota; class Gammaproteobacteria; order Enterobacterales; family Yersiniaceae; genus Serratia; species Serratia sp. CY38905. The sequence goes on along the minus strand of NZ_JBJNLV010000013.1, from coordinate 21,318 downwards.
TTGGAGGTCAGGACGATGAACGGGTCAGTGGTCACGGCGAAGATCGCCGGAATGCTGTCCACCGCGAAGATCACGTCGCTCAGCTCTACCAGGATCAGCACCAGCACCAGCGGGGTGGCGAACAGGATGCCGTTGCGGCGCACGAAGAAGCGCTCGCCTTCCAGGTTGTCGGTCATGCGCAGGTGGCTGCGCAGCCATTTCACCAGCGGCTTGTCGCCGATCGCCGAGTCATCTTCCTTCGCCAGCGCCATTTTGATACCGGTGAACAGCAGGAAGGCGCCGAACAGATACAGCAGCCACTGGAATTGGCTGACCAGCCAGCTGCCGGCGAAGATCATGATGGTACGCAGCACGATCGCCCCCAGCACGCCGTAGATCAGCACCCGCCGCTGCAGGTTGGCCGGCACGGCGAAGTAGCTGAACAGCATCAGCCAGACGAACACGTTATCCACCGCCAGCGCTTTTTCGATCAGGTAGCCGGTAAGGAAGGCCAGCGCCTGGGTATCGGCGACGGCGCGCCCGGCGGTTTCATTCAGGTAGTACCAGAAACCGAAATTGAACAGCAGGGAGAGGCTGACCCACACCAGCGACCAGCTGGCGGCCTGCTTCATAGACATGGTGTGCGCGCCTTTACGGCCTTGCAACAGGAGATCGATTGCGAGCATCACGACTATGACGGCGGCGAAGCTGCCCCATAACCACGGTGTGCCAACGGAATTCATCATCAGAGGTATCCTTCAAAAACAAAAACGGCCAACGTCGGAAGACGCCAGCCGCTCTGTGAACGCTGCAAGCAAACCTCGCCTTCCGGCAAGGTCTCACTTACAACGTTGATGAAGGTGGTTACACCTTTGACATCAGGTTGCCCGGTAACCGGATGCTTGCGCATCGTAATGACGATTGACCGGCAATGAAGTTACTCCCCTTTGCAGAGCAGAAAGTAATGCAAAATGTGTCGGCGGTCAACGTGAATCGCGTTAGCCGGCCATCGCTTTTTGCGCGCCGAGGCTGACGACGAATCCCTGCAGCAGCAGGCGGCTGAACGGCGTGTCGCTAACCTGTTGTTGTTGCTGTTGATAGCGGGCTTGCTGCTCGGGATGCAGTTCGCCGAGCCACTGCAGATACTGGCTCATCACCGCGCCGTTGAATTCCGGGTGGAACTGGGTGGTCAGAGCGTGATCGCCATAGCGCAGGATCTGGTGCGCGTCCTGCTGCGAACGCGCCAGCGTCTGCGCGCCGGCGGGCGGCGTCAGCACGCTCTGCGAGTGGATAAGATTGGCCTTGAATCGCGGTGGCAGCAGGGTGAGCCGCCGATCGTCGGCCGCGGCGGGCAGCAGTGCGATCTCCAGCGTGCCGACCTCCATGCCCTGCGGGTGATAGCCCACTTCGCCGCCGAGCGCGTAGGCCAACAGCTGGTGGCCGTAGCAGACGCCGAACAGCGGCAGTTTGATCGCCATCGCCTGACGCAGCCATTCGGCGGCCTCCTCGCTCCACGGCAGCCGTTCGGTCACCATCGCCGGCGAGCCGGTGATGACCACGCCGCAATAGGCGGCCGGCGGCAACGGCCGGTCGCCGGCGGGCAGATGCACGATGTGCGCGCGTTCGGCGTCGATGTTGCCCTGTTGCAGGAACATGCCTTCAAAGTTGGCCAATTCCTGACGAATGGCCTGCGGCGCGTCGCCGGTTTGCATCACGAGCAGCCGTTTCATCTCATTCTCCGTCGGCGGGGAAAACGACGCCGGTCTGGCGGCGTATGTCGGTCAGCAGGCGGGCGACGATCAGCGAATTTTCCAGCCCTGGATGTTCCACCTGACGCTGTTCAACCAGCTCGGCGAAGGCCAGCGCTTCATACAACATGGTGTTGATGTGCTGCGTCTGGCTCAGGTCCTGCCGGTTGCCGCCGCGCGGCGTCAGCGCCACGCCCTGGCACTCGGAAATCTTGTCGATAATCAGCGTGCCTTCTTCCCCCTGGATCTCGCTGGGGAGTGCCGAGTCGCTGACCTTGGAATGGGAAAGCGTGACGTCGAAATCACCGTAGTTCAGGCAGACGGTGCCGTGGGCGTCCACGCCGGTATCGAGCAGCGTGGCGCTGGCCAGCACCGACTGCGGCGCGCCGAACAGCGCCACCGCGCTGGCCAGACAGTAGTAGCCGATGTCCATGATCGAGCCGTTGGAAAACTGCGGGTTAAAGGTGTTGGGATTCTCGCCGGCGAGGTAGCGCGGGTAGCGCGAAGAGTATTGGCAATAGTTGATAAAGGCTTTGCGCAGCCGGCCGACCTTCGGCAATGCCTGTTGCAGCGCCAGGAAATTCGGCAGATAGGCACTTTTGAACGCCTCGAACAGCACCACCTGGTTTTCCCGCGCGCAGGCGACCAGCTGTTCCGCTTCGCGCTGGTTGGAGGCCAGCGGTTTTTCGCAGATCACGTGCTTTTTATGGCGCAGGAACAGCAGCGATTGCGGGCAGTGCAGGGAGTTGGGGCTGGCGATATACACCGCGTCTATGGCGTCAGACTGCGCCATCGCCTCGAGCGAGTCGAAAAACTGCGTGACCTGATAGTTGGCGCCAAATGCCTGCGCCTGTTCCAGCGAGCGTGAATACACGGCGCTCAGCTTGAGTTTGCCGCTTTCATGGGCGGCATCGATAAAACGTTCCGTAATCCAGTTGGTGCCGACGACGGCAAAGCGAATCATGGCGAGCTCCGGTCCAGGCCTAAAACCGCAGATTATCACGCCCTCACTCGCTATGCATACAGCTCGCCGAACAGCGAAAGGTGCGTCAGATACAGCCGGGTATCGAACTCCAGCTGGTGGTAATCCGGCTCCATATGGCAGCACAGGCTGTAGAATGCCTTGTTGTGATCTTTCTCTTTCAGGTGCGCCAGCTCATGCACCACGATCATGCGCAAAAAGGGTTCGGGCGCGACCTTGAACACCGTCGCCACGCGGATTTCCGCCTTGGCCTTCAGTTTGCCGCCCTGCACGCGCGAGATGGCGGTGTGCAGGCCAAGCGCGTGCTTCATGACGTGGATCTTGCTGTCGTAGGCCAACTTGCTCAGCGGCTGGGCGTTGCGCAGATACTGGTTTTTCAGATCGACGGTAAACTGATACAGCGACTTGTCGGTGGTGCAGCCGTGCACCTGCGGGTAGCGCTGCAGCAGCACGTCTCCCAGCCGATTCTGATGGATCAGTTGCTGCACCTGGCTTTGCAGATGCGTTGGGTAGCCTTGCAGGTAGGTCAATTCAGACATTCTTGTTCCGTATCAACGGCCATTCAGTCGGTCATTCTATGCTGTTTTTTCGCTCAAATCCTGGCATACGCAATTTATCCGAAAAAACATTTTACTGACGGGCGTTTTTAGGGGATAAACAGCCCAAATTTTATCAGTCAGGAGGGGCAATGAGCCAACTCGATCTGGGAACACAGCAACTTGAGCTGGAGCGTTATCCCCAACAGGAAGAATCCACCCAACTGCAGGCGTGGGAAGCGGCGGACGAATATCTGCTGCAACAGCTTGAAAACGTAGATATCGGCGGCCGCCCGGTGCTGATTTTCAACGATAACTTCGGCACCCTGGCCTGTGCGTTGCACGCGCATCGCCCTTACAGCGTCAGCGACTCCTACATGAGCCAGCTGGCGACGCGCCACAACCTCAAGCTCAATGGGCTGGATCCCGAGCAGGTTACGCTGCTGGACAGCCTGGCCGAGCTGCCGGCGGCGCCGGCGGTGGTGTTGATTCGCGTGCCAAAGGCGCTGGCGCTGCTGGAGCAGCAGCTGCGCGCGCTGCGCCACGTCGTGACCGAAGACACGCTGATCGTCGCCGGCGCCAAGGCGCGCGACGTGCACACCTCGACGATGCAGCTGTTTGAAAAGGTGCTGGGCCCGACGCGCACCAGCCTGGCGTGGAAGAAAGCGCGCCTGATCTTCTGCCAGGCGGCGGACATCGTCCCGCCGGCGGCGGCGGAAACCACCGACTGGCCGCTGGACGGCACCGATTGGCTTATCCATAACCACGCCAACGTCTTCTCGCGCGGCAGCCTGGATATCGGCGCGCGCCTGTTTATGGAACATCTGCCACGTGGCCTGAACGGCCATATCGTCGATCTGGGCTGCGGCAACGGCGTGATTGGCCTGACGGCGCTGGCGCAAAACCCGGAAGCGCAGGTGACCTTCGTCGATGAATCTTACATGGCGGTGGCCTCCAGCGAACTGAACGTGGAGCACAACCTGCCGCAAGAGCTGGATCGTTGCCAGTTTGAGGTGAACAACGCGCTGGCGGGCATCGAGCGCGAAAGCGTGCAGGCGGTGCTGTGTAACCCGCCGTTCCACCAGCAGCACGCCATTACCGATCACACCGCCTGGCAGATGTTCTGCGACGCCAAGCGCTGTCTGCAGGTGGGCGGCGAATTGCGCATCGTCGGCAACCGCCACCTCGACTATCACCAGAAGCTCAAGCGTCTGTTCGGCAACTGCACGCTGGTGGCCTCGAACAAGAAGTTCGTGATCTTGAGAGCGGTGAAATCCGGCGCGCGTCGCTGAGCGTGATGACCAAGGGGCGCTGTGCGCCCCTCATGCTGTTGACAAAGGGGGAAAAAAGCGTGGTTTTTCCCCCCTTTGTGGTTATCAGCCGAAAATCAATAAATTGATTTTCCTTGTTTTCTATTCGCTGCTCTCTGCCACCCGGCATGGGGATGAGGTTTGTCATCAATGTCAGGGGCGCTGTGCGCCCCTTTTTTACAGCGCCATCGCCAGCCGCGTCCCCTGATCGATCGCGCGGCGGGCGTCCAGCTCGGCGGCCACGTCGGCGCCGCCGATCAGATGCACGGTTTTCCCCATCGCCAGCAGCGGCTGCTGCAGCTCGCGGCGCGGTTCCTGCCCGGCGCAAATGACCACCGTGTCCACCGGCAGGCAGCTGTCCTGCTCGGCGCGGGTGATGTGCAGCCCTTCGTCGTCGATCAGCCGATAGCTGACGCTGTTGAGCATCTTCACGCCGCGCATCGCCAGGCTGGCGCGATGGATCCAACCGGTGGTTTTCCCCAGGCCTTCGCCCACCTTGCTGGTTTTGCGCTGCAACAGGTAGATTTGCCGCGCGGCGCGCGGTGCCTGTGGCCCTTGCGCCGCCAGCCCGCCGCGCTGCTCAAGGCGGCCGTCGATGCCCCATTCGCGGTTGAATTCCGCCTGATCCAGGCTGCTGGACACGCCGTGCTGGCTGAGGTACTCGGCGGTGTCGAAGCCGATGCCGCCGGCGCCGACGATCGCCACCCGCTGGCCGACCGGTTTTTTATCGCGCAGCACGTCCAGATAGCTCAGCACCTTGGCGTGGCCGATGCCGGGGATGTCCGGGGTGCGCGGCACGATGCCGCAGGCGAGGATCACTTCGTCGAATTCGCTTAAATCCGCCGCCTCGACCTTGACGCCCAGCCTGACCGTCACTTCACGCAGCGCCAGCTGGCGGCGGAAGTAACGCAGGGTTTCATGGAATTCTTCCTTGCCGGGGATCTGCTTGGCGATGTTGAACTGGCCGCCGATCTGCTCGGCGGCGTCGAACAGCGTCACCTGATGGCCTCGGCTGGCGGCGGTGGTGGCGAAGGCCAGCCCGGCGGGGCCGGCGCCGATCACCGCCAGTTTTTTCGGTTTCTCCGCCATTGTCAGCGGCATTTCGGTTTCGCGGCAGGCGCGCGGGTTGACCAGGCAGGAAGTCAGCTTGCCTTCAAAAATCTGGTCGAGACAGGCCTGGTTGCAGCCGATGCAGGTATTGATCTCGTCGGCGCGCCCCTCGGCGGCTTTCTGCACAAAGGCGGCGTCGGCGAGGAACGGACGCGCCATCGATACCATGTCGGCGCAGCCTTCCGCCAGCACCTGCTCGGCCACCGCCGGATCGTTGATGCGGTTGGTGGTGATCAGCGGGATGCCGACCTTGCCCATCAGCTTGCGGGTCACCCAGCTGAACCCGGCGCGCGGCACCATGGTGGCGATAGTCGGAATACGCGCTTCGTGCCAGCCGATGCCGGTATTGATGATCGTGGCGCCCGCCTGTTCAACCGCCAGCGCCAGCTGTTCGATCTCCTGCCAACTGGAGCCGTCTTCTACCAGATCGAGCATCGACAGCCGGTAGATCAGAATGAACTCCGCGCCCACCGCCTGGCGCACCGCCCTGACGGTCTCGACCGCGAAGCGCATACGGTTGGTGAAGCTGCCGCCCCATTGGTCGTCGCGCTGATTGGTGCGCGTCGTCAAGAATTGGTTGATCAGATAGCCTTCGGATCCCATCACTTCCACGCCGTCGTAGCCGGCCTGCTGCGCCAGCGCCGCGCAGCGGGCGAAGTCGGCGATGGTCTGCTCGATCTCCGCTTCGCTGAGCGCGCTCGGCGTAAACGGGTTGATCGGCGCCTGCAGGGCAGAAGGGGCGACCAGCTTGGGTTGATAGCTGTAGCGGCCGGTGTGCAGGATCTGCAGCGCAATTTTGCCGCCCGCCCTGTGGACGGCTTCGGTCACCGGGCGGTGGTGAGGCAATTGCTCCTCGCTGTTGAGGATCGAACCGCCGCGAAAAACCACGCCCTGTTCGTTCGGGGCGATGCCGCCGGTGACGATCAGCGCCACGCCGGCGGCGGCGCGCTCGGCATAGAACGCGGCCAGGCGCTGCGGGCCGTCGGGCAGCTCTTCCAGGCCGGTATGCATCGATCCCATCAGCACCCGGTTTTTCAGGGTAGTGAAGCCGAGATCCAGCGGCGCCAGCAGGTGAGGGTAATTGCTCATTGCACTCTCCATCGGGTGAAATCGGGGCCCGTTGTTATAATTATGTGAACACAAGTGGTCGGATGAGATAAATCTAGCCGTTGTCGCGCCTCTTGGGAATCTGCGTTGCGCCGAATGTGATAGACGTCATGAATCTCAGACACTGTTTGCATAACGAACAAAAGATCGGTTAACCTTTGCGCGTTGCAAATTCCTTCTCTCTGCGGAGCCATAACCGAAAATGAACAACCACACCTGTTGATATCTGGTCCCACGCCGTGCGCTCCCGCGCCCTGTGGGGATGTTTTGATCTCATTCAGGAGTGCTTATGGCTCATTTTGCGCAGTCCCCTTATTTCGTTTTACATCAACTGACCTGCCAATTTGCTGACGGCGAAACGCTGTTCGGCCCGCTGGATCTCGCTTTCGATCGGCAGCGCTGCGGCCTGGTAGGGCGCAACGGCGTCGGCAAAACCCAGCTGCTGCGCCTGATCGCCGGGCTGGATCGGCCGGGCAACGGGCACGTCGAATCCCATGCCGCATTGGCTTACGTTGCGCAGCAGCCGGAGATCGCGGCCGACACCACGCTGGCGCAGCTGCTGGGCTACGGCGAGGTGTTCGCCGCGCTGGCGCGCATCGAGCAGGGGCGGCCGTTGGCGGACGACATCGATCGTCTGGAAGGGCGCTGGGATCTCAACGATCGCCTGCAAAGCGCCTTCGCCGCCGCCGGGCTGCCGGCCTTCGATCCGTTGCGATCCGCATGCGATTTGAGCGGCGGCGAACGGATGCGCGCGGCGCTGTGCGGCGCTTTTCTGGGGGAGGCGGATTATCTGCTGCTGGACGAACCGACCAACCACCTCGACAGCGCCGGGCGCGCCTGGCTGTATCAGCAGCTGGAGCGGTGGCAGGGCGGGCTGCTGATCGCCAGCCATGATCGGCAACTGCTGGGGCGTATGGAGCGCATCGTCGAACTGACGCCCGGCGCGCTGCGCAGCTACGGCGGCAACTACGACGACTACCGCCGCCAGCGCGACACGGAGCAGCAGGCGGCGCGCGCCGATCTGGAGCATGCGCGCGAGGAGCGCCGCCGTACCCGCGCGCGTCAGCAGAAAGAGCACGACATGAGCCAGCGGCGCTCGGCGCAAACGCTGCGCGTCGTCGATACGCTCAATATCGCCTCTTTCGAGCGGATGGCCTACAAATCGGCGGCGAAGGAGAGCCTCGGCACGCTGCGCAAACAGCATCAGGACCAGCGCGACAGCCTCGATGCGGCGGTGCGCGAGGCCTATCAGCGGGTGGAAGAGGAACAGCCGGTGTTGCTGGCGCTGCCGGGCAGTGATGTGAGCGCGAACAAGCAGGTGCTGGTGCTCGAACAGCTGCAGCTGCCGTTCGTCAGCGCGCCGCCGCTGGATCTGCGGATCGACGGTCCGATGCGCGTGGCGTTGACCGGCCCTAACGGCTGCGGCAAGTCCACCTTGCTGAAGACCGTTCTCGGCCAGCTGGCGCCGCTTGCCGGCCATTGTCATTGCCCGCTGTCGACGGCCTATCTCGATCAAACCCTGTCGCAGCTCGACCCGAGCCTGTCGGTGATGGAGCATCTCGGGCTGCAGGATTCGCCGCTGGTGGAAGGCGCGTTGCGCACCCGGCTGGCGCAGTTGCAGCTTGGCGCCGATCGCATCGCGCTGCCGCTGGGTTCGCTGAGCGGTGGCGAACGGCTGAAGGCGGCGCTGGCCTGCGCACTGTGGCGGCCGCAACCGGCGCAGCTGCTGTTGCTGGACGAACCGACCAACCACCTGGATCTGGCGTCGTCGCTGGCGATCGAAACCGCCCTGGCGGATTTCCCCGGCGCGATGCTGGTGGTGTCGCACGACGAAGATTTCCTGCAGGCGCTGCGGCCGACGCACCGTCTGCACCGGCAGGCGGACGGTTGGCGGCTTCAGGCCTGGTAACGCGCGAAGGCGGCCCTAAGGAGCCGCCTTTTTCATTTCGGGCGCGTTGATGCACGCCAGCAGCTGGGTGAAGGCGGCGGCCATCTGCTCTTCCGGTACGCAGGCAAACCCCATCAGCAGGCCGCGCCGGCGGTTGGGCTGCATGTAGTAGCGTGACAGCGGCCGCACCAGCACCCCGCGCGCGCCGGCGGCGGCGGCGATCGCCACGTCGTCGGCCTCGTCCGGCAGGTTGAGGATCAGATGCAGCCCGGCGTTGCTGTTGAACTCGCTGAGCGCCTGTTTGCCGAGGTGCTGTTCGATCAAGCCGGTCAGGAAGGCGCGCCGCCGGGCGTACAGCAACCGCATGCGGCGGATATGCGCGGTGTAATGCCCCGCCTGAATAAACTCCGCCAGCGCGCTCTGGATCAGCAGGTGCCCGCCGCGGTACAGCTCGGCGTGGGCGGTTTTCAGCGCCTGCACCAGCGGCGGCGGCAACACCACATAGCCGAGGCGCAGCGCCGGATAGAGCGTTTTGCTGAAGGTGCCGATGTAAATCACCGGCGCGTCGGCCTCCAGCCCTTGCAGCGCCGGGATCGGTTGGCCGGAAAAGCGGAATTCACTGTCGTAATCGTCCTCGACGATCCAGCCGCCGGCGTTGCGCGCCAGCGCCAGCAGCCGTTGGCGGCGCGCCAGGCTCATCACCGAGCCGAGCGGATACTGGTGCGACGGAGTGACGAAAATCAGGCGGGGCGGGGTGGTCGGCTGCTCCGGCGGCACCAGCCCGGCTTCGTCCACCGCCAGCGGGCAGATGTTCAGCGCATTGATGCGCAGGATATTGCGGATCCCCCAATAGCCCGGCTCTTCGATCCAGGCGTCATCCCCCGGATTGCACAGCATGCGCGTCACCAGATCGATCGCCTGATGGATGCCTTCGGTGATCAGGATCTGTTCCGGCGAACAACGCACCGAGCGCGCCACCCGTAAATACTCCACCAACGCATGTTGCAGCTCCGGGCTGCCGCCCTGATTGCTGTAGGTCAGCCGCTGCGGCGCCGGGCGGCGGCTGAGGCGCGCCTGGATCTTGCTGAACAGCTGATGGGGAAAGGCGTTGACGTCGGGCACGCCGGGAATGAACGCCCCCCACTGTTTGGGGCTGGCGCTGGCGTGGTGCAGCAGCGTGGCGCCGCGCTCGGACAGCTCGACGCGCCGCGGTTGCCCGCTGCCGTCGGCCGGCGCGCCGCCGGTGGAGAGGCAGCTGTCCGGCACCGTGTCGGCGACGAAGGTGCCGCTGCCGGCGCGCGCCGATACGTAGCCTTCCGCCAGCAGTTGTTCATAAACGGTTAATACGGTGTTGCGGGACAGGCTGAGCTCCTGCGCCAGATCGCGCGAGGCGGGCAAGCGGCTGGAGGGCGGCAGGCTGCCGTCGAGAATGCTGGTGCGGATCGCGTTGTAAAGCCGCTTGTGCAGCTTGTCATCGGGCTGCTCGCCGAGGCGCTGCAGCAACAGATCACCACTCAATGAGCGCAATTGGATCCCTCAATTATTCGTAACTGGCACTCGATTATAGGGCCACATCCTGTGTAAATAAACGGCATTGTTTCACGAATGTGAACGAAACGTGTAACTGGCACCGACCGGAGAGAACAGCATGAAAAACGCAGAATTGAACCAACGCCGTCAGGACGCCACCCCGCGCGGAGTGGGCGTGATGTGTGGTTTTTACGCCGAGCGCGCAGAGAACGCTACGCTGTGGGATGTGGAAGGCAATGAAGTGATCGACTTCGCCTCGGGGATCGCCGTGCTGAACACCGGCCATCGCCACCCGAAGGTGATCGCCGCGATTGAAAAGCAGCTGCAGGCCTTCACCCACACCGCCTATCAGATCGTTCCTTACGAAAGCTATGTCTCGCTGGCGGAGCGCATCAACCAGCGCGCGCCGATCGCCGGCCCGTGTAAAACCGCCTTCTTCACCACCGGCGCGGAGGCGGTGGAAAACGCGGTGAAGATCGCCCGCGCTTACACCGGCCGTCCGGGCTTGATCACCTTCGGCGGCGGCTTCCACGGCCGCACCTATATGACCATGGCGCTGACCGGCAAAGTGGCGCCTTACAAACTGGGCTTCGGGCCGTTCCCCGGCTCGGTGTTCCACGGCCAGTACCCGAATGCGCTGTACGGCGTGACTACCGAAGACGCGATGAACAGCCTGGATCGCCTGTTTAAAGCGGATATCGATCCCAAGCAGGTGGCGGCGATCGTGCTGGAGCCGGTGCAGGGCGAAGGCGGTTTCAACGTGGCACCGGCCGACTTTATGCAGGCGCTGCGCGCGCTGTGCGACCAGCACGGCATTCTTCTCATTGCCGACGAAGTACAGACCGGCTTCGCCCGTACCGGCAAGCTGTTCGCCATGGAGCACTACAGCGTTAAACCAGATCTGATCACCATGGCGAAAAGCCTGGCGGGCGGCATGCCACTGTCGGCGGTGGCGGGCCGCGCCGAGGTGATGGACGCGCCGGCGCCGGGCGGGCTGGGCGGCACCTATGCCGGCAACCCGCTGGCGGTGGCCGCGGCGCACGCGGTGCTGGACGTGATCGAAGAAGAGCAGCTGTGCCAGCGCGCCCAGCGTTTGGGGCAGCACCTGGTGGAAGTGCTGCAGCAGGCGCGCAAAACCAGCCCGGCAATTGCGGATGTGCGGGCGCAAGGTTCGATGGTGGCGGTGGAGTTCAACGATCCGGCTACCGGCAAGCCTTCGGCGGAGATCACCCGTCAGGTGCAGCAGAAGGCGATGGAGGAAGGGCTGCTGCTGCTGAGCTGCGGCGTGAACGGCAACGTGATCCGCTTCCTCTACCCGCTGACCATCCCGGACGATCAGTTCACCAAGGCGATGGGCATCCTGTCCCGCGCGCTGGCTCACTAAGGAGCGAACGGCATGAAATTGAACAATCCCGAGCTGCTGCGCAGCCAGTGTCTTATCAACGGCGAATGGTGCGATGCCCTGAGCGGCAAGCGCGAAGCGGTGATCAACCCGGCCACCGGCGCCGAACTGGCCAGCATTCCGCTGGTCAGCGAAGAGGAAACCCAGCAGGCGATCGCGGCGGCGCAGCGGGCGCAAAACGACTGGAAACAGCTGACCGCCAAGCAGCGTTCTGCGCTGCTGTTGGCCTGGGCCGACAAGGTGCTGGCCGCACAGGAAGATCTGGCGCAGCTGATGACCGCCGAGCAGGGTAAATCGCTGGCGGAAGCGCGCGGCGAAGTGGCCTACGCCGCGTCGTTCATCACCTGGTTCGCCGAAGAGGCCAAGCGGGTGGACGGCGCGGTATTGCAGGCGCCGCAGGCTTCGCAGCGCCTGGTGGTGGTGAAGCAGCCGATCGGCGTGTGCGCGGCCATCACCCCGTGGAATTTCCCGGCGGCGATGATCACCCGCAAGGTGGCGCCGGCGCTGGCGGCCGGTTGCGCCATCATCGTCAAACCGGCTGAGCAAACGCCGTTGACCGCGCTGGCGCTGGCCAAGCTGGCGCAGGACGCCGGTATTCCCGCCGGCGTTTTGCAGGTGGTGACCGGGGAAGCGGCACAGGTGGGCAAGGTGCTGTGCGACAGCCCGGTGGTGCGCAAGCTGAGCTTTACCGGTTCGACCGAGGTCGGCCGCATCCTGATGGCGCAGTGCGCGCCGAGCATCAAAAAACTGTCGCTGGAGCTGGGCGGTAACGCGCCGGTCATCGTGTTCGACGACGCCAATCTGGACGCGGCAGTGGCGGGCATCATGGCCTCCAAGTTCCGCAACAGCGGCCAGACCTGCGTCTGCGCCAACCGCATCTACGTGCAGGACGGCATCTACGAGCGGCTGGCGGAGAAACTGGTGGCGGCGGTCGAGCAGCTAAAAGTCGGCGACGGCAGCCAGGAAGGCACCACCCAGGGGCCGCTGATCGACAGCGATGCGGTAGCGAAGGTACAGAGCCATATCGACGACGCGTTGATCAAAGGGGCGCAGATCGCCACCGGCGGCCAGCCGCACGCGCTCGGCGGCACTTTCTTCCAGCCGACGGTGGTGACCGGGGTAACGCAGAAGATGCGCTTCGCCAAAGAAGAGACCTTCGGGCCGGTGGCGCCGCTGTTCCGTTTCCATGACGAGGCGGAAGCCATCGCCATGGCCAACGACACCGAATTCGGCCTGGCCGCCTACCTGTTCACGCAGAACGCCGCGCGCCAGTGGCGCGTGCCGGAAGCGCTGGAGTACGGCATGGTCGGCATCAACACCGGGCTGATTTCCAACGAAGTGGCGCCGTTCGGCGGCGTGAAACAGTCAGGGCTCGGGCGTGAAGGATCGCGCTACGGGATAGAAGAATATCTGGAGCTGAAATACCTGTGTATCGATGTGAGCCGTTGAGCGTCAGGACGTTAACCCATCCCGGCGGCCAGCGTCGCCGGGCGATAAAGGATGATGCATGTCTGATAATACCTCTGTTTCTCCGGCGCTTGCCGCCGGGGTGCGAGCACCTGCACCCGCCAAATCGTTAAGTTTCCTTGAAGGGGTGGCGATGATCGTCGGCACCAATATCGGCGCCGGGGTGCTCTCCATCGCCTACGCCTCCAGCAAGGCCGGTTTCCTGCCGCTGCTGTTCTGGCTGGTGCTGGTGGGGAGCCTGACCACCATCACTATGCTGTACGTCGCCGAATCCACGCTGCGCACCCGCGCACATCTGCAGCTGAGCGGGCTGGCGAAGCGCTACGTCGGCGGCCTGGGCGCCTGGCTGATGTTCGCTTCGGTGTGCGTCAACAGCGTCGGGGCGCTTACCGCCTACATGACCGGCAGCGGCAAGCTGCTGCAATCGCTGTTCGGCATCTCGCCGGCGCTGGGCAGCCTGCTGTTCTTCGTGCCCGCCGCCGGCGTGCTGTACCTCGGTTTGAAAGCGATCGGCCGCGGCGAGAAGTTCATCAGCATCGGCATGGTGGTGATGTTGACCGCGCTGGTGGCGGCAACGCTGCTGAAAGATACCACCCAGATGCGCAACCTGCTGGACGGTGACTGGCGCTATATGGTGCCGGTGTTCAACGTGGTGGTGTTCTGCTTCTCGGCGCAGTACATCGTGCCGGAAATGGCGCGCGGCTTTGCCGACAAGCCGGAACAACTGCCGAAGGCGATCATCGTCGGTATGGTGGTGACCTTCATTTTGCTGGCGGCGGTGCCGATGTCGGTGATCGCGCTCAGCGGGCTGGATGACATCTCCGACGTGGCCACCATCTCCTGGGGCCAGGCGCTGGGGCAGTGGGCGTTCTTCTCCGCCAACATCTTTGCGCTGTGTGCGATGCTAACCTCGTACTGGGGATTGGGCGGCAGCTTCCTGACCAATATTTTCGACAAGTTTCGGCTGGGCAACGACGAGCTGCCGCTGCGCCGCTTCGGCGTGCTGCTGCTGGTGGTAGTGCCGCCGTTCGTGCTGGCCTACAGCGGGCTGGTGTCGTTCGTCAACGCGCTCTACTTCGCCGGGGTGTTCAGCGGGGTGATCCTGTCGATCATGCCGATGCTGATCCTGCGCGGCGCGCGCAAACAGGGCGACCAGACCCCGCGCTGGCAGTGCAACTGGATCACGCACCCGCTGCTGCAGGTCAGCATTGTGCTGCTGTACCTGGCCAGCGCGGTGTACGCCATCGCTTCATTGTTAGGCTATCTGCCCTCTGGATGGTGATTTGCCTTCCCTCAAGCAGTGATGTTGTTTCTCGGCATTGAGAACGGCGGCGTCGTGGCCGCCGATTTTTTTCTCAGGCGCGCCGTTTTTCCGACAACGCCAGCCAGGCCTGCACCGACGGGCGCTGCCACTGCTTGTGCGCATAGTGGCGCACGCGCTCCGGCACCGGGTCGCCGTGCATCACCAGCCGGTTGAGCATCAGCGCCAGATCGGTGTCGGCGATGCACCACTCCCTGAACAGATTGTCCTGCCCGTGGCTCAGCAGCTTTTCCACGGCGGCGATCAGCTTGCGTGCGGCCTCCTGCGCGGCTTCGGACAGCGGCGGGAACTTGCCGTTGTTGAACACCACCTCGGTCGAGCGCTCGGCGCGGATCGGCAACAGATCGCTGCGCAGCCAGGCCTGGATCTCGCGCGCCTTGGCGCGCAGCTTCACGTCGCGCGGATAAACGGCGTGGGCCGGGTGGATGTCTTCCAGGTATTCGGCGATCGCCGAAGACTCCGAGAGCTGAAACTCGCCGATCGCCAGCGTCGGCACCCGGCGGGTGAGCGACAGCGCCGCGTAGGCCGCCTCTTTGTTCTCTTCTTTCGCCAGATCCACCGTCTTCACGGTGAACGGAATGCCTTTTTCCGTCAGCACGACAAAGGCGGACATGGCGTACGGGCTGAAAAATTCACTGTCGGTATAAAGCTCGATGATCGGTTGAGACATCGGCGGTTCCTCGGGGTTAAGGGGGGAACATTCATCATTGACGAGGGGAGGCTAAAAATCAATCTGTTAGCCTAAAAGTTCTTGGGCGGCGCGGTTTACGGCGCCGTGAGCTCCTTCAGGATGATGTGATATATTTGTTGCCAACACGTGAATCGAGCCGTATTGGGTAACATGAAGACGCAGTGGATAGAACGAGTAAAAGTGGGATGCGCGCGCCTGTGGCCGCACCCGCTGGCGGTGGGCAAGCGAGAGATGCTGATTTCCAGCGTCGGCGCCGGTTTGGGGCTGATGCTCGCCGGCTGGATCAGCCACTTTATTTTGGGCGAGGTGAACCTGTGGTTTATCGCGCCGATGGGCGCCTCGGCGGTGCTGCTGTTCGGCGTGCCCAACAGCCCGCTGGCGCAGCCCTGGTCGATCGTCGGCGGCAATGCGCTGGCGGCGACGGTGGGCGTCAGCGCCGGTCTGCTGATCCCCGATCCGGGCCTGGCCTGCGGCGTTGCGGCGGCGGTGGCCATCGGCCTGATGTTCAAGCTGCGCTGCCTGCATCCTCCGGGTGGCGCGGTGGCGCTGACCGCCATCCTCGGCGGCCCCGGCATTCACCAGATGGGCTACCACTTCGTGCTGTACCCGGTGCTGCTGAACTCGGTGCTGCTGGCGGCGCTGGCCATTCTGTTCAATAACCTGGCCGGGCGACGCTACCCGCACGCGCTGGCGCCGGCGGAGGCCAAACCGGCCAATCTGCCGATCGATGCCGTGTCCATCACCCGCGCAGATCTGCACGAGGCGCTGATGGAGGGGGATCTGTTCGATATTGACGAGGACGATCTGCAGGAGATCCTGCTGCGCGCCGAGCAGCTGGCGCATCAGCGGCAAAGCAAGACCGCCTGATCAGCCCAGCGTTTTGCGGTAAAACACCACCCGCTCCGTTTCGGCAAAGCCCAGCGCCGCATGCAGGCGCTGGGAGTCCAGATTGGCGATGTCGGTATCCGACGCCAGCTCGCTGCACCCCTGCTGCTTCGCCCACTCCTGCACCTGTGCGATTAAGCGCGCGGCCCAGCCCTGGCGGCGCGCGCGCTCGACGGTATAAATCCCTTCCAAAAACGCCACCGGTGACGATTCGCAGCCGTTGACGTAATCGTAGCGCAGCGCGACCTCGGCAAAGCCAACGAAAGCGCCGTCCAGCCCCCGCGCCATAAACGCGGTGTGGTGCGGTGAAGCCAGTATCTCGCGCATTTCCGCGCGGTGATCTTCAGGCGAGCTGGAGGGCCACAGCGCGGTGCGCAGCGCCAGCCAGGCGTCGAGGTTGTCGTGGTCGCAGTTGACGATCATGCGGGGGCCTTAGCGGTGATTTTTGTTACCCGCGAGCGTAGCAGGTCTCGGCGCGCAAGCTCAATCTCTCCATCGCTATCTCGCCATTTCTCTCACTTATGATAATGATCGTCGTGTTCATGAGGCCGCCGGAGACCGGTGTGGTTATCGAATAACGAGTGGAGCGCACATTAACGTTCCAAAGTGCATGCTCTCCGGCTCGATAAGGCTAAGGAAGCTTTCGCAATGTGATTGGCCATGCCAACTGGTACAGATGGCCTGCGACTGTGCATAGTTTTCTGCAATGGCCACATCGACGAAAACGTCTCCGTCCAGTTTAAGTAAATACTGATGTAGCCAACCAGGTTGCGCAGACAGATGATGTTGCACCATTTGGCAATAGGCCGCGTACATCTTCTCTTCGGTAACGCCTTTTCTTAGTCTGAAGCGGCCCAGTTCGACGCCATGGCCGGCACTGGCGGGGGAATATGCTGCTATGTGATTAGGGGATGCCATGGTAATTTTTCCAGTAATGGGTGAGTGACTATCATAGGCCGCGACCCTGCCAATTTTTGTCAGGGGTGTCGGAGGCATTCAGTGAGAACCGTCAGGTTATTTTCAATACTCGAGCAACTGCGCGGCAGACAACGCCCGGTTTCGGCGGAGTTTCTGGCCCAGACGCTGGATGTTTCGGTGCGAACCATCTATCGAGATATGAGCACGTTGCAGGCGATGGGTGCTCCGATCCGCGGCGAGTCTGGATTGGGGTACCAGCTGGAAAAGGGGTATTTCTTGCCGCCGCTGCATTTTGACGCTAACGAGCTGGAGGCCATAATACTGGGCACTCGTCTGATTGCGGCTCGCGGTGATGCGCAGCTGGGTGAAGCGGCACGTCGCGTTTCAGCCAAAATAGGTGCCATGTTGGATGACGATGCGAAGAAACGTTACGAGGATATGCCATTGCGCGCCGTCTCGCGCAGGACTCTGGAGTATGAACTGGCCGACAGGTATCTGGAGCCATTGCGCGTGGCTATTCGAGGCAGAAAGCGGTTGGCCGTCCGTTATCGCGACCTTAAAGGTAATGAAAGCCGAAGAAATATCAGGCCATTAGGATTGACCATGTTTGACGCCGTGTGGCTGCTGACCATATGGTGCGAGACCAAAGCCGATTTCCGCAATCTGCGCGTTGATGGCATTCTATCGTTGACGGACACCGGCGAACGTTTTCGACAGGAAAGAGGTAAACGTTTTGAAGATTATATTAAATCTTTACCGGCAGCATAGGTGCTACAGAGACGGCTTTGGCGATAATGACACGACGAGCCATTGTGTGGGCGGCACAGTAACGACGGACTGTGTAAATACCTGCCATTTGAGGGCAGTGGGTAGACTCGTACCGCCACTGTGAGCAAGAAATAAAAAAAGCCACTTCGAGAAAAGTGGCTTTTTTATATGATATTAAAGCTAAGGTTTGGTGGCCCCTGTTGGGTTTGAACCAACGACCAAGCGATTATGAGTTCCTAAAGGAACAACCGAAAATCAATGGTTTGCGTTATTTTTCATTGGCATAGTTTGCATCTATTTGCCAATGATTACCCATCATTCGCCATTTCCACCGCCATTTTATCGCCATTTTGAAAACTGGTTTCCCGTGATTGCGAAAAAGAGTATCTTATGCAAGAACCACAAGATTTTGGAGTATATATGGATAAGTTGAAACTCGAAGATAGTGTTTTTCAAGCCTCTAAAGATTACTTACATGATTTATATGGCGACTTCACACGCATTGATGAGCAGAAAGACAAGCCTGATGCAGCAATTAGGTTATCACAAAAAGTAGATGGTGTTGATGTAACTATAGGAATAGAAATAACTTGTGTCGATAAACAAGGTGACTTGCAATACTTCAATGACGAAAAATTCTCCCGCGATATAACTCGAAAACAAATTGACGATTGTATAAATGGAGTTGTTCCAACACAACCCATGAAAAAAACTTCAATCGCGATAGGAAAAGACTATTTTTATGAAGCCATAGAGAAAAAACGTGATAAATATGATGGTTATAAAAGTGATGGTGGTTTTAATGAGGTGATTATATTAGTTTTTAGTCAGTTATTTGGTTGTGATGAAAAACATTTTGGTGACTACCATGTTTCATGGACAAATTATTTGTTAAGTAAGTCTAACTTTCCATTTGACAAGGTTGTTTTTGTCGATAGAGCTCAGTCCAAGTGTATTACTATGTTTGATAAAAACATACCAAAAAAGTCTCCACCTAAAAATGAGCCGAATAAAGAATTAGGCTTTACCCAAGTACACACTGGGTTTATCCCAGTGAATCAGCCAGTAAACTTATATGATACTTATAAAAGGGAACCTTTAGTAAACAAGAAGAAAGGAAAGTCCAAGAAAAGATAGTTGGAATTTTTCCCCTTTTAAGGGGTGGATATATCTGCCCCTCAACTTTATTAAAATTAACCTTTATAATCTAAGGGATTAAGTTTAATTGCATCATTCTAAATGATCAGGTGCAAAGTGCGCATATCGCATCGTCATTTTGATACCCAGCTGATGCAATACCTGGCGTCACGTATGGTCAATATGGTCGCCAGATATAACCGCCTCCCTGATATGTCGCGCGCCGATATTGACTTACTGGCCGCTGATATCGCTAATTTCATCCGGTCAGAGCTGGTCGACATTGATGACACCGGATTTAGTGAACTCAAAACGCTGTACACGTGGTACATGCGCGCTGGGATTATTTCCCTGCAATTCAATGTTACCCCGCCACATTGGGAGCGGGTGACAAAGAAATATTTTGGCGAGGATGAAATAGCCCCGGCTATCACCCGTATGTTTAACGATGTGTGGTGGCGTGGTCGTCTGCGTCGTATCGCGGCTGCATGGCGGGAACATCTGCAAATTGCTGTCGGTAACGTCAGTAAGAAAAAGCATTCCTATGCGAGTTAAAACTGCGTGACTGACTGGCGCGAGCAGAAGCGCCGCACGCGCGAGTTTCTCAAGGGGCTGGATCTCGAAGACGAAGACGGCAACCGCATCAGTCTTATCGAAAAATACGACGGTTCGGTCGCTAACCCGGCAATACGCCGCTGCGAGCTGATGACCCGCATTCGTGGGTTTGAAAATATCTGCAATGAACTCGGTTATGTCGGTGAGTTTTACACCCTGACCGCACCGTCTAAATATCATGCCACCACCAAAGCGGGCTACCGTAACAGCAAATGGAACGGAGCCAGCCCGTCGGACACGCAGAGTTATCTCACCGGCCTTTGGGCGCGCATTCGTGCCAAGCTACACCGGGAAGAAATCCGCATTTTCGGTATACGTGTTGCCGAACCTCATCACGACGGAACGCCTCACTGGCACATGCTTATGTTCATGTTGCCGGAAGACGTCGAGCGTGTGCGCCTCATCATCCGTGATTATGCGTGGGAGGAAGACCACCACGAACTGAGAAGCGATAAAGCCAAAAAGGCACGCTTTCATGCCGAAGCCATTGACCCAGAAAAGGGCAGCGCTACCGGCTATGTCACTAAATACATTTCCAAAAACATCGACGGCTATGCTCTTGATGGTGAAACCGATGACGAAAGCGGTGAGTTGCTGAAAGAGACAGCTCCCGCCGTTTCAGCGTGGGCGGCACGCTGGCACATTCGTCAGTTTCAGTTTATCGGTGGTGCGCCGGTGACGGTCTACCGTGAGTTGCGCCGTCTCGCTGACACTGAGACCGCACATGGTTTGAGCGTTGAGTTTGCCGCCGTCCATGATGCCGCCGACGCTGGTGATTGGGCTGGTTACGTTAATGCACAGGGCGGTCCGTTTGTTCGTCACGATGATTTGCAGGTGCGCACGCTGTATGAACCGCGTGCCGAGTTTAACCAGTATGGCGAGGAGACTGTCTGCATCTGTGGTGTGCACGATTCTACTGTTGGTGCTGGCACCCCGATTTTAACCCGGCTCACGCAGTGGAAAATTGTGCCGAAGCGTGCCGTTGATTTGGCCGTTGACATTAAGGGCGCTCCTGCGCCCTCTCGGAGTTCTGTCAATAACTGTACGGGAGACGAAAGCGATCCGCCGGAACTCGATTTATCAAAACCTCTGAGTCGACGTCAAAGGCGAGAACTGACGAACAGAATCAGGAAACCAAAGCCACCAAAAAGGGAGAAATTTATCCAAGGAACAGATGAGCAAAACGCTGCGATAGAGAAGGCTATCGACGAGATACATCTGACAACCGGCATTACCATCAGTCGGGGGGAAGCTCTGCATCTTATAGCCGGGGGAGGAGCTGTATAAACGGAAAATGGTGTAGAGGTTCTGCTTCTGGGGAAGTCTTCCCGTCAGTACCATCACGGGCGGCAAAACGTGAAGCGGCAAGATTAAAAGCAAAGCAAATTATGGCGCGTGTAGAACGTTTAGCACCACTGCAACAGATAAATTAATACTTATTGTTTATCCATATCAGATAGATACATATCGATGGTGTGTATTTTTTCTTCCCAATTTTTGGCAATACGTGATTCTGTATATATGTACAGTGTTACGTTAGGGGGTTGTGTGGATAGAGAGTTAAGTGAGCAAGTTATGCTAGAGCGAGTTGAAATGATTGCACGTCTTGCTGCTAGTTGCATGTGCCAAGAAAAAGACCGAGAGATAGCACTTGGTATGACTGCTGACCTTGTTATGGAAAAATTGATAGAATCAAAAGATACCCATTTCATTAACATTATTACAGACGAATAAATCATTTCATATCAATTAATTATATGTGATTCTGTGTATAGCTAAGTGACTTAGTACAGTGAATGTCGCAATAGGGGAATTGGGTAGAGAATGGAAGCGTTGTTCCCCCCTCTTTCTTTAATTGCTCATGGTGAAGCATGTCTCTGGTGTCGCAAGCACGCAGCTTGGGTAAATATTTTCTGTTGCTCGA
>NZ_JBJNLV010000012.1:0-143984 GCF_052168875.1 Serratia sp. CY38905 | reverse complement strand
AGGACTTCGGCGATGTCCGCCATGCCCATAGGGGCACCGGGGTGGCCGGAATTGGCTTTTTGTACGGCGTCCATGCTGAGTGCGCGGATGGCGTTGGCAAGCTCTTTACGAGAGGACATGTTTTACTCCAGGTCGGATAAAAAAAGCAGTCAAGTTCCCTATTTTCTCAGACTCCACATCACAACGGCAATCCCTAATGCCAAATGAGAGCGAGTTCACCACTTATTAGCACGATTGGACGCTTTTTCGGAATAACACTATTCTCGCCCCGGCTGGCATACACTAGGCTCTTGCAACAAGATTTCCTCCAAGCAAAATGACTCTTTTACCTTGTTACCTTCACAGGAAGATGGCGTTATGAAGATCCGTACCTCTTTGATTGCGTTGGGCATTGCCACCCTGGCAACCGGCTGTCAAAACCTGAATACCGAAACCTTGATGCAGTCCGGCGCACAGGCGTTCCAGGCGGCGACCCTGAGCAACAACGACGTTAAGGCCCTGAGTGATAAATCCTGCGCCGAGATGGACAGCAAGGCACAAATCGCGCCGGCCGACAGCACCTACGCCAAGCGTCTCAACAAAATCGCCGCGGCGCTGGGCGACAACATCAACGGCACCCCGGCCAACTACAAGGTCTACGTGACCAAAGACGTCAACGCCTGGGCGATGGCCAACGGCTGCATCCGCGTCTACAGCGGCCTGATGGACATGATGAACGACAACGAAGTCGAAGGCGTGCTGGGCCATGAAATGGGCCACGTGGCGCTGGGCCACACCCGTAAGGCGATGCAGGTGGCTTACGGCACCGTGGCGCTGCGCACCGCGGCGTCCTCCGCCGGGGGCGTCATCGGCTCGCTGTCGCAGTCGCAGCTGGCGGACATCGGCGAGAAGCTGGTCAGCGCCCAGTTCTCGCAGAAGCAGGAAAGCGAAGCGGATGATTACTCGTTCGATCTGCTGAAAAAGCGCGGCATCGATCCGAATGGCCTGGCCACCAGCTTCGAAAAACTGGCCCAGATGGAAGCCGGCCGTCAGAGCAGCATGTTCGACGATCACCCGTCTTCCCAAGCGCGCGCTCAGCACATTCGCGATCGCATCGCGGCAGAGAAATAACCACGAGAACGCCCGGCAATCGCCGGGCGTTTTTTATCGTCTCAATACAGCGTCTTCTGCGGCGGCCCGGCGAAGGTCAGCGGCCCGACCTGCTTCATGTCCACCTCGACCACCGACGGCCCCGGGTAGTTGATCGCCTCGGCCAGCACGCCGTTGAACTGCGACGCCGCGTCCACCTTCCAGGCTTTCAACCCCATCGCTTCGGCGATCTGGGTAAAGGCCGGCGTATGCAGCTCGTTGTAATACTGACGCCCGGCGAAGTACTTGTCCTGAATGCCGCGCATCACGCCATAACCGCCGTCGTTCATGATAATCAGGGTGATGTTCACCTGTTCCTGCGCCATGGTCGCCAGCTCGCCCAGGCCCAGCGCCAGACCACCGTCGCCCACCAGCCCCACCACCTTGCGCTGCGGGTTGGCGATCGCGGTGCCGATAGCCATCGGCAGCCCCATACCGATGGCGCCCGCCAGCGAGTGAATGTTGCACAGCGGCGAGATCGCCCGGAACAGCCGGCTGCCCCAGACGCTGCCGGAAACGGTGATATCGCGTACCAGCAACCCGTCCTGCGGCAGCGCGGCGTCGATGGCATCGTTGAGTTTGGCGTATTCGCCGGACTGCTGGCGCAGCGCGCGCTCCGCCTGCTGCACCGCCCCCGCGATCTCGGCATCCCACTCGGCGTTGACCTTCTCGCCGGGGCTCAGCCGCGCCGCCAGCGCCGCCAGCAGCGCCGCACAGTCGCCGTTGATCTGTTCATCGGCCAGATAGTTGCGGTTGGCCGCCGCCGGATCGATGTCAATCTGCACCAGCGGGCGCGGCAGCGGCAGCGTCCAGGTGCGGGTTTCATTACTGCGCAGGCGCGAACCGGCCACCAGCGTCAGATCGCACTGCGTCAGGATCGCTTCGATGCTCGGTGAGTTATGGAACGCCCGCAGGCTGCGCGGATGGCTGTCCGGCAGAATGCCGCGCCCGTGGGTGCTGGAGATCACCGCTACGCCAGCGTCCGCCAGCTTGCGCACCGCGTCGCCGCAGGCCAAGGCGCCGCCCCCCAACCACAGCAGCGGACGCTTGGCCTGTTTCAGCCGCTGATGCAGCCGTTCCACCGCCGCATCGTCCGCCTTCGGCAGCGGCGCCGGCGCCAACGGCTCGGTCAGCACCGAACGGGAAACCAGGCTGCTTTGAATATCGATCGGGATCTCGACCGCCACCGGGCCGCAGGGCACGGTTTGCGCATCCAGGATCGCCCGCTGGATCACCGCCACCGCCTGCTCCGGCGAATTGACCCGGTAAGCGCGTTTGGAGCAGGCGCGCAGGAAGCCGAGCTGATCGCGGGTTTCATGAATAAAACCGGCGTCGGCGTCCAGATAGGCTTTTTCCACCTGGCCGGTGATATGCAGCAGCGGCGTGTTGGCGTTGAGCGCCTCAATCATCGCCCCCACCGCGTTGCCGGCGCCGGCGCCGGTGCTGGTCAACGCCACGCCCAGGCCGGAGAAGCGCCCGTGCGCGTCGGCCATGGTGACCGCCCCCGCTTCGCCGCGCGCCGGCACGAAGCGAATTTTATCGCGCTGCCCCACCGCATCGGCGATCGGCAGATTATGAATCGAAATGATGCCGTACATCGCCGACACCGCGTACTGTTCCAGAGTCCGGGCTATCGCCTCGCCAACCGTGATTTTATCGCTCATCATCTGCCTTCTTAGGGTATTCGTTATTAGGGTTATGCGTAGAGGTGTCGGCCTAGTCGCTCCAGCGATTCACCTGATGGCTCAGCGCCAGATACACGCTTTTCTGCTGCATGTAGGCCTTGATGCCGTTCAGGCCTTTTTCGCGGCCCAGCCCGCTCTCCTTGAAGCCGCCGAACGGCGTGGAAATCGAGAACGTTTTGTAGGTGTTGACCCAGACGGTGCCGGTTTCCAGCCGCTCCGCCAGCGCCATCGCACGAGGGAAGTCGCGGCTCCAGATGCCAGCCGCCAGGCCGTACACCGAGTCGTTAGCCTGTTCAGTCAGCTGTTGCTCGTCGTCGAACGGCAGCGCCACCAGCACCGGGCCGAAGATCTCTTCCTGGCAAACGCGGGCGTCGTTGTTCAAGCCTTCGATAATGGTCGGCAGGTAATAGCTGCCGCTCGCCAGTAGCGGATCGGCCGGCACTTCGCCGCCGATGATCACCCGGCCACCCTCCTGCCGCGCCAGCGCCACGTAGTCCGCTACGCTTTGCCGATGTTTGGCGCTGATCAGCGGGCCGAGATGCACGCCCGGCACCAGCGGGTTGCCGATGCGCAGCCCCGCCGTCAGTTCGGTCAAGCGCGCCAGCAGCGGCTGATACAGCGAACGATGCACGAACAGCCGCGAACCGGCGATGCATGCCTGGCCGGCGGAGCTGAAAATGCCATAGCAGATGCCGCGCGCCGCCTGTTCCAGATCGGCGTCCTCCAGCACGATGGTCGGCGACTTACCGCCCAATTCCAGCGAAGTGGGGATCAGCTTGTCGGCGGCGATGTGCGCCAAATGGCGCCCGGTACTGGTCCCGCCGGTAAAGGCGATCTTTTTCACCAGCGGATGGCGCGCCAACGCCTCGCCGATCACCGAACCTTTGCCCGGCAACACGCTGAGCAGCCCGGCCGGCAGGCCCGCCTGTTCGAACAGCTCGGCCAGCTTCAGCGCCATCAGCGGCGTGGCTTCGGCCGGTTTGAGCACCACCGCGTTGCCCGCCGCCAACGCCGGCGCCACCTTCTGCATTTCGCTGGCGATCGGCGAGTTCCACGGCGTAATGGCGGCGATCACCCCCATCGGTTGGTACTGGCTGAGCGTCATCACCTCGGCGCTGCGCGGGGTCGGCAACTCGCCTTCCAACACCTCGCAGGCGGCGGCAAAGTAGCGCGCGGTCGCCGCCGCGCTGGCCACCAGCCCGCGGGTCTCGGCCAGCGGCTTGCCGTTGTCGCGGGTTTGCAGCTCGGCCAACTGCTCCTGCTGCGCCAGGATCAGGTTGCTGACGCGGTAGAGGATCGAGGCGCGTTGATGCGGCACCAGCCCGCGCCATTCCGGCGCGCGCCAGGCGCGCTCCGCCGCTTCCACCGCCTCGTTCACGTCCTCGACGTTGGCGGCGCGCAGCCGCGCGTTGACGCTGCCGTCGGCCGGGAATACCGAAGCCATCTCTTCGCCACGCCCTTCACGCCAGCGCCCGGCGACAAAAATATTCAATCGTTCCATGCTCCGCTCCTGCCGTTCAGGCAATAAAACCGCCGTCCACCAGACGGCGGCAGGCTTGTACCGCGCTCAGCGCCGCCAGGGTTGATGTTTTGGGATTGCTCGCCAGCGGGGTGCCGCTCAGCTCGATGTGAAATTCGCCAAAGTCGCCGCATACCTGCAGACGATGGGTATTGCGCCGGGTGGCGGGATCGACCTGCAGGCGCACCCGGGTGGCGTCCATCCCCAGACCGTTGAGCGCAATGGTGGCCGCCACGTTGGCATTGGCCGGGAACAAACGCGCCGCTTCGCGCGCCGACCCTTCGAAAAATACCTGCGCTTCGCTCACCGCATCGAGGTCGATCAGCTGCTCCGCCGGGCTGCCTCGCCAGCTGGCCGGGCTTTTGCTGGCCTGATAAGTCACGCTCTCCAGCCCGCCTTCGCGCGCCGACGCCAGCCCATCCATCCCCGCCACCGCACCGGACAGCACGATTAGCTGCCCGTGATGGCGGCGGCAAACCTGCTGCAGCCGCTGTTGCAAGGCGGCGTCCGCCAGCGCGCCGGTCGAGATCAGCGCCAGCGGCCAACCGCGCTGCAGCACCGCTTCGCCGAACTCCGCCACCGCCTGCTGGCTGGCGCACTCCAGCACCAGATCCGGCCGCTGCAAACACTGCTCGGGATGGGTCAGCGCCTGCACCCGCCCGCCAAAGGCCGCGGCGATCGCCGCATGATGAGCCGCGCGCGCCAGGATCCAGCCAACCTCCACGCCTTCCGGCAAACGGGCGATCACTTCCTTCGCCATCGCGCCGTAGCCAATCATCATGATCTTCTTCATCTTTATCGGCCCCTGCTACACATGGCGGTTAAAGCCGCCGGATACGTCCAGCGCCGCGCCGGTGGTAAAGGAAGCCAGCGGCGAGGCGAGGAACAGCAGCGCCTGCGCCGGCTCCTGCGGCTTGCCGAGGCGCTTCATCGGGATGCCGCGCCGTTCGGCGATCGCCGCCGTCCACTGTTCCCAGCTTTGATCTTTATCGCTGCGCTCGTCGAAACGGCGGCGCCACTGGCCTGACTCCACCATCCCCAGCAAGATCGAGTTAACGCGAATGCCTTTGCCCACCAGCTCTTTCGACAGCGTCAGCGTCATGTTGAGCAGCGCGGCGCGCGCCGCCGAGGTGGCGATCATGTGTTCTTCCGGCTGCAGCGCCAGCAGCGAGTTCACGCAGGTGATAGACGCGATCGCCGACCGTTCCAGCGCCGGTAAGAACGCCTGCACCGGGTTGATCACGCCGAACAGCTTCAGCTCGGCCTCATGCAGCCAGGCTTCGCGCGGCGTCTGGTCAAAATGGGCGACGAAGCCCTGACCGGCGTTGTTGATCAGCAGATCCACGCCGCCGAAATGCGCCGTCACCTGAGCGGCGAACTGCGCCACCAGCTGCGCGTCCAGCACGTCGCAGCGCAGCGCCAGAATCTCCGCCTGCGGAAACTCCGCGCGCAGGCTGGCCTCCGCGCCGGCCAGTTTGTCCGGATCGCGGCCGCAGAACGCCACCTTAGCCCCTTCGGCCAGCAGCAGCTTCAGGGTTTCGAAACCGATGCCCGACGAGCCGCCGGTCACCACCGCCACCCGATTCTCAAGCTGAAAATTCATCGTTGGATTGCTCCCGTAAAGTCCCGCAGATAGCGGTTGAAACACGCCGGCGCGTCGAGGTAGCTGGCATGGCCGGCGGCGGCGATCAAACGCAGCGTCGCGTCCTGCTCACGCGCCAGCTCGGCCGCCTTCTCCGGCGGCGTAATGCGATCCTGCTCACCACACCACACCTCCAGCGGGCCGCGATAGCGCGCCAGATAGCGGCCGATATCGTCGTTGGCCAGCATCCAGGCGGCTCTCAGAAAGCCGTCGGGATCGAGCTGCTGCATGCCGTTGCGCACCCAGGCGATGTCCTGCGGATCCGCCCCTTCACGCAGCAAGGCCGCCGCCCGCTGCTCGCCGTAGCCCACCGGCCCCAGCGTCTCTATCATCTGTTGGCGCTGGCCATAGACCTGCCGGCGTATTTCCTCCGGCGCCGTGGCATAGCCCTGCGCCGGATCCGCCAACGCCAATCCGCATAACCCGTCCGGATAGCTGGCGGCATAGGCGCTGCCGATCAGCGCCCCCAGCGAATGGCCGACGATCAGCGGCTGCGCCAGTTGCAGCTCATCTATCAGCGCCGCCAACGCCGCCGCATAACCGGCGGCATCGGCCTGCGGATCCGCCAACGGCAGGCTGCCGCCGTAGCCCGGCGCGTCCCACGCCAACAGACGGTGGCCATCCGTCAGGCCGCTATCGTTGAGCTGCTTGATCCACGAGGCCGATCCGGAGCTGATGCCGTGCAACAACACCACCGGCCGCCCCTGCCCGGTCTCGCGCCAGCTCAGGGTGTACGCCCCGCAGCGCGCCCGTTGGCGTTGCGCCAGGCCGTTCATCAGTTGCGCTTCACTTTGGACAGCGGATGATCCGCCGGATAGGTTGGGATCTCCGGCTTGGCGGTGCCGAGCATCACGCACATCAGCGCCTCTTCCTCACCGTGGTTGAACAGGCCGCGATACACCCCCGCCGGCACCGAGATCAGATCGCGCTCTTTCAGCCTGGTCTCGTAATACTCTTCCCCATCCTGAATCATCAGCGTGATGCTGCCTTTCAGCATGAAGAACACTTCTTCCACGTCGTCGTGCAGGTGCAGCGGCCCCTCGCACTTCGACGGCAGCACCATGGTGGAGAAGGTGAAGTTGCCCGCCGGAATGGTGTTGGCGTCGCTGGCCACGCCGGTAGCGCCGGTGCCGATGTAGCGCATCTGCGCACGGCGGTATTTCGGATCAAAGTCGGCCTGGAATTTCAGCGCGTTCCAGTCGTATTTACGGCCTTCGAAACGGGCGATGCGCGACTCCACCCAATTTTCCATCGACAGATCCTGCGGCTTGACGCCGGCTTTGTTCTCAACCTGAGACATGTTGTCACTCCTCTGTTGAATCGATTGATTAATCAGTACTTTCTCAGTAACGGCAGCAGAATGAGGCAGCCGACGAAAGCCATCACCACCAGGAACAGCAGGCCGTTATCCATATTGCCGGTAGCGGCGATCAACGCCCCCATCAGCACCGGCGCCAGCGCGCCGGCAAAATTGCCCAACCCGTTGAAGATGCCGCCGGCGGTAGCGCTGACCTTGCTGCTGGTCGCCTTCGCCAACAGCGCGAAAATATTCGGCGCGCCGGCGCCCCACATAAAGGTGCTGAAGGCCATGGCGGCGATTACGCTGTAGGTGCCCTGCAGGTGCAGCACCACCGCCAAACCGAGGCCGGCGCCGCACAGCGACAGGAAACAGGCCAGCGCGCGCCGATCCAGCTTGTCCGACAGCCAGGCGCCCAGTACTTCGCCGAGCAGCATGGCGATGAACGG
The DNA here is from genome assembly GCF_052168875.1 of Serratia sp. CY38905. Classification (NCBI taxonomy): domain Bacteria; kingdom Pseudomonadati; phylum Pseudomonadota; class Gammaproteobacteria; order Enterobacterales; family Yersiniaceae; genus Serratia; species Serratia sp. CY38905. The sequence continues at coordinate 136,264 of NZ_JBJNLV010000012.1, read as the reverse complement.
CAGCGAAGAGAGGTAACCGGCATGCTCCAGATGAATGCCTTTCCCTTTGATCAGATAGCTCGGCAACCAGCCGTTCATGCCCCACAGGTAGGTCAGGAAGGCGATGTTGAACAGGCAGATCATCCAAAAGTGCGGGCTGCGCAGCAGCTCGCGGCGATGCTGTTGGCGTTCGGACACCACCGGCTTGGTCGCCGCCGCCGGGCGCGCGACGTTCAGGTGGCGCATGCCGAACAGCACCAGCAACATCACCGGCAGCGTCAGAAACGCCATAAAGAAGAAGGTGGCCTGCCAGTCGAAGGTATTGAGAATGTACAGGGTGACCGGGAAGCCAAGCGCGGCGCCCAGCGGCGTGCCGAGCAGCCACAGCATGGTGGCGCGCGCCTGCAGCTGCGGCGGGAAGGCCTGACGAATAATGGCGTAGGCCATCGGCAGCAGCGGCCCTTCGGCGATGCCGAGCAGAATGCGCAGCGTCATCATGGCGTGATAGGAACGCGTCATCCCCATCAACACCATCAGCACACCCCACACCACCATCATGCCAATCAATACCTTGACCGGATTAAGCCGATCGCCGATGCCGCTGAGCAGCATCGAGGAAATGCCGTAGGAGAACAGAAACGCGCTCATCAGCAAACCCAGCCGCGCCGGGTCAAAACCGATGCCTAACGCCTGCTGAAACTCACTATCGGAAAACAGCGCCGCGATGCTGATCTTGTCGAAAAACGCCAGCAGCACGCAGGCGAACAGCGCGATCGGCACCGACCAGCGCACCCGCTGCTGCGGATTTTCGGCAACGGCTTCCCCCGCCCGTCCAGCGCGGGCGTCAATGTCTTGCGTAGTCATAAAACGCTCCCGAGGTTCGGGCGTTATTTCAACGCCATCAAAGAAAACTCCGCATCCGCCAGCTGCTGCGGATCCAGCACCCGGCCGCTCGCCAGCCAACGCTTGCCGAGCTTGATGGTGCGCGCATCGTTGAACGCCACCATCTGCACCAGCTGCCGATCGGCGTTCAGCGTGAAGAACACCTGCGACTGCGGCGTGCGGCGCACCACATGGTGCACGCCGCCGCTCGGCACGCCGAGGATCTGGATATTGGCGTCGTATTGATCCGACCAAAGCCAGGCCACGTCGTCATACGGTGCGGCGAAGGCGTCGAGCATCGCGCAGGCGGTGCTGATGGCCTGATTTTGCGCGTAGGCCCAGGACTGCAGGCACAGGCCGAGCGTCGGGTGGCGCGCCACGTCACCGGCGGCGAAGATCGCCGGATGGCTGGTGCGCCCCTGGCCGTCGACCACGATGCCGGACTCGATCGCCAACCCGGCGCTGCGCGCCAGTTCGAGATTCAGCTCGACGCCGATCCCCACCACCACCAGGTCGAAGGCCTGCGGATCGCTGACTTCACTGCCGATCCAGGCGGCGCCGTCGCGATCTTCCAACGAGATCTCGCCGCAGCCGCACAGCACCGTGACGCCCTGCTGACGATGCAGTTCGAGCAACGCCTGTGAAACGTCGGCGCCGACGCTGCGCATGCACAGCGCGGGCTGGCGTTCAAACACCGTCACCTCGGCGCCGAGACGGCGCGCGGAAGCGGCGATCTCCAGCCCGATCCAACCGCCGCCGACGATCGCCAGGCGGCGGCAACCCTGCAGGCCCTGCCGCAACCGAGCCGCATCGTCCCAGGAACGCAGCGTCATAACGCGCGGGTGCTGCGCCCAGGCGGCGCCCGGCAAACGCGGCCGACCGCCGGTGGCGATCAGCAACTGCTCGAACTGCAGCCGTTGCCCGTCGCTGAGCGTGACGATTTGCTGTTCTGCATCGATGGACTCGGCGCGCAGCGGGCGACGCCAGTCGATATTCAGCTCCGCCACCGTCTGTTCGCTGAACAGCCGGCTGAGGGGAGCCGCGGCATCCAGCAGCGCCGCTTTCGACAGCGGCGGCCGCTCGTAAAAATCGTAGGGTTCGTCGCTGACCACCGTCAGCCGGCCGCTGTAACCGCGATCGCGCAGCGTCTTGGCCGCCCAGCCGCCGGCCTGGCCGCCGCCGACGATAACGATGCCCGCATGTTCCGGCCGGTTCATAACGCCGCCGCCTTTTTATGCTGACGGCGCGTGTCGTGATCGATGCCGCCCTCTACCGCCCATTCGGTGAAGGAGACCAACGAATGCTCCAGCTCGCGCGGCTGCCAGTTTTCCGTCAGATAATCGTCGTTGGTGTAGTACTCGAACGCGCCGCCGGTCGGGCTGTTGACGTACCAGAAATAGGCCGAGGAGATCGGGTGGCGGCCGGGGCCGATAAAGGTGCTCCACTTCTCCTTGTTCATGGCGATGCCGCCGCCGATCACTTCGTGGATATCGCGCACGGTGAACGCCACGTGGTTCAGGCCCCGTGGGCGGTTCGGCAGCTTCAGCAGGAACAGGTTATGGTGGCCGCCGCGCGCCTGGGTACGCAGGAAGACGGCGCGATCGATATAGCGATCGGAAACCTGGAAATCCAACAGCTCGCGATAGAAGCGCTCGGTCGCCGCCAGATCCTCAACGAAGAACACCACGTGGCCGATGTTGATCGGCTGTGCCTGCGAATAGACCGGGCTGGGTTGATCGATGCGGCGCACGTCGCCCCATTGGTTGATTGGCGTGACCGGCACCTCGACCGCCTGCTGGCGGCTGACGACGAAGCGCAGCGTCATGCCGTTGGGATCGAGGCATTCCAGCTCTTCTCCCACCTGCCGGAAGCCGGGCATCAACGCCAAACGCGGCTGCAGGCGCGCCAGCTCGGCGGGCGAGGCCACGCCCCAGGTCATGCGGCGCAGGGTAGAACCGCCTTCAAACGCCGCAGGCAGCGCCGCGCTTTGCAACGGGTGCAGGACAACCCGCGCCCCGCTCAGGGTGGTGAATTCGCGCTGCGGTTCGCCCCAATGTTGCGTGGCGGGCTGCAGGCCGAAGTCTTGCATGAATTTTTCGCAGGTTGGCAGATCTTCGACGCCAAATTCCAGTTTTTCGATTCCGATTACGCTCATTGTTCAGCCTCACGTTCTCGCTGCATACGGTTTTCAGGCATGAGTCAACCCCGGCCCCTGTTTGCTACGGGCCTTATCCCTGCCTGAGTAAAAGAGTCGGTCCTGTCGGTTAGCCGACGTTGGCCTGCGGCGGCGCGCCGAGGAAGCCGGAAATTTTCTCCGCCGCGTCGCGTACTTCCATGCGCAGCCGCTCGCGATCCGCTTTCGGGATCTCATCGGACGGCACCATGATGCTGACCACCGCCTCGACCCGCTGCTCGCGGTTGAAGATCGGATAGACGATCGAGGAGATGCCGTGGCGGAAGAACGATTCGCCGATCACATAGCCGCGCGCTTTGTCTTGCTGCACCATCTGCCACAGCGTTTCGCGATCCGCCGGGGTGCCCGGCGCATTGCCCGGCAGCTGCGCGTCCGGATAAAGTTGTTCGAACTCGCTGCGGGTGGCGCTGGTCAACAGCATGCGGCCGAGCGAGGTTTGGTGCACCGGCAAGCGGGTGCCGACGCTGACCTGATTGATCTGCGAACCGGCGGCGCTGACGCGGGCGATGTAGATAACGTCGCGCCCATCGCGGATCGCCAGATGACTGCTGCACTGGCTGCGATCGCGCAGCTGCTCAATCACCGGCTGGCCGGCCTGCGCCACGTCCAGCGACGCGATGTATTCAAAGCCGAGGCGCAGCACCTTGATGCCAAGCGCAAAGGTGTTGGTGCGCGGATTGCGTTCCAGAAAGCCCAGGTGCTCAAGCGTCTGCACCACGCGGTAAGCGGTGGCCTTCGGCATATCGACCAGGCGATGCAACTCGGCGAAAGTCATTTCCTTATGCTGCTCGCCAAACGCCAGCAGCAGCTGCAACCCGCGATCCAGCCCCGGGATCAGATACTTACATGCTTGCTCGTCCGCCATCTCTCACTCCTGCGCTGTGCGCCGGCCCTGCGGGCCGTCAGTTGAATACAAAGCCGCCGTTGACCGGCAGCAGTTGGCCGGTGACGAAATCCGCCAGCGGCGACAGCAGATAAAGCACCGTACCGTTCACATCGTCCGGATGCTGCGCCCCGGCCAGCGCGCGCCCCTGCTCGTACAGCTGATGACGCTCGGCGGGCACATACTCGGTGGCTTCCACCCGCGTCAAGCCCGGCGCGATGGCGTTGACGCAGATCCCCTGCGGGCCCAGCTCGCGCGCCATCGAGCGGGTCATCGCGATCAGCGCGCCTTTACTGGCGACATAGGCCATCAGGCGCGGAGCGCCCCACAGCGCAGTGTCCGACGCCACGTTGACGATCTTGGCGTGCGGGCTGCGCGCCAGCAGCGGCACCGCCGCCTGGCTCACCAGCCAGGTGCCGCGCACGTTGACCTGCATCACCCGATCCCACAGATCGATATCGTATTCCATCATGGTTTTGCCGCCGACGCCGGTCGCCAACGCCGCGTTGTTCACCAGGCCGTCGATTCCGCCGCCTGCGGCGATCTTCTCGAACGCCGAACGGATCGAATCCGGTGACGCCAGATCGATGGTCTGCGTTTCCACCTGAGCGCCCTGCTCACGCAGCGCGGCGCCGCTCGCCGCCAGCTCATCCGCCAAAATATCGCACATCACCACCTGCGCGCCGGCGGCGGCGATGGCGGCGGCGAAGCTGTAACCCAGGCCGCGCGCCGCGCCGGTGACAACAATGCGTTTGCCGTTCAACAGGCCGTTCACTGCGCCGCCTCCCGCTCGCGCAGCGTCGCCAGCTGTTTCTGCGCTTCTTTCTGCATCAGGCGGCGCAGGCGCGAAAGGCCGACGTCGTGCTGGTACAGGTATTCGCGGCCGCGGGCGTTAGGCGCCATATTTTCAAGCACGATGCGATCCTGCTCAAGCACGTCCCAATGCAACGATTCCAGGCGGTTGCGGTACATGAAGCGCCACATGTCGCGCTGCCAGTCTTTGACCTTGCGGATGCGCCAGAAGAACACCCGGCAGTGATCCTTGTCTTCCGGCACCACCATGCCGATGATCCAGAAGTGACCGCCCGGCCCGAAGCGCTTTTTGTACGGGATCGACAGGCGCATCCAATACGCGCCGCTGTTGCCGAACTCCACCCAGTCGAAGTTGACGCCAATCTGGCCGTTCTTCTTGAAGATAAATCCGCTGTCGGTCGGCTCCAGCCCCATATCCGCCTTGCGGTCCCCTTCCGCCATCGAGTGCGAGGAGGAGTGCAGGTAGGTGCCGTGCATCGGATCCATCACGTTTTCCAGGGCGTATTGGTAGTTGCAGTTCCAGCTGGCGGTGCACAGGAAATTGCTGTACGACGCTTCGTCCGCCAGCTCTTGCGGGAAAGTCAGCGCCGCCGGCGCTTCATCCGCCGTCACGCCGAAATAGAGGAACACCGCGCCGTAGGCTTCTTTGGCCGGGTAAGACCGCAGGCATTTTTGCCCCACCAGCGGGCAACGATCCACCGCCGGCACGTCTTTCACCGTGCCGTCGCCGCCGACCTCCACCCCGTGATACCAGCAGGCGATGCGATCGCCGAGGTTCCATCCCATGGAAAGCCGCGCGCCGCGGTGCGGGCAGCGGTCTTCCAGCGCGTGGATCTGGCCTTCACCGTCGCGCCACACCACGATTTGCTGCTCCAGACGGGTGATGCCGACCGGATTGTTGCCCACTTCCCAGCTGGCCAGCACCGGATACCACATGCCGCGCAGCCCCTGGTCAAGATAGTCCTGCAAGCTCTGTTCGGAGGATGTTGTATTTGCTGTCATTGTCTTCTCCCGGATGTGGCTCAGAAACCGTTAACGTGAAGGAATTCGCGGAACGTCGCCTCATTCCACGGTTGGCCGCTGCGATCGAACAGGCGGCGCTGATTCAACGCGCTGACGATCTGCTCCAGCTCTTCCGCGCCCTGATCGAAGATCGTTTCCAGCGCCGCCACCAGGGCGGTTTCGAAACCGTCCGGCACCCGGGCGCGGTTTTGCCAGATCACGTTGCGAAATTGGCCCGGCTGATGGATTTGACCGTTGCCGCCTTCGCGGGCCGGCGTCACCTGTTGGGTGTCCGGCAGCCAGGGATTGAAATCGGTGATGTGCTGCATGATTACTCCTCCGCGATAAAGGTGATCTGGATTTGGTTGTCGACCACCCGGGTGGGATAGGTTTGCAGATCGCGGCCGCCCGGCTCGCGCAGGCACTGGCCGGTGCGCACGTCAAACAGCGCTTCGTGCAGCGGACACTCAACCTTGCCGTCGTCTACAAACCCCTGGCTGAGCAAGGCATAGGCATGCGGGCAGACGTCTTCCAGCGCGTAGTAGTTACCGTCGAGCAGGTATACCCCGATCTCTTTTCCTTCCACGTTGCCGGAAAAAGGAAAATCTTCTTTCACCTGAGACACTTCGCACACATTCTTCCAGCTCATTGCTTTTATCCTCTATCTGATTGTTTCATATATGAAACTCAGTTTCTTATTTAATACAGTCACTATAAGTGTGGCGAAACTTTCGTCAAGCGAGCGGAACGGCAAATGTTAATGAAAGGTTGTTTAAAAATGACAAATGCGGGAAGGATCACGAAATAATGCACCGATATGAAAAACCTATGTCAGTTGTGCGCTCCCCTGCTAATTTATGGCAAAAAACGCGTTGATTCCGGCGACGCATTGCGCGTAAAAGTGTTTTCTCTCTGTCTTTCACACCCTATTTGATAACAATAATTTTACATCAATCAGCCTCATCCTCCCGCGTTTGCGCTAACTGGCATCCTCGGGTGAGTTTGCTGCTGCCTGAATTCGTCAACCGCTCGCACTGAGGAACGCGCCGTGCAACAACGTCAACGCTGGTTTGGAGTGATCGCCCTGCTGTTTCTGATCGTTATCGCCTATGCGGATCGGGTCAATATCGCCGTGATGTTGGTCAATCCCGACTTCCTGCAACACTTCCAACTTGGCGGTGACCGCGCTCACCAGGGCACGCTGATGACGGTGTTTTTGCTCGGCTACGGGCTGTCCGCCATGTTGCTGACGCCGTTTCTGGAAACGCTGATGGGCTACCGCCGCGCGCTGACGCTGAGCGTGGTGCTGTGGGCGCTGCTCACCGCCGCCTCGCCGCTGGCGGGCTCGCTGATGCTGCTGTGCGTGGTGCGCGCGCTGCTTGGCGTCAGCGAAGGGCCGCTGTTCTCGCTGAAGACCATGTACATCGGCGAGCATTTCGCCGCCGACGAGCGCGGCAAGCCCAACGCGGTCAGCGCATTGGGCGTTTCATTGGGGCTGGTGCTCGGCTTTCCGCTGGTGAGTTTTCTGATGGCGCACTTCGGTTGGGCGATGTCGTTTCACCTGCTGGCGCTGCTCAACCTGCTGCTGGGGCTGGCGCTGGTGCGGCTGTTCGTTCACCCGCTTCCCTTATCCTCATCTTCACGCCCTGCCGATCCGCAACCGGTGCTGAACCGCGTCTGGCGCATCTTTGCACTGGCCTGGCGCACGCCGATGCTCGGCTGGATCCTGCTGATCGAGATCGCCACGCTCAGCTACCTGTGGGGCTCCAGCGCCTGGCTGCCGGCGTATCTGACCGATGAAAAGGGTTTTTCCATCAAACAGATGGGCTGGATGGCCGCGCTGCCTTTCATCGTCAGCATCGCCTCCAAATACCTCGGTGGCGTGTTGCTCGATCGTATCCGCCCTTATCAGGCGCCGCTGATCTTCGTCTGCGGCGGCGCAGCGACCGCGCTGTGCATTTATGGCGTGATGCACAGCCATCAGCTTGGCTGGATCGCCTTCTTCCTGCTGGCGGCCAACGCCTGTTGGGGGGCGCAGGGCGCGGCGATACCCACGCTGCTGCAACATTATGCGCGGCCGGAGGCGGTCGGCAGCGCCTATGGGCTGATCAACGGCATCGGCAATCTGTTCTCGGCGTTTGTGCCGATGGCGATGGGCATGGTGATGGCCAGCCAGGGCAAGGTGTCTTCAGGCTTTGCGGTGCTGATCGCCTCGCAGCTGCTGACGCTGCTGGCGGGCGGCGCGCTGTTTGGCCGCATGTTGCTGGCACAGCAGATGAAGCGGGCATAAACCCGTTTCTCTGCCCTGTGCGGCGGAAAACCGAAAGCGTTGAGAGGGTGCTCATGGATCTGGACGCCAACAGCCAGCAGACGGGGAACATCCCCCGCCGCCGGGTTGCCTTACCGTTCGGATTCGTAAGCCAAAATGGCCGCAACCTCCGTGTTGCCCAATCGGATCCGCAGCTCACACAGCGTGCTGCGAGTTATCCATGCCAGTGATATTACCGTGGCACAAATAACCACCAATTTTAACAGGCTCCGTTTGTTCGGCATCATGCCTTCTTCTCCTTGCCTCGCGGCGGGTAAGAGGCTAACTTAACGTTGTCTGGCGTTAGAGTTGGCCTCGGGTTGATGGATATCGACTCGGGGCTTTTCTCTTTGTACCTTTCACGCAGGCTCCAGATACAAAGATCCAGAGCACCCGCGCGCAGTATATTCATCCTCCCCACTCTCCAGATTCCTTTTTACTGACTCAGTTTCATTTCTGCGCGGTGTTGTGCAAAAGCGTTGCAACGGACTGAGAAGGCAGCGCGGATGGCGGCAAATGCAATAAAAAAAGCGGCCCCCATACGATGGAGGCCGCTTTTTCAGCGAGGAGTAGCCTGGCGTCAGGCGTGTTTCTTGGCCGCCTGCAGGTACAGCATCTCCAGGCCCAGGGTCGCCGCGGCCAGCGCGGTGATCTCGGACTGGTCATAAGCCGGCGCCACTTCCACCACGTCCATGCCGACGATGTTCAGCGACTGCATGCCGCGCACCAGCTTCAGCGCGCGATCGGAGGTCAGGCCGCCGATCACCGGCGTGCCGGTGCCCGGTGCGAACGCCGGATCCAGGCAGTCAATGTCGAAGGTCAGATACACCGGCATATCGCCGACGATGCCCTTGATCTGGGTCAGCAGGTCGTCCACGCTGCGATCGTTCACCTGCGCGGCGTCCAGCACGGTAAAACCGTTGTCATGATCGAACTCGGTACGAATGCCGATCTGCACCGAGTGGTGCGGATCGATCAAGCCTTCGTTCGGGGCATGGTAGAACATGGTGCCGTGGTCGAACTTGCTGCCGTTGGCGTAGGTATCGGTGTGGGCGTCGAAGTGCACCAGCGCCAGCTTGCCGAAATGCTTGGCGTGCGCGCGCAGCAGCGGCAGGGTCACGAAGTGGTCGCCGCCGAACGAGAGCATGCGCTTACCGGCCTTCAGCAGTTTCTCCGCGTGCGCCTGCAGCTTGTCGCTCATGTCTTGCGCGTCGCCGAAGTTGAACACGATATCGCCGCAGTCAACCACGTTCAGCCGATCGCGCAGATCGAAGCTCCACGGCCAGCGGTTGCCTTCCCAGGCCAGGTTGGTGGACACCTGACGGATGGCCGCCGGGCCGTGACGGCCGCCGGCGCGACCGGAGGTCGCCATGTCAAACGGAATGCCGGTGATGACCCACTCTGCATCGCTGTCGTAAGGCATGAAGTTCAGCGGAAAGCGCAGGAAACCAAAGGCGTTGGACACTAATGAATTATCGGACTGATGGCCTAAGGTGCTCATAGTAAACCCTCGTAGTTCAACAAGTTGCCGGGCGCAGAGGCCGGGCCGTTACAAAAAAAAATCCCTCCCGCGTCGTTAGCCCGACGAGAAAGGGATTTGTTCGATGTTTGTTTCGGTGCTACCGATACGGCTGATTATGGCCGCATTTTATCCATGCTTCAAGGGGGCCGATATCGCCCCCCTGAAGAGGGCAGTTACTCGTCTTCCAGATACGTGTAGCCGTACAGGCCGGCTTCAAACTCTTCCAGGAATTGCGCCTGCAGCTCGCTGTCCAGATCGGTTTCTTTGACCTGATCGCGGAACTTGGCCAGCAGCGCCCCCGGATCGAGCTGCACGTACTCCAGCATGTCCGCCACGGTGTCGCCCTCGTCGGACAACTCGGTCTCGACGCTGCCGTCTGGGAACACGTACACGTCAACCGAGGCGGTGTCGCCGAACAGGTTGTGCATGTTGCCGAGGATCTCCTGGTACGCGCCGACCATGAAGAAGCCCAGCGCCGGCGGGTTCTCCGGATCGTACGGCGGCATCGGCATGGTGGTCGCCACGCCGTCGCCGTCGACGTAATGGTCGATAGTGCCGTCGGAATCGCAGGTGATGTCGAGCAGCACCGCACGGCCTTCCGGCGGCTTATCCAGCCCTTCCAGCGGCAGCACCGGGAACAGCTGATCGATACCCCAGGCATCCGGCATCGACTGGAACAGCGAGAAATTGACGTAGAACTTGTCCGCCATGCGCTCTTGCAGCTCGTCGATGATTGGACGGTGCGCGCGATTGCTCGGATCGAGCTGCTGCTGGATCTTGTTGCAGATGTTCAGATACAGCTGCTCGGCCCAGGCGCGCTTGGTCAGATCCAGCATGCCGTGCGCGTATTGGGTATGCACGTCGTGCAGATCCATCTGGCTGTCGTGCAGCCATTCGCGCAGCGAGCGGCGGTTCTCCGGCTCGTTCATTTCCAGCCAGGTTTCCCACATGCTTTCCAGCGCGCGCGGCGCGTCCGCTTCCGGCGGCAGCGGTTCGCTGAATTCGTTGCGCTCGACGCCGATCACGTTGGAAACCAGCACCGTATGGTGCGCGGTCACGGCGCGGCCGGACTCGGTGATCACCGTCGGGTGCGGCAGGCCGTGTTCGTTACAGGCATCGCCGATACCCCAAATCACGTTGTTGGCGTATTCGTTCAGGCCGTAGTTCACCGAGCAGTCGGACTGCGAGCGGGTGCCTTCGTAGTCGACGCCCAAGCCGCCGCCCACGTCGAAGCACTGAATGTTGACGCCCAGCTTGTGCAGTTCAACGTAAAAGCGCGCCGATTCGCGCACGCCGGTGGCGATATCGCGAATGTTGGCCAGCTGCGAGCCCAAGTGGAAATGCAGCAGTTGCAGGCTGTCGAGACGGCCCGCTTCGCGCAGGGTTTCCACCAGCTTCAGCACCTGCACCGCCGCCAGACCGAACTTGGATTTTTCGCCGCCGCTCGACTGCCATTTGCCGGAGCCCTGAGACGCCAGGCGCGCACGCACGCCCAGGCGCGGCACCACGTTCAGCCGCTCAGCCTCTTCCAGCACCAGGTTGATCTCGGACATCTTCTCGATCACCAGGTACACCTTATGCCCCAGTTTTTCGCCGATCAGCGCCAGGCGAATATATTCACGATCTTTATAGCCGTTACAGACGATCACCGAGCGGGTCATGCCGGCATGCGCCAGCACCGCCATCAGCTCGGCCTTGGAGCCGGCTTCCAGCCCCAGCGGTTCGCCGGAGTTCACCAGCGACTCAATCACGCGGCGATGTTGGTTCACCTTGATCGGATACACCAGGAAATAGCCGCCCTGGTAACCGAAAGACTCACGCGCGCGTTTGAACGCGGCGTTGATCGAACGCAGGCGATGCTGAAGGATCTGCGGGAAGCAGAACAGCGCAGGCAAACGTTGGCCGTCTTGCTGGCGCGTTTTCACCAGTTCTGCCAGATCGACGCGCGCCTGCGGGACATCCGGGTCCGGGCACACGCTGATATGGCCCAGCTCGTTGACGTCATAGTAATTGTTGCCCCAGTAGGCGACGTTATAAGTACGCAGCATCTTGCTGGCATTACGATCATTCATGGCAACCTCCTGCATGGAGCGCAAAGATAAAGACTCGCCCGCAACCGGCGGGCGGTGAATCAACAGATCATCAGACATGGTTCGCCTCACATTCCGCACTGACGAAACCGTCAGCCACTATCGCAGCTACCACCCGCGAGAACAACCCAACAAGCCGCGCTGGCGGCAGCGAAGAGAACCGCCGTTCGCGGTCAGCGATCGGTTTATCACTCATATAATTGTAAGACACCCTGTTCAAACCTCGTGAATCGGGCCAAGAAACATCCCACAGGAAGGCTGCAGGCTACCCTTGTTCAGTTCTTCAGACGACCGTTAGCCGGCCCGAGAATCCTGAGTAGCGGCCAAGTGTTTATCGCACCTGGTAAGTGACAAAGAGACAAGACGGGAAATAGCAGAAGAATGTGCGCCAGAACGGCACTGCTGTTGGGAACCAACAACCGGTAGACAACGGATCATTAATCCAACCACCTCCACGCGCGCCGTTCGGAGTGAACGACCCAGCCTCTAAAATAGTGTAAGAACGTGACCGTTCGATGAAGCGGCGGCGCTCACGGCGAACGCCTGCGACGGATAATAGCGCAACGGCGGCGAATGCAAAGCGGAAGTTTATCGCGCCTTCCCCCACTCAAGACCGCCGTACTGTGCAGCAAATGAACCGCGCGCGCAGTTTATACCGGTAAGCAGGTGAAAAAGCAAAATGAAAATTCGCCGAAAACTGTTTCAAGCGATGAAAATGGCGCCAACCCGTTTGCGCAAAAGAGCGAAAGCGCAAAAAATTACTGGCAATCTGGCTAAACCCTGACCTAAAATAGACGTCCAGATGTTAATCCATCTATACTGGTTAACTGATAAACTGCTTAACGGCTTTGCCTGAGGGGCGTTGCAGGATGCATCTCGCGCCATCAGCGGAAGACCCTTCGCTTTGATGCCGGATCTCCAGCGCTGTGCAGTAATTTCTAACCCGTCTTATGCAAGGTAAAGAACACAATGGCTAAACACCTCTTCACGTCCGAATCCGTCTCCGAAGGACATCCCGATAAAATCGCCGATCAGATCTCCGATGCCGTCCTCGACGCCATCCTGGAGCAAGATCCGAAAGCGCGCGTCGCCTGCGAAACCTACGTGAAAACCGGCATGGTGCTGGTCGGCGGTGAAATCACCACCAGCGCCTGGGTCGATATCGAAGAGATCACCCGCAAAACCGTACGCGAGATCGGCTACGTTCATTCGGACATGGGCTTTGACGCCAACTCCTGCGCAGTATTGAGCGCCATCGGCAAACAATCCCCGGATATCAATCAGGGCGTTGACCGTACCGATCCTCTCGAGCAGGGCGCCGGCGATCAGGGCTTGATGTTTGGCTACGCCACCAACGAAACCGACGTGCTGATGCCGGCCCCGGTGACCTACGCGCACCGTCTGGTGCAGCGCCAGTCCGAAGTGCGTAAAAACGGCACCCTGCCGTGGTTGCGTCCGGACGCGAAGAGCCAGGTGACCTTCCAGTACGACGACGGCAAAATCGTCGGCATCGACGCCGTGGTGCTGTCCACCCAGCATTCCGAAGATATCTCGCTGAAAGATCTGCAAGAAGCGGTGATGGAAGAGATCATCAAACCGGTCCTGCCGGCGGAATGGCTGACGGCGGGCACCAAATACCACATCAACCCAACCGGCCGTTTCGTTATCGGCGGCCCGATGGGCGACTGCGGCCTGACCGGCCGTAAGATCATCGTCGACACCTACGGCGGCATGGCGCGCCACGGCGGCGGCGCCTTCTCCGGCAAGGATCCATCCAAGGTTGACCGTTCCGCGGCCTACGCGGCACGCTACGTGGCGAAAAACATCGTTGCCGCCGGCCTGGCCGATCGTTGCGAAATCCAGGTGTCTTACGCTATCGGCGTAGCGGAACCGACCTCCATCATGGTGGAAACCTTCGGTACCGAGAAAGTGCCAACCGAACAGCTGACGCTGCTGGTGCGCGAATTCTTCGATCTGCGCCCATATGGCCTGATCCAGATGATGGATCTGCTGCAGCCGATCTACCGCGAAACCGCTGCCTACGGCCACTTCGGCCGCGAGCACTTCCCGTGGGAAGCGACCGACAAAGCCGCGCTGCTGCGCGATGCCGCCGGCCTGAAATAAGCCCCGACATCAACATGAAAACGGCGAGCCCTGGCTCGCCGTTTTTTTTGAGCGGATGGGTGCTCTTGGATCAACGCATCGACTGCCGGCAAGCGGAGGCAAAGCCCCCGCCGCTGGGTTGCCTTACCGTTCGGATTCGTAAGCCAAAATGGCCGCAACCTCCGTAGTGCCCGCTCGGATCCGCAGCTCACACAGCGTGCTGCGGGTTATCCATGCCAGTGATATTACAGTGACACAAATAATCACCAGTTTTAACGGGCTGCGTTTGTTCGGCATCATGCCTTCTTCTCCTTGCCTCGCGGCGGGTAAGAGGCTAACTTAACGTTGTCACGCGTTAGAGTAGGCCTCGGGTTGATGAATATCGACTCGGGGCTTTTCTCTTTGTATCTTTCGCAGAAGCTCCAGAGACAAAGATCCAGAGCACCCGCCCGCAGTATATTCATCTCACCGCCACGCCTCGCGTTCCTTTTCGCACGCAATATCGTTTTTGCGCACCCGTTCGCAGCGCCTTGCAACATCATGAAAAATAAAAAAAGGCCCAGCAACGCGGAGCCTTTGATGACAGAGAAAACGCAGCCGAGACGCCGCTTACGAGGTCTGCTTACGCAACAGATACACGAAGTACGGTGCACCGATAAAGGTCGCCAATAACCCGGCGGGGATCTGATACGGGAACAGCAGCATCCGTCCGCACCAGTCGGCAAACACCATCAGCAAGCCGCCCAGCAGCGCGGCGATCACCATTTGCGGCAGCGCGCGGCGGAAGCCCAGCATGCGCGCCATATGCGGCGCCATCAGCCCGACAAAGCTCAGCGGCCCTACGGTCAGGGTCGCCATCGCGGTCAGGGTGGCAGCCAGCAACAGAATGCTCAACCGCGCCGGCGTCAGCGCAATGCCCACAGAACGGGCGGTGGCGCCGCCGAGCGGCAGGATGGTCAGCCAGCGGCGGCACAGCGGCGCCAATACCAGCAATCCGGCGGCGATCAGCGCGGTGCGCAGCGCCTGCGCCGGCTCCACCGAATAGGTCGAACCGGAGAGCCAGGTCAGCAAGCCCCCCATACGCGGATCGCCGCTGGCCAACAGCAGGAAGATGACGGTGGTAAAGGCGGTGCTGAGCGCGATACCGGCCAGCAGCATGCGTTCGGTCGAGAAACCGCCGCGGCCTGCGGCGATCATGATGATCAGCAACGTAGCGGCCGCCCCCAGACTACCGGCGGGCAGCAGCCACACGAAGGCGTCGCCCGGCACCATAAACAGCATCATCACGACGCCAAAAGCGGCGCCGGAACTGATGCCCAATACTTCCGGGCTGGCCATCGGGTTGCCGGTCAACTTCTGGATCAGCGTGCCGGCGACCGCCAGCATCATGCCCGCCGCCAGCGCCGACAACACCCGCGGCCAGCGCCACGGCAGCAGAGCGTCCAGTTCCGCGCCCAGGCTCCAGTGCCAGCCGCCGGCATTTTTGCCCAGCATCAGCGCCAGCGCCAGCGCCAGGCCGATCAGCAGCACGAGGCCGCCCACCAGGATCCAGCCGGGCAGATTCCCGCGTTCGGCAGGCACCTTGTCGCCGAGGTTCATCGGCGGCGGCGTGGCAGCGCTGCGCAAACGCGGCAGCAGCCACAGCAGCAGCGGCGCGCCGAACAGCGCGGTGGCCGCGCCGGTCGGGATCTCGTGCCACACCTGCGTTACCCCGAGCATCACCTGATCGGTCAGCCACAGCAACAGCGCCCCCAGCAACGGCGCCAGCATCATGCGGTGCGCCAGGCGGCGAGCCCCCAGCATCTTCGCCATCAGAGGTGCAAACAGGCCGATAAAGCCGATAACGCCCACCGCACTCACCAACATGGCGCTGAAGATGATAGCCACCCCCAAAGCACAGAAGCGCGCCATCGACAGCCCTAACCCCAGGTTGCGCGCCACACCGTCGTCCAGCCCCAGCAGCGTCAGCGGGCGCAGCAACAGCGCCGCTAACAGGCCAGCCACCAGCAAACGCGGCAGGAGGAACTGCACGGCGCTCCAGTCCTGTTGGTTCAACGCGCCGGTGCCCCACAGGAACATGCCCTGCAGCTGATCGTAATTAAACAGCGCCAACAGGCTGTTGACCGCGCCGCAGTACAGCCCCAGCACCAGCCCGGCCAGAATCAGCGTGACCGGCGACATCCGCTTGCCCCAGGCGACGCCGAACACCAGCCCGCCCACCACAATCGCGCCCACCATAGCGGCCAGCTGGCGGGTAAACTCACCTCCCGGCAGCACCCACAGCGTGGCGATGGTCAGGCCAAGCTGCGCGCCGGCGGCGACGCCGAGCGTCGACGGCTCCGCCAACGGATTGCGCAACACCTGCTGGAACAGCACGCCGACCAACCCCAGACCGGCGCCGGCCAACAGCGACACCGTCAACCGCGGCAACAGGCTGTAATGGAACAGCATTTGCCGCACGTCGTCGATGTCCGGCGCGCTGAGCGCCCGCGCCCATTGCGCCGGCGGCAGCTGCTGCGCCAGGTTGTATATCGTCAGGCCACCTGCCGCCGCCAGCAACAGCAGGATCAGCGTCAGCGGCAATTTCCGGATGCCCGAACTCATGACGCACTCTCCTGAGCCTGCGCCAGCAGGCGGCAAAACCGCATCGTCGACAGCGTAGCGCCATAGAACCACACCGCCGACACCTGCCGCAGCTGGTTTTGCCTCACGAAGGGCAACGACTGCCACAGCGGCGTCGCGCTGACCTTGTCCATCATCGCCTGATTACCGTGATCGAGATAGATGACCCGCGCGTTACGCACCGTAGCCAACCGTTCAATGCCCACCACCGCCGTGCCCCAGAAATTGGTTTCTTCCTGCCAGGCATTGCGGATGCCCAGTTGATCCATCGCCTCCTGGAACAGGCTTTTCTGGCCGATGATCAACGCATGGCGCGTGTCGATCAGTGAAAACAGCAGCAGCGGTTGCCGGGTGTAGCTTTGCAGGCGCTGACGCGCGTCCTGCATAAAGCGGTCAAACTGCGCCAGGTGCTGTACCGCGCGGCTTTCTATGCCCAATCGTTGCCCCAGCGCCAGCAGCGACTGGCGGGCGACGGTCAGCGGTTTGCCGCTGCCGTCGTTGAAGCCGAAGCTCATGGTTGGCGCGATGGGTTGGATTTTTCGCGGCGTCGGGCCATAGCCTTGCGACAGCAACACCAGCGAAGGCTGGAGCTGCTGCAGCAGTTCGAGGTTAGGTTCGGTGCGCTGGCCGACGTCGACCACCGTCGCCGGCAGCTTCGGCTCCGCCACCCACAGGTTGTAGTTATGCACATCGGCCACCGCCAGCGGCGTCACGCCCAATGCCAACAGCAGTTCGATCGGCAGCCATTCCAGCGCCGCAACGCGGGCGATATCCGGCGGCGCATCCGCCGCTCGGCCGGGCAACGAGCCCAACAGCGGCGACAGCGCCAGCGCCATCAACAAACGGCGGCGCAGCGGATCGTGAGAAGAAGTGAATGCAGAGGACATCAGTAGACAAAACTCACCGGCGCGCCGCCGCTCGGGTGCGGCAACGTGCCCATAGGAATACCGTAAATTTGTTCCAGCACCGGCCCCTGCATCAGTTCCAGCGGGCCGCCCTGGGCGATCATTTCACCGCCGCGCAGCGCCACCAGATGGTCGCAGTAGCGTGCCGCCATGTTGATGTCGTGCAGCACGGCGATCACCGTGAGATCGCGTTCGCGGCTCAGGCGCTGGATCAGCGCCAGCACCTCGACCTGGTGCGCGATGTCCAGCGCCGAGGTCGGTTCGTCAAGCAGCAGGCAGCGGCTGTCCTGCGCCACCATCATCGCCAGCCAGGCGCGTTGGCGCTCGCCGCCGGAGAGGCTGTCCACCAGGCGGCTGGCGAACGGCTTCAGCCCCACCAGCGCGATGGCCTCCTCCACCAATTGGCGATCGTTGGCGCCAAAACGCCCCAGCGCGCCGTGCCACGGATAGCGGCCGACGGCCACCAGCTCGCGCACCGTCATGCCTTCCGCCGTCGGCAACTGCTGCGGCAGGTAGGCCACCTGGCGGGCGAAGGATTTGCTGTCCCACTGCGCCAACGGCTGCCGATTGAGCAAAACCTGACCGCCGCTGGGCGCATGATGCCGCCCGAGCAGTTTCAACAGGGTGGATTTACCGGAACCGTTATGGCCGATCAGGCCGCAGACTTTGCCCTGGGGAAAACTGAGCGACAGCGGTTGCAACAGCACCCGGCCGGGGACGGCGAAGCTGGCGTTATCCAGCGCGAAGGTCGCGCCGGGATTAAGAAGTTTGTCCTGCATAGATCCTGCTTTGTCCGGGGCGACGCGGCGCCGCCCCGGCTATCCGGTTAGAAACGGAAGGTTGCGGTGGCGACCACCTGGCGTTCTGCGCCCCAGTAGCAGCCATAAGTAGCAAAGCAGCTGGAGACATATTCCTTATCAAACAGGTTGTTCACATTGATGCCAATCGAAGAGCCCGGCAAATTGAAACGCGCCAGATCATATTTTATCGCGGCATCAAACACCGTGTAATCCTTCACTTTAAACGTATTGGCCTCGTCACCATAGCTGGAGCCGACATAGCGAACGCCTGAACCCAAGGTCAAACCGCTAATCGCAGTTTCATGGAAGGTGTAATCCGCCCACAGAGAAGCCATGTGTTTAGGGATAGCGGAAGGTGTATTCCCCTGTAGCGAAGTATCTTTAGTATATTCAGCATCCGTGTAGGTGTAAGAGCCCAACAGATTGAGGTTAGCCGACAAGGCCGCTTTCGCCTCCAACTCAATCCCACGAGAACGGACCTCCCCTCCCTGGACGCTAAAGAACGGATGTTCTAAGTCAGCCACTTTATTGTTGGTTTTAGTCAACTGGTAAAGCGCCAAACTGGCGGTGATCGGACGATCCTTAGGTGCGTATTTAACCCCAGCCTCATACTGCTTGCCTTTAGAGGCAGCAAACGTATTACCTGAAAAATCAGTGCCTGAGGTTGGCTCAAACGATTCGCTGTAGCTGACATAAGGCGCGATGCCGTTTTCGAAAACATAGTTCAAGCCAGCACGGCCGGTAAACTGGTTATCCTGCTGCTTAGAGACGGAATTCTGGTTCAGGCGATTGGTGCTGTTGGTATCGCTCCAATCATAGCGCCCCCCCATCGTCAGAACCCAGTTGTTCCATTCAGCCTGATCTTGCACATACAGGCCGGTCTGCTCCTGACGGTTAACCTGACTGGCACCACCGGTAATGGTATAGCTCCGATTGCCGTACTGTGGAGCGATGACATTCAGATTGGATGCACTGCCATATTGATAAACAACATCATTGCGCATACGCATATAATCCACACCCATCAACAAGATATGGTCAACTTGCCCGGTCGCAAATTTAGCCTGTGCCTGTGTGTCGACCGCAAAGCTGGACATATGCTCTTTGGAATTCATCACGCCACGCTTCAGCTCAGCTGAATTATCTGGATCAACGCCTAGGCCGTAAATAGAACGGTAGTCCACATCCATTTTCGAATAACGCAGGTTTTGGCGCACGGTCCAAACATCATCAAAACTATGCTCAAAGGCATATCCGACCATTTGCTGCTTGCGGGAAATGTTGTTATAGCCAGGCTCACCATCGTTGAAACTGGTCGGTAACTTACCGTTGATACCATTTTGCACCGTACCTTCTTTCGGCAACCAGCCATAGAAGCCAACGCTAGGATCATCCTGGAAGCTGCTGAGGAAAGTCAAAGAAGTGCGATCATCAGGTCGCCAACTGAAGGAAGGAGCAATAGCATAACGTTTACTTTTCTCGCCAACCTGCTGCTGATCTTCATCGCGCGCCACCCCCGTCAGACGATATGAGTAAACCCCCGCATCATCCAAAGCGTCACTGAAGTCAAAACCGGTCTGGAACAGATTATCTGTCCCCATTTTGAATTGAACTTCGCGCAGCGTCTCTGTTGTCGGCCGCTTACTGACCAGCGCGACCACCCCACCAGGGTTGCTTTTGCCGTACAATACCGAAGACGGTCCGCGCAGTACTTCCGCTCGCTCAAGGAAGTAAGGGTCTATCTGATAAATCGAATAGTTATCGTCCTGCAGTTTCAGGCCATCCAGATACATATTGGTACCTACCGAGCTGAAACCACGGATGTTCACTGCATCATAGGCGGTGGAGGCACCGCGATTTCCAATCATCACACCTGGCGTATAGGCCAGTGCGCCCTTCACCGTATCCGGCTGACGCATGTCCATCTCTTCACGCGTCACTACGGAAACGGACTGCGGGTTCTTCTCGATTGGCGTATCGGTTTTGGTGCCGGTGGCGCTGCGTTTGGCGACATAGGTGCCGACCGGCCCCCAGGCGCTTTCCTGCTGGGCGGTATTGCTGCCGCCCACAACGGTAATCGTGTCTTCCTTGGCGGCCGGCTTGGCGTCGGCGGAAAAAGCCGGCATCGCCAGCGTGCCCAACGCCGCAGCGACGGTGATCGCTAACGCGCTGACGGGGATACGGCCCTGCTTGGCCGCGGATGACGAAAGACGCTTGGTCGGCATAGTTGATTTCTCTGATGAATTATTAAATGAAGAATGTAAACGATAATAATTATTATAAGCGTCGCATTTTATGCAGAAGCCAAATTAAACTGCAAGCCGAATTCATGGGGCAAATAGGTTAAGGATTAGGCGCTTAGCCATGCGGTTAACAGGGAAATAAAACGAGCGAAAAAATAAAAAAGCCCGCAACCAAGGTTACGGGCTTAATAACAAAGAAAAAATTTTCACCGGGGCCGACGCCCCGGTAGCGATTACTGGCCGAACATATCCTTGATCCAGCCGGCGACGCCATCGCCATCTTTTTGCTCACCCGCCGCCGGTTGCTGCTGTTGCTGCACCGCCGCCTGGCTGGCCTGGCACAATCCCTGCGGATTGTCAGTCCAGACCGGGATGGTGCGCCAGCTGCCGCCGCCGCAGATAAAGTTGCCGGCAGAGTCGATGCTCATCTGGTTAATGCCTTCCGGCGGCTGCAGCATCAGCGGCAGCGGCGTCTGGTTTTCCAGATAACGACGATACAGGGTCAACGCGCCGTTGGCGCCGGTCAGCTTGGCCGGGCCGTTGTTGTCGCGCCCCACCCAGGCGATCGCCACTTCCTTGCCGTCGATGCCGGCGAACCAGCTGTCGCGCAGATCGTTGGTGGTACCGGTTTTCGCCGCCAGATTGTAGTTCGGGAACTTCACCGACAGCGAGCGGGACGTCCCGCGCGCCACGCCTTGCTGCATCGCGTACAGCGTCAGGTAAGCGGCCTGCGCCGGCACCATGCGTTCGGCCTGCGGGAAGCTCTGGTACAGCACCGTGCCGTCTTCGGCGATCACCGAACGCACCGCCGACAGCGGCGCACGGTTACCGCCGCTGGCGATGGTCTGGTACTCCTGCGCGACTTCCATCGGCGTCAGGCCGATCGCGCCCAGCAGCATCGAAGGCACCGGGTTGATCTCCGCTTTCGGGATGCCCAGACGTTGCAGCGTGGCGCTGATCTGATCCAGCCCCACCGACAGGCCAAGGTTCACCGTCGGCACGTTCAGCGAGTTGGCCAACGCATCCACCAGCATCACCTGACCGCGGAATTTGCGATCATAGTTGTTCGGCTGCCAGACGGCGCCGTTCGGCTGTTTCAGCGACAGCGGCGCATCCGCCAGCCAGGTGTTGAGGCGGTATTTATCCGGTTCGGACAGCGCGGTCAGGTACGTCGGCGGCTTGGCCAGCGAGCCGACCAGGCGGCGCGCCTGCATGGCGCGGTTGAAACCGGCGAACTGCGGATTGGCGCCGCCGACCATGGCGCGCACTTCACCGCTGAAGCGATCGACGATCACCATCGCCGCTTCCAGATCCTGCACGTGACGCGCAGCGCGCAGCGCCGGGATGCCGTCTTCGACCGCTTTTTCCGCCGCGTCTTGCGACACCGGATCCAGCGTGGTGAAAATCTTCACGCCGGACAGATCATTCACCTTATCGCCCAGCCTGGTCTGCAGCTCCTGACGCACCATCTGCATAAAGGCCGGCTGTGGCGTAATGACGCCGCCTTTCGGCTGCACGCCCAGCGGACGCGCGCTCAGCATGTCGTACAGCTCGCCGTCGATCACGCCCTGGTTTTGCAGCAGCTTGAGCACCAGATTGCGGCGCTCCAGCGCCAGTTTCGGGTTACGCCACGGGTTATACAGCGACGCGCCCTTGACCATGCCGACCAGCAGCGCCTGCTGATCGAGGCTCAGCTCGTCCACCGGACGGCCGAAGTAGTACAGGCTGGCCAACGGGAAACCGCGGATCTGGTCGCTGCCGCTCTGGCCGAGGTACACCTCGTTCAGATACAGCTCCAAAATGCGATCCTTGCTGTAACGGTAATCGACCAGCAGCGCCATGTAGGCTTCGTTGGCCTTACGCCACAGCGAACGTTCGTTGGTCAGGAACAGGTTCTTCACCAGCTGCTGCGTCAGGGTACTGCCGCCCTGCACCGCACGGCCGGCGGTCAGGTTGGCCAGCACCGCGCGGCCGATGGAGTACGGGCTGATGCCGTCATGCTCATAGAAGTGGCGGTCTTCCGTGGCGATCAGCGTATCCACCAACAGATCCGGGAAACCGGCGCGCGGCACGAACAGACGCTGTTCACCGTTTGGCGACTGCAGCATGGTGATCAGGCGCGGATCGAGGCGGAAGAAGCCGAAGCTGCGGCCGCTGTCCAGGTTTTCGATCTTCGCCAGACGGTTGTTCTGGAAATCGAGACGGGCGCGGATCTGCCCTTCTTTACCATCCGGGAAATCGAACGGGCGGCGCAGCATCTCGATGCTGTTAGCCTGCACGGTAAACTCGCCCGGACGCGTCATGCGGCTGACCTGGCGATACTGCATGCCTTCCAGCAGGTTGACCATTTCCTTCTTGCTGTACGGCATGCCCGGTTCCAGGTTGACCATGCGGCCGTACACTGCCGCCGGCAGCTGCCAGACTTTGCCGTCGATGCGGCTGCGGATCTGGGAATCCAGATAGACGCCGTAGATCGCCAACAGGACGGCGATCACCAGGATCAGTTTGATAATCAGGCCGAGCCAGCGGCGTTTTTTACGCGGCGGAGTCGCTTTTACCTTACGCGGCATGCGTTCCTCCTCCTCTTCATACTCATCATCGTCATACTCGTCTTCTTCGTAATCGTCATAATCGTCGTCTCGGCGACGGCGCGGCGGCTTGCGCGACGCGGTATTTTTTGGTTGTTTTCCTTTGCGCCCGATGGGCTCGCGGTCATCCCCAGCCATGGCTGTTGTTCTCCGAGCTTGCCGACACTGCCGGCCATGATTAGTCGCTTAATCTGTGCCTACGCCGCAGCGCTGACCAGAAGAAACATCTGAATTCCAAACCTTGAATGATCGCGACCTACTGATATTTCTTCGTTCGGCGCGTCGGTACCGCCGTGGCCGGATCGTCCGGCCAAACGTGTTTCGGGTAGCGGCCCTTCATCTCTTTTTGCACCTCGCGGTAGGCGCCTTGCCAGAAGGCCGCCAGATCGCCGGTGATTTGCAACGGCCGGTGCGCCGGTGAGAGTAACTCAAGCACCACCGGGATGCGACCCTCCGCCAACATCGGGCTGCGCTGCTCGCCGAACACCTCCTGCAAACGCACCGCCAGCGCCGGCGGTTTGCCGGCCTCATAACGGATCGGCAGGCGGCTGCCGGTCGGCACAGTGTAATGAGTGGGTAGCGCATTATCCAGCCGCTGCTTTTGCTGCCAGTCCAGCAGGCGGGACAGCGCCTCGGCGATGTTGACCTGCTTCAAGCCGCGCAGATCGCGCACGCCGTTCAGCGACGGCAACAGCCACTGCTCCAGCGCCGCCAGCAGCGGCTCTTCATCCATCGCCGGCCATGCCGCCTCCGGCAGCCAGGCTTGCGCGCACTGCAGGCGCACCCGCAATTGTTCGGCGGCGCCCTCCCAGTTGAGCACCGCCAGCCCCTGCGCACGCACCCAATCGAGCAGCGCCTGCTGCAGCTCTTCGTCCGCCGGTTTGGCCAGCGGCTGGGCGCGCAGCGTCAGACGGCCGATCTGCTGGCGCTTCCAGGCGCGCAGCGTGCCCTTCTCGTCATCCCACTCCACCGCCGTGCGCTGCGTGACGATCGCCGGCAGCTGCGCCGCCAGCGCGTCGATGTCCACCGGCAGCGCCAACAGGATGCGCGCATCGGGGCTGTTGTGGCCCTGCAACAGGCTGGGGACGATGAGCCAGGGCGCGCGCGACAGCGCCTCATCCTGATTCATCGCCGCCCCCATGCCGTTGGCCAACAGGTAGCGGCCGTCCTGGCCTCGCCGCTGGGCGATGCGATCGGTAAACGCCGGCGCCAACAGCCGCGGCGCCAGATCGACGTCGACTTGCCCCGCACGTTGCGGCAGGCGTTTGGCCAACTGCGCGGCACGCTGCCGCCAGTTCGGTTGCGGGCGGCTCAGCCAGTAGCCGATATCCATCTGCCCGCCGCGCGGCGGTTCTTCCAGCAATGCCGCCAGCAACGCCGCCGTCGCCAGGCCGTCGGCACTCAGCGCCGCGCCGGCGGTCAGCATCGCCGCCAGCCGCGGCTCGCATCCCAGCGCGGCCATCTGGCGCCCCGGTGCGGTAAGTTTGCCACCGTCATCCGTGGCCCCCAGCCGATGCAACAGCGCCCTGGCCGCCGCCAATGCGGCGGCAGGAGGCGCATCCAGCCAGGTCAGCTGCGCCGGGTCGTGGCAACCCCACTGCAGCAACTCGAGCCAAAAGCCGGTGAGATCGCTCTGTAAAATGTCCGGTTCGGCGTGTTCCGCCGCGCGCTCCGCCTGTTCTTTGGCGAACAGATGCCAGCAAATGCCCGGCTCCAGACGCCCGGCGCGCCCGGCGCGCTGCACCATCGAGGCCTGACTGATGCGCTGCGTCGCCAGCCGCGTCAAACCGTTGCGCACGTCGTAACGCGCCACGCGTTCCAGGCCGCTGTCCACCACCAGCCGAATGCCCTCGATCGTCAGGCTGGTTTCGGCGATGTTGGTCGCCAGCACCACCTTGCGGCGGCCAACCGCCGCCGGCTGAATCGCTTTTTGCTGCTGCGCCAGAGGCAGCGCGCCATACAGCGGGCAAAGATCGGTATCGCTTGCCACCTCGCCGGTCAATCGCTCCAGCACCCGATTGATCTCCGCCACGCCCGGCAGGAACAGCAGCAAAGACCCCGGCTGTTCGGCCAGCAGGCGCTTCACCGCCGCCGCTACGCCATCTTCCAGCCGCTGATGGCTGGCCAACGGCTGATATAAACGTTCAACCGGGAAGCTGCGCCCCTCGGACACCACCACCGGCGCTGCCGGCAGCAGCTGCGACAGGCGCGCGTTGTCCAGGGTGGCCGACATGATCAGCAGTTTCAGATCGTCACGCAGCCCTTGCTGCACGTCGAGCAGCAGCGCCAGCGCCAAATCGGCCTGCAGGCTGCGTTCGTGGAACTCATCGAGGATCACCAGCGACACGCCCTGCAGCTCGGCGTCCTGCTGCAGCATGCGGGTGAGAATGCCTTCCGTCACCACTTCCAGCCGGGTTTGCGGCCCGCTTTTACTTTCGGCGCGCATGCGGTAGCCCACGGTCTGGCCGGGCTCCTCCCCCAGTTGCTGCGCCAGGCGATAAGCGACGTTTTTCGCCGCCAGCCGCCGCGGCTCCAGCATGATAATGCGCCCCGGCAACCCGGCCTTAGCCAGGATCTGCAGCGGCAACCAGGTGGATTTACCGGCGCCGGTCGGGGCGTGCAA
Source organism: Serratia sp. CY38905 (assembly GCF_052168875.1). Classification (NCBI taxonomy): domain Bacteria; kingdom Pseudomonadati; phylum Pseudomonadota; class Gammaproteobacteria; order Enterobacterales; family Yersiniaceae; genus Serratia; species Serratia sp. CY38905. The sequence continues at coordinate 110,707 of NZ_JBJNLV010000012.1, read as the reverse complement.
CAGTACCTGAGGAGCGGACTGCAACGCAGCCAGCAACTCATCAAGCACCGCGCTGACGGGCAATGAAGACACTGAACTCTCCGTGGTGGTTAACGTTAAACGGCGTACAGTGTAGCATTAGCTTTGCCCCCGTAGCCTTTCAAACTGCGGCATCGTTAGCTATAGTACGGAGCTCGTCCAGGCGTCCCGCTTCGCGCGAGGCCGCTGCAAGCCGCATTCAAATCTGTTCCTGACGGATTTGTCATTATTTACCGAGCCCCCATGTCCAATTCGCGCCGCCTGTTTTTCGCCCTGTCCTTGCCTGATGCCCTGCAACAGCAGGTGATCCGCTGGCGCGCCGAGGCGTTTGCGCCGGAGGCCGGCCGGCCGGTGGCGGCGGCTAATTTGCACCTGACGCTGGCGTTTCTCGGCGAAGTCACCGCGCAGAAAGAGCTGGCGCTGCGCAAACTGGCCGGCCGCATCGTGCAACCCGGCTTCAGCATGCGGCTCGACGATCTCGGCCATTGGCCGCGCCCCGGCGTGGTCTGGCTCGGCACCCGCCGCGCGCCGCGCGGGCTATTGCAGCTGGCCGAACTGCTGCGTTCGCAGGCCGCCCGCAGCGGCTGCCATCAAAGCGCGTTGCCGTTCCATCCGCACATCACGCTGCTGCGCGCCGCCACCCAGCCGGTGGCGATCCCGCCGGCGACGCCGGGCTGGGCGTTCAGCGCCGACGCCTTTTCCTTGTATGAGTCGGTGTTCGAAAACGGGCGCACCCGTTACCAACACCTCGAACAGTGGCCGCTGGCCACGCAGGCATCCGCATGATTTTCTCTCCACCGCTGCGTTCCGCCACGCTGATAAAACGTTACAAACGCTTTCTGGCGGACGTGATCACCCCGGAAGGGGAAACCTTTACGCTGCACTGCGCCAATACCGGCGCCATGACCGGCTGCGCCACGCCCGGCGACACCGTTTGGTACTCCACCTCGGATAACCCCAAGCGCAAATACGCCCACAGCTGGGAACTGACCCATACCCAACAGGGGCACTGGATCTGCGTCAACACCCTGCGTGCCAACGCGCTGGTGCGCGAGGCGATCGAACACAATTTAATCAATGAATTATCCGGTTACAGTAAAATCAGCGGCGAAGTGAAATACGGCGGTGAAAACAGCCGTATCGATTTGTTATTACAGGCAGAAAATCGGGTTAACTGCTATATTGAAGTTAAGTCAGTCACATTACTGCAACAACAACGTGGTTACTTTCCTGATGCGGTAACGCTCAGAGGGCAAAAGCACCTGCGTGAGTTGCTCAGCGTGGTTGAAAGCGGGCAACGGGCGGTGTTGTTCTTTGCCGTGTTACACAGCGGTATTGAGCAGGTCGCACCGGCACATCATATAGATGAGCGCTATGCGGCGCTGTTGGCACAGGTCCGGCAGTTGGGAGTGGAAGTGGTTTGCTACGGGGCAAAGTTATCACCTGACGGTATTTATCTCTGCGATAAGCTGCCGTTTTTTATCGATTAGCGCGGTCGGGTCCCTATAAATAGACAACCGGCCAGCACGATCGCCAAATACGCCCTCCTTCACACGATTGTCAAGCGGGCGACAGGAATAATTGCCAACCTACCTTCCTTCTGTTATTTATAGCGGCCTGTTTTTCCCCCGCATTGGGGATTCGATAGTGCGTGTGTATGTAGGAGAAGCAACATGCAAGAAGGGCAAAACCGTAAAACCTCGTCCTTGAGCATTCTCGCCATCGCTGGGGTGGAGCCGTACCAAGAGAAGCCGGGCGAAGAGTACATGAACGACGCCCAGTTGTCGCATTTCAAGCGCATTCTTGAAGCGTGGCGCAACCAGCTCAGGGACGAAGTGGACCGTACTGTATCGCATATGCAAGAAGAGGCAGCCAACTTCCCTGATCCGGCCGACCGTGCTACTCAGGAAGAAGAGTTCAGCCTTGAACTGCGTAACCGTGACCGTGAACGCAAACTGATCAAAAAGATCGAGAAAACGCTGAAGAAAGTGGAAGACGATGATTTCGGCTACTGCGAATCTTGCGGCGTGGAGATCGGCATTCGTCGCCTCGAAGCGCGTCCGACCGCCGATCTGTGCATCGACTGCAAGACGCTGGCTGAGATCCGCGAAAAGCAGATGGCCGGCTAATACCGCTACTCTAAATGATTGGAGCTGCATCAAGGCGGCAAGAATGCGCATCCCGATGAGCTTACTCAAGTAAGTGATTCGGGTAAGCAGGCGCAGCTAACACAGATGCAGTTTCAAGCATAACGAGTATGTTACCGCTGCGGCGTGCGCACCCGCGTGCGCCGCACAGAGAAAAGGGAACCACTCCCCTCTGATATGCAAGAAAGTCATTATGTGGGGCGCTTTGCCCCATCGCCTTCCGGGGATCTGCATTTCGGTTCGCTGATTGCCGCTCTGGGAAGCTACCTTCAGGCTCGCGCCCAACGCGGGCAGTGGCTGGTTCGCATCGAAGATATCGACCCGCCGCGCGAAGTCCCCGGCGCCGCCGCTCGCATCCTGTCCGCGCTGGAACATTATGGTCTCCACTGGGACGGCCAGGTCATCTATCAATCCCAACGTCACGACGCCTATCGCGCCGCGCTGGATCTGTTGCAGCGTCAGGGGCTCAGCTATTACTGCACCTGCACCCGCAGCCGCATCCAGCAGATCGGCGGATTGTACGACGGCCACTGCCGCGATTTGCAGCTCGGCCCGCAGGGCGCCGCCATCCGCTTGCGCCAGACCGCGCCCGTTTACGGGTTCCACGATCGCCTGCAGGGAGAATTGCACGCCGATCCGGCGCTGGCGGGGGAAGACTTTATCATTCGCCGTCGCGACGGGCTGTTCGCCTACAACCTGGCGGTGGTGATCGACGACCATTTTCAGGGCGTGACCGAGATTGTGCGCGGCGCCGATCTGATCGAACCGACGGTGCGCCAAATTGCCCTCTACCGCCAGCTGCAGGCGCCGGTGCCCGCCTATGTGCATCTGCCGCTGGCGCTGGGCGCCAACGGCATCAAGCTGTCGAAGCAAAACCATGCGCCGGCGTTGCCCGCCGGCGATCCGCGCCCGGTGCTGATCGCCGCGCTGAAATTTCTGCGCCAACCGCTGCCGGAAAGCTGGCAAGATCTTGACCTGCCATTATTATTGAGCTGGGCGGTCGCACATTGGCGGTTGGAAAACGTGCCGCGTCAGGAGGCTATCCCTCTGGATGAAAACACGCCGGCATTCTCAAAGGAGCCATGGTGAGCTATGATTAGCCGCTATTTTTTGTTAGCTCCATTTTTATCAGTCACTATCGAGGTGTACCATTTTTACCCGAGTAGCCAACTTCTGTCGTAAGGTACTGACCCGCGATGACAAGCTGCCCCGCGACGACGCGGCGGCCGGCGATAAAAACGTAGTCCGCGAAGAGCGTACCGCGGCGCCAAGCCGCCCTGCGCCGCAGCCGCGCGCCGCCGACAACGGCAACAACGCCCCTGCCCGCCGCTCAACGCCACGCAAGCGTCCGCCTTTCCCCCTCGCCGAGAGCAACGACTCGATGACCGTGATCCCGCGCGAACAGCACTCGATTTCCCGCAAAGACATTAGCGAAAATGCGCTGAAAGTGCTTTACCGCCTGAACAAGTCCGGCTACGAAGCCTATCTGGTCGGCGGCGGCGTGCGCGATCTGTTGCTCGGCAAAAAGCCGAAAGACTTCGACATCACCACCAACGCCACGCCGGAGCAAGTGCGCAAGCTGTTCCGCAACTGCCGCCTGGTCGGCCGGCGCTTTCGCCTGGCGCACGTGATGTTCGGGCCGGAAATCATCGAAGTGGCCACCTTCCGCGGCCACCACGAACAGAACCCGGAATCCGACAAGAACTCGTCTCAGCAGGCGCAAAACGGCATGCTGCTGCGCGACAACATCTTCGGTTCTATCGAGGAAGACGCCCAGCGCCGTGACTTCACCATCAACAGCCTGTACTACGGCGTGGCGGATTTCACCCTGCGCGATTACGTCGGCGGCCTGAACGATCTGAAACAGGGCGTGATTCGCCTGATCGGCGATCCGGAAACCCGCTACCGCGAAGATCCGGTGCGCATGCTGCGCGCGGTGCGCTTCGCCGCCAAGCTGGATATGCGCATCAGCGAAGAGACCGCCGAGCCGATCCCGCGCCTGGCCTCGCTGCTGCATGAGATCCCGCCGGCGCGCCTGTTCGAAGAATCCCTCAAGCTGCTGCAGGCCGGTTACGGTTTCCAGACCTACCTGAAGCTGTGCGAATACCAGCTGTTCCAACCGCTGTTCCCGCTGATCGCCCGCAACTTCACGCCGAACCACGATACGCCGATGGAGCGCATTCTGGTGCAGGTGTTGAAGAACACCGATCACCGCCTGCAGAACGACATGCGCGTCAACCCGGCGTTCCTGTTTGCCGCCATGCTGTGGTACCCGCTGCTGGAGCACGCGCAGAAGCTGGCGCAGGAAAGCGGCCTGGCCTACTACGACGCCTTCGCGCTGGCGATGAACGACGTACTCGACGAGCAGTGCCGCTCGCTGGCCATCCCGAAACGCATTACCACGCTGGTACGCGATATCTGGCAGCTGCAGTTGCGCCTGTCCCGCCGCCAGGGCAAACGCGCGCACAAGCTGATGGAACACCCGAAATTCCGCGCCGCCTATGATCTGCTGGCGCTGCGTGCGGAAGTGGAAGACAATCAGGAAATGCTGCGTCTGGCCGAGTGGTGGGGCGAGTTCCAGGACGCCACGCCGGCGCGGCAGAAAGCCATGCTGAGCACCCTGGGGGACGATCCGGCGCCGCGCCGCGCGCGTCAACGCCGCCCTCGCCGCCGGGCACCGCGTAAAGAAGGGGCATAATGATCCGCGTTTATATCGCGCTGGGCAGCAACCTGGCGCAGCCGCTGCAACAGGTTAAAGCCGCACTGGAGGCGCTGGAGCATCTCCCGCGCACCCGGCTGGTCACCTGTTCTTCGTTTTACCGCACCAAGCCGCTGGGGCCGCAAAACCAGCCGGACTTTCTCAACGCGGTGGTGGCGCTGGATACCCTGTTGCCGCCCGAACAGCTGCTCGACCATACCCAGGCGATAGAACGCAATCAGGGGCGCGTGCGCAAGGATGAACGCTGGGGGCCGCGCACGCTCGATCTGGACATCATGCTGTACGGCGACAAGGTAATCCATACCGAGCGCCTGACGGTGCCGCATTACGGCCTGAAAGAGCGCGAATTCATGCTCTACCCGCTGGCGGAAATCGCTCCCGATCTGATTTTCCCCGATGGCGAGCCGCTCGCCAGCTGCCTCAAGCGCGTGCCGGAAAACGGCATGGCGCTGTGGCATCAGCCAAAACTCAAGTCCTGACCCGCCTACAACGTCAGCCGCGCAACGAACCCGCCCGCCGGGCGATTGGCAAAGCCGATCTGTAAACCATGCAATCCGGCGATACGCTGCACGATCGAGAGGCCCAGCCCGCTGCCGGTTTGCTCCTGCCCCGGCGGGCGATAGAAGCGTTCTCCCAGCCGCGCCAGATGCTCCGTGGTGACCCCCGGACCGTCGTCCTCCACCGTCAGCGAGCGTTCGTTCAGCGTCACGGTGACGACGCCGCCCTGCGGGGTATAGCGCACCGCGTTGTCCAGCAAGTTGCGCAATAGCAGCGACAGCAGCAAGGTTTCCCCCTGACGCGGCGGCGGCGTTCCCTGATGTTCATAGCGCAGCGTCACGCCCGCCGCATGGGCCTGCCGATCCTGCTCCGCCAGGGTCATCGTCACCAGTTCGTTCCAGTCGATCGGCGCCAGTTCGGCCAGATCCGACAGCGAGTCCAGCCGCGACAGCGTCAGCAGCTGATCCACCAGCCGGGTGGCGCGATCGATGCCGACCGTAAGATTGTCCAGCGCGTGCTCGCGCATCGGCGCATCGTCCCCCGCCAGTTGAACCACTTCGGTCTGCACCCGCAGCGCCGCCAGCGGGCTGCGCAACTCGTGCGCGGCATCGGAGGTGAAACGCCGCTCCCGCACCAGCAACGCGTTGATGCGAGCGAACAGCGCATTGAGCGCATCCACCAGCGGACGCACCTCGGTCGGCACCTGGCGCGCGTCCAACGGCGTCGCGTCATCGGGCGCGCGCCGGCGCAAACCGGCCGCCACCGCGCGCAGCGGCCGCAGCTCGCGCCCGACCATCAGCGCGATCAGCAGCATCAGCACCGGCAGCGTCGCCAGCCAGGGCACCAGCTGGCCGGTCACCATGCCCAGCGCCATATCGCGCCGGTAATCCCACTCCTGGCCGACCACGATGCGATAGCGCCCATCTGGGCTGGTCAGCCACAGCAGGCGCCAGCTGTCGTCATCACCTTTGCGCTCGCCGTCGGTAAAACCTTCACGCTCCCCGTCAAACAGGAAATCGGCGCCGTTCTCGCCGTCGTTGAGCAGCATCTTGCCTTGGCGATCGAAGATGGCGAACGCCAGCGCGTCGTCGTCCTGATCGCCACGCTTGCCGTGATGCACCAGCTTCTTGGTTTTCGGCAGGCTGCGCGCGCTTTCATCGGCCAGCAGATCGCCGAGGTTGGCGGTCGCCAGCCGTTTGGCGAACAGCATCTGCTGGGTGTCGAACACTTCATTGATGGTGTTGCGCGACATCACCCAGGCTACCACGCTGGCGGTGCACCAGGTCATCAGCGCCAACAGACTGAAGATCAGGATCAGACGCAGCCGCAGGCTGAGACGCTTCACGGCGCATCCCCCAGCGTGTAACCCACGCCGTGAATGGTGCGGATGAAGCCGTTGCCCAGCTTGCGCCGCAGGTGGTGAATATGCACCTCCACCGCGTTGCTGCTCACCTCGTCGTCCCAGTTGTACAGCTTCTCCTGAATCAACGGCCGCGCCAGCACCCGCCCCTTGTTGTGCAGAAACAGCTCCAGCACCGCCAACTCGCGCGGCGTCAGCGTCACCGGCTCGCCGTTGCAGCTCACGCTGCGGGTGGCGCTGTCAAACACCACGTTGCCGTGCGTCAGCTGCGGCATCAGTTGGCCGTGGCGACGGCGGATCAGCGCCTGCAGGCGCGCCGCCACTTCGGCCAGCGCGAACGGCTTGCACAGATAATCGTCGGCGCCGCTTTGCAGACCGCTGACCCGCTGCTCCAGCGCATCGCGGGCGGTGAGGATCAGCACCGGCACGTCCTGCCCGGCCTGGCGCCACTGGCGCAGCAGATCCAGGCCATCGAGGCCCGGCAGGCTGAGATCGAGGATCACCGCGTCGTACGGCGCGCTGTCCAGCGCATTTTTGCCGACGGCGCCGTCGGTGAACCAGTCCAGATTGAAGCCGAGTTTGGTCAGCCCGGCCTTGATGCCGTCCCCGATCAGTTTGTCATCTTCGATCAGCAGAATTCGCATGAGTATCCCTTTTCAGTCATTGCGCCATTGCACCACAAGGTTCTTAAGAACCGCTTAAGCATGGCGATCCGCGCTACCCACCCCGATCGGGTTACAGTAGAATGGCTGCACTTTTTTGCAGCCTGGGCCTGCGCAAGCCGCACGGCCCGTTTCAGGAGACGTTGTGATGAAACCCACCACCGTGACCCACTTGCGCCAGTGGAAACAGGAGCAACGCAAGTTTGCTACCCTTACCGCCTACGATGCCAGCTTTGCCAAACTGTTTGAAGAGCAAGGCATCAAAGTCCTGTTGGTGGGCGATTCGCTGGGCATGACGCTGCAGGGCCACGACTCCACGCTGCCGGTCACCGTCGCCGACATAGCCTACCACACGCGCGCCGTGCGCCGCGGCGCGCCGGCCTGCCTGCTGCTGGCCGATCTGCCGTTCATGAGTTACGCCACCCCGGAACAGACCTTCGCCAACGCCGCCGAGCTGATGCGCGCCGGCGCCAACATGGTGAAACTGGAAGGCGGCAGCTGGCTGTGCGACACGGTGAAAATGCTTGCCGAGCGCGCGGTGCCGGTGTGCGGCCATCTGGGCCTGACGCCGCAGTCGGTCAACGTGTTCGGCGGCTATAAGGTGCAAGGGCGCGACGAACTGGCCGCCAAACAGCTGCTGCAGGACGCGCAGAACCTGGAGCTGGCCGGCATTCAGCTGCTGGTGTTGGAATGTGTGCCGACCGAGCTGGCGCGCCAGATCACCGAAGCGCTGTCCATTCCGGTCATCGGCATCGGCGCCGGCAACGGCACCGACGGCCAGATCCTGGTGATGCACGACGCCTTCGGCATCACCGGCGGCCATACGCCGAAGTTCGCCAAGAACTTCCTGGCGCAGAGCGGCGATATCCGCACGGCGGTGCAGCACTACATTCAGGAAGTGGAACAAGGCCTCTACCCGGCGGCTGAACACTCTTTTAACTAAGCGATGGTTCCAGGAGTCACCCAATGATTATTATCGAAACCCTGCCGATGCTGCGTCAGCAGATCCGCCGCTGGCGCCAGGAAGGCAAACGCATCGCGCTGGTGCCGACCATGGGCAACCTGCACGACGGCCATATGACGCTGGTCGATGAAGCGCGCGCCCGCGCCGACGTGGTGGTGGTGAGCATCTTCGTCAACCCGATGCAGTTCGATCGGCCGGACGATCTGGCGCGCTACCCGCGCACGCTGCAGGAAGACAGCGAGAAGCTGACCCGCCGCGGCGTCGATCTGGTGTTCGCGCCGGCCCCGGCCGCGGTCTATCCGCAGGGGCTGGAGCAGCAGACCTACGTCGACGTGCCGGGCATCGCCACCATCCTGGAAGGCGCAAGCCGGCCGGGCCACTTCCGCGGCGTTTCCACCATCGTCAGCAAGCTGTTTAACCTGGTGCAACCTGACTTGGCCTGCTTCGGCGAGAAAGATTACCAACAGCTGGCGCTGATCCGCAAAATGGTGGCGGACATGGGTTACGACATCGACATCGTCGGCGTGCCGACCGTGCGCGCCAAAGACGGCCTGGCCCTCAGCTCGCGCAACGGCTACCTGACCGCCGAAGAGCGCAAGGTAGCCCCGCAGCTGAGCAAAATCATGAATGGGCTGGCGCAGCAGTTGGCCAATGGCGAACGCCATATCGAAACGCTGCTGGAACAGACCGCCGAGCAGCTGCGCGCCGCCGGCTTTACGCCGGATGAACTGTTTATTCGCGACGCCGACAGCCTGCAGCCGCTGACGGTGGACAGCCAACGGGCGGTGGTGCTGATGGCCGCCTGGCTGGGCAAGGCGCGTCTTATCGACAACCAGCAGGTCGACCTGACGCTGTAAGCCGTTTTTTATACTGTCGTCACCCTTGGCCACTGACCATTGGTAGACAATGGCGGAGCAATCGGTGACGATAGAGATTGCAGGGATGCAGGAGAGATGTTCAACCCCAGCGCCTGTGAAGGCCGATATTCAGTTAGGTAAAGCTATGATACGTACTATGCTGCAAGGCAAGCTGCATCGCGTCAAAGTCACTCAGGCTGACTTGCACTATGAAGGGTCCTGCGCCATCGACCAGGATTTCCTGGAGGCCGCCGGCATTCTGGAATATGAAGCGATCGATATTTACAACGTGGATAACGGCCAGCGCTTCTCCACCTACGCCATCGCCGCCGAGCGCGGTTCGCGCATCATTTCGGTTAACGGTGCCGCCGCGCGCTGCGCCTGCGTGGGCGACAAACTGATCATCTGCTCCTATGTGCAAATGACCGACGCCGACGCCCGCCAACACCACCCGAAAGTCGCCTATTTCGAAGGTGACAACAACCTGCAGCGCAAGGCGAAAGCCGTGCCGGTTCAGGTCGCCTGATACTAAAACGGGCGCCTTACGCGCCCGTTCTTCCTTACTGCACCACCACCGTGCCCGGCTTGTTGGCTATCCGATCCGCCATGGTCTGGATCGAGTCGGTGCGCAGAATATACAGCCGCTTCAGCGTATAGGGGTTATCCCCCGGCTTCACCTTGCCCTGCACCGTGGTCACCGCCAGATGGAAACCGGCGTCCTGCGCCGCCTGGATCGCCCGCTGGTTATAGCCGCCGAACGGGTAGGACAGATACAGTACGTGCGGGTTGAACTGCGACAGCGCGCGGCGCGAGCGCTCAAAATCGAACTCGATATTGTGCAGCGAACGGCTCAGCAAAATCGGCTGGCGATTGCCGTCGGTGCGGTGCAGGAAGTGAGTGTGCGACTGCACGTCGAACACATCCTGAATCTGCTTCAGCTCCGAGACGCTCATAAACTGCAGCGAGTCCGGGTTCCATTTCTGCGGGTGGCGTTTGATGCGCGAAGAGATGATGAACGCCGTGGCGCGGAAACCGTAATCCTTCAGCACCGGGTAAGCGTAGCGATAAACCGATTTCAGCCCGTCGTCGAAGGTCAGCACGATCGCCTTGCCCGGCAGGTTGATCTGGTTCTTCAGGTAGGCTTCCAGCTGATACAGCGAAATGGTGTCGTAGCCCGCCTGCTTCAGGTAGGTCATCTGGTTGCTGAACGCCACGTCTGAGGTGGTGGTCGAGGTGTGGCGGAAGCGCTTGTTCTCTTCGTTTTTCAGCAGGTGATGATAGGTCAGCACCGGTATGCCGCTATCTATCTCGCAGTCCAGCTCATTGACAAACCCCAGCCGCTCGCCGATGTTGACCTCGTACCAGGTGTTGTTCAGGCGATCCTTCAGCTTGCCGATGATCGGATAGCGCAGGTTGCCTTCCAGCGTGCCCAAGACCTCGCTGTCCTTGTCCGCCGCGGTATAAACGTCGATCGTTTTTTGGGTGATCAGATTCTGGTTGGTCAGCGGTTTATTCAGCTCGCCCAGATCGTCTTGTACCTTGCGCGACTTCTTCAGTTCGCGCACGTCATCTTTATCGATAAAGCCGGTGCCGTGCCCGAATTTGAATTCGTAGTATTCCGCATCCGCCGGGAACACCTGGATCAGCTGCCCGCGCTTCACTTCTCCCACCGGGATCACATGCTCGCCCACCAACGCATAGACTTCGCTATCGCGCTGCGCTTCCATGTATTCAGATTTAACCGCGCCGTCTTCCGACAGCAGATTCGCCAGGCTCACAGGGGAAACCAACGACATCAGAATGCCGAGGAAACCAGCCGCTAACGTGTATTGAGGCCGCATGATGATGTTCTACTTACGAGTGCGTAATGACTAAAGTGAAGGAAATGTGGAGCGCCAGCATAGCACGATTTGAACAACGGGGAACTAGCGGTTATTTGAGCAATTCTATTGATTTACGCGCCGCCTGCGCCAAATCAAGAAAAGCGCCCCCGCCGGAAAAGCGGGGGCGCGATACCATCAGCTGCGCAGGCCGCGGCCGCGCTCGATCAGGTACCAGGAAAGCAGGTAAAACACCGCGATAAACGCCAGCAGCACCGCCATGGTGAACGCCAGCGGCACGTCGTTGATGCCGAGGAAACCGTAGCGGAAACCGCTGATCATATAGACGATGGGGTTCAGCTTGGACACCGCCTGCCAGAATGGCGGCAGCAGCGACAGCGAGTAGAACACCCCGCCCAGGTAGGTCAGCGGCGTCAGCACGAAGGTCGGGATCAGGCTGATATCGTCGAAGGTGGTGGCGAACACCGCATTGATCAGCCCCGCCAGCGAGAACAGGATCGCCGTCAGCAGCAGCGTCAGCGCAATCACCCACCAAGCGTGTACCTGCAGCGGCACAAAGAACAGCGAGATGATGGTCACCAGCACGCCGACGCAGATGCCGCGCGCCACGCCGCCGCCGACATAGCCGGCGATCACCACGTGGGTCGGCACCGGCGCCACCAGCAGCTCCTCAATGTTGCGCTGGAATTTGGCGCTGAAGAACGACGAGGCGACGTTGGCATAGGAGTTGGTGATCACCGCCATCATGATAAGGCCGGGCACGATGAACTGCATGTAGCTGAAGCCGTGCATATCGCCGATGCGCGAGCCGATCAGATTGCCGAAGATGATGAAGTACAGCGTCATGGTGATCACCGGCGGCACCAGGGTCTGGATCCAGATGCGCGCGAACCGGTTCACCTCTTTGGCCCAGATGCTCTGCAAGGCCACCCAATACAAACGCGTCATGCTTTTTCTCCATTGCCGTTAACCAGGGTGACAAACAGTTCTTCCAGGCGGTTCGCCTTGTTGCGCATGCTCAGCACCTGCACGCCCTGCGCGCTCAGTTGGGTGAACAGGCCGTTCAGCCCCTGCTCGCGCATCACTTCCACTTCCAGCGTCGAGGTATCCGTCAGGCGGCTGTGGTAACCGTCCAGCTTCGGCAACGGGCTCTTCGCCGCCAAATCGAGGATGAAGGTTTCCGACTTCAGCTTGGCCAGCAGCCCCTTCATCGAGGTGTTTTCCACCAGTTCTCCGTTCTGGATGATGCCGATGTTGCGGCACAGCATCTCCGCCTCTTCCAGATAGTGGGTGGTGAGGATGATGGTGGTGCCCTGGGCGTTCAGCTCTTTCAGGAAGCCCCACATCGAGCGACGCAGCTCGATATCCACCCCGGCGGTCGGCTCATCGAGGATCAGCAGCTTCGGCTGATGCATCAACGCGCGGGCGATCATCAGGCGGCGCTTCATGCCGCCGGACAGCATGCGGGCGCGCTCGTTGCGCTTGCCCCACAGATCCAGCTGATTGAGGTATTTTTCGGCGCGCGCCATCGCTTCACGCCGCGTGACGCCGTAGTAACCCGCCTGGTTCACCACGATCTGCAACACGGTCTCGAACGGGTTGAAGTTGAACTCTTGCGGCACCAGGCCGAGCTGGCGCTTGGCGTTGACGATGTCTTTATCGATGTCGTAACCGAACACCCGCACGCTGCCGGCCGTTTTGTTCACCAGCGAGCTGATGATGCCGATGGTGGTGGATTTTCCGGCGCCGTTTGGCCCCAGCAGGGCATAAAAATCCCCCGCTTCGACGCTCAGGTCGATACCGCGCAGCGCCTTGACGCCACCGGCGTAAGTCTTGGTCAGCTGCGCTAATTCCAGTGCATAATTCATATGTAAAATAGTACCTTATGACGATGAGTATGCCGCCGCGCCCCTGTTTGCGAGGCTTGAAACACTAACGATAATCCTAGCATCGGCGACGTTTCCACTGAGTCGAATCCGTGCGGAAAATGAGGCTGCACCACTGTTCCGATTTCCAAATTGTGACGCTTACCCTATATTACCCCAACGCAATCTGTCCGTTACGGGTCAATCACCTCCATGAAAGAAATCGAAGAGCTTATCGCCAACAACCAGGCCTGGTCGGCCAACATCAGCCAGGAAGACCCGGAATTTTTTGAACGTTTAGCCCAGGCGCAAAAGCCCCGCTTCTTATGGATTGGTTGCTCTGACAGCCGCGTTCCCGCAGAACGCCTGACCGGCCTCGAGCCGGGTGAACTGTTCGTCCATCGCAACGTGGCGAACCTCGTTATCCACACCGATCTTAACTGCCTGTCGGTGGTGCAGTATGCGGTAGATGTGCTGGAAGTCGAACACATCATCATTTGCGGCCACCTGGGCTGCGGCGGCGTGCAGGCGGCGGTGGAAAACCCGGAGCTGGGGTTGATCGACAACTGGCTGCTGCACATTCGCGATCTGTGGTACAAGCACAGCTCGCTGCTGGGCGAGCTGCCGCCGGAGCAGCGTTTCGACATGCTGTGCGAGATCAACGTCATTGAGCAGGTATACAACCTGGGCCACTCCACCATCATGCAGTCCGCGTGGAAGCGCGGCCAGAAGGTGATGATCCACGGTTGGGTGTACGGCATTCAGGACGGCCGCCTGCGCGATATGGAAGTGCTGGCGACCAGCCGCGAGAGCCTGGAGATGGGCTACCGCAAAGCGATAGCCAAACTGAAGCAGGATAAAGGCATATAACCCCGCCGCGGGCGCGGCTGGCCGCGCCCCACATTAATTACTCGTCCAGCAGCACCACTTTGCCGACGTACGGCAGGTGACGGTAGCGCTGAGCGTAGTCGATGCCATACCCCACCACGAACTCATCCGGGATCGAGAAGCCGACATATTCGACCGGCACCTGCACTTCACGGCGCTCAGGCTTGTCCAGCAAGGTGCAAATCGCCAGCGATTTCGGCCCGCGCAGCGCCAAAATCTCGCGCACTTTGTTCAGCGTGTTGCCGGAATCGATGATGTCTTCCACGATCAGCACGTCTTTGCCGCGAATGTCTTCGTCCAGATCCTTGAGGATCTTCACGTCGCGAGTAGTGGACATGCCGCTGCCGTAGCTGGAGGCGGTCATAAAGTCGACTTCGTGCGGCACGTCGATCGCGCGGCAGAGATCGGCCATGAACATGAAGGAGCCGCGCAGCAGCCCGACCAGCACCATGTCGCTGCCGCTGTCGCGGTAATGTTCGGTGATCTGGCGGCCAAGTTCGGCGATACGGGTCTTAACTTCCTGCTCGGAAATCATTACGTCTACAGTGTGTTTCATAGTATTCAGGTCAGTTGCCGGAAGAAAGGCGCAGAGTTTAGCATAGCCTTTCGCCGGTGGCGACGCGAGCGCGCCGCCACCTGAGCGACGGGCCGCGATCATTCGCCGACGGTGAAACCCATCATCATGCCGGTATCTTCGTGCTCCAGCAGGTGGCAGTGGGCCATGTACGCATGTTCGCTGCTGGCCGGATGGTCGAAGCGCACCAGCACTTCGCTGCGCCACCCTTCGACGCGCACCGTGTCCTTCCAGCCGCTGCGATGCGCCGCCGGCGGTTTGCCATTTTCCGACAGGATACGGAACTGGGTGCCGTGAATATGGAACGGGTGCAACATCATGTCGCCCTCGCCGGAAATGGTCCACTTCTCATACTGGCCCCGTTTGGCGGCGAACATCGGCTTGGTCATGTCGAAGGCCTTGCCGTTGATCATGTTGCCGTGGCTGAAGTCGAACGGTTTGGCTTTACCCTGCGCGCCGCCGTGATCCATCCCGGCCATACTGCCATGATCCATGCCCTTCATGTTGCCATGGTCCATGCCCTGCATGCCGCCCTTTTCCATGCCTTTCATGTTGCCGTGGTCCATGCCTTTCATGTCTCCATCGCCCATCGCGCCATGATTCATGCTCATGCCGGCCATCGCCTGGTGACCATAACGATCCATCAGCGCCTGCATGCCGAGCATATCCAGCTGCGGATCCATCATCAGCTGCAGCCAACGCTCCTGGATACCGGTGGTAGCGGGTAATGTCGGCAGCTTCACCAGGCTGTCCGGCATGGTTTTGATGCCCTGCGCCAGCGACGGCTGAATGTGCAACACCGGCAGCGGTTGATCGAACGGCGCCAGCGTCATACCCATCTGCTTCACCGGCAGCGTCACGATGTCGAACGCTTTCCCGTCGGAGGCATCCACCAGCACTTCAAAACGTTCGCCCATCAGCATCGGCAGCTCGGTCAGTTTCACCGGCTCCGCCAGGAAACCGCCGTCGCTGGCGATGACATACAGCGGACGGTTGTCACTGGCCGCCAGATTCAGCGAGCGGGCGTTGCAGCCGTTGAGGAAGCGCAGACGCAGCCAGCCGCGCGGCGCCAAATGTTGCGGATACTGCGCGCCGTTGGTGAACATGCGATCGCCAAACCAGCCCACCGCCGCGCTCATCACGTCCAGGCGGTATTCGATTTGTGCGTCTTTGCCCAACCGCTTATCTTGCAGGATCACCGGAATATCATCCTGCCCCCAGGTTTTCGGCAGCGGCAGTTTGGCGCTCTCCTCATCTTCCAGCAGCACCAGCCCCGCCAGCCCCATCATCACCTGGCTGCCGGTTTTACCGTGGGTATGCGGGTGGAACCAGCAGGTGGCCGCCGGTTGATCGACGGTGAAATTCACCGTGCGCGTCGCGCCGGGATGGATCAATGCCTGCGGGCCGCCATCGACGTCGCCGGGAATTTCCAGGCCGTGCCAGTGGACGGTGCTGGCCTCCGCCAGGCCGTTTTTGATATCGACCGTCACCGGCTGGCCACGCTGCAGCTGCACCGCCGGCCCGAGCAGCGCGCCGTTGAATCCCCAGGTTTTGGTGGCGGCGCCGGGCAACCAGCGGGTTTCCCCCGCCTGCAGCGCCAGCGCAATTTTTCCCTGCGCGTCCGGCGTCAACAACGGCGGCACCGGCAGGGCCGGCCGATCGGCCGCCCAGGCGGCCCGGCTCCATAACGGCAATGTGCTCGCAGCGCCCAGTGCGGCGGTTAATTTAATAAAATCACGGCGTAACATCGCTGACTCCCTTTTCTCAGTGACATAACTCAATGCCGCCAGCCTAAACCTTCCCCCTGGCGGAAGGTCAAGCCTTTCCTGGCGGTATTTTAAGCTATGCCTCACAATCAAGAGAATATGGCTGGCAAACGCAACGCCGGCCCGGCAGCAATAAAATTTGGTGCCTTTACAGGCAAGTGTGGTAACGTCAGCAAACGACAAACAGGCCTATTTCATGATGAAAAAAACAACGTTATCGATGCTGTTGCTGGCGATGCTGGGCTTCTCCAACGCCAGTCTGGCGCTGAATGAATCCGAGGCGGAAGATCTGGCCGATCTGACGGCGGTATTTATTTATTTGAAAAATGATTGCGGCTACAACGATTTGCCAAACGCGCAAATCAAACGCGCCATCGTCTATTTCGCGCAACAAAACCGTTGGGATTTGAGCAACTACAACAGCTTCAATATGAAGGCGCTGGGCGAAGACAGCTATCGCGATCTTAGCGGCATCGCCATTCCAACGCCCAAGAAGTGCAAATCGCTGGCGCGCGATTCTTTGAGCCTGCTGGCCTACGCCAACTAATTCCTTCCCCTTTCCCGCCCGCCTAACGCTCTCTCTGTCTGAAATTCAACCGTGCATCGCCAGGCAGAGTTAGCTATGATGTTGCGCCGATTTTTCATGGCTGTTATTACGGAGTTTCCCGCACATGACCCAGAAAGAAATTTGGTACGAAACGCTGCATACGGGCTTCGGCCAGTATTTCTCGGTAGAGAAGGTGCTGTACCGCGAGAAGACCGATCACCAGGATCTGGTGATCTTCGAGAACCCGGTGCTGGGGCGCGTGATGGCGCTCGACGGCGTGGTGCAAACCACCGAGCGTGACGAGTTCATCTATCACGAAATGCTGACCCACGTGCCGCTGCTGGCGCACGGCGCGGCGAAGAAAGTGCTGATCATCGGCGGCGGCGACGGCGGCATGCTGCGCGAAGTCAGCCGGCACCCTGGCGTGGAGCAGATCACCATGGTCGAGATCGACGCCGGTGTCGTCGAGTTCTGCCGCCAGTACCTGCCCAACCACAGCGCCGGCGCCTATGACGATCCGCGCTTCAAGCTGGTGATCGACGACGGCGTCAACTTCGTGAACCAAACCGACGAAACCTTCGATGTGATCATCTCCGACTGCACCGATCCGATCGGCCCCGGCGAAAGCCTGTTCACTTCGGCGTTTTATGAAGGCTGCGCCCGCTGCCTGAATGAGGGCGGCATTTTCGTCGCGCAGAACGGCGTCTGCTTCCTGCAACAGGACGAGGCGGTCAACAGCCACGCCAAACTGAGCCGCTACTTTACCGACGTCAGCTTCTATCAGGCGGCGATCCCGACCTATTACGGCGGCATCATGACCTTTGCCTGGGCGAGCCAGAACCCGGCGCTGCGCCAGCGCGATCTGCCTACTCTGCAACAGCGCTTTAACCAAAGCGGCCTACACTGTCGTTATTACAACCCGGCAATTCACGTCGGCAGTTTTGCCCTGCCGCAATATTTGCTCAATGCCCTGAACGTAACACGTTAAGCGAGAAGATAAAGGAGGTGGCCCAAATTGCATAAGCTAAAACTGCACGGCTTCAACAACCTGACCAAGAGCCTGAGTTTTTGTATTTACGATATTTGTTACGCCAAGACCGCGGACGACCGCGACGGCTATATCGCCTACATTGACGAACAATATAACGCCAACCGGCTGACCGAGATCCTGAGCGAAACCTGCTCGATCATCGGCGCCAATATTCTGAACATCGCGCGTCAGGACTACGAGCCGCAGGGCGCCAGCGTCACCATCCTGGTCAGCGAAGAGCCGATCGATCCGAAAGACGTCGATACGTCGGAGCATCCCGGCCCGCTGCCGAACACGGTCGTTGCGCACCTGGACAAGAGCCATATCTGCGTACACACCTACCCGGAAAGCCATCCGGAAGGCGGGCTATGCACCTTTCGCGCCGATATCGAGGTTTCGACCTGCGGCGTCATTTCGCCCCTCAAGGCGCTGAACTACTTAATTCACCAGCTGGAATCCGACATCGTCACCATGGACTATCGCGTGCGCGGTTTTACCCGCGACGTGAACGGCGTGAAACATTACATCGATCATGAGATCAATTCGATCCAGAACTTTATGTCGGAAGACATCAAGGCGCTGTATCACATGATGGACGTGAACGTTTACCAGGAAAATATCTTCCATACCAAGATGTTGCTGAAAGATTTCGATCTGAAGCACTACCTGTTCAACGCGGAACCGGAGGCGCTGAGCGCCGCCGAACGCAAGCAGATCACCGATCTGTTATGGAAAGAGATGCAGGAAATCTATTACGGCCGCAATATTCCGCATCTGTGATGGAAAGGGCGCGGCACGCCGCGCCCTGATGCTTAGTATTTCAGCATGAAAGAACGATAGGCCTTCAACACCAGCAGGAAGTCCTCAACGCCGCAGAATGAGAGGCTTTCTTCGTCGTAGTAATTCATCCCCTCTTCCATTTCATCGCCCTCGAACTCCAGCTGATTGGCGCGGATCATCACTTCTTCACCATCCATCAGCAGCGTATATTCATGGCCTTCCAGCTGCCATTGACGTTCACTGCCTTTGACCTCGGCCGCACCGGCTTCAATCCGGTCCAGCAGGTTGAAATCGCCTTTGACTTCTTCGTTGATCCAGTGGCCAATCGCTTCATGCC
Source organism: Serratia sp. CY38905 (assembly GCF_052168875.1). NCBI lineage: Bacteria > Pseudomonadati > Pseudomonadota > Gammaproteobacteria > Enterobacterales > Yersiniaceae > Serratia > Serratia sp. CY38905. Next base: position 91,854 of record NZ_JBJNLV010000012.1, on the reverse strand, counting down.
CCATCGAAAATCTGACGATCACCTGACCGGTGACGTCACGCAGAAATTCGTAATCCATAGCATGCCCTCCTGAGCCCTTTTTCTTAGTGTAAACATAAATGGCGGACTAACTCAGTGAGCGCTCGCAAAGTTGGCAACTGAGCAAAATAAAACGGGAGGCCAAGGCCTCCCGTTAAACAGTTGCGCAATATAGCGGCTTACACGGCGGTTTGGAAGATCACGCCGTCGGCTTTTTCGGTGTACTGCCCCAGCTGGTCAAAGTTCAGGTAGCGGTAGGTATCCGCCGCCGTCTTGTCGACCTGCGCCATATAGGTCTGGTACTCGTCCGGCGTCGGCAGGCGGCCCAGCAGGGACGCAACCGCAGCCAGTTCGGCAGACGCCAGATAGACGTTGGCGCCGGTACCCAGACGGTTCGGGAAGTTACGGGTCGAGGTGGAGACCACCGTCGCACCGTCCGCCACGCGCGCCTGGTTGCCCATGCACAGCGAGCAGCCCGGGATCTCGATACGCGCGCCGCTTTTGCCGAAGACGCTGTAGTAGCCTTCTTCGGTCAGCTGAGCCGCGTCCATCTTGGTTGGCGGCGCCACCCACAGACGGGTTGGCAGCTGGCCCTTGTGCTGATCCAGCAGCTTGCCGGCCGCGCGGAAGTGGCCGATGTTGGTCATGCAAGACCCGATGAACACTTCATCGATTTTGCTGTTGGCCACGTCGGACAGCAGGCGCGCATCGTCAGGATCGTTCGGCGCGCACAGGATCGGCTCTTTGATCTCGTTCAGATCGATGTCGATCACCGCCGCGTATTCCGCATCCGCATCGCCTTCCAGCAGTTGCGGATCCGCCAGCCATTTTTCCATGCCCTGAATACGGCGCTCCAGCGTACGGCGGTCACCGTAGCCTTCGGAGATCATCCACTTCAGCAGCACGATGTTGGAGTTCAGGTACTCTTCGATCGGCGCCTTGTCCAGCTTGATGGTACAACCGGCGGCGGAACGTTCGGCGGACGCATCGGTCAGCTCAAACGCCTGCTCGACCTTCAGATCCGGCAGGCCTTCGATCTCCAGGATGCGGCCGGAGAAGATGTTTTTCTTGCCCTTCTTCTCGACGGTCAGCAAGCCTTGCTGGATCGCGTAGTAAGGGATGGCGTGCACCAGATCGCGCAGGGTGATACCCGGCTGCATTTTGCCTTTGAAGCGCACCAGCACCGACTCAGGCATATCCAGCGGCATTACGCCGGTCGCGGCGGCAAACGCCACCAGGCCGGAACCGGCCGGGAAGGAGATGCCGATCGGGAAGCGGGTGTGGGAATCGCCGCCGGTGCCGACGGTGTCAGGCAGCAGCATGCGGTTCAGCCAGGAGTGGATCACGCCGTCGCCCGGACGCAGCGAGACGCCGCCGCGGTTCATGATGAAGTCAGGCAGCGTGTGGTGCGTGGTCACGTCGACCGGTTTCGGGTACGCGGCGGTGTGGCAGAATGACTGCATGACCAGATCGGCGGAGAAGCCGAGGCAGGCCAGGTCTTTCAGCTCATCGCGGGTCATCGGGCCGGTGGTGTCCTGAGAACCGACGGAGGTCATCTTCGGTTCGCAGTATTCGCCAGGGCGAATGCCGGCGACGCCGCAGGCGCGGCCGACCATTTTCTGCGCCAGCGAGAAGCCTTTGCTGCTGGCGGCGACCGGCTTGGCGATACGGAACACATCGCTGTGCGGCAGACCCAGCGCTTCGCGCGCCTTGGTGGTCAGGCCGCGGCCGATGATCAGCGGGATACGGCCGCCGGCGCGCACTTCATCCAGCAGCACGTCGGTTTTCAGCTCGAAGTTGGCGATCAGCGCGCCGGTTTCGTGGTTGCGCACTTCACCTTTGTATGGGTAAACGTCGATCACGTCGCCCATGTTCAGCTCGGACACGTCCACTTCGATCGGCAAGGCGCCGGCATCTTCCATGGTGTTGAAGAAGATAGGCGCAATCTTGCCGCCCAGCACCACGCCGCCGCCGCGCTTGTTCGGCACGTGCGGGATGTCGTCGCCCATAAACCACAGCACGGAGTTGGTGGCGGATTTACGGGAAGAACCGGTGCCGACCACGTCGCCGACGTAGGCCAGCGGGAAGCCTTTTTTGTTCAGCAGCTCGATCTGTTTGATCGGGCCGACGCTGCCCGGCTGATCCGGCACGATGCCTTCACGTTCGTTTTTCAGCATCGCCAGCGCGTGCAGCGGGATATCCGGGCGCGACCAGGCGTCCGGCGCCGGAGAAAGGTCATCGGTGTTGGTTTCGCCGGTGACTTTGAACACGGTGACGGTGATCTTTTCCGCCAGCTCAGGGCGCGACAGGTACCATTCGGCGTCGGCCCAGGACTGCATGATCTGCTTGGCGTGCGGGTTACCGGCCTTGGCCTTCTCTTCCACGTCGTAGAAGTTGTCGAACATCAGCAGCGTGTGGGACAGCGCTTTCGCGGCGATAGGCGCCAGCGTTTCGTTATCCAGCGCTTCGATCAGCGGGTGAATGTTATAGCCGCCCTGCATGGTGCCTAACAGTTCAATGGCTTTCTCGGGGGTAACCAGGGGGGATGTCGCTTCACCTTTGGCGATGGCCGCCAGGAAACCTGCTTTGACGTAGGCGGCTTCGTCGACGCCCGGTGGAACACGGTTAATCAGCAGGTCTAACAGGAATTCTTCTTCGCCTTTTGGCGGATTCTTCAGTAGTTCGACCAGCGCGGCCATTTGGGTGGCGTCTAGCGGCTTAGGGGCGATGCCCTCAGCAGCACGCTCGGCTACGTGCTTACGGTATTCTTCTAGCACGACGTTCTCCTCGCTCTCATTGTCATTTATTGTGCCTGGCGTATATGCAAACCGGGTTTATACCCTTGGGGTTTCACTCTGTGGCTAGGCGATCGGCCCGTAAAGGCCCCGAAACGGTGATTGGGGCAAACAGACACGGTCAAACAGCGTTACAGCATGAAAGACTGATGGGTAGAGCGCACGGCGATATTGATGCCATCTATCCTGACGGGGCACTGCTGTCGATGTCCTGGACTGTAAGGTACAGTGCCCGGTTCCGCTCAGCCAGCATATCAGGATTTGAAACGGTTGTTAATTCGTTCACATAAAAGCAACATTAAATCTTTGCTGAATCGTTGAGCGCAGCGTAATCGGCTGCCGGACTAGCAGGGCATTATATCCATATAATTAGAATGGATATAAGCAGGAGGATCGGAATTTGGCGCAGCGGCCACAAAAATACCGCTTTCTGAGTTTGAGCAAAAAAAACGGCTCCTTGTCAGGAGCCGCTTGTTAACCGGTCAAACCAGCAGAATTACTTCTTCTTGGCTTTCGGGTTAGGCAGGTCGGTGATGCTGCCTTCGTAGATCTCCGCCGCCAGGCCCACGGATTCGTGCAGGGTCGGGTGAGCGTGGATGGTCAGCGCGATGTCTTCCGCGTCGCAGCCCATCTCGATAGCCAGACCGATTTCACCCAGCAGCTCGCCGCCGTTGGTGCCGACAATCGCGCCACCGATGATGCGGTGAGTTTCTTTGTCGAAGATCAGTTTGGTCATGCCGTCTGCACAGTCGGAAGCGATCGCACGGCCGGAAGCCGCCCACGGGAAGGTGGAGGTTTCGTAGCTGATGCCTTTCTCTTTCGCTTCTTTCTCGGTCAGACCCACCCATGCCACTTCCGGCTCGGTGTAAGCGATGGATGGGATCACTTTCGGATCGAAGTAGTGCTTCATGCCGGCGATAACTTCTGCGGCAACGTGGCCTTCGTGCACGCCTTTGTGCGCCAGCATCGGCTGACCGACGATGTCGCCGATAGCGAAGATGTGCGGCACGTTGGTGCGCAGCTGTTTGTCGACGTTGATGAAGCCACGCTCGTCAACTTCAACACCGGCTTTGCCGGCATCCAGCAGTTTGCCGTTCGGCACGCGGCCGATCGCCACCAGCACCGCGTCGTAACGCTGTGGTTCTGCCGGCGCTTTTTTACCTTCCATCGTGACGTAGATGCCGTCTTCTTTGGCTTCTACCGCGGTCACTTTGGTTTCCAGCATCAGGTTGAACTGCTTGCTGATACGTTTGGTGAAGACTTTCACCACGTCTTTATCTGCCGCCGGGATAACCTGATCGAACATCTCAACGACGTCGATCTGTGAACCCAGCGCATGGTATACGGTGCCCATTTCCAGGCCGATGATGCCGCCGCCCATAACCAGCAGACGCTCTGGGACGGTTTTCAGCTCCAGCGCATCGGTGGAATCCCACACGCGTGGATCTTCATGAGGAATGAATGGCAGTTGGATCGGGCGAGAACCTGCAGCGATGATGGCGTTGTCGAAGTTGATGGTGGTTGGGCCGTTTTCGCCTTCAACAACCAGGGTGTTAGCGCCGGTGAACTTGCCCAGGCCGTTGACCACTTTCACTTTACGGCCTTTCGCCATGCCAGCCAGACCGCCGGTCAGCTGAGTGATGACTTTTTCTTTCCAGACGCGCACTTTGTCGATGTCGGTTTTCGGCTCGCCGAAAACGATGCCGTGTTCGGCCAGCGCTTTGGCTTCTTCGATCACTTTGGCAACGTGCAGCAGTGCTTTGGAAGGGATACATCCCACGTTCAGGCAAACCCCGCCCAGAGTGGAATAACGTTCAACCAGAACGGTTTCAAGACCTAAGTCAGCGCAACGAAAGGCTGCAGAGTAACCTGCCGGGCCCGCCCCAAGTACCACGACCTGAGTTTTAATTTCAGTACTCATCATGACCTCTTAATTGATTGTCCGGCGGGTCAGACGTCATTTTTATTGCTAATCGATCTCATAACGCCCTTCATCCACCGGGACGCTTACACCGCGAGCAGTTTACAGAATTGTTAATAATCTGCAAAGCGTGTTCGAGTGACCCGTGTCTCAACAATTTTGTCGAGTTATGCAAAATCCGACAAAACTGCTACAGAATCGTCAGGGGCGCAGCATGCTGCGCCCCTTTTGCATTACATCACCAGACGGCGAATGTCGGACAACATGTTGTTGATGATGGTGATGAAGCGCGCACCATCGGCACCGTCGATAACGCGGTGGTCGAAGGACAGCGACATCGGCATCATCAGGCGCGGCATGAACTCTTTACCGTTCCAGACCGGCTCCATCGCAGACTTGGAGACGCCCAGGATAGCCACTTCCGGCGCGTTGACGATCGGCGCGAAGTGGGTCGTCCCGATGCCGCCCAGGCTGGAGATGGTGAAGCAGCCGCCCTGCATCTCGCCCGCGGTCAGCTTGCCGTCGCGCGCTTTCTTGGAGATGGTCATCAGTTCGCGAGACAGCTCGGTGATGCTCTTCTTGTTCACGTCCTTGAACACCGGAACCACCAGGCCGTTCGGGGTATCTACCGCCACGCCGATGTTGATGTATTTCTTCAGCGTCAGCTTCTGACCGTCTTCGGACAGCGAGCTGTTGAAGCGCGGCATCTGCTCCAGAGCGGCAGCAACGGCTTTCATGATGAACACGACAGGCGTGAACTTCACGTCCAGCTTGCGCTTGGCCGCTTCTTCGTTCTGCTGTTTGCGGAACGCTTCCAGATCGGTGATGTCGGTTTTGTCGAAGTGAGTCACGTGCGGGATCATCACCCAGTTGCGGCTCAGGTTCGCGCCAGAGATCTTCTGGATGCGGCCCATTTCGACTTCTTCGATCTCGCCGAACTTGCTGAAGTCCACTTTCGGCCATGGCAGCATGCCTGGCAGACCGCCGCCGGCAGCGGCCGGGGCCGCTTCAGCGCGTTTCACCGCGTCTTTCACGTAAGCCTGAACGTCTTCGCGCAGGATGCGGCCTTTACGACCGGTGCCTTTCACTTTCGCCAGGTTAACGCCGAATTCACGCGCCAGACGACGAATAACCGGGGTCGCGTGCACGTATGCCGCGTTCTCGGCGAACTCGCCTTTGTCGTCAGCTTTCGCAGCCGGAGCAGCGGCTTTAGCGGCGGCCGGCGCCGGCGCAGCTTCCGCTTTAGCGGCAGGCGCGGCGGCAGCGGCAGCGGCAGGCGCAGCGCCTTCCACTTCGAACACCATGATCAGGGAGCCGGTTTTCACTTTGTCGCCGGTCGCGATCTTGATCTCTTTCACGGTACCCGCGAACGGTGCAGGCACTTCCATGGAGGCCTTGTCGCCTTCCACGGTGATCAGAGACTGCTCGGCGGCAACCTTGTCGCCCACCTTAACCATCACTTCGGTCACTTCGACTTCGTCGCCGCCGATATCCGGCACGGCGACGTCTTTGGCCGCAGAGGCCGCAGGCGCTGCAGCGGCGGCAGGAGCTTCAACCGCAGCCGGGGCCGCAGCGGAAGCGGCGCCGGCCACTTCGAACACCATGATCAGGGAGCCGGTTTTCACTTTGTCGCCGGTCGCGATCTTGATCTCTTTCACGGTGCCCGCGAACGGCGCAGGGACTTCCATGGAAGCCTTGTCGCCTTCCACGGTGATCAGGGACTGCTCGGCTTCCACCTTGTCGCCCACTTTCACCAGGATCTCGGTCACTTCGACTTCGTCGGCGCCGATGTCCGGCACGGCAACGTCTTTGGCCGCAGCGGCGGCCGGGGCAGCTGCTGCTGCTGCCGGTTTTTCTTCCGCTTTCGCCGCCGGTGCAGCTTCCGCTGCGCCTGCCGCTTCGAAGATCATGATCAGTTTGCCGGTTTCGGTTTTATCGCCGACCGCCACTTTGATCTCTTTCACCACGCCCGCCTGCGGGGATGGCACTTCCATGGAAGCCTTGTCGCCTTCCACGGTGATCAGCGATTGTTCCGCTTCAACTTTATCGCCGACCTTCACCAGAATCTCGGTGATTTCGACTTCATCTGCACCGATGTCCGGTACGTTGATTTCGATAGACATTATTCAGTACCTCTTAGGCCAGACGCGGGTTAACTTTTTCCGGGTTGATGTCGAATTTCTTGATTGCATCGGCAACCACAGAAGCTTCGATCTCACCGCGTTTAGCCAGTTCACCCAGAGCAGCAACCACCACGTAGGATGCATCGACTTCGAAGTGGTGACGCAGGTTTTCGCGGCTGTCCGAACGACCGAAGCCGTCGGTGCCCAGTACGCGATAGTCGCTGGCCGGCACATAAGTACGAACCTGTTCGGCGAACAGTTTCATATAGTCGGTAGAAGCTACCGCCGGCGCGTCGCTCATCACCTGAGCGATGTAAGGCACGCGTGGCGTTTCGGTTGGGTGCAGCATGTTCCAGCGCTCGCAGTCCTGGCCGTCGCGCGCCAGTTCGGTGAACGAGGTCACGCTGTAGGTGTCGGAACCCACGCCGTAGTCCTTCGCCAGGATCTGCGCAGCTTCGCGCACGTGGCGCAGGATGGCGCCGGAGCCCAGCAGCTGTACCTTGCCTTTGCTGCCTTCCAGCGTTTCCAGCTTGTAGATACCCTTGCGGATACCTTCTTCCGCACCCTGCGGCATCGCAGGCATGTGGTAGTTTTCGTTCAGCGTGGTCAGGTAGTAGTACACGTTTTCCGGGTTGTCGCCATACATGCGCACCAGACCGTCGTGCATGATCACCGCCACTTCGTACGCGTAAGCCGGATCGTAAGAGATGCAGTTAGGGATGGTCAGAGACTGAATGTGGCTGTGGCCATCTTCGTGCTGCAGACCTTCGCCGTTCAGGGTAGTACGGCCCGAGGTCCCGCCGATCAGGAAGCCGCGCGCCTGTTGGTCGCCCGCTGCCCAGCACAGGTCGCCGATACGTTGGAAACCGAACATCGAGTAGTAGATGTAGAACGGAATCATCGGCAGATCGTTGGTGCTGTAGGAAGTCGCTGCGGCCAGCCAGGAAGAGGCTGCGCCCAGTTCGTTGATGCCTTCCTGCAGGATTTGGCCTTTCTCGTCTTCTTTGTAGTAAGCAACCTGTTCACGGTCCTGCGGGGTGTACTGCTGGCCGTTCGGGCTGTAGATACCGATCTGACGGAACAGACCTTCCATACCGAAGGTACGCGCTTCGTCGGCGATGATTGGCACCAGGCGATCTTTGATCGACTTGTTCTTCAGCATCACGTTCAGGGCACGCACGAAGGCGATAGTGGTGGAGATCTCTTTGTTCTGCTCTTCCAGCAGCGAGCTGAAATCTTCCAGCGCCGGCATTTCCAGCTTCTGGGTGAACTCCGGCAGACGCGTCGGCACGTAGCCTTTCAGCGCCTGGCGACGTTCGTGCAGGTATTTGTACTCTTCGGAATCTTTCTCGAAGGTGATGTACGGCAGTTTTTCGATGTCGGCATCGGCAACCGGCACGTTGAAACGATCGCGGAAGTGGTGAACCCCTTCCATGTTCATTTTCTTCACCTGGTGAGCGATGTTTTTACCTTCCGCGGTTTCACCCATGCCGTAACCTTTGATGGTGTGGGCCAGGATAACGGTCGGTTTGCCTTTGGTGTCCTGCGCTTTTTTCAGTGCAGCGAAGATTTTCTTCGGATCGTGACCACCACGGTTCAGCGCCCAGATTTCGTCGTCGGTCATGTCTTTGACCAGCGCCGCGGTTTCCGGGTAACGGCCGAAGAAGTGCTCGCGCACGTAAGCGCCGTCTTTGGATTTGAAGGTCTGGTAGTCGCCGTCCAGGGTCTCGTTCATCAGCTGAACCAGTTTACCGCTGGTGTCTTTACGCAGCAGTTCGTCCCAACGGCCGCCCCAGATCACTTTCAGCACCTGCCAGCCTGCGCCGGAGAAGATGCCTTCCAGTTCGTTGATGATCTTGCCGTTGCCGGTGACCGGGCCGTCCAGGCGCTGCAGGTTGCAGTTGATGACGAACACCAGGTTGTCCAGCTTCTCGCGGGTCGCGATGGTGATGGCGCCTTTGGATTCCGGCTCATCCATCTCGCCGTCGCCCAGGAAGGCGTAAACGGTCTGCTCAGAGGTGTCTTTCAGGCCGCGGTGTTCCAGGTATTTCAGGAACTTCGCCTGATAGATGGCGCTGATTGGGCCCAGGCCCATGGAAACGGTCGGGAACTGCCAGAATTCCGGCATCAGCTTAGGATGCGGGTAAGAGGACAGGCCTTTGCCGTGCACTTCCTGACGGAAGTTGTTCATTTGTTCTTCGGTCAGGCGGCCTTCAAGGAAGGCACGCGCGTAAACGCCCGGAGAGATGTGGCCCTGGAAGTACACCAGGTCGCCGCCGTCTTTCTCGTTGCGTGCGCGGAAGAAGTGGTTAAAGCAGACTTCATAGAAGGTCGCGGAAGACTGGAAGGAAGCCATGTGGCCGCCCAGCTCCAGGTCTTTTTTGGATGCGCGAAGAACGGTCATGATCGCGTTCCAACGGATCGCTGAGCGAATGCGGCGTTCCAGATCCAGGTTGCCTGGGTAGGCCGGTTCGTCTTCTACCGCGATGGTGTTGACGTAGTTGTGCGCTGCAGCACCGGCCGCAACGTTAACGCCGCCTTTGCGGGCTTCTCCCAATACCTGATCAATCAGAAACTGAGCTCGCTCAACACCCTCTTCACGGATGACCGATTCGATCGCCTGCAGCCAGTCGCGGGTTTCGATCGGATCCACGTCATTGTTTAAACGTTCTGACATGGTGGTATTCCTTATCTGTCTAATGGTTTGTTTGGAGCCTGTCTTCCTGTGCTCTGTGCAAAAACACACGAAGACAGGCCCATCAGTTTAGTTGCCGCTTAAGTACTTAACTAAGTACCTCGAACTTAACCCCCGCAGGCTGGTGTACCCTGAAGAGGACAGCTCTTAATCCTTGCGTTGCTGGAGACGCCGTAGCGATCTCTCGCGCCGAGTATGCTCCCGGCTGAGATCCAGCAAGATTTCCTCGATAAACGCCAAGTGGCGATGCGAGGCTTCACGGGCCTTTTCCGGCTCGCGTGCCACAATCGCCTCAAAAATTCCGGCGCGGTGGCTGCTCACTTTTGCCAACATCTCACGGCGCGAGTAGAGCAATTCAAAGTTCTGACGCACGTTCTGTTCCAGCATCGGCCCCATGCAGCGTAGCAGGTGAAGTAACACAACGTTGTGGGCAGCTTCGGTCACGGCGATTTGATACTGCATGACCGCATCGGCTTCGGCATCGAGATCGCCGCTGTCTTGAGCCTGTTGAATCACGATGTGGCAGTCGCGGATGCGCGCCAGATCTTCATCGGTGCCGCGCAGCGCCGCGTAATAGGCGGCAATGCCTTCCAGCGCGTGACGGGTTTCCAGCAGATCGAACTGTGATTCGGGATGGTCGGCCAGCAGCTCGGCCAGCGGATCGCTGAAGCTCTGCCACAGATTAGTTTGCACGAAGGTGCCGCCGCCCTGACGACGCAGGAGCAGCCCTTTCGCTTCCAGGCGCTGAATGGCCTCTCTCAGAGAAGGACGGGAGACATCAAATTGTTTCGCCAGCTCGCGCTCCGGAGGCAGTTTTTCCCCTGGGCGCAGTGTCCCCTCGAGGATCAGATATTCGAGCTGTTGCTCGATAACATCTGACAACTTGGGTTGGCGGATTTTGCTGTAGGCCATGAGTGAATTCTTCTCTGCGAATGGCGCGGAGTCAATTGGTAATACCAATTTCAAAAACGTGACGGTAAAGTAACAAAGTATTCACCTCCTGTCCATACGGGCCTTGATCGAAATCAGGTTACCCGCACATTTTAACACCCCGCTGAAAACCCCGCTGCAAACCGGTAACGCCGTGATGGTATTACCATTTACGCGCCGGGTTGGGGATTTAACTTTTACCAAACCTTACGCAAGGAAGAGTGCAAACTTTTTGCCCAAGTTTTATTGCATGGTTATGACGCTTTAATGAATGGCTATTTGGCGAGCAGCGCCACGGTGATTCGTTCATTATTTGAACGCGCGCCGCCGCTCGGATCTACGTTATTTTTGCGCATTATGTGATTTGTTGCTTATTTCATGCACTGAATCCCCCCTGCCGTCACACAACCCGCATTTTGTTTCCTAAACTGCTGCAATCTTAATCACTCACACGACAAAGCAGGTGCAAACCGACGCACATAACATTATTCTCTGCCAAACGGTAGCGGCGCCGTGGAATTAATAGCTATAACGCCGTAAATAAAACAAAACACACATCGTAACCACTGCTTTACAGGCATGTGGGCATTCACAACGACAGAGGGTTTGATTGATGGATGGTCAACAGCATGGTGACCAGCTGAAACGCGGCCTGAAAAACCGCCATATTCAGCTCATCGCCTTAGGTGGCGCAATCGGCACCGGGTTATTTCTCGGTATCGCTCAAACAATAAAAATGGCCGGCCCGTCAGTGCTTCTCGGCTACGCCATCGGCGGCTTCATCGCGTTTCTGATCATGCGCCAGCTGGGGGAGATGGTGGTGGAAGAGCCGGTTGCCGGTTCCTTCAGCCACTTCGCCTACAAATACTGGGGCAACTTCGCCGGCTTCGCCTCCGGCTGGAACTACTGGGTGCTGTATGTCCTGGTGGCGATGGCGGAACTGACCGCGGTCGGCATCTACGTGCAGTACTGGTGGCCGGAGATCCCCACCTGGGTTTCCGCCGCGGTATTCTTTCTGGCGATCAACGCCATCAACCTGGCCAACGTCAAAGTTTACGGCGAGATGGAGTTCTGGTTCGCCATCATCAAGGTGGTGGCGATTATCGGCATGATCGTGTTCGGCGCCTACCTGCTGTTCAGCGGCATGGGCGGCCCGGAGGCCACCGTCACCAATCTGTGGGCGCAGGGCGGGTTCTTCCCGAACGGCGTCATGGGCCTGGTGATGGCGATGGCGGTGATCATGTTCTCCTTCGGCGGCCTAGAGCTGGTCGGCATCACCGCCGCCGAAGCCGACGACCCGCAAAAGAGCATTCCGAAAGCCACCAATCAGGTGATCTACCGCATCCTGATCTTCTATATCGGTTCGCTGGCCATTCTGCTGTCGCTGTACCCTTGGGGCAAAGTGGTCGAAGGCGGCAGCCCGTTCGTGCTGATCTTCCACGCGCTGAACAGCAACCTGGTGGCTACCGTGCTGAACATCGTGGTGCTTACCGCCGCGCTGTCGGTGTACAACAGCTGCGTCTACTGTAACAGCCGCATGCTGTACGGCCTGGCGCAGCAGGGCAACGGCCCGAAAAGCCTGTTGAAGGTCGACGGCCGCGGTGTGCCGGTGGTGGCCATCGGCATTTCCGCCCTCGCCACCGCGCTGTGCGTGCTGATTAACTACCTGATCCCGGGCCGCGCCTTCGAACTGTTGATGGCGTTGGTGGTATCGGCGCTGGTGATCAACTGGGCGATGATCAGTCTGGCGCACCTGAAGTTCCGCGCCGCTAAAAATCGCGAAGGCGTGGTGCCGAAGTTCAAAGCCTTCTGGTACCCGTTCAGCAACTACCTGTGCCTGCTGTTCATGGCCGGCATCCTGGTGATCATGTACCTGACGCCGGGCATTCAAATCTCGGTGCTGCTTATCCCGGTGTGGGTGGCGATCCTGGCCGTCGGTTACGCCATCAAACAGCGCAGCCAACGCGTCGACGGCGTCACCAGCCGTTGAACCCCGTGACCGCGCGGTAAAATGGCCCGCTGATGCGGGCCATTTTTTTCGCCTGAACGCCGCTTACTTGCGCAACGCTTTCACCTGTTCGGCGGTGATGTCCGCCGGCAAGCCGCCCCAGGTCACGCGCAGATAATTCACCAGCTCCGCCACGTCGGCATCGCTCAGCCGTTCGCCGAAGCCCGGCATGCTCTGCATGCTTTCGCCGTTCGGGAACTGCTGAGCCGGCAGGCCGTCCAGCACCGACACGATCAGGTTCTTGCCGTCCACCTGGCGCAGCGTGGCGTTATCGCGCATCGCCGGTGCGACGTGCGGTTTGCCCTCGCCTTCGCGGGCGTGGCAGCCGGCGCACTGATCCAGATAGGCCATGCGCCCGGCATCACTGCCCTGGCCCATTTTCACCGGCACCGCCGCCGGCGGCTGCTCGCCCATCAGATACAGCGCCAGCGCCTGATGGTCTTCCGGCGTTAAATGCCGGGTGCTGAGATCCACCACCATGTGCATCTCGCTGAAGGCGGAACCCTGCGGCGCGAGGCCGGTGCTGAGGAAGCGGCTGATGTCCTGCGGCGTCCAGCCGCGCTGCGCCAGGCCGTGCGGCGTAATGTCCGGCGCCATGAAGCGGCCGAGATCGCCGCCCTGCATCGGCTTGGCGAGATCCATCTGCCCCAGCGCGCCGCGCGGCGTGTGGCATTCGCCACAGTGGCCCAGCACGTCGGCCAGATAGCGGCCGCGCTGCCATTGCGGCGAGCTGCCCTGCGAACTGGCCGGCAGCGGATCCTGGCTGCGGAACAGCAGGTTCCAGCCGATCAGCGCCATGCGCTGGTTGAACGGGAACGGCATCTCGTTGGCCGGAATGGCCACGTCCACCGCCGGGCGCGTCATCAGGTAAGCGTAGATGTCGTCGGCGTCCTGACGTGACATGCCCTTGTACGAGGTGTAAGGCATCGCCGGGTACAGGTGTCGCCCGCCCGGCGCCACGCCCTGCGTCAGCGCCAGGAAGAAGTCGTCCCTGGTCCAGCGCCCGATGCCGTGGTCGGCCGACGGCGTCAGATTGCTGCCGTAAATCGTGCCGAACGGCGTTTCCAGCGGATAGCCGCCGGCCAGCGGCGCCCCGCCGCTGGCGGTATGACAGGCGGCGCAGTCGGCGGCCAGCGCCAGATAGCGGCCGCGGGCGATCTGTTCGGCGCCGGCGGTCACCTGCTGCACCGGGCCGTCGTAACGGCGGTTTTCCCGCCACCACAGCAGCGCAATCACCACGATCGCCACCAGCACAATCAATACTGCGAGACGTTTTTTCATTGCGCCGTCTCCTTCAGCAGGCCCGGCGTTTTCAGCACCACGTCGCGCACCGCTTCGTAGTAACGCACATAGCCGGTGCAGCGGCAGATGTGGCTGTCCAGCGCCTGCTCGATGGCGCTTTCCAACTGCTCACGAACGATAGGCTCACGCTTGAGCTTTTCCACGAAAATGGTGGCGGCGTTGACGAAGCCCGGCGTGCAATAGCCGCACTGGAAGCTGTAGTGCTCCAGAAACGCCTGCTGGATCGGCGACAGTTCAACCACCTCGCCCTGCTCGTCCACCTTGGCGTGGCCTTCGACGGTACGCACTTTCTTGCCGTTGAAGAAATGCGCGCCGGTGATGCAGGTGCGCACCTCTTCACTGGTGCCGCTCGGGTGATCGACGATCGCCACGCAGGCGTGGCAAATGCCCTGCCCGCAGCCGAGGCGCGAGCCGGTCAGGTCAAGGTATTCGTGCAGGAAATCGATCATCATCAGGCCTTCCGGCACCTCGATTGGGCCGTATTGCTTCTGGTTGATGGTCAGGGAGATCGGCTGGGTTTTAATGCTCATTGTAATACCTCACGAATATTTTCTGCACGAACGGGCAAATCACGGAAACGGTGGCCGGTGGCGTCGGCGATGGCGTTGACCAGCGCGGCCACAATCGGGATCATCACCACCTCCGCCATGCCTTTCGGCGGATCGGTTTCCGACAGCGCCGGCAGGATGTCGCCGCTCTGCTTCCACACCGCCACATCGCTGGCGCGGGGCAGGTGGTAACGGTTGAAGTTCCAGGTGCCGTTGCCCGGCCCGTCTTCGTACAGCGGTAAATATTCGTGCAGCGCATGGCCGATCCCCATCGCCAGCCCGCCCTGCAGCTGGCCGGAAACCAGTTCCGGCACGATCAGGTTGCCGCACTCCATGATCGAATGGTGATTCAGCAATTCCACCTGGCCGGTGGTGATATCCACCGCCACTTCCGCCAGCGTGCCAACGGCGCTGTAGTAGGTCACCGCCGCATTGTTGCGCTGGGTTGGCGGGTAGTAGACCTGCTCACGCGCCAGCGGTTTGAATTCGCCGCCGGCATTGCGCAGCGCCATGCCGTCGATCGGCAGGCGTTCGCTTTTGCCGCTCAGCGTGAAATCGGCCTCCGCCCACTGCCAGCGGTTGAAGACGTGTACCGCCGCGCCGGTGACGCCGCCCATCTGATAGGCCGTCTTGGCCAGCAGCTCGAGGCTCAGCACCGACATGCCCGCCGCCGTCAGGCCGCCTTCGACCCAACGCGCATCTTCACGCCGCACCACCAGCGGCGCCGCCTGGCCGCCGCCGATGCCGGCCTGCCACAGCGCCATCGCCGCCGGCCACAGGCCGTGATCGAAGATCAGGCGCGCCGCTTCGCGGGTGCTGTGCGAGAAGTAATAGGCCGAGTTGCTGGCGCTGGACGGCGAACAGTAGCTCGGCGTCCAGTTAGGGTTGGTTTGCAGCTTGTCCTGCTCCTCCTGCGACATCAGGTAGGGATCGCCGCTGGTGACCATCGGCAGCACCGACCAGTCGGTGACCGAGAAATGCGCTTCGTCGGCCGGTTTGCCCAGCCACTGCGCGCACAGCACCGACTGCGAGGTCGACATGCCGGTGCCCATCTCCGCGCCGCTGTGATGCAGCGTGATGCGGCCGTCTTCGCTCAGCTCCACCCGGGCGAACGAGGTTTCCGCCCCGGTGCCGAAGTCTTTCTGCACGCAGCCGAAGCCAACGCCATAGCGCTTGCCGGGATGGCGGCTCTCAAACTCGGCCTTGCGTTCAGCGCGCTTGAGCCACATCTCATGCTTCGCCGCCTTCTCCAGCACTTCATCGGCGCGGATCGCACCGGCCGGGATCGCCCCCTGGGTGTTTTTCATGCCGGATTTCAGCACGTTGCGCAGGCGGAACTCGATCGGGTCGATCTTCAGCTCGGCGGCCAGCTCATCCACCATCATCTCGGTGGCGGCCATGCTCTGCAGCGTGCCGTAACCGCGCGCCGAGCCGGCGTCGATGGCGCGTGAGGCCAGCCCGACCGACGACAGATCGCTTTTCGGGAAGTAGTAAATCGACTGCGCGGCGGTCGCGCCGACCATCACCACCGAAGGGGTAAAGTTGCTGCGGCCGCCGCCGTCCGCGGTCATGTCGCCGAGGAACGACTGCATGACGCCGGTCTGCTTATTCACCGCGATGCGGTAATTCATGTCGAACGCGTGGCGCTTCAGCGCCGTCTGGAACTGCTCGAAGCGGTCGTTGGCCAGGCGCACCGGGTGGCCGTCGCCGTACATCGCCGCCACCGCGCCGTAATACGGGAAGTTGTAGTGATCTTTCGAGCCGTAGCCCACGGTGTAGCACGGGTGCAGGATAAGCTGTTTCACCGGCGGGTTGCGCTTGGCCAGCATGCGCGGCATCTCGTCGGCCACTTCCTGCGGCGACTGGGTCGGCACCACCAGATGCAGCGTTTGCGTCTCGGCATCGAACCAGCCGTTGGCGTTGTCCGGCTCCAGCGCCGAGGTGTCGATCGACTGCGTGGTGTAGCGGCGCGACATCACCAGCCAATCGGCCGGCGGATTGGCCATCTCGTCGGCGATCAGGCCCGCATAGCGCATGCCTTCCTGATCCAGCTTGCCGCCCTCGCGCCCTTCCGGCCACACCGGCAGGTGTTTTTTCATCGACACCGGGAAGATCGGCGTGTCCTTCAGGCTGGAGAAGCGATCGTCGTCGAACGGCTGATCGCCCCCCACCCGCACATAGCGGAAGCTGCCCCAGGGATCGCGCTCCAGCGGGCCGGTGACCGCGCCGTATTTGATGGTTTCCTCACGGAATTTCAGCTTGTCCTTGGCGAAGCGGAAACGGGCGAAGTCGTGATAGATCAGTATCGCCACCGCCTGGCCGAGATAGGCCGGGGTTTTGCCGCTCGGCAGCAGCATGTCGTCGCCGTAGAACGCCGGGAAGGCCAGGCCGTCGCGCGCCAGATCTTCCGCCGTCACCAGGCGATCCGGCTGCAGGTCGTCCCCCAGCAGCGACAGATCGACGCCCTCGAACAGCCGGTCGGCTTTAGTGACGCGAAGAATGAAGGCGTGCGCCTGTTTCTGCGGCCAGTGCGGCATGTCCACCGCGCGGATGTCGCGCGCGAACACCTTCTGCCCCATGACCTTGGCGCGGCCATCGATACGGAAACGGACGCGTTTGGTCTGCGGATCCCAGTTGGGTGACTGGAGGATTTTTTGCTCGAACAGCGCGGCGTAGGCGCGGCTGTACAGGGGCGCGAGGTACACGGACACCCCCGCAATCACGGCGCCTTTGATAAAGCGGCGCCGCGACGGGTTGAAATTGCTCATAAATAAGTCCTTCACGTCTTTCTTGTAATTGGTTTTTGTTCGCGGTGTTGTTGCGCAAACGCTGACGACCTTGCCGTAGACGTCATAAGCATATGCTTATAACTAAAATTATGTGATGATTAACAGACTGTTTTCAACAAAAAAACATTTACAAAACACAGGTAGTTTGTAGGCTAATAAATAATTTGCGCAAACGCGGACTTCAACCATGACCACGGGCATTGTCATTACCGCCGCCGGACGCGGGGAGCGCTTTATTCAGGCCGGCGGCCGGGGCAACAAATTGAACGCCGGATTTGCCGATGCGGCGGGCGAGCGGCGATCGCTGTTCGAACACACCCTGCGCCAGGCGCTGGCCTCCGGCCTGCCGGTCCAGGTGGTGACCCGGCCGGATAATCTGCCGGTGCTGGCCGCCTGCGCCGCCAACCAGGTGCCGGTCACCCTGCTCGCCAGCGCGGGCCTCGGCGACTCGATCGCCGCGGGCGTTGCGGCCACGCCGCACTGGCAGGGCTGGCTGATTCACCTGGCCGATATGCCGTTCGTCGGCGCCGATGTTTTCCGGCAGGTGGCGGATGCCTTACGGCAGCACGCGATCGTGCGCCCCTGCTATGCGCAACAGCCCGGTCATCCGGTCGGCTTTTCCGCTCTATTGCGCAAACCCCTTTGCCAACTGCGCGGCGATAATGGCGCGCGTGAACTGCTGCAAGGCGCGGCAGTGCACCTGCTGCCGCTTGAGCACCCCGGCGTCGTGCAGGATATTGATCTTCCATCGCAACTCCCGGCCAGCGAGTAAATTCACCTATGCAACATCTTGACGTCACCGTGGTCAGCCAGGCGATAAGCTGGCTGCAGCAACAGCCGGTCTGGTTATGTACCGTGCTCAGCACCTACGGCTCTTCGCCGCGCTCGCCGGGCGCGCTGATGGCGGCGACCCGCGACGGCCGCTACAGCGGCTCGCTGTCGGGCGGCTGCGTGGAGGAGGATTTTTTGCGCCGCGTGGCCGCCGGGGAGTATCAGGCGGCCAGCCAGGTGATTCGCTACGGTGAAGGCGGCATGACGCCCAACGTGGCGCTGCCCTGCGGCGGCGTGCTGGACGTGCTGATCGAATACCTGCCGGCGAGTGAAGCCAGCATCGCTTACCTGCGGCGCATCGCCGGCGCGCTGGAAGGGCATCACGCGTTGATCAAACGCCTGACGCTGCCCAACGCCTGCCACAGCCTCGAGCAGAGCCACTTCACCAGCGCCACCCAGATCGAACGCCGGCTTGAGCAGATCACCCTGCACATCGCGGCCGCGCCGCGCCTGCTGATCGCCGGGCTGTCCAGCGTGGCGCTGTACTGCGCCGATTTCGCCATGGCGCTGGGGTTTGAGGTGCTGGTGTGCGAGAACCGCCCGGAGGCGCTGGATAACTTTGCCGCCGAGCTGAAACCGGGCGTGACGTTGCTGCGTCAGTTTCCGGCCAAATTCATTGAGGAAGGGGGTTGCCACGCCAATACCGCCGTCGTGGCGCTGACCCACGATCCGCGCATGGACGACCTGACGCTGATGGAAGCGATCCACACCCCGGCGTTTTACATCGGCGCCATGGGCTCGCTCAGAAACAGCGCGCGGCGGCGCCAGCGTTTGCAGCAGATTGCCGAATTCACCCCGCAGGAGCTGGAACGCATCCATGCGCCGATCGGCCTGCCGCTGGGCAGCAAAACCCCGGCGGAGATCGCCCTGGCGGTGATGGCGGCGATCGTGCAGCAAAAAAACCGGCTGCCGGCCGCCGACGGGCTCAATGCAGCGGCACCACCGGCACCAGATGCTGCAACTCCAGATGCAGCTCCTCTTTCCCGCTCAGCGAATAGCTGAACACCGTAATGTCCGGCCCGTCACCGCGGGCCAGCCCCATTTCGGGCAGCACCTGCGTGTAGATTTGAATGATGTGGTCATTGAGCGCCACCGGCTTGCCGGAATAGCGAAAACGGCAAAACTCGCCGTGGATCTCCGGCAGCGGCTCCAGCACCACGCCTTCGCGCAGCGGGTATTCCGTCGTCACGCCCAGGGTATAATCGACCCTGACCCGCTCGCCGTCCGGCACCAATTGGGTAAACGAATAGGTTTGCATCGGGCGCTCGCCCAATAAGGTATAGAACTGCGCCCGCAGCGCGCTGCGCTGCGGCAGGTGTGACTTGTCCAGCTTCTCGATATCCAGGTGATAAGCGTACTGCTTGCCGTGAAAGGCGTATTGCCCGCTGGCGATGCTGACGCGTTCGACCTGAATATCGCCCGGCTGGCTGGCCGCCAGCGAACGCACCAGATTGCTGAAGTCCTGCTTGCGGGCATGGCGATAGACGCTGGGCGATTCGGCGAAGTGTTTCTTGAAACAGCGCGAGAACGTCTGCTGGTTATCGAATTGGTATTCGACCGAGATATCGAGGATGCTCTTCTGCGTAAAACGCAAGGCGAAGGCGGCGAGATAGAGGCGGCGAGCGCGGATATACGAAGCTAACGATAATCCGGTCTGCTTCTTGAACATGCGCTGCAGATACCATTTCGTATAGCCTGACTTGGCGGAAACGATATCCAACGACAGCGGATTGGTCAGATTATCCTCAATCCAGACCAGCAATTCCTTGATATGACTTTCCTGCGTACTCATGTGCTTGCCGAGCCTTCTGTTGCCGATATTCCATTAGTCGAATTTTAGTGCTGTCCGCGTAGGGTATACAGGTTAAAACTCGCCGTCCAGCAGGCTACAGGACTTTACACAATCCCCTTCACCGCCCGCAGGCGGCGAAGGGGGCCGCGCTTATTTCAGGCAGCTTGAGCACTGACCGGCCTGGATCTTCTGGAAGAAGTCATTGCCTTTGTCATCCACCAGGATAAACGCCGGGAAATCTTCCACCTCGATTTTCCAGATCGCTTCCATGCCCAGCTCAGGGTACTCCACGCACTCCAGGCTCTTGATGCTCTGCTGCGCCAGCACCGCCGCCGGGCCGCCGATGCTGCCGAGATAGAAACCGCCGTGCTTGTGGCAGGCATCCGTTACCTGCTGGCTGCGGTTGCCTTTCGCCAGCATGATCATGCTGCCGCCGTGGGATTGCAGCAGATCGACGTAGGAGTCCATACGCCCGGCGGTGGTTGGCCCCAGCGAACCGGACGCGTAGCCCTCCGGCGTTTTGGCCGGGCCGGCGTAGTAGATCGGGTGATCCTTGACGTACTGCGGCAGGCCTTCACCGCGATCCAGGCGCTCTTTCAGCTTGGCGTGCGCGATATCACGGCCGACGATGATGGTGCCGCTCAGCGACAGGCGGGTGGAAACCGGGTACTGCGACAGCTGTTTGAGGATCTCGGCCATCGGACGGTTGAGATCGACCTTGATCGCCTCGCCCTCCCCGGCCTGGCGCAGCTCCTGAGGAATGAATTTCCCCGGATTGTGCTCCAGTTTTTCCAGCCAGATGCCGTCGCGGTTGATTTTGCCTTTGATGTTGCGATCCGCGGAGCAGGAGACGCCCATGCCGACCGGGCACGACGCGCCGTGGCGCGGCAGGCGCACCACTCGGATATCGTGCGCGAAGTATTTGCCGCCGAACTGCGCGCCCAGACCCAGGTTCTGCGCTTCTTGCAGCAATTCCGCTTCAAGTTCCAGATCGCGGAACGCCTGGCCATGCTCGTTGCCTTCGGTCGGCAGACCATCGTAATACTTGGTCGAAGCCAGCTTGACGGTTTTCAGCGTCGCTTCCGCCGAGGTGCCGCCGATGACGAACGCCACGTGGTACGGCGGGCAAGCCGCGGTGCCCAGCGTGCGCATCTTGTCGACCAGGTAATTTTTCAGTTTGCCCGGCGACAGCAGCGCCTTGGTTTCCTGATACAGATAGGTTTTGTTGGCGGAACCGCCGCCCTTGGCGATGCACAGGAACTTATACTCTTCACCGTCCACGCTGTAGAGATCGATCTGCGCCGGCAGGTTGCTGCCGGTGTTGACCTCTTTGTACATATCCAGCGCGGCGTTCTGCGAATAGCGCAAATTCTCTTGGATGTAGGTGTTGTACACCCCGCGCGACAGCGCGGCTTCATCGCCGCCGCCGGTCCAGACGCGCTGGCCCTTTTTGCCGACGATGATCGCCGTGCCGGTGTCCTGGCAGGTCGGTAAAATACCCTTGGCGGCGATTTCTGAGTTACGCAGAAATTGCAGCGCAACGTACTTGTCGTTTTCGCTGGCGTCCGGATCTTTGAGGATATCGGCCACCTGCTGCTGGTGCGCCGGGCGCAGCATGAACGAGGCGTCGTGGAACGCATGCTGGGCAAGCAGGGTTAACGCTTCAGGGGCAACTTTCAGAATTTCCTGGCCTTCAAATTCGCTCACGGAAACGTGGTCGCGGCTCAGCAGGTAGTATTCGGTATCGTCTTTCTTCAGCGGGAACGGATCTTGATAGTGGAACGGTTTATTCGACATTGATCTCTCACTTGCAACATCAGCTGCGTTAAATTCACACTTGCGGCGCACGGCTCGGCGCCTTGTCAAAAAACTGCCTCCACCTTACGTATTTTTAATCAGTCAGTTATTGCGCCAAATCGCAAAATAACCGCTCTTTGCGTAAGGGATTACCACAGGCAGCGTTTCAACCTTGCTCGGTGAGAACTGCGGGTACAGGCTCATCATGCACGCTTTATTATCCCGCAGTTAACACATTGATTACAATCCATCGGCGGCGATCGTCTTATCAATGTGGCGAAAAAGCGCCGGATGCGATTTACGCGGGGCGTATTGTCAGCCGCCGCGCCATTGCTTAAGCTAGGCCGCAATGAACAAACCGAGAATCCCCATCGCGCTGCAACAAGCGGTAATGCGCTGCCTGCGAGAAAAGCTGCAGCTGGCCCGCCAGCATTTTGCCGTCGAGTTCCCCGAACCCAGCATCGTCTATCAGCAACGCGGCACCAGCGCGGGCACCGCCTGGCTGCAAAGCTGGGAAATCCGCCTGAATCCGGTGCTGCTGCTGGAAAACCAACAGCCGTTTATCGATGAAGTGGTGCCGCACGAGTTGGCGCACCTGCTGGTGTTTCGCCAATTCGGCCGGGTGGCGCCGCACGGCCGCGAATGGCGCTGGATGATGGAAAGCGTGCTGCAGACCCCCGCCAGCCGCACCCACCGCTTCGAAACCGCCTCGGTGCAAAGCAAAACCTTCCCCTATCGCTGCGGCTGCGGGCAGCATCAGCTCACCATCCGCCGCCATAATCGCGTGCTGCGCGGCGAAAGCGAATACCGCTGCCGCCGGTGCGGCGAAAAACTGAAATTTCTCGCTAGCGAGAACCTTTAGTTAAACGATTTATACGTTAAAACAAGCAAATATCGCCATTTGCCACTACCGGCAAGTTCCGTTACCCTGCCTGCTTTTCCAATTTTGAGCTGTTTTGGAATATGCTTCGCAGAATTTTGTTTATCGCGGTTTTCGCCGCAGGCGCCGTACAGGCGCACGGCATCAATAATTTTTCTCAGGCCAAGGCGGCGGCGGCCAAGATTAATCAGGATGCGCCGGGCAGCTTTTACTGCGGCTGCCGCATCGACTGGCAAGGCAAGAAGGGCATCCCGGATCTCGCCGGCTGCGGCTATCAGGTGCGTAAAAACGCCCAGCGCGCGCAGCGCATCGAGTGGGAACACGTGGTGCCGGCCTGGCAGTTCGGCCACCAGCTGCAGTGCTGGCAGGACGGCGGGCGCAAAAACTGCAACAAGGACGCCACCTATCGCCAGATAGAAACCGATCTGCACAACCTGCAGCCGGCGATCGGCGAAGTGAACGGCGACCGCAATAACTTCATGTACAGCCAATGGAACGGCGGCGCCGGCCAGTACGGGCAATGCCCGATGAAGGTGGACTTCAAGAATAAACAGGCGGAGCCGCCCGCCCGCGCCCGCGGCGCCATCGCCCGCACCTACTTCTACATGCGCGATCGCTACCAGCTGCGACTGTCACGCCAGCAAACCCAGCTGTTCGAGGTGTGGAACCGGCAATATCCGGTGAGCCAATGGGAATGTCAGCGTGAAGCACGTATCGCCAAGGTGCAGGGCAACCACAACCCCTATATTCAACAGGCTTGTCAGCAGCGGAAAAGCTAACCTACTATAGCCTTTATCTTTCATGGCGCCGCCAACCCACGGCGCCGTTTCGTCAGGATCAGACTACCCATGCGCATACCCCGCATTTACCATCCGCAGCCGTTGACCGATCGGGCGGAGATCGCCCTCAGCGAGGACGCCGCCAACCACGTCGGCCGCGTGCTGCGCATGAACGCCGGCCAGGCGCTGCAGCTGTTCGACGGCAGCAACCAGGTGTTCGACGCCGAGATAGTCCAGGTGGACAAAAAGAGCGTGCTGGTGCGCCTCGGCGACGGCCGCGTGGACGACATCGAATCGCCGCTCAACCTGCATCTGGGCCAGGTGATCTCGCGCGGCGAGAAGATGGAGTTCACCATCCAGAAATCCATCGAGCTGGGCGTCAACGTCATTACCCCGCTGTTTTCCGAGCGCTGCGGCGTCAAACTGGACGGCGAGCGTCTGGCGAAGAAAATCCAGCAATGGCAAAAGATCGCCATCGCCGCCTGCGAACAGTGTGGCCGCAACCGCATTCCCGAAATCCGCGAGGCGATGTCGCTGGAAGCCTGGTGCGCCGAACAAGACGGCAGCCTGAAGCTCAACCTACATCCGCGCGCCAGCCACAGCATCAACACCCTGCCACAGCCGGTAGACCGCGTCCGCCTGCTGATCGGCCCGGAAGGCGGTTTGTCCGCCGACGAAATCGCCATGACCACCGGCCACGGATTTACTGATATTCTGTTGGGGCCACGCGTGCTGCGTACCGAAACCACAGCGCTCACCGCCATTACCGCTCTGCAGGTCCGCTTCGGCGACCTGGGTTAAAGGAGAAAAGATGATTAAGCTCGGCATCGTGATGGATCCTATCGATTCCATCAACATCAAGAAAGACACCAGCTTCGCCATGCTGCTCGAAGCGCAGCGCCGCGGTTACGAATTGCACTACATGGAGATGAACGATCTCTATCTGCACGCCGGTGACGGGCGCGCCCGCACCCGCCTGCTGAGCGTGAAGGAAGACAAGGAAAACTGGTTCAGCTTCGGCAGCGAGCAGGATCTGGCGCTGCACGATCTGGACGTGATCCTGATGCGCAAGGATCCGCCGTTCGATACCGAATACATCTACGCGACCTACATTCTGGAGCGCGCCGAGGTCAAAGGCACGCTGGTGGTCAACAAGCCGCAAAGCCTGCGCGACTGCAACGAGAAGCTGTTCACCGCCTGGTTCCCTGAGCTGACGCCGGACACGCTGGTCAGCCGCAGCGCCGCGCACATCCGCAAATTCCACCAGCAGCACGGCGACATCATCCTGAAGCCGCTGGACGGCATGGGCGGCGCGTCTATCTTCCGCGTGAAGCAGGACGATCCCAACCTGTCGGTGATCATCGAAACCCTGACCGAACACGGCAGCCGTTTCTGCATGGCGCAGAACTTCCTGCCGGCGATCAAGGACGGCGACAAACGCATCCTGGTCGTCGACGGCGAGCCGGTGCCTTACTGCCTGGCACGCATTCCGGCGCAGGGCGAGACCCGCGGCAACCTAGCGGCCGGCGGCCGTGGCGAAGCGCGCCCGCTGAGCGAGAGCGACTGGAAAATCGCCCGCACCGTCGCCCCGACGCTGAAAGAGAAAGGGCTGATCTTCGTCGGCCTGGACGTGATCGGCGATCGCCTGACCGAAATCAACGTGACCAGCCCAACCTGCGCGCGCGAAATTGAGGCGGCATTCCCGATCTCGATTACCGGCATGCTGATGGACGCGATTGAAAAGCGCCTGGCGGCGAAGTAATGCGCATGCGGGCGGCCTGCCGCCCGCTATCCAGCATCGCGCCCGCCAAAGCCGCCTTTTCGCGGCTTGAAAGGCGGCGGGTATAGCCGCATACTGGCGGCTGTTTATTTTCTCACCCATTGATTACCTTATACTAACGCCATGAATTTACAGCACCATTTTCTGATCGCCATGCCCACCCTGCAGGATCCTCGCTTCAAGCGCTCGGTGATTTACGTCTGCGAGCACAACGAAGAAGGCGCCATGGGTTTGGTGATCAATAAACCGGTGGAGCAGTTCACGGTAGCCACGGTATTGAGCAAGCTGAAGATCATGCCGCCTGCGCGCGATCCGGCCATCAGCCTGGACAAGCCGGTGTTCGCCGGCGGCCCGCTGGCGGACGATCGCGGATTTATCCTGCATACGCCGCGCCACGGCTTCGGTGCCAGCATTCAAATTTCCCCCAACACCATGATCACCACCTCGAAAGACGTGCTGGAAACGCTCGGCACCCCGGAACAACCGGACGACGTGCTGGTGGCGCTGGGTTATGCAGGTTGGGAAAAGGGCCAGCTGGAGCAGGAGGTGTTGGAGAACGCCTGGCTGACCATCGAGGCCAACACCGACATTCTGTTCCGCACGCCGATCGCCAGCCGTTGGCGCGAGGCGGGGAACCTTCTGGGTATCGACATTCGCAGCATCGCCAACCACGCAGGACACGCCTGATGAGCAACCGCACCATTATCGCCTTCGATTTCGGCACCAAAAGCATCGGCGCGGCCGTCGGCCAGGAGTTGACCGGCAGCGCCCGCGCCCTGCCGGCCTTCAAAGCGCAGGACGGCTCGCCGGACTGGCTGAAAATCGAAAAGCTGCTGAAGGAGTGGCAGCCGGATCTGGTGGTGGTCGGCCTGCCGCTGAACATGGACGGCACCGAACAACCCGTGACCGCCCAGGCGCGCAAGTTCGCCAACCGCCTGCACGGCCGCTTCGGCATCCAGATCGATCTGCATGACGAGCGCCTGAGCACCGTGGAAGCGCGCGCCAACCTGTTCGATCGCGGCGGCTTCCGCGCGCTCGACAAAGGCAGCGTGGATTCCGCCTCTGCGGTGGTGATCCTCGAAAGCTGGTTCGAACGGCAGCTGGGTTAACCCTCCGTTCCCTCCCCCGCACTCTCCCCCAACACGCCGGCGTCGATCCGCTGCTGCAAACCTTGCTCAAAGGTTTGCATGCCGGACTGCGCGCCGGTTTGCAACACGCTCGCCAACTGATGGGTTTTCCCTTCGCGGATCAGGTTGCTGACCGCCGCCGTCGCCGTCAGCACCTCAAAGATCGCCACTCGCCCGCCGCCGGGCCGCCTCATCAGCTTTTGCGCGATCACCGCCTGCAGGCTGCCGGCCAGCTGGGCGCGCACATAGGGTTTCTCTTCCGCCGGAAACACGTCCACCAGCCGTTCCACCGCCTGCGGCGCGCTGCGGGTGTGCAACGTCGCCAGCACCAGATGGCCGGTCTCCGCCGCAGTGAGCGCCAGCCGGATGGTGGCGATATCGCGCAGTTCGCCCAGCAGGATCACATCCGGATCTTCGCGCAGCGCGGCGCGCAACGCCGCATCGAAGCTGTGGCTGTCGCGGCCGATCTCCCGCTGCTGGATCAGCGAACGCCGGCTGCGGTGCAGGAATTCGATCGGATCCTCCAGCGTCAAAATGTGCCGCGGCTGGTGCCGGTTGATCTCGTCGATCATCGCCGCCAACGTGGTGGACTTGCCGCTGCCGGTGGCACCGGTGACCAGAAGAAGCCCGTCGTCGCGCCGCAGCAGCGCCGGGACGATGGCCGGCGCCGCCAGCTCGGCAAGCGAGGGCGCCTGCCCGGCGATGCGCCGCAATGCGAGAGACATCCCCGCGCATTGCTGAAAAACGTTGGCCCGCAGCCGCTCCCCGCCCGGCCGGTGCAACGCCAGATCGACCTGCCCCAGCCGCCGCAGGCTCTCGCGCTGCTGCGCATTCAGCAATCCGTCGCAGAGGGCCTGCACGCCTTGCGCCGTCAGCGTTGGCGCCGCCGCCAGCGGCTGCAGTTCACCGTCGATGCGCAACATCGGCGGATGGCCGGCACAAAGGTGCAGATCGGAAGCATTATGCTTTACACTAAGGGTCACGAATTCATCGATATCCATATCACTCTCCCGGGTCAATAATGAGCACTATCCAACAGAACCTGCAGGATGTCAGAAACCGCATCGCGGCCGCCGCGCAAAACTGCGCGCGGGCGCCAGAAGAAGTTGCCCTGCTTGCAGTCAGCAAAACCAAACCTGTGGCGGCGATCGAAGAAGCCATCGCCGCCGGCCAGCGCGCCTTCGGCGAGAACTACGTGCAGGAAGGGGTAGACAAGATCCGGCATTTCGCCGAGTCGCCGCAGGGCGGCGAGCTGGTGTGGCACTTTATCGGCCCGCTGCAATCCAATAAGAGTCGGCTGGTGGCGGAACACTTCGCTTGGTGCCATACCGTAGATCGGCTGCGCATCGCCCAGCGCCTGAGCGATCAGCGCCCGGCCGACCTGCCGCCGCTCAACGTGCTGATTCAAATCAACATCAGCGACGAGCAGAGCAAATCCGGCATCGCGTTAAGCGAACTGCCAGCGCTGGCCGAAGCGATCGCCGCGCTGCCGAACCTGACGCTGCGCGGCCTGATGGCCATCCCGGCACCGGAAGCGGATTATCAGCGGCAGCTGGCGGTATTCAACCGGATGAACGATGCCTTTCTCGCCCTGCGTCAACGTTATCCGCAGGCCGATACGCTATCTATGGGCATGACGGACGATATGGCGGCAGCGATTGCCGCAGGCAGCACCCTGGTGCGCATCGGCACCGCAATTTTTGGCGCCCGCGACTACTCGCAGGCCTGACAAACAGACGAGGGATTTGATGCAACATCGCAAGATTACCTTTATCGGCGCCGGCAACATGGCGCGTGCAATCATCGCCGGCCTGGTGGCGGGCGGCTATCCTGCCAAATCCATCAGCGTCTGCGCCCCTTCGGCGAAAAACCGCGATGCGCTGGCGGCGGACTATGGCATCGTCAGCAGCGGCGACAACGTCGCCTGCGCGCGCGCGGCCGAAGTAGTGGTGCTGGCGGTCAAACCGCAGATGATGGCCGACGTTTGCCAACCGCTGCGCGAGCAGGTCGATTTCAGCGGCAAACTGGTGCTGTCGATCGCCGCCGGTATTCAGGTCAGCCGTTTCTATCAGCTGCTCGGCGACAAGCTGGACATCGTGCGCATCATGCCCAACACCCCGTCGTTGGTCGGCAAGGGCATGAGCGGGTTGTACGCGCCGGCGCAGGTCAGCCAGCAGGATCGCGACTACACCGGCGATTTAATGGCGTCGGTCGGTAAAGTTTGCTGGGTCGATGACGAAAATGGCATCAACGGCGTGATCGCCGCCGCGGGCAGCGCCCCGGCCTATTTCTTCCTGTTTATGGAGGCGATGCAACAAGAGGCCGAACGTATGGGCTTCGACAGCCAGACCGCGCGCGATCTGGTGCAGCAGGCCGCTTCCGGCGCCGCCGCGCTGGTGGAAGCCAACCCGGATACGCCGCTGGGCACGCTGCGCGAGCAGGTGACCTCCAAAGGTGGCACCACCGCCGAAGCGCTGCGGGTGTTCAACGAACGCCAGCTGCCGGAAACCGTGGCGCAAGCGATGCAGGCCGCCGTTTCCCGCGCGCAAGAGATGGAAAAATTATTTTAAATAACCATGAGTTAAGGAGAAGGACCACTTCATGCTAACGCTGACTTTCCTGGTCAAGACCGTTATTGATCTGTACGTGATGGTGCTGTTGCTGCGCATTTGGATGCAATGGACACGCACCGATTTTTACAACCCGTTCTCGCAGTTTGTGGTGAAGATCACCCAGCCGGTGGTCGGCCCGCTGCGCCGCATCATCCCGTCGCTGGGGCCCATCGACAGCGCTTCGCTGCTGCTGGCGTTCCTGCTGATGACCATCAAGTACCCACTGCTGCTGCTGATCCAGGGCGGCGCGATGTCGCTCAGCCCCTATAACCTGCTGTTCGGCCTGATCTCGCTGGTGAAGTCTGCCGGCTACCTGATCTTCTGGGTGATGATCATTCGTGCGCTGATGAGCTGGATCAGTCAGGGCCGCAGCCCGATCGACTATGTAATGTACCAGCTCACCGAACCCTTGATGGCGCCGATCCGTCGCATCATCCCGGCGATGGGCGGCATCGACTTTTCCGCCATGGTGGTGATCCTGATCCTCTATCTGATCAATTACCTGGGCATGGATCTGTTCGGCGAGATCTGGTTCCTGCTGTGAGTGCAGTCACTCCGGTGCTGGACGGGCTGGCGATCAGGCTATATATTCAGCCGAAAGCCAGCCGCGACCAAATTATCGGCTTGCATGGCGACGAACTGAAAGTCGCCATCACCGCCCCGCCGGTCGACGGCCAAGCCAACGCCCATTTGATCAAGTTTATCGCCAAGCAGTTCAAAGTGGCGAAAAGCAGCGTCACCATCGAGAAAGGCGAACTGGGGCGGCATAAACAGTTACGCATCGTGAATCCGCAACAGATCCCCGCCGTGGTCGCGGCGCTCATCGAATAATTTTCAAGGTAGTCATTATGCAAAAAGTCGTTCTTGCCACCGGTAACCCGGGCAAAGTGCGCGAACTCGCCGACCTGTTGGCCGATTTCGGCCTGGACGTGGTCGCGCAAACCGATCTGGGCGTGGAATCCACCGAAGAGACCGGGCTGACGTTTATCGAAAACGCCATCCTGAAAGCGCGCCATGCGGCACAGGTCACCGGCCTGCCGGCGATCGCCGACGACTCCGGCCTGGCGGTAGACGCGCTGGGAGGCGCGCCGGGCATCTACTCCGCGCGCTACGCCGGTGAAGACGCCGACGATCGGCAGAACCTCGACAAGCTGCTGGCGGCGCTGAAAGACGTGGCGCCAGGCCGGCGCGGCGCGCAATTCCACTGCGTGCTGGTCTATCTGCGCCATGCGCAAGATCCGACGCCGCTGGTGTTCCACGGCAGCTGGGCCGGCGAAATCACCGAGCAGGCCGCCGGCGAAGGCGGTTTCGGTTACGATCCTGTCTTCTACGTGCCGGAGCTGGGCCGCACCGCCGCCGAGCTGAGCCGCGACGAGAAGCGAGCGATTTCGCACCGTGGCAAGGCGCTGAAGCTGATGTTGGAAGCCATGCGCAATGCTTAAGCTGCCCCCGCTGAGTCTCTACATCCACATCCCGTGGTGCGTGCAGAAATGCCCGTACTGCGACTTCAACTCCCATGCGCTGAAGGGTGACGTGCCGCATCAGGAGTATGTCGATCATCTGTTGGCGGATCTGGATGCCGACCTGCCGCTGGCCGGCGGCCGGGAGATAAGCACCATCTTCATCGGCGGCGGCACCCCCAGCCTGCTGAGCGCCGAGGCGATGCAAGCCTTGCTGGACGGCGTGCGGGCGCGCATTCGCGTCGCCGACGGCGCCGAAATCACCATGGAGGCCAACCCCGGCACCGTGGAGGCCGATCGCTTCAGCGGCTACCAGTGCGCCGGCGTCAACCGCATCTCCATCGGGGTGCAAAGCTTCAGCGCCGAGAAGCTGACCCGCTTAGGGCGCATCCACGGCCCGGAAGAGGCCAAGCGCGCGGCGACGCTGGCGACCGGCCTCGGCCTGCGCAGCTTCAACCTCGATCTGATGCACGGCCTGCCGGATCAGTCGCTGGAAGAGGCGCTGGACGATCTGCGCCAGGCTATCGCCCTCAATCCGCCTCACCTGTCGTGGTATCAGCTGACCATCGAGCCGAACACCCTGTTCAGCTCGCGCCCGCCGGTTTTGCCGGACGACGACGCGCTGTGGGACATCTTCGAACGCGGCCACCAGCTGCTGAGCGCCGCCGGCTATCAGCAGTATGAAACCTCGGCCTACGCCAAGCCGGGCTACCAATGCCAGCACAACCTCAACTACTGGCGCTTCGGCGACTATCTGGGGATCGGCTGCGGCGCGCACGGCAAGGTGACCTTCAGCGACGGGCGCATCCTGCGCACCGCCAAGACCAAGCACCCGCGCGGCTTTATGCGCGGCGATTACATGGACAAGCAGCATGAGGTGGCGGCGGCGGATCGGCCGTTCGAATTCTTCATGAACCGCTTCCGCCTGCTGGAAGCCGCGCCGCGCGCCGACTTCGCCAACTACACCGGGCTGGCGGAAAGCGTCATTCGCCCGCAGCTGGACGAAGCGCTGGCCAAAGGCTATCTGGAAGAAACCGCGGAGCACTGGCAGATCACCGAGAAGGGCAAACTGTTCCTCAACTCGCTGCTGGAACTGTTCCTGGCGGACGACGAGTAAAAAAAAGCGCTGAATAATCAGCGCTTTTTTATTGGCGTTAATCCGGGTAAAACGTCTGAGACAGAATCTGCTGAGTTTCCCAGATGCCGTTTTCCGGATACACATCCAGCCCGGTTTCGGCCGTGGCGAGCGCAACGGCCTTCGACCAGACGACATCCAGCCAATCAGCATCGCCCAGTTTGCCTTTTAGGCTGGGAGACTCTTTCAAGCTGTAAAGCACCTCTTTGCGCTGCGCTTTAATCGTTCTCTCCCAACTGGTTCCGCGCCTGGCCGGCTGATATTTCCATTTAAGCAAATGTGCAATCAGCACCGTCATCCGGCTAGCAAGTTCCCTTTGCTCGCTCTTCCCCACGTCCTCAATCTCCTCGGCGATCTTTTCAATATCGATCTCAGACAATTTTCCGGAGCGCAAAAGAGCTGCCTGTTCATTTGCCCAGGCGACAACATCGGTTTCGTAACGTGTATGGCTCATAGCGTCCTCCGTAAACATCCCTAAATCTGTACGTAGTTTGACCAGTCTGTCAGATAAGCTTCAGAAGGTCAAAAAACGTTCTCCCGAGGAAATTCTTAACTTACTTCAACGCCTTCAGCAGATCCTTGCGCTGGGTTTCCAGTGCGGTGACGCGGTTGCAAACGTCGCGGCCGAAGTTCTGGAAGTCCTGCTCCTGGTTGTTCCATTCGTTCTGGATCGCCTTCTGCAAGCCGCCCAGGTTGCCCATGATCGCCTGTAGCGGGTTGCCGCCGCTGTTGGCGGCCTGTTTGACGCCCATCTCGTTCAGGCTGTCCTGCAGCACCCCGCCCATGCTTTGCTGCACGATGTTGCGGCCGTCCTGTTCCACCTGGTCAATCGCCTTGTGGTGGAAGGTCAGGCCGTCGCTGCGGTGTTCGATGATGCGGTTCATCTGCTGCTTCAGCTGGCCGTTCAGGGTGGTCAGCCGGTTGCGCACGTTGCTGTTGCTGCCCAGCTCTTTGACGATCACCTTATCCAGCGCCGAACGGGCTTTCTCCAGGTGCTGCTGCGCGCCGTCGTCGATCCACGGCAGCTGCTTGCGCAGCGCGCTCTGGTAGCTGAAGGCTTTCTGCCGCTGGCTGTCATTCAGGCTCAGCGCCTGGCCGTTGCGGATCACGTCGCCATCCGGCGAAATTTGCAGGTCGCCGCTGGCGCCTTTCACCTGCACGCTCTGCGGGCTGATGATCACATCATCCTGGGGTTTAACGCTGCATTGGTACTCGGCGTGGGCCTGCGCGGCAGTCGCCGCCAGCAGCAGTAAGGCTAACCCGGTTTTCTTCAACATAGCTTCTCCTGACTCCCATCCAGATTGGGATTAAAAAATCGAACGACCGATACGTTGAGACAACAGTTCCAGCGCCGCAGTTCCCGCCAGCGAGTTGCCGGAAGCATCCAGCTCCGGCGACCAGACGACGATCGACAACTCATCCGGTACGATGGCTACGATGCCGCCGCCCACGCCGGACTTGCCCGGCATCCCCACCCGATAGGCGAATTCGCCGGCGCCGTCATACATGCCGCTGGTCATCATCAGAGCATTGATCTGCCGGGCCTGCAGCGGGCTGATCACCGCCTCTCCGCTGAGATCGCGGCCGCGATTGGCCAGATAGACGAAGCTGCGCGCCAGCTCCACGCAGCTCATGCGCAGCGCACAGTAGTGGAAATAGGTTTGCAGGACGGTGATCACGTCGTTTTCGAAGTTGCCGAACGACTTCATCAGATAGGCGATGGCCGCATTGCGATCGGAGTGTTCGAACTCGGAGCGCGCCACCCGCAGGTCATAGGCCAGGTCGTCTTCGCCGGCCAGCTGGCGCACCACCTCCAGCATCCGCTGTTTGGGGGCGCTGAGCCGGGTTTGCAGCATGTCGCACACCACCAGCGCGCCGGGGTTGATAAACGGATTGCGCGGTTTGCCCTGTTCCATCTCCAGCTGCAGCAGCGAGTTGAACGGCAGGCCGGAAGGCTCTTTGCCGACGCGCCGCCAGATCTCAGGCTCCTGATAGCGCGTCAGAGCCAGCGTCAGGCTCAGCACCTTGGAGATCGACTGAATGGAGAAGCGCTCCGCGGCGTCGCCGGCCTGGAACAGTTCGCCGTCCACCGTGCAGACGGCGATCGCCAGCCGATCGGCGGGCACTTCCGCCAACGCAGGGATGTAGTCGGCCACTTTCCCCTGGCCAATCAGCGGGCGCACCTGTTGCAGGATCTCCTCCAGCAACGCGTTATCCAATGTTGTTACCACCTCGGTCACACTCCGGGCAAAACAAAGGCGCCGTTAAGGCACCTTAGATCAATAAAACGGCGCGGCGCGAAGCCGCGCTCATCGGGCAAGCGCGATCAATCCCACCAGATATCGAACAGATCGCTAACCTTAACGTCGCTCAGTTTGCGCGCTTCCAGCCAGTTTTTCACCAGCTCGCGATGCTCGTCGGTGCAGTGGCCGATCTTCTGCAGGCAGATCAGACCTTCCCACTGCAGGTAGCCGCTGCCGTCAAACGCCAGGCCGTTCGGCTCGATCACTTCATCGATGAAGGTATCCAGCGTGCTGTCGATGTCTTCCACCGACGTGCCTTCGGCGAAGCGCCAGGCTACGGAGAAACCCAGCTCCTGAAATTCTTCAATGTGCAACTTTTTACGTAAACGACGACTGCGGTTCTTAGCCATTATTCTTTCCTCTCAAACATCAAGTCCCAAACGCCATGTCCCAGGCGCTGGCCGCGTAATTCAAATTTCGTCAGTGGGCGCGAATCCGGACGCGGCACGTAATCATTATCGCTGGAAAGATTACGGTAGCCTGCGACCCCGTTCATAACCTCTAACATATGTTCCGCATAAGGTTGCCAATCGGTGGCCATGTGGAAGACACCGCCGGTCTTCAGCTTGCGCAGCACCAATTCGACAAACGGCGTTTGCACGATGCGGCGCTTGTTGTGACGCGCCTTGTGCCACGGATCGGGGAAGAACAGCTGCACCATGTCCAGCGAGCCGTCCGGGATCATGTTTTCCAGCACCTCAACCGCGTCGTGGCACATCACGCGCAGGTTGCTCAGCTTCGCCTCGTGGGCGTCGGCCAGGCAAGCGCCCACGCCCGGCGAGTGCACCTCAATCCCTAAAAAGTTCTGCTGCGGGTTGTTGCCCGCCATGGTCACCAGCGAGGCGCCCATGCCAAAACCGATCTCCAGCACCGTCGGCGCGTCGCGGCCGAACAGCGCGGCGAGATCGACAGCGTCAGCCTGATACTCCACGCCCATCACCGGCCAATAGTTCTCCAGCGCGTGCTGCTGGCCTTTGGTCAGCCGCCCCTGGCGGCGGACAAAACTGCGGATACGGCGCATCGCGCGGCCGTTCTCATCAAATTCCGGGGAGATGACGTCATTAATCATAGTGCTTTCTGTCTGTTTGGCTGCCAATTAGGGAAACGCGCATTATGCAAAGATACATTGGTTTAGCAAGTGTTCATCTTCTGTACCCGCCGTGCGGCGTCGGAAAGTTCCGGTTTACAGCACCATGACTCTATGCTGCAATCTCGCTTCATTTTCTGCCGGATAACGACGCTGCTCATGATGCAAGCACAACAATTCGCACAGGTGGTGCTTGACTGGTATCAGCGCTACGGCCGCAAGACCCTGCCGTGGCAGCTGGAGAAAACCGCCTATCAAGTATGGCTCTCCGAGGTGATGTTGCAACAGACCCAGGTTGCCACCGTCATTCCTTATTTTCAGCGCTTTATGGCCCGTTTTCCCAACGTGCGCGCGCTGGCGGAGGCCCCGCTGGACGAAGTGCTGCATCTGTGGACCGGCCTCGGCTATTACGCCCGCGCCCGCAACCTGCACAAGGCGGCGCAGACCATTGTCGCACAGCACGGCGGCGAGTTCCCGACAACCTTCGCAGAAATCGCCGATTTACCGGGCGTCGGCCGCTCTACCGCCGGCGCGGTGCTGTCGTTGGCGCTGGGCCAACACTATCCGATCCTCGACGGCAACGTGAAGCGCGTGCTGGCCCGCTGCTACGCGGTGGAGGGCTGGCCGGGCAAGAAAGAGGTCGAAAACCGGCTGTGGAAAATCAGCGAAGAGGTCACCCCGGCGCAGGGCGTCGGCCAGTTCAACCAGGCGATGATGGATCTGGGCGCCATGGTCTGCACCCGCTCCAAGCCCAAGTGTGAACTCTGCCCGCTCAACGTCGGCTGCCTGTCTTACGCCAATCACAGCTGGGCCAACTACCCCGGCAAAAAACCCAAACAGACCCTGCCGGAAAAAACCGCCTACTTCTTATTGCTGCAGCACGGCGAGCGCGTGTGGCTGGAACAGCGCCCGGCGGTAGGCCTGTGGGGCGGTCTGTTCTGCTTCCCGCAGTTCAGCGCGCGCGTTGATTTGGAACTCTGGCTGCAGCAGCGCGGTCTGAAAGGCAAGCGCCTGGAACAGCTGACCGCGTTTCGCCACACGTTCAGCCATTTCCACCTCGATATCGTGCCGATGTGGCTGTCGCTCGACGCGGCGGGCAGCGGCATGGATGAGGGCGCGGGTCTCTGGTATAACTTAGCGCAGCCGCCGTCGGTCGGGCTGGCGGCACCGGTAGACCGTTTGTTGCAACAGCTGGCGAAGCAGCCCCCGATCCAACAAAACTTATATGGCGATAGCGCCATCGATGAGGAATTAGCATGAGCCGCACCATTTTTTGTACTTTCCTGCAGCGCGACGCCGAAGGCCAGGACTTCCAGCTTTATCCCGGCGACGTCGGCAAGCGCATCTACAACGAGATCTCCAAGGAAGCCTGGGGCGAGTGGATGAAGAAGCAGACCATGCTGATCAACGAGAAAAAGCTGAACATGATGAACGTGGACGACCGCAAGCTGCTGGAAGAGGAAATGATCAAGTTCCTGTTCGAAGGGCACGACGTGCACATCGAAGGCTATACGCCGCCGAGCGAATAACGCTGTTGGGGCCAGGCGCTGGCCCGCTTCAATCCTCTTATACTTCTTCCAAACGGCTTTAAGATGAAGAAAATTTTAGCTTTGCTCGTAATAGCGCCTTTGCTGATCTCCTGTTCCGGCAAAAAAAGTGAAGAAATCAACGAAGCCTGGATTAAAGATACCAACGGCTTCGACATTCTGATGGGCCAATTCGCCCACAACATCGAGAACATCTGGGGTCTGAACGAAGTTCTGATCGCCGGGCCGAAAGACTACGTCAAATATACCGACCAATACCAAACCCGCAGCCACATCAACTTCGACACCGGCGCCATTACCATCGAGACCATCGCCACCACCGATCCGGCCGCGCACCTGCGCCAGGCGATCATCAGCACGCTGCTGATGGGTGACGATCCGGGCTCCATCGATCTCTATTCCGACGCCAACGATATCCAGATCAGCAAAGAGCCGTTCCTGTACGGCCAGGTGCTGGATAACAAGGGCGCGCCGATCCGCTGGGAATGGCGCGCGGCGCACTTCGCCGATTACCTGCTGCAGACCAAGTTGCAAAAACGCACCTCCGGCCTGCACGTGATCTACTCGGTCACCATCCAGCTGGTGCCGAACCACCTGGACAAACGTGCGCACAAATACCTGCCGATGGTGCGCAAGGCGTCGGAAAAATACGGTGTGGACGAGTCGCTGATCCTGGCGATCATGCAGACCGAATCGAGCTTCAACCCGTATGCGGTGAGCGGTTCGGACGCGCTGGGCCTGATGCAGGTGATGCAGCACACCGCCGGCAAGGATGTGTTCCAGATGCGCGGCAAATGGGGCACCCCGAGCCGCAGCTACCTGTTCGATCCGGAGAACAACATCGACACCGG
This sequence comes from Serratia sp. CY38905, assembly GCF_052168875.1. Taxonomy (NCBI): domain Bacteria; kingdom Pseudomonadati; phylum Pseudomonadota; class Gammaproteobacteria; order Enterobacterales; family Yersiniaceae; genus Serratia; species Serratia sp. CY38905. Next base: position 54,744 of record NZ_JBJNLV010000012.1, on the reverse strand, counting down.
CACCGCCTACCTGGCGATCCTGCAGAACAACTACCTGGGCGGCATTCAGAACCCGACCTCGCGCCGCTATGCGGTGATCACCGCCTACAACGGCGGCGCCGGCAGCGTGCTGCGGGTGTTCTCCAGCGACAGAACGCGCGCGGTGGGCATCATCAACGCCATGCAGCCGGGCGACGTGTATCAGACGCTGACCACCAAGCACCCGGCCGCCGAGTCGCGCCGCTATCTGGTGAAAGTGAATACCGCGCAGAAGAGCTACCGCAGGAAGTAACGCGTTCCGCGTGGATAAATGAGAAGGGCCGGTGCGAACCGGCCCTTTTTCTATGGCTTGATCATATAGCCGAAGATGCGCTTCCAGCCGTGATCTTTTTTCTCGATGTAGACCCCCTGCAGCTCCGGCGAGAAGCCCGGCAGGCGGTTGATGCCCTCTTCCAGCGCCAGGAAGTAGCGCTGCACCGCGCCGCCCCACACTTCGCCCGGCACCACGCACAGCACGCCCGGCGGGTACGGCAAGGCCCCTTCCGCCGCGATGCGCCCTTCCGCCTGGCCGATCGGCACCAGCTCGACGTTATCGCGGATAAACTCCACGTTGGCGTCCTGCGGGTTCATCACCACCGGCGGGAAATGATCCTGGCGGAACATCTCCTTTTGCAGCTGTTTGACGTCGAAGCTGACGTACAGATCGTGCATCTCCTGACACAGCCGGCGAATGCTGTAACCGCGGTAGCGCTGCTCGTTCTTGCGGTACACCGTCGGCAGCACCACGCTCAGCGGCGCGTCCTCTGCAACATAGCGTTCGAACTGTGCCAGCATCTCCACCAGCTGTTCCATCTTGGCCGGGTTCTCCGCCGGGGTCAGCAGGAACAGGATCGAGTTGAGATCGCACTTCTCCGGCACGATGCCGTTCTCGCGCAGGAAGTTGGCCAGAATGGTGGCCGGCACGCCGAACTCGGTGTATTGGCCGGTCGCGGCGTCGATGCCCGGCGTGGTCAGCAGCAGCTTGCACGGATCGACCAAATACTGATCCTGGGCATAGCCTTCGAAGCCGTGCCACGTCTCCCCCGGCACGAAGGTGAAGAAGCGCGCGTCGTTGGCGATAAGGTCAGTATCGTGATCCTGCCAGTCTTTGCCCGCCACCTGCTGCGGAATAAACGGCTTCAGCTGCGAGCAGCGCTTGAGCAGCTGTTTGCGCGTCTCGATGCCCAGCTTGACACAGTCCATCCACATGCGGCGCCCGGCGGGGCCGGCGTGCATCTTGGCGTTGACGTCCAGCGCGGCGAACAGCGGATAGAACGGGCTGGTCGAGGCATGCAGCATGAACGCGTTGTTCAGGTGCTTGTGGTTGCAGTGGCGCTTTTGCCCTTTGATATGATCGTCTTTCTTGTGGATCTGCGAGGTCTGCGAGAACCCCGCCTGCTGTTTATGCACCGACTGGGTGACGAAAATGCCCGGGTCGTGTTCGTCCAGCTCCAGCAGCAGCGGCGAGCACTCTTTCAGCATCGGAATAAAGCCTTCGTAACCCACCCAGGCGGAGTCGAACAGGATGTAGTCGCACAGATGGCCGATGGTGTCGATCACCTGGCGAGCGTTGTAAATCGTGCCGTCGTAGGTGCCGAGCTGAATGATCGCCAGCCGGAACGGCCGCGCCGCCGCCGCCTTCTCCGGCGCCACTTCGCGGATCTGCTCACGCAGGTAGCGCTCGTCGAAGCAGCGCGCGTCGATGCCGCCGATAAAACCGAACGGGTTGCGGGCGGTTTCCAGATAGACCGGCGTGGCGCCGGCCTGGATCAGCGCCCCGTGGTGGTTGGATTTGTGGTTGTTGCGATCGAACAGCACCAGATCGCCACGGGTCAGCAACGCGTTGGTCACCACCTTGTTGGCCGCCGAGGTGCCGTTGAGCACGAAATAGGTTTTATCGGCGTTGAACACCCGCGCCGCGTGCTTTTGCGCATCCTTGGCCGATCCTTCGTGGATCAGCAGATCGCCCAGCTTGACGTCGGCGTTGCACATGTCGGAACGGAACAGGGTTTCACCGTAGAAATCGAAGAACTGCCGGCCGGCCGGGTGCTTGCGAAAGAACTCGCCGCCCTGGTGCCCCGGGCAGGCGAAGGTCGAATTTTCCATCTCGACGTAGGTCTTCAGCGTTTTGAAAAAAGGCGGCAGCAGCGCCTGCTCGTAGGCGTCGGCGGCGGCCTCCAGCTGCGCCATGTAGAACGGCTTGCTGGCGCCGGCCAGCAGCGCGAAGACCCCACTGACGAATGGCAGATAGTCCGGCGAGAGATGCTCGTCCCCTTCCACCGCCACGAAGGTCGGGATGTCGAACCCCGTCGCCTGCAAGCGCGCCAGAATGCCGGCGTTCACGTCGGCGACCGACACCACCACCGCCGCCACGTCGGTGTAGTCCGTCTGCTCTACGCGCACGATCTGACGCAGCGTCTCAATGGTGGCGACCAGGCTGGCGCTGGTCGCGATTTTCAATTCTTTCATCATGCTGACTCTCAAACGGTGAAGGATGAGGGTGTGCCACCGGCACGGTAATGAGATAACGCGGTTATCCCGGTAAAAGCGATACCCGGGCACGGCAGCATAAGCGGCGTGCGTGACCGGCTCATGATCGGCGATCATCAGGCGGCTATCGGGAAAACTGGTCTTGGCAGCGTCCGACAGGCATCAGTAAAATCAGGGCCGCAGCGCTGGCTTTACGCATGCCTAACAGCGAGCATCAGGCGGCCTTACCGCATGGCCGGCAGGCGTATTCGGGCGGATGGCGTACGGAGGAAACAACGGCGGAACGGTGGCGGCGTCAGGTGTCTGGTGCGCAGCAGCGCTTGAGCAACAAAACCAGTCATGCCAATAACCCTCTGGCTTATAAGAAGCGTGAACACCGTCAGGGAACGGAGAGTGCTAAAATTTGCGCAATGATTGCATGATTCGTTGCGGGGTTCAAGCAAGAATCGCCTTGATTGAACGCTCGTTGATTAAATCATAATGCATTGTTATTTAATTAAAAAATAAGAACCCACGCTCGTGTCATCGGTATAAATACACGTTTTATATGCATATTTATTGAAAGGCGATATCCCCCCGCCCCCCATCCCGCCGGGTTCGCTGCCTGAAAATAGAGCAACCGATCGGCTTTGTGACAGAAAGCGATTGACGCCATCCGGCCAATACGGTTTAATGCGCCCCGTTGCCCGGATAGCTCAGTCGGTAGAGCAGGGGATTGAAAATCCCCGTGTCCTTGGTTCGATTCCGAGTCCGGGCACCATATTTAGAGAACCCGCCTATGGCGGGTTTTTCGCTTTCTGGGGTACGGACTCTCCATCGAACTGCGTTCGATTATTCGGCCAAAGGCCTCACCCTGCGGGCCAGCGCTAAAGCGCTGTTCAACGCGGCACAGGCGCCGGTTGTCCGAGTCCGGTCGCCCTATTCAGAAGAACCCGCCTATGGCGGGTTTTTCGCTTTCTGGAGTACGGACTCTCCATCGAACTGCGTTCGATTATTTGTCAGGTACGCCATGCGTTAAGCGATAGTGATCAGGGTCGGTTACAGCCAGGCAATCATCAATGGCAGAAAGGTTGTTGTGCAGCATACCAGCCTGGGCTCGTATCAGGCGGAAAACACTCTGGTTAGCCTATTCTGTTGGTTAATCAGCAAGTGGCCGCCGGCGAGGAAATGCCTTTCCAGGTGTGAATGAGCAATACCCCGGCGCTTCTTACCGATACCCAAGATGAATAAGCCGGCTTGGTCGTTTATTAAAATTTAACGCGTTATCTCCTACCATAAAATTTTATGACGGCTAATAATCAGCCGTTTTTTCCTGACTAATTTAAGATGCTTATAAAAAGACAACAGGCTAAATAAAAATAGTATTGCTGCAGAAAGCAAAAAAAACACTTAAGTTCCTTTTGTTAGAAAAAGAAAGCTCTAAAACTGATAAAATAGTAAGCCATCATTTTCAAAAAAAAGATTAGTCATCTTGCGATATTAACCAATACATAAATTCTCGTTGGCGATTCAGCATCAGTTTTTTCATCACCGACCGTTTATGGCTATGTACCGTTTTTACACTGACGCCGATCTCCCTGGCCGTCTGCGATTGATCCATCCCTCTTCGAAGGTGGCTGATCACCTGACATTCGCGATACGTAAACGGATGGGACACCAATGGACGTATCACCCCATGACAATTAGCAAAAAGATTCGTCAGCAACGCGCTGAGCGCCTCTCTTCCCCAAGTGCGCAACAGCACAAGCGATCGGTCTTCATGGATGCCGGACTTTCGCTCCTTGATCGCCACAATATGCGACGCGGCGCCATAACGCCATAAAACTCGCCAATACTGGATACGCAGCGCCGATGAAACAAAAACGATATCGGGATGTTCTTCATCATCTGAGGTTAGAAAGCGCACGCGTTTCGCGTACTCCTGCGCATATTCCTCAATAATTAGCCGCAGGCCAACGGCAAAATAGCCGTTATCATCATCAATAAGAACTTTTATTGGGCTCATTCTCTCCCCTTTTAAATCTCATACGCTTTTATATAAAAGATGAGTATCCAAAACCTCTATTAATATAAAAGCAGCCTCTTCCCTAAGAGAGAAGTCAAGGCACGCTGAACACTAACGTTGCAGAACCGGAAAATGCTCCCGTTCTTATCTCATTAAAAGGAATGTTCTTTTTAATTGGCACAAAGCTCAACGTATCACTGCCGATGCCGTTAACAATTTTAGAATTAAACATTTCATTAGGTTTAACAACCTTTCCTTTGTAGACCATGGCAATTCCAATATTTTCATTCGAGGTTTTAATCGCCTCAGAACTGAATCCGCTAGCGTTGCCGACTAAACGAACCGCAATATCCTGACTGGCATTAGAACCCTCACAATAATAATCGAGATTCTGCTCCTGCTTAATCAACGCGCTGTCTACAGTAGTGGTAAAGTTGTCCTGACTAATTGGCCCGAAATCGACATTCATCTGCCTGCCGCCATTGATGGTGCAGTTGGTTGTCGCGAAATAAGCGTCGTTATCGGCAATCAACTCCCAGATATAAGGACCACAACTAGGGCATCCTTGTCTATCATTTTCTTGTACCATAGAAAATATAGCCAGTGTAGTTCCCTTTCTAATTGAAATATCCCGAGAGGGTTGCTTCCTTACTCTAATATACATCTGCATGGGAACCGACACTGTTTGCAGACCTGTAACAGAAAGCAATCTTTTTTTAATGAAAGGGTCGTTTTCCGGTATGTCATAATCAACACCATTAATGGTCACGCCAACATTAAAAAGATAAAGATCGGACAGATTGACAATAACTGAAGCAAGAGTAAGGTAATCTGTCCAGGAAGAAACATCATTCTTGCAGGTAACCTGGCTGACGTTGGATATCAGGTTTTTCCCGGAAACAAATTCAGGCCCTATATGGACTCTCACTTGAACAGGTGTATTGGATCCACCCGGAGGAATAATTCCGCCATCAGCTGTTTTACAGGTGAAGGCTTGCGCCTCGCTCACCAATAAAAACAAAAACGCGCTCAAGAATACGCAAGGAGCGTAATTTTTTCGCATAATATCATTCCTTATGCCTATTCATTACCAGAAAAAAAATTCAACCGACGATTGCAGTCTCCAGAGATAATCTGCCAACGGCATCGCCATAACGCTGAACTCGCCGGACAGATCCCGTCCCCAGTTTTTTACCATCGCCACCTGCAGCACCAGCGAATTAGCCATCACAATGGTAATATACTCATAAAAACCAACCGTATCTTTACTGCAGTAAGTGCAACTTATCAAGGCACGCTGAATACTAACGTTGCAGAGCCAGAAAATGCTCCCGTTTTTATCTCATTAAAAGGAATGTTCTTTTTTATCGGTACGAAGCTCAACGTATCACTGCCGATGCCGTTAACAATTTTAGAATTAAACATTTCATTAGGTTTAACAACCTTTCCTTTGTACACCATGGCAATGCCAATATTTTCATTCGAGGTTTTAATCACCTCAGAACTGAATCCGCTAGCGTTACCGACTAAACGAACCGCGATATCCTGACTGGCATTAGAGCCCTCGCAATGATAATCGATATGCTGACTCTGCTTAATCACCGCGCTGTTTACAGTAGTGGTAAAGTTGTCCTGGGTAATCGGCCCGAAATCGACACTCATCTGCCTGCCGCCATTGATGGTGCAACTGGTTGTCGCGAAGTAGGCGTCATTATCGGCTACAAACTCCCATATATAAGGGCCGCACTGAGGGCAACCTGGTTTATTATTTCTTTGCTCCATATGGAATCGCGCTAATACATCTCCTTTTTTTATAACGATGTCCCACGACGGCTCTCTCTTTACCTTCAGATATAAATTAATAGGTAGATCATGATACAGTATGCTCGTTCCCCATAAAGCAAGCACCACTTGATCTATATTAAGACTATTTCCTGCCGCTATCTCATAAAACCTATCTTTTAACTGTACGCCAATAGTAAAAAAGGATAACTCAGGCTTTACAACAACCATTGATTTAAGTCTCAGGACATCCAGCAAACTATTATCATAGCTATCATTTCTGCAGGAAATTTGACTGAGATTGGATAACTCGTTTTTCCCATCAACCAGGTTTGGGCCAATACTAACTCTTACCGGAACAGGCGTAGTAGATCCCCCATAAGAAATAATTCCACCATCACTGGTTTTACAGGTGAAGGCTTGCGCCTCACTTACCAATAAAAAGAGCAGCGCACTCAATAATACATAAGGGGAATAAGTTCTATACATGAAGTCATTTCTCAGTAATTATTCACAATAAGTAAAATAAAACCGACTGCCTTTTACGGTCTCTAAAAATAATCAGCCAACAACGTCGCCGTAACGCTGAATTCGCCCGATGGCAATTCTGCCCCTGCTCTTTTAACCGGCACCGCCTGCAACATGGGCGGGCTGTCAATTGCAATATCGATGCGCTTATTTAATTCAAGCGGTTGACCATTCTGCAATATACGGAGCGCCAAATCCGGAATGTTGGTTTGCAGAGCCGCCGTATCAAAGCCGCTGACTGGCCCGAAAAGCGTCAATCCCAACGCCATCCCGCCACCGCCCTGCTCACAGGTAATGCGGTAGTTGATCAATTGCAGGTAATTCTTACCATCCACCTTACTCACCCCTACCCGATCGCCAAAATCAACTTCAACGGTTTGCCCATTGTTGATCGTGCAAGGCGGTGGGGCATTCAGCGTGCCGTAAAAGACCATATCCGCGGTGGCTGCAGCCTGAGCCGCGCCGGTTTGCATCAATGCCAAGAGAGCCAACGCGCTCAGGCGTTTCGCTCTTATCGCTTTCCAATACGGACACATCGCTGGGCTCCTTGAAGAAAATATGTTTTGCGCCTCAATCCGGTCGCTACTGATAATCCACCAGCATGGTCGCCGTAGCGTAAAACGAGCCGCCGGACAGCTTCGCATCGTGACGTTTAACCGGCACAGCCTGCAGCAACGGCGTCTCGGGATAAATAAACTTAAACCAGCTATTAGGTGCCATAGGTTTGCCGTTGACGCGTAGCTCGACAGCCAAGTCAGGCATCGTGGTCGTTCGCAACGCATGCTGGTTGAAATCAGAGACATCGCCCTGCAGCTGCATGCGAAGCGCATTCGGGCTGTTACTATGACACTCCAGCGTATAATCCAACGATTTCAGGTAATTACTGCCATCGATACGAGTAGTGACTAGATCGTTGCCAAAATGAGTGACTATTGCCCGTTTACCGTTAATTGAGCAAGGCATCGGCGCAGTCACGGTGCCGCTGAAAGAGATAGCGGTATCCGCCCAAGAGGCGCCGGCGGGTATAACCGACAATGCCAAAAACAGCCATGCCGCCACCCGGAGTTTTCCTCTCACACTTGCCATTTATTTCGCTCCGTCAGTCATAATTCAGCCTGAAATCTATCGTTGCGGCATAAGCACCGGCCCTTAATGGCGCCGGGGTTCGTTCCGGCGCCACCTTATACGTAAGTACATTGTTCCCCTGCTCAAGCAATAGCGGGGCGCCGCGTTCACCCAATCGGGCATCACGCCCCGCGGCATCCGTTACCCGCAGCCCGATGCCTGAAACGCCCACCAATTTGACCAACTGCGGATTATCCGCATCCGCAGGAGCACTGAAACCGATAGTGACCGCCGGTTGATAAGGCGCCCAGCTCAAAGATCCGGTGCGTTCATCTCTGGTGCCGGTGCCTACGCTGCGTAGGCAATCGCGTAACCTCAAGGAAAATGCCACCGGTTCACCACGATCCCCCGCCCGCCGCAACTGCGCGGTGCCGATATCGTCCAAACGTATGTCTTGCCTGGCACTGTCCATCTCCAGCCGACAGGCGCTTTCCGTCAAAACCCCTCTCACATGCAGCACGCCGTCGGCGCCGTAGGTATCGAGCTCGTTTGCCGCTTGCGCTGCAGGCATGAGCCACAGCGTTGTCATAATAATGAGTGGCACCATCAGCGCCAGCCCGCCCAATACGGCGTAATAGCAGAGTTCGTAAGCAACATATGAATATGAGCGATGCACTCTCGGTTTTTCCCTTGTCATATCATCCCCTCCTGAGTAACTGTCGCAGCCCGCCTTCACTCATATTCCAGACCGAAAGTGGTGACGGCTGAGAATGCGCCAAGACTGATTTTCTTTTGCGCTATCGCCTCCCCCTCCGCCTGGATGTAAACCTGCAGTTGCAAACTGTTGGTGCCGTTAACCAGCGCATAGCCTTGGCCTGGCTTGTTCAATACGACGGGTTTCCCCTCCGCCGTCGCTATCCCTAAGGCGATGCCGCTGGCCTGGCTGCCGCCATCCAAAGCCAGCAGGCCGGGCAAGGCGGCGCTTTCAGTACCGCTAAACGTGAGCTTTACCGTTTTTCCCACGCTGACGTCGCAATCCTGTAAGGTCAGGCTAAACGGCTTTGCCGGCGTGCGACTGTGCATGTAGAGGTATTTGTCAATAACCGGATCCAGCTCCAATTGAATATCTTCATCGCCCATTCGCAACGTACATGGCTCCGTAACCAACGCTCCGTGCAATAACATATTGTCCGTCGTAGCTACTGAACAATACGAACTCATGCTCGCGCTCAGGGCGAGCGTCAGGCGCAATAACAGGCTTTTCATCTGCCCCCCTAGGCTTTGAACACTGGTACTGACGTCAACCAATCGCCATCTCGTCATTAAGACGATTTTTTCTCCGGCGCCACCGAACAAGTCCCGCCGCGACAGTTAAACGCCAATTGCGGACGGCCGCCGTAGTCGTTGATGTAGGTCAGCACCGGGCTACCGCCTACGCTGGAGGCGCTCACCGTCAACGGTATCTGCCCCTTCGGCGGCACCATAAACGGTTCAAAATTATGCGGGCTGGCCACACCTTTGCCCCTGGCCGCATCGACGATAGTGACGTAATACGGCGTCGGGTTATTGACGATGTATTTGTCGCCCTGTTTGGTCAGCGTCAGCTGCTCCTGCCACGGCGCGGCATTGCGTTCCGGCGCGATCGCCGCCGGGCGGTAGAACAGCTTGATGCGCGTCTGCAGCGCAATCTGCAGCGAGTTCGGCTTGTTGCTCTTCGGCGGGATCTCGCGCAGGTTGAAGTAGTACAGCGTCTCCCTGTCCTGCGGCAGCATCTTCGCCGCCGGCAACGCCTGGATCTTCACCTGGCTCGGCTTGCCCGGCTCGATGCGCTGCACCGGCGGCAGCACCGTCAGTGGGCTCTGGATCTTGTTGCCCTGCGCGTCTTCCAGCCAGCCCTGCGCCAGGTATGGCAGCTGCTTGTTCTGGTTGCTGACGCTCAGGCTCACCGACTGCACGCTGCCATCAAACACCACCCGGGTGCGATCCAGCGCGATGGCGGCATTCGCCGCAGGGGTCAAAGCCCCCGCCAGCAGCGAAGTGGTAGCCAGCAGGCCGATAACGTGACGTTTGCTCATCATCAAAACTCCTCAATTCAGTGTTCGTTGCCGCCGTCGCCCGCGCTCAGCGCCCGACACGGCAGCAGTAAATTGGTGGTCAACATCTCCGCCGGCAGCGGCGTCGGCATCTGCACCTCGCACTGCCCCGCCCCGCCCCAGCGCACCGTCATGCGCTCGCCGGCGTTGATGCCGCTCAGGTAAACGCTGCCGCCGTCGTTGACGATGCCGGTCTCCTGCTTGCGCGCGTTCAGCACCGTGGCGCCGAACGGCGGCTCGCTGCCGTCCGCCAGCTTGATCACCGCCATCGCCTTCTCCCCGGCGATCACCGCAAACTTGCGGTAGCCGATAGCGCCTTCAGTCAGCGTCGCCTGCACCACCGATTTGGTGGCCTCGGCGTTATCCCCCAGCTTGTCGAGATCGATGCTGGCCTTGTTGCGGTAGTAACTGTTGACGTCCGTCACTACCGCCTTACCCCAGCGATTGGTCGCCGCGGCGCTGCCATAGCCGCGCACCGGCACCCCGCTCACGCCTTCGGTATCCAGCAGCAGCCGGGTGCTGCCCGGTATGTTGCTGCGGTGCAACGCACCGCCTTCGGCGGTCAGCGTCATGCCCCCCTGTGCCGACAGGCCGATCGCGCTGTACCTGTCCTGCTGATAGCTGGCGTTGGCGCTAACGCGCGCCATATCGCTATCGCGGGTGTAATAGCCGCTCAAATTCGCGCCGCTGCGCGAGCCGCCGGCGCTGAGCTGGTAGTTGCTGCGCTCGTCGAGGCGATCGTAATAGCTCACCCGATGGGTGTTGTCGCCGCGGTTAAGCGTGGCGTTATAGCTGACGCTGGCGCCATTGCCCCACGGCACCGACAGCGACAAATAGGCGCCGTCGTCGTTACGCTCGTTGTAGCGGTTGCGGTAAGCCGTTAGCGACAGACTCAGGCTTCTGAACCGGCCAATATCGAAATAACGCGACATCGTCAGGTTATAACGATCGTTAGCCGGCCGGTCCCAATAGGTCTGGTGGTTATAGTTCAAGTACGCGCTCAGCCCCAGCTCGCGCAGTTGCTGGCTATAGCTGATGGTGTACATCTCCTTGCTGTTGCCGAACCGTCGCCCGAACTGACGAGCGTCCAGAAACTCACTCATGCTCATAAAGCTCTGCTCCGAGAAACGGTAGCCGGCGAAAGTGACCTGGCTGTCCAGCTCGTCGAAACTCTTCGAGTAACTGAGCCGGTATGATCCGCCGCTCAGCGTCTCGCGGTCGTAGGGCAGTTTGGCGCGCGACTGGGTGATATCGAATGACATCGCGCCCAATAGCATCAGATCGCGGCCGATGCCCAGCGCCGCAGCATTGTAATCCCCGCCCAGCAGTGCACCGCCGTACAGCGACCAACCGTTGCTCACCCCCCAGGAAAACTCGCCGGTGCCGAACAGCGGCCCTCGATAACGGTGATTCATATCGGAGGGTTTGCCCAAAGCCAGCTTATAGCGCACTGACCCGGGACGAGTCAGATACGGGATGCTGGCGGTGTTCATCGTGAACTCTTGTACGCTGCCATCCTGTTCTTCCACCCGCACATTCAATTCACCAGACACCGCATCATCAATATCCTGAATGCGGAACGGCCCCGCCGCGACCGTGGTTTCGTGCAGTACCCGTCCTTGCTGACTGATGATTACCTTGGCGTTGCTTTTCGCCACGCCCACCACCTCCGGCGCATAGCCGCGCAGGTTGGGCGGCAACATACTGTCGTCGGAACGCAGGCTCACGCCGCCGAAGCGGAAACTGTCGAACAGCCCGGAATCGAGATAATCTTCACCGGCAGTCAATTTCGAACGCAGCGCTGACAAAGCCCGATAAGCGTAGTAACGGCTCCATTCCAACCGTTTTTCCGCGCCCTGCCCGGCCCCGCTTTGATGGCTGATGCTCGCTTGCCAGTCGGCCCGTAGCCGCCAGGCCCCCATGTTGGCGCCCGCCGTGCCGTTGCCGCTGGCATTGTATGACCGCGTACCGCCCTTTAACTGACGTTGCGCCTGCGCATTAAGGTTGTAATCGAGCAGCACTCCCGGTATGCCTTCGTCCCAGCGAGATGGCGGCTCCCAATCCTCCGAGATATAGTCCAGATAAGCCTGTGGGATGCTGAGATACAGCGACGACGACGCCAGATCGCCTCGCACCTCCATGCCCTTCAGGCTGGTTTCATTCAGACACTCTCCCTGGTGCCACCAGGTCAGTTCCTTCTGCATCGCCTCTTTCAGCCCCAACTGTGCCACCAGCGCCCGGTTTACACAGGCGCGGCTACCGTTGGGATCGTCCTCAGGGACATAAAAAGGCACCTGTTGCTCAGGAAGATCGCTTTTATTCACATGCACCGTCATGCCGTAAGTCCCCGGCATAATGTAACCACCGCGCGTAAACTGGCTCAGATCGATGTTTTTGCGATCGTTTATATCCAATACGTCGGTATTGAATTGGATTTCCTCCACGGCTCCAGCATTGGTCACCAGGCTGCCCAATGCCAGCGCTATCCAGACGCTCAGAATGGGTAAACGAAACGGCTTTCCTGCAGACAAAAACATCATATTCAAACCCTTTACTATAAACGTCCCTGAAATAGCCGGCCGACTCAGTAATAATCCATTTTGAATCTCACCGAAGTAAAATACTCACCCGATCTAAATGGCTGCCTGTTAGTCATCAACTTCATGACATAATCCAATCGACCATTTTTAAATGAATTATTACTTAGCGGCAGAGGTATTCCCGGCCTGACGATATTGCCATCCGCATCGCTGATAGCCAGTGCCACACCCGACGCCTTCCCCCCCACACCAAACATCTGCCCATCAACATTGCCGTCAAAAGTTATCTGAAACTGTCTCCATTCAGATATTGAGTTACTCCCCAGCGCTGAAATACAATTCACCAGATGGATACTGAAGGGGGTTTCTTTTCCTTGGCCGCCCGGATAAATATCCGAAAATGACGTAACATCCAGATCAAAAACTTGTTCACGGCTCTCTGTAGCAATGGCGCAAGCAGCATCATTAATGGCGCCCTGCATGTTTATCCGCCCCTGAAAAAGAGGGGAAGATATAGCTGTTCCCTCAACGCTTAGTACTCCCAAAAACAGGAGAACTCTTTTCACACCTGTTAAACCAAGTTTCATTACCATTCCCTTTTGAAATAACGTTTATTTATAAATGGCATGCGAGTTCCCCCGCATGCCGATAATCACGCGTATTTCACCGGGTAATAGATTACTGATATGCCAGAGTGAAATCGGCTACGGCTTGGAATTCCCCAGGAACGATGACCGAATCAGAAGCCGAGCTGCCCTGCAGATAAGCAGCAAAGCTCAGTTTGTTACGGCCATTTTGCAGTTCAATCGCATTGGAAGCTTTGCCCAGTTCGATCAGGTTCTTGTTAGCATCGGTAATAGCAATACCCGCGCCTTTCGCCTCACCGGTAATAGCCAGCAGTTTTTTGTCTGTTTCCGAAGCGGTACCGTTGAACGTCAGCGTAACGGTGTTATTTTTCCCTGGCGCTTCCGTTTTCAGATCGCAGCCTTCCAGCTGAATATGAAAATCGCGCGGGGTCGATGCCTTGCTACCGTTTTTCAGCGCCACGTTGGAGATGGCACCCAGCTCAACGGTCTGATCCAGAGACTCAGGTGCGATGGAGCATGGCGCATCGATAATGGAACCGCTGAAGGTCACAGTGCCACTGCCCTGATTAGCAGCATGAGCCAGAGAAGAAACACCAAACGCCATGACGGCAGCCAGCATGATTTTATTCAGTTTCATATAACCAATTATCCTTAATCGTATTAATACATAAGGTATTTTCTTAACAATGAGTAATGTGTATCAACGGCCTGGCCTGATGCTTTAAAAACCAAGCCGCCTTTTCACGCGGCTATTACTGATGTAGTGGATAACCATGGTTAATAGGTCAGCCACATACTATTCAAGGAATAAACCAATTACTCTCCTGTTTTTCCCAACCGATGAAATCCTCCATCGCCGGGGTGAAGCCACTTTAGCGCCCCCGTCGCAATCTTGAAATATTATTTCATCAAACACGACAAATACGATATTAAAAACCAAATAATGCCATTAAATTACACATAGAATCTAAAAATGACATCTTTTAGTTCAATAATTAGATCTCCATAAAAAATTCATTATGGATAAATTATCACTTAGTGACAGATATCAGTATTATTGGAAAACACAGAGAATCTGGGTTATTGAAAAATATAACCTCTCAGCGCAAAATCCCTTCCCGAAACAAAAAATGAGAGAATTCCTATGATTTTCATTATAAATGGAAGGGTTAAGTTCAATGAATACGAAGGAACCCTGGAGAGCGTCAATGCCCCGCAAAATATGCAGCCGCTAGCGGCCGCGGCTTGCCGTTTGCTTTCTATTTTCGTCAGGAACAATGAAATGTTGATTAAGCGTCAACAATTACTTGAAGAGGTCTGGGAAGAACGAGGACTAAAAGGAACAAACAGCAACTTGAATAACTATATCTCACTATTGCGTCGCCATCTGGCACAACTTGGCGAGACGGAGTTGATAATCACTTACCCCCGGCAAGGCTTTAAGTTCGTTGCAAAAAAAATTAGCCGACACGCCACTGCCGAACCGGAAAAAGAACAAAACATAATGGAGGAAACCGTTGTTCCCACGCAACCGCCGGGGCAAGCCGCCCCCAGAGGGCGTGGTAGCGGAAAATTATTATCGGCCTGGCGGCAGTTTCAGAGTTGGAATAAATGGGTTAATCTCATCCTATTCATCAGCATCGCTGCATTGATCATGGCCAGCCATCAGTACTCCGTGCGTAACAACCTATTCAGCGGCACTCAGTTCGCGGGTTGCCAAATATACAACATGGGGTGGGATTACCCAGAGAAGGAAACGGTAACCGACATGGTAAAGGCCTATGTCAATTGCCAGAAAAAGACTAAAGTTTATTACTACAACAAAATCACGCAGGACAACAGGCAGTTTGAAGAGAAAATGCTCGTATCCTGCCGAGAAAACGCAGGCCGCCAACCTTGCGAAGTGGTTTATATTCCATAATTGAGTAACGTTTTTCACTACCAGTGATACAAAAACAGCAAGATGTCCGTTCACGGACACGTTCAACCTGCCGTTATTTGCTATACACGCCATCACCAACCACATCCCATAATCGTCTCATTATGGGATGTTCCCATCATTTTCTGGTTACGGAACACAGCAGCTCAGGCTGCCTGCCGTAGTACATAATAAAATTGTCATCATTCAATTTGGCAATTTTTAAAACATAGTAATGTTTTTCCTCACCCAACAGAAACGTCTGCGCATCGGAGTAGGTGAAGTTATCCATGGATTGAAGGATTTTCTTTTCAATGGCGACATAGTAGTACCCACGATGATAGTGATACTTCGTTTCGAGCACGCGGGCTATCACCTGCTTCTTTCCATCCCGATAGGCTAAACCGTTAAGCGTAATGGTCGCGCGGCGCCATCCCGAACGCACGATGTTCACGTACAAACCGCTGGTTACCGTCCCATTCGGCGTCATGCGCGTCGTCGATAAAGACGCATTGCACTCAGGGAAATCTCGCGAGGCGGTCAATAAATAAATCAATATAACAATAACAAGGGCAATAGCAGCAGATAATGCCAGGTAGAAAGCACGGCGCGAGCTAACCTTCATTGATCACCTCAAACTCATCTTCACAGTGCGCATCCATATTCTTAACGCGGTGTTTCGGGCAATACGAGATGAAATCAATCAGCTTTTTGTAGTTCGTATAATGGTATGTCAATCGAGAGTAATAAACCGTTGCCGGTACATCACAATCAAAACCACGGCTTTTGAGCCTTTCCAGGGCGTCGGCAATATACCGCTCGTCGATCCGCTCGCTGGCGTTCAGCGTCTCCACGCGGCAAGATTTGTAGCTGGCGATCTGGGTCTGATAAGCGGTGTCGTAACGTTCGGTAAAAAAGTAAACGCCCGCCAATACCAACGCAATCCCGATAAACAGCAGCGTTACCTTAGGTAAAATGGCATCGCAACGGCGCCGGACGGGTAAAGGCGCGGCAGGAACGCTTTCGTCCTGCGTCATATTGTCCGCCACGGAATGAATGCTGGCGGCGGTAAACATAAATCCCTGCCTCGGCACGGTAACCAGAATTTCGCTCTCTCCCAAGCCGGCAAATGTACGACGCAGGCTGGCGATATAGTTGTTCAGGTTACTGTTCGAGGCCGTTTTGCCATGATCGTCCCAGACGGTGGAAAAAATAAAGTCCCGGCTAATCAAGATGCCGTTATTTTTTACCAACAGCGCGAGCAGACGATTGGCTATCGTGGTGAGCGTCACCGGTTCGAGGTTCTCCTCCGCCAACGCCAGCGTCGAGTTATCCTCATCGAAGATAATTCGGTTATTGATTAAGAACCTCATAATCGCTCTCTTAGACCTACTCCTGGCGCGGATTATAGCTGAAACATAAGAATCTTCCTATCACACGAACAATTAACCGCCGCGCGGTTAGACAAGTCTTTCTCACAACGTAACCACGTCGAGCGTGACAGCCAGCCTCTCTGACCTTCCGCCGGCATTGAGCCGGTGTCCACTAAACGAACAGCGCATTTTGCATGCAGCATGAGCAATCTTTGCTCAGCCGATCAGTGCCCGCAGAGAGGGAATGCTTAGGATTCAGGAGGGATACAGCGAAGGAAGAGGCTCACTGCAGCAGGAAGAACCCCTGCTCACTGGCTAGCCACGCCATTACGAATAACAACTCAACACGTTGAATTATATGACAAAAAATAAATTATGATAAGCTGATTTCATAATTTCACTTTTAATTTCATATTTTCAAAACGCCCTCTGCTTCTAATATCATGTTATTTCACCTTCCCAGGACGCATTTTAGGGCTATTCTAGGCAACGAATACTTGATCCCAGAGACATAAGACGAACGCAGACCAGCGTCGACACGAGAACAACTGATGAAAACCCAACGGCTTTTCTTTTCCCTGGGTTGGCGTTTTTATGGAATGATAAATAAGACTTTATCGGATTTATACCTAAACGAGTTAATTATAAACACACGCAAGCTTTCATTGGGACTTTCATGGAAAGAAATACGCCCGTAGCCTTTACCTGATGAGCTACCGAATTCTAAACGGGCATTTAAATAATGCGGTATTTTTGGCCCGCACACCTTTTAATTACATTTAATTCGTGAAGCTTACTTATAAGAAAGAGGCAGCCTGGTTGCTATAAGCCGCCCTTCTGCAGCCGTATTTCTGGGTATTATTCTCATTATACTGGAGCTTATTAATGAATCAGCGTTTGGATATCATCGGTATTGGCCTTGGCCCGTCGAATCTTAGCCTGGCGGCCTTAGGGAGTGAAATAGAGGGATTTACGGGGCAATTCCTGGAACGCAAACCCCATTTCTCCTGGCACCCAGGGATGATCCTGGCGGATTGCAGCATGCAGACCAACTTTTTAAAAGACCTGGTGAGCGCGGTTGCCCCAACCAACCGGTACAGCTTTCTCAACTATCTGGTAAAAAACAGGAAGTTCTACCGTTTCCTGACCACGGAACAGCGCACCGCATCGCGTGAAGAGTTCGCCGATTACCTCTCCTGGGCCGCCGGCGGCATGCGCTCATTAGCATTTAATCAAGACGTTCAACGGGTCGAGTTTGACGATCGGCAGCGTCAGTTCGTGGTGACCACCTCGAATAAGGTCTTCCACGCCAGGCACGTCAGCATTGGGATTGGCAAGAAAATAAAGTTGCCTGATTGCGTGACGGTGCAAAGCGATCGCTGTTTCCATGCCAGCGAAATGATGCTGCGCAACCCCGATCTGACAGGCAAACGCGTGGCGATCGTCGGCGGCGGCCAGAGCGGGGCCGATCTGTTCCTGAATATTTTTAAAGGGGAATGGGGGCAACCGGAACAGCTCGACTGGATATCGCGCCGCAACAATTACAACGCGCTCGATGAAGCGGCCTTTGCCAACGAATATTTCACGCCCGATTACGTCGAGAGCTTTTACTCACTGGATAGCGCGGCCAAGCGGCATATGCTGGCCGAACAGAAGATGACCTCAGACGGCATCACCAGTGAGTCGCTGCTGGCGATTTATCGCGCCATGTACCACCGCTTCGACGTCCTGCGCGAGAAATTATGGGTGCGCCTGCTGCCCAGCCGTTCGCTGACGGCCGTGAAACACACGCTGGATAACGCCTACCAACTCGAAACGCGCCATCATCTCGATCACGGCGAAGAAGCCTTCAAGGCGGACGTGGTGATCTTTGCCACCGGTTACCAATCGGCAACGCCAGAGTTCCTTGAGCCTTTGGCCCACCGTTTGCTGACCACTGCGGATGGCGAATACCGCATCACCCCCGACTTTACCTTTGAGTGGGAAGGCCCTGCGGAGAACTGCTTATTCGCCATGAACGCCAGTATGCATCATCACGGCATTGCCGATCCGCAGTTGAGCCTGATGGCGTGGCGATCGGCCCGTATTCTTAATCGCGCTTTAGAACAACAGCCGTTTGATCTGAGTACAACGCCGAGTGCAATTCAATGGCGAAGTGAAGGTGTCTCTCCCACGTTTTAATCGCGAGCACGCCTTAATCATTATCACAGCGCTATGATGGAATGACGTATATGAAAAGACAAATTATTAAATTTATTATAAAGCAGCTGGCCGTATTGGCCCCCGAATTCAAGGCCAGATTGCTCTACAAAAAAGCGTTTGGCAAACCGTTAAACTTGCAGACGCCGTCCACCTGGAATGAAAAGATCAATCACCTGAAGTTGAATGGCTATAGTCACAATGCGTTGGTAAAGCAATGCGCAGATAAATATGCGGTGAGAGAGTACATCAAAGAAAAGGGGTGCGAAGAGATCCTGAATGAATTGTACTTTGCCTGCGATTCAGTAAACGATATTCCGTGGGACACGTTGCCGGACAAATTTGTGATCAAAGGGAATCACGGTTCCGGGTATAACCTGATTTGCCAGAATAAAAAATTGCTGAATATCACGAGCGCCAAAAAATTGATCGACGGCTGGATGAAAGACGATTATTGGAAAACCTATGTAGAACTCAACTACAAAGGGATACAAAAAAAGATCATTGGCGAGAAGTATATCGAATCGGCCAATGGTCACGGGCCTGAAGACTATAAGATCTATTGCTTCCGCGGCGTGCCTTACTGCACCTTACTGTGTGTCGGCAGGGATACCGGGTCGCCGAAGTATTACTTCTTTGACAAAGATTTCAAGTTTCTGTGCTACAGCGATGACTGCCTGGCCTTGAGCCAGGAAGAAATAGACGCCTTCGTGAAGCCAGAGGGTTACGATGAGCTGTTTGAGTACGCCTCACGCTTGTCCGCGCCCTTCGAGTTTGTTCGCGTTGATTTCTACATCTCGCAAGGCCGAATCATTTTTGGCGAGCTGACCTTTACCCCTTCCGCCGGGCTGGATACGGATATCCTGCCGCCGACCGATGTTTTGCTTGGCGAGATGCTGACGCTGCAACAGCACTGATTTTCACCTGGCCCCACGGTGAAGATCGGCAATACCTGCCGGCATGTTCGCGGCCTGCCGGCCGGTATTGCCCTGAGGGTTATCGGGCCGCCGATCTCGCCGGTTCATGCCACCGTTACAGCAAAACCCCTGCCGGCAATCCCTGGCAGCCCACGCCCGCCCCAAGAACAATACCTCAGCCAGACCACATAACCATTTGAAAAATAATGGCATTAAACGATTAATAAGAATCACTTACATATTTATAATAAAATGTTCTATATGTATAGGAAGCTATAATATAAGATACCGGAAAGTTTCCCTGGTGTTGTTGTGTGTCTTTGCCCTATTTTATAGGGCTTTTTTTGCTCAAAATCGTTGATAACCGTGTATTTTCATCCGCCCTCGCCGTTTCTTCCCTCATAAGAATCATAACCATTTCTAATTAATACTAATCCTTCTTATTCCTGACTTACCAATAATAACAATGAGTTGCTATTAACCCGGCAAAGCAACTGGCGGCGCGCTTCCGGGTTTCGCGGCCGGAATGTCCACCCTAAAGGTAGGTTTTTGCCTGACGCGAACGGATGCTACTATCGGCCTTTTTCGAGGATATTGATCCGCATGTTCTTGTCCAACCGGCATTTTATCTCCGCGCTTCTGGCGCTCGCCATCGGCCTTTGGCTGCCGGGCTCCGTGCTGGCCAGGCCCGATTTGGAACGCAAGATCGGCACTACCGTAGCCGATAGCGATTCTGCGGATTATCATTTCAGCGATCTGCGCTTCACCTCCGCCGATGGCCAACGGCATTACCGCGTGCGCATCGCCCAGCCGCGTCGGGCGCCTGCGCCTGACGGCTATCCAACGGTTTATTTCCTCGACGGCAATGCGGTGCTGATGGAGTTGAACGCCGCCTTACTGGCCAAATTGGCAGCGGCGAAGCGGCCGCCGGTGCTGGTGATGATCGGTTATGACAACGATCTGCGCATCGATGCCGCCGGCCGCGCCTACGACTATACGCTCCCTCTGCCGGCAGGCATGAAGAAAGCGCCGCGGGCCGGCGGGGGCGCGGATGCGTTCCTGCAATTGATTGAAACTCGGATCAAACCGGCTATCGCCGCCAAACTGGTGGTCGATCCTCAGCGGCAAACGCTGTGGGGCCACTCCTACGGCGGGCTCTTCGTTCTGCACACGCTGTTCACCCATCCCGCCGCCTTCCAGCGCTACATCGCCGTGGAACCCTCACTGTGGTGGGGTAACGGCATGATCCTGCAAGAAGCGCAGCAGATGACGGAACGACGTGCGGTGCCGGCGACAAGGTTGCAACTGTGGGTTGGCCTGGCGGAACGCGATCGCGCGGCTCCGCCCGGCGTGAAGAGCCCCACTCTGCCGGCAGATGCAACGCATTTGCTGGCCGAACAGCTGGCGCAGCTCGGCGGTCTCACCGTCGGCTATCGGGAGTGGCCCGCCTTAGGGCACGGCGCCATGCTGGGCGCGGCCATCGAGCCGGCGCTGAGCAGCGTCATCGCAGAGGACTGAATCCGCGTCTCAGAAGGTATCGGCCACATTTTCATCTGCGGTGCATATCTTCTGATGAGAAGAGTGTTTACTATCTGAGACGGTGAAGGGTGATCGCGGATGGGGGCGTCAAAAAACAAAGTGGCTCCCCCGTCGGCAAGTGAGCTTGCTCTATCCGGTGGAGCCATACAGTACTGCAGTTTTCCCGGTGGGGCCCTGGTGAGGCGCAAGTAGGAATAGATGGTGTTGGCAGGGCATTTCAGCGTTTTAATACCGCCTGTTCACTATTTTCTTCTCCCTGTGACGCCTACTATAAGCGCTCGCTCACCGGGTGGAAAAGGGTGAAAACCACCCTTGAAATACATTAATTAAAGTGATATTAGAAGCGGTTGGAGCGAAAGCGCCTAGTTCGGTTTTGAATAATTAAATCAGGGAATTATATTAAAAATGAATATTAATATCACCGACAAACCCAACCCGCAGGATGAAGAGTTCGTTATCGACAGCCTTTGGGCGCACAATCACAAAACCCAGCCCGTAGACATTCACCCGCTGTTCCTGACCGTCACCGACGACAACCAGCAGATCGTCGGCGGCCTGGTCGCGCGCACCTGGTGGGGCGGCCTGGAAGTGCAGTATCTGTGGGTCGGCGATCAATGCCGCAAAAGCGGATACGGCCGCCAATTGATGGAGCTGGCAGAAGAAGAAGCCCGCAAGCGCGGTTGCCATATGGCCTATGTCGATACCTTCGATTTCCAGGCCAGAGGCTTCTACGAAAAACTGGGCTACCGGGTCTACGGCGAGCTGGGCGACTATGCGCATCGCCACACCCGCCATTACCTGGCTAAAAGCCTGTAACGCAGCCTGAGCGGCACAGAGGTGGGTATGGGTTCATCGCATAAAGATAATGAATCTTATTTTAAGGGCCTCATCACCATGATGGAGCACCTGAGCGAACCCTGGGGCATCAAAGATCAGCTGTCCCGCCACCTCTATATGAACCGCGCCGCTTATCTCTATACCAATACGCCGCTGAATTTCGACGTCGCCGGTAAATATGACCACGAATTCCCCGCCGACTGGGCCGACTCCGCCGCCGACTTTATCGAGCATGACAAGATGACCGAAGCGGCGCGCGATCGGGTCACGGTCATAGAAACGCACTACTGGTACGGCAAAGACAGCCTGACGCCGTTTATCAGCGAAAAGCTGCCGGTGTACAACGATGACAAACAGGTGATTGGCGTGATCTGGAACGCCAAGCCGATGAACAGCCTGTCGCCGCTGAAATACATCAATCAGCAAAAACCCAGCGTGTTGACCACCGAAGTCAATAACGAGCTGTTCACCCGTGCCGAACTCGATGTCATTTTCCTTATGCTGCAACGATTTACGGTGAAAGAGATCGCCAAAATCTATAACGTCAGCAATAAGACCATCGAAAACCGCATTTATAACATTTACCAGAAGGCCAACGTGCATACTCAGCAGCAATTTGAGGAATACTGCAAATACGCCAACCTGGATAACTACATTCCCGATCGCCTGATAACCAAAGGCATTCAGTTTATTTGAACCGCAAGGAAGATCTCACCGTGATAAAGATCGAAGATTATCCGCTCACCCGGGTGCCGCAGGATAAACGAGTTTCGTTTTTAAGCGTGGCCATCGTGCATATGGGCATGTTGACCGCGCTGGACCAGTTCATGCTCGGCGCCGTGCTCGGCAACTCCATGACGCTGATTGACGCCTTCACCGCCATTTTCGTCGGCAGCCTGATCTTCGGCGTGGTGACCTACGGCCTGGGGCTGGCGGGCATGCGCGAAGGCATTTCCGGCAGCCTGCTGGCGCGCTGGTGCGGCTTCGGCCGTCTGGGCTCGGTGCTGATCGGCGTGGTGGTGGCCGTCAGCCTGCTGGGTTGGTTCGGCATTCAGAACGCCATTTTCGCCAAGTCGCTCGACTTCGCGCTCGGCAATAAGCTGGGCTTCGGCCTGGCCGCCGGGCTCTCGGGCACGCTGCTGACCATCCTGGTGGCATTCGGCTTCAAGGCGCTGCGCATCGCCGCCCGTATCGCGGTGCCGATGTTCATCATGCTGGTGGCCTATATTTCGGTGACCGCGCTTTCCGGCCATAACCTGCAGGAGATCATCCAGCTGGCGCCGCCGGGTGAACCGCTGACCATCAGCGCCGGCATCACCATCGTCGTCGGCGGCGCCATCGTGGCCAGCCTGATGACCCCCGATCTGACTCGTTACTCCAAAAACGGCAAGCACGTGCTCGGCGTCACGCTCTTCACCATCATCGCCGGCGAGTTCGTGGTGAACGGCCTGGCGATCCTGATCGCCAAAACCCTGGGCACCGCCGATGTGGTCACCATCATGTCACAAGCGGCCGGCGGCGCCGGTTTGCTGGTGGTGGTGTTCTCCACCCTGCGCGTCAACGATCTCAACCTGTACTCTTCTTCGCTGGGCATCGTCAACGCGGTGGAAGGCATCACCGGCAAAAAGCTGAAGTACACCTACACCACGTTGGTGATCGGCATTCTTGGCACCACGCTGTCGGTGCTGGGCATTCTTGACCGCTTTGTCGACTTCCTGACGGTGCTTGGCGTGGTCTTCCCGCCGATTATCGGCATCATGCTGGTGGACTATTACCTGCTGCGCAGCCACCGCAAGATCCTGGACGAGAGCCGCCGTACCGGCCAGCTGCCGAGCGAAACGCCGACCATCGGCTGGGCGGCGATCGTCGCCAGCATCGTCGGCGGCGCCGTTGGCCTGGCGACCGAATGGGGCGTGCCGACCATCAACTCTCTGGTGGCCGCCAGCCTGCTGTATTGGGTGCTCAAACTGGCCTTCAGCCGGGCGCAAAAACCGCTGGCCTCACAGAAATCGCTCTGATTTTCGCGCACGCGTTAATGCACTCCTCCGGTAACGGGGGAGTGTTTGATGCTCGAAAAGGGAGATTCAGTGCAAAAGAATAGGCCGATCGCGTAGACAAACGGCCGTGGTAGTTAGGGTCCCTGGTGTCGGTAGCAAGCTATCCATTATGCTCAGAGTGTGGCAACGCCCCCTCTGGGCTTTTTATTATAAAAATTGTTGGCTTCCGTGTTTGATCATAAAGAAAAACTTCAGCTTGCATGAACAGTAGCCCATGAAATCGGTTTTGGTCAACATAAAAGTAAACATAAAACCGGCTTTTGTGTTCACTTTTCCATAAGAAAAACCTAATCAATTGATTTACACGGCTTTATCTTTCGCACAGAGAAAGCAGGCCATCCCCGCTGACATCACTGCGCTAAACGGCTGACGAGAAACAATAATTACCGCCAATAATCAGCCTGTTACCCGCGCGTCCGCGCCTTTTTATCTGGACAACGCCAGTGCGTAGGATATAGTGAAGCCTGCGTAATGTTTGTAAGGACAGCCAATGAAAACCACCAACGCACAGCGCAAAATCAACATCATTAAAAATATTGAATATCTGATGCGTACCCGCGGTGAAACCAAGGCTTCCTTTTCCAATCGCAGCGGCCTGACGCGCACGACTCTCTACAAAATTCTTGACGGAAGAGTGAACAACGTTCAGCAATCCACCGTGAATCGGATCTCCGATTTCTTCGGTGTCTCCTGTGAAGAGATCGAAGACTACGATCTGGAAAAGCTGGAGCTGCTCAACGAGACGCTGTCCACCGAGGGCAACAAGAACCCTTCCGCCATTCCGGTGATCCCGCAGTCGCGCTATCTGGCCGTCTCGCAGCGCAAGATCGGGCAACTGGTCACCGAGTTTCCTCTGACTTATTTCTTCGGCGATGAGTCGAACATGTTGGCAATGAAAATAGAGACCGAAATTAAAGGGTCATTTATTCCCGGCGAGATCATCATCATAAAACGTCCGCCGGTACTGATTTGCGATTCGCCTTTGCTGTATCACTCGGGAAAAAGCGGCTTCTTTGTGGTTGACGACAAAGACAGCGAAAGCATGGACAAACGCCCTCAGGACACCGTGCAATTCCTGGGTTACATCGTTGGAGAAAGGTTATAAATGGAACCGAATCAGAAGTTCAAGCTGTTGGGCTTCACCCGGCATGGCACCATCGCGGCCAATGTCATGGTATTGGCCACCGGCAAAACCATTACCATGGGGCTGAATGAGCTGGCCGACAGCGAAATATCGGAAGATCTGAGCCGGCACGAGCTGCAGGCGCTGTACCGCAAACTCTATGGCGACAACCAACAAAAAACCGCCTACGAGCTCAGCGATCGCCATGAACGATCCTGGTACGCCTACCTGATTATTACCGTGGCGCTCAGCGTGATTTATATTTTCTCAACGCTGTGCGGCGTCAAGCCGATCCAAATCCCGGTGCTGAATCTCATCACGCCGCCGGCGATCT
This sequence comes from Serratia sp. CY38905, assembly GCF_052168875.1. Taxonomy (NCBI): domain Bacteria; kingdom Pseudomonadati; phylum Pseudomonadota; class Gammaproteobacteria; order Enterobacterales; family Yersiniaceae; genus Serratia; species Serratia sp. CY38905. Next base: position 29,339 of record NZ_JBJNLV010000012.1, on the reverse strand, counting down.
TCATCTACCCGCTCACGTTCATTCTGGTGGACATTCTCAACGAATTCTACGGGTTGCGGCTGGCCAGGCGCACCATCATCATCTCGTTTATCGCCAACCTGACCTTCGTCCTGGGAGTTTGGGTAACGACGCTGGTGCCGAGCATTCCGCAATGGGAGTACAGCGAGACCTACAACGGCATCGTACACAGCATCATGGCGGTGCTGGTGGCCTCGTCGGCGGCCTATCTGATCTCCGAGAACGTCAACTCCTACCTGCTCTGCAAAATCAAAGAGTTGACCAACTCCCGCTACCTGTTTGTGCGCGTGATCACCAGTACCGTAGTGGCTTCGGCCATCGACAGCGTGGTGTTCTGTACGCTGGCGTTCTACAACGTGCTGAGCTGGGACATCATCAAAACCATGATCCTGTCGCAGTTCCTGATCAAGGTGGTTTACGCCCTGCTGGGCGTCGGGCCGATCTACGCCACCCGCAGTCTGTTTAACCGCTACATCAATACCGAACAAGCAAAGGGCAATGAATATGCATATCCAAAAGCAAGATAAGATCACCCATCTTGGCGCCAACTCCGATTATCCGGATCAATATGCTCCCGCATTGCTCGAAGCCTTGCCGCGCGCGCGCGGCCGCGATCTGATCGGCGTGGACGAGCGGCAGCTGCCGTTCAGCGGCTTTGATCTGTGGACCGCCTTCGAGCTGTCCTGGCTCAACGCCAAGGGTAAGCCGGTGGTAGGCATCGGCGAATTTACCTTCCCGCACTCCTCGTCGAACCTGATCGAATCCAAGTCGTTCAAGCTGTATCTCAACAGCTTCAACCAAACGCGCTTCGACAGCGTGGAACAGGTGAGCGCCGCCATGCAGCAAGATCTGTCGCAGGCGGCCAACGGCCAGGTCACCGTCAAACTCTATCCGGGGCTGGAAGGTTACCCGGCGCAGATCGATCGCCTGCCGGGCATCAATATCGACGATCTGGATATCGCGGTCGACGACTTCGCCTTCAAACCGGAATACCTGAGCGGCGCGGCCGAGAGAGGGGAACCGGTGTCGGAGACGCTGTCTTCCAACCTGCTGAAATCCAACTGCCTGGTCACCAACCAGCCGGACTGGGGCAGCGTGGTGATCCGCTATGAAGGCCGCAAAATCGATCGCGAAAGCCTGCTGCGCTACCTGATCTCCTTCCGCCAGCACAACGAATTCCACGAGCAGTGCGTCGAGCGCATTTTCAACGACATCAAGCAGAGCTGCCGCCCGGAAAAACTCAGCGTGTTCGCGCGCTACACCCGCCGCGGCGGCCTGGACATCAACCCCTTCCGCAGCGATTTCGAAACGGCGCCGGCGCTCGGCCGCCTGATCAGACAGTAAGCGTTATCCCCCAATGCTCCCGCCGGGGAGCATTGTTTCCCTCGCATTCATCTCCCTGTTATTTTTCGCCATTATCGTCGTCAGCGGCTATCTTCAAAGCACACTGACGGAGATTAACGACGCATGCCTGACCTTTCACGCAGAGACATCCTGCGGGCTGCCGCCATCGGATCGGCTTTCTCACTGTTGCCGGCCTCGATTCGCAAAGCGCTGGCCATTCCCGCCAATAACCGCACCGGCACCCTGCGCGACGTCGAACACGTGGTGATCCTGATGCAGGAGAATCGCTCTTTCGACCACTACTTCGGCACCCTGCCTGGCGTGCGCGGCTTCAGCGATCGCTTCACCATTCCACTGCCCGGCGATCGCCACGTCTGGCAGCAGCAGGGCGCCGAGCGGCTGGTGCTGCCCTACCACCTGGACAGCAAACGCGGCAACGCCCAGCGCGTCACCGGCACGCCGCACTCGTGGGTGGATGAGCAAGCCGCCTGGGATCACGGCCGCATGAGCGCCTGGCCCACCTACAAAACGCCGGCCTCGATGGGCTACTACCGCCAGCAGGAGCTGCCGTTCCAGTTCGCGCTGGCCAACGCCTTTACCCTGTGCGACGCCTATCACTGCTCCATTCACGCCGGTACCAACACCAACCGGCTGTTCCACTGGACCGGCACCAACGGCCCGTCCGCCGCCGACGTGGCGGTGGTGGTCAACGAGTGGGACAGCCCCGGCCCGGCGGAGATTGGCTACCAGTGGACAACTTATCCGGAACGGCTGGAGGCAAGCGGCGTCAGCTGGAAGGTGTATCAATTCCTGCCGGACAACTTTACCGACAACCCGCTGGCGGGTTTTCGCCAATACCGCGCCGCCAGCATTCAGGTGGGCAATCCGGCGCGGCCGCCGAAAGACTTCAACGCCTTCGTGCCCTACAGCGATGCGCTCAACGAGGCCGCGCCGCTGTACAAGGGCAACGGCAACACCCTGCCGGCCGCCGACGGCAACGATCTGGACGCCATGCTGGCCGGATTCCGCGCCGACGTGCAGCAGGGCAAACTGCCGCAGGTCAGCTGGATCATCGCGCCGGCGGCCTATTCGGAACACCCCGATCCCTCCAGCCCGGTGCAGGGCGGCTGGTTCACCCAAGAGATCCTCAACGCGCTGACCGACAACCCGGAGGTGTGGAGTAAAACCGTCCTGCTGGTCAACTACGACGAAAACGACGGCTTTTTTGACCATATGCCTTCGCCTTCCGCGCCGTCGCTGCGCGAAGACGGCAGCTTCGCCGGTAAATCGACCGTGCCGTTCGACACCGAGATCTTCCAGCACGTGGCCCCGCCCGGTTCGCAGGATCAACCGCCGCCGGACGGCCGCATCTACGGCCCCGGCCCACGGGTGCCGATGCTGGTGCTGTCGCCCTGGAGCCGCGGCGGCTGGGTCAACTCGCAGGTCTTCGATCACACCTCGGTGCTGCAATTTTTGGAAAAGCGCTTTCAGGTGCATGAACCCAACATCAGCGCCTGGCGCCGCGCGGTGTGCGGCGATCTCACCTCGGCGTTCAACTTTGTCGATCCTAACGGCGAAGCGCTGCCGAGCCTGCCCGCCACCAGCCGCCACGCCGCCGACGGCCTGCGCCTGCGCCAGGAACAGCTGCCGCAGGTGCCGCTGCCATCCCCCGCCCACCAGCGTTTGCCCCATCAACGCCGCCTGGCACGCCCTTCCCGCGCGTTGCCGTACCAGCTGCACGTCGAAGCCACCGTCGCGGCCGAGCAGCGCCGCGTGACGCTGAACCTGTTCAATACCGGCGAGCAGGGAGCGGTGTTTCACGTCTACGATCGGCGGGATCTGACGCAGATCCCGCGCCGTTTTACCGTCGAGGCGGGTAAAGCGGTCAGCGACGACTGGCTGGCGGAGAATGAGTACCATCTGTGGTTGCTCGGCCCCAACGGCTTTCACCGCGAGCTGCGCGGCGCCCTGAGCCGGCCGCAGCCGGAGGTGCGTTTGCGCCCGACGGGCCGCAGCCTGCTGCTGCAGCTGAACAATCCGGGCACCGAAGCGATAGCGGTTACCCTCGAACGCTGCCCCTACACGCAGCAAGGGCCGTGGCCTATCACGCTGCCGGCGGGCGGCAGCCACCAGCAAGCGTTTGACGCCCGCGCCAGCGGCGGTTGGTATGACCTTACGCTGCAAGGCACCGACGGCTGGCTGCGCCGCCTGGCGGGGCGGCTGGAGGATGGCGAACACAGCGTCAGCGACCCGCTGATGGGCCAGGGGTAATCGATCGGCATCAAGGGAGTTCAAAAAGCGAAAGGATATCGCTTATCATTGCGTTCTCGTTCCCAGCCGATTACCCAAGGATCTTCATGCCCGCTGTTCTTATCGCCAAAGCCGGCCGCTGGTTGGCCGCCTGCGTTTTGCTGTTGGCCGGCGCCGCTCAAGCCGCGCCTATCGTCGTCACCGATGTCGCCGGCCGTCAGGTCACCCTGCCGCAACCGGCCAAACGCGTTATTCTGGCCGATGCCCGCGCGCTGCTGGCGCTGAATATTCTGCACCCGCAGCAGCCGCTGAAAAACATCATCGCCTGGGACAACTCGCTGAAGGTCAAAGCACCGGATCTGGTTGAAGCCTATGCGAAAAAATTTCCGCAGGTCATGCAAATCCCTACCTTCGACAACCCCTACACCAGTGATTTCAGCGTGGAAAGCGCGGTGGTGCGCCAACCGGACCTGATCATTTTCGACATCGGTCTGCTGAGCAAATTGAAAGACAGCGGCGTACTGACCCAGCTGGAAAAAGTCGGCATCCCGGTGCTGATCATCGATTTTCGCCAGCAGCCGCTGACCAACACCGTCGCCAGCATGGCGCTGTTGGGTAAAGTGTTTGACGAGCAGCCCAACGCCGACGCCTTTATTCGCCTCTATCAGCAGCGCCTCGAGCTGGTGCGCCAGCGCGTCGCCACGCTGAAACCGGAGCAGCGCCCCAGCGTCTTCATCGAGCGCAGCGCCGGCATCAAAGGCGAACAGTGCTGCAACACCTTCGGCAAAGGCAGCTTCGGGCAGTTCATCGATACCGCCGGCGGCAACAATATCGGCAGCAAGCTGTTTTCAGACATGGGCGGTGAAGTGAACGTCGAGCAGGTGATCAGCAGCAACCCGGATTTCTATCTGCTGACCGGCGCCGACTGGAGCCGCGGGCATCGCGGCACGCTGGCGGTGCCGCTGGGTTACGCTACCGATATGGCCACCAGCCAAAAGAAACTGGCGCATCTGCTGGATCGCACCGGCATTAACGTGCTGAAAGCGGTGAAAGAAAAACGCGTGATGGCGATTTACCATCAATTTTACGACACGCCGCTCAACTTTATCGCCGTTGAGGCGATCGCCAAATTCCTGCACCCGGCGCTGTTTAAAGATATTGATCCGCAAGCGGATATCGAAATGGTGCATCAGAAATTCACCGCGCTGGATTACAGCGGCGTCTTCTGGCTTACGCCGCAATAACCCCCGCCAGGGCCCGCCAGCCGGGCTCTGTTTCCCGCATTCATTATTTAGTTACCCACTTAACTATCCCGTAACAATTCTATTTACTTGCCAATAATTATCATTAAGATTGTCTTTTCTAAAAAAACACATCCGGGTCTGAAACTCTTAAGGCATTATTATGTCACCTCTTTTTCGGCTTTCCCTGCTGACGGCTGCCATCGCCGTCACGTTCCCTGTCCTTGCTACTGATAATTCATCTCAGAACGATACCGATACCGTGACCGTCGTCGGCAACTGGCTGGACAACCCTGATACCAGTTCGGTGCTGCTCAACCATCCGGGCGCGCGTTCCATCGTCACCCAGCAGCAGATGCACGAACAGGGCGACCAAACCATCGCCGACAGCCTGCGCGGCGTACCCGGCGTGCAGGTGCGCGACAGCAACGGCACCGGCGGCAGCGACATCTCGCTCAACGTCGGCGTGCGCGGCCTGACTTCGCGTCTTTCTCCGCGCTCCACCATTTTGATGGACGGCGTCCCGCTGGCGGTCGCGCCTTACGGCCAGCCGCAGCTGTCGATGGCCCCGCTGTCTATCGGTAATCTGCAATCGGTGGACGTGGTGCGCGGCGGCGGCGCGGTGCGCTACGGGCCGCAGAACGTCGGCGGCGTGATCAACTTCGTTACCCGAGACATTCCCAAAACGTTTGGCGGCACCGCCAGCGTACAAACCCAGGGTGCCAGCCACGGCGGCCTGAAGACCCTGACCAGCGCCTCCGTGGGCGGCACCGCAGACAACGGCTTCGGCGCCGAGCTGCTCTACTCCGGCCTGCACGGTCAGGGCTACCGCGACAACAACGACAACACCGACATCGACGATTTCATGCTGAAAACGCGTTATGCGTTCAGCGATCGCGACGAGCTGCTGGCCAATTTCCACTACTACGACGCCAAAGCCGGCATGCCGGGCGGGCTGAGTGCCGCGCAATACGCGCAAAACCCGTTCCAATCCACGCGGCCGTGGGACCAGTTCGAAGGCCGCCGCAAGGATATGTCGTTCAAGTACAAACATCAGGAAGACGACAAACAGTTCGAAGTGTTGACCTACTTCACCGACAGTTATCGCGGCAGCAACATCGAATCGGAAGGTACCGGCAAAAACGCGGGCCAGCGGCGCATGGTCTCCTATCCGCGTCACTATTCAACCTGGGCTATCGAACCAAGCTATTCGCAGGTCTTCCGCTTCTGGGATATGGCGCACGAAATCACCCTCGGTTACCGTTACCTGAATGAAACCATGGATGAAAAGGCGTCGCGTTCGGCCTGGTATAACCCGGCGGATATCGGCTCGACGCCGGAGACCCCGGACTATTACCAGCACACCTCCGGCGGCACCGCGGCCAACGCGTTCTATATCGACGACACCATCAACGTCGGCAACTGGACGGTCACGCCGGGCCTGCGTTATGAAAGCATCCGCACCCACGTGGACGATGCCTTCAACAACATCAGCCGCGAGAAAAGCTACAGCGAACCGCTGCCGTCCTTGAACGTGATGTACCACCTGTCCGACGCCTGGAAGCTGTTCGCCAACGCCAACACCTCGTTCGGCAGCATGCAGTATTTCCAGCTGACCAAAGGCGGCAACGGCAACCAGCCGGCGCCGGGGCTGACGGCGGAAAAAGCGCACACCTATGAATTCGGCACCCGCTACGACGATACCGTGGTCAAAGCCGAAGCCACGCTGTTCTACATCGACTTCGATAACCAGCTGCAATACATCAGCAACGACGTAGGCTGGACCAATATGGGCGCCACCAAGCACAAAGGCATCGAGCTGGCGCTCAGCTACGATCTCAGCGAGCTGAACCGGGCGCTCGACGGCGCCAGCGTCTACACCAGCTATACCTACACCAAGGCCAGCACCGATAAGGGCGACTTCGCCGGTAAAGACCTGCCGTTCTACTCGCGCCAGGTCTATACCGTCGGCACGCGCTACGCCACCGGCAGCTGGGTATGGAATCTGGACGGCTACGCGCAGTCCAAACAGCATTCGCCGGGCACCGGGCCGGAGTACGTCACGCAGGAAAGCGCCGATGGTCAGTTCGGCGATATCGCCGGTTACATGGTGTGGAATATGCGCGGGGAATATAACTTCGGGCCGCAGCTGTCGAACCTGACGCTGGGCGCCGGGGTGAAAAACCTGTTCGATCAGCGTTACTTCACCCGCTCCAACGACAATAACTTCGGCAAGTACGTCGGCGAACCGCGCACCTTCTTCGTGCAGGGGTCGATCGCCTTCTGATACCGAGGCCCCGCCGGGGCCTCGGTATCACCGACAGTAAAGGCGAAACAGGCGCGCCAGGTGCGCGCCCATCGGCGTCAAAGTGGTGTCCTTGCGTTGGATAAGATAAAACGTCGCTTTCGGCAGACTCTCTTCCAGCTCGAGCGGCACCAAATGCTTGCCCAGAATCGGATCCGAAATCACGTCCACCGACAGAATGCTAACAAAATCGCTCTGCGCCACCAGGCTGGTACAAGCCATAAAGGTCTCGCAGGTCACGCTGATCGACGGCGCCATGCCCAAGTCCCCGAACAGATCGTGCAATAACCGGTAATAACTGCCTTTCGGTGTCGGCATGGTCCAGTCGCAGTGCTGCAGCTGTTTCAGCGAGGTCGCCCCCTCCATCGGATGCCCTTTGCGCACCACCACCCGATACTCTTTTTCCATCAGCCGTTCGTACTGCAACTCGTTGTCGAGGCTGCTGGGATAGTAGGTATTGACGGTAAAATCCAGCTCGCCCTGGCGCAGTTCAGGGATCATCGATACCAGCTGCCCCTCGACGATGCGCACCTTCACGTTGGGATACTCACGATGAAACTGGGTCACCACCTGCGGCATCACGGTGCGCGCAATGCTGCCACCGACGCCGATATTCACCGTGCCGCCCGCCAACCCCAGCCGCTGCTGGATATCTTCCTGCGCCACCCGCAGCTCTTCAAGGATCAGACTGGCATGCTGGAAAAAGTTATCGCCGCAGTCGGTCAAGACCACACCCTGGCTACGGCGAATAAACAACTTGGCGCCCAGCACCTCTTCCAGCTCCTGAATGGCCTTGGTCAGTGCAGGCTGGGAAAGGCGTGAGGTGCGGCTGGCGGCGCGGATGCTGCCCTGGCGGCTAACGTCCACAAATGCACGCAATTGGTGCAATTTTATCGAGGCTGGCATAGGCGAAAGGCGATAACCGTTATTTATCAATAGCAAGATATTGGCATCTTATTTAGCCAGATTCCATTGTGTACATTCGGAAAAAACATAATAAATAACCAAATTCTTATTTCGCTTAATTAAGCGCATTTTCTGCGCCAATAAGCGCCATTCACGGCAGTTAGTAACCAAATACACCTTTTTCTTTGCAATAACTTCACCGTCTGATTTCAGTTCAGAGCATAACTGCTGCCTGGAGCGATCCAGCGCGCGATAACTTATGAGATATCACTATGACTAATTCGCTTTCGATGTTGGTGGCCGATTTGTACCCGCAATTGCAGGCCTGGCGCCGCGACTTCCATCGCTATGCCGAGTCCGGCTGGTTTGAGTTCCGCACCGCTACCCTGGTGGCGGAAGAACTCGATCGGCTGGGTTATCGCCTGCAGCTGGGCCGCGAGGTCATCAAGGCAGAGTCTCGCATGGGGCTGCCTTCGTCCGATGAGCTGGAAGCGCAGGAACAGCGCGCCCGCAATCAGGGGGCGTTGGAAAAATGGTTGCCGCACTTTTCCGGCGGCTTCGCCGGCATCGTCGCAACGCTCGATACCGGCCGCCCCGGCCCAACCATCGCCTACCGCGTGGATATGGACGCCCTCGATCTCAACGAATTGCTGGAACCCGAACACCTGCCGTTCCGTGAAGGCTTCGCCTCTTGCAACAGCGGCATGATGCATGCATGCGGTCATGACGGCCATACCACCATCGGCCTGGGGCTGGCGCACGTCTTCAAAAGCCTGGAGTCCCAGCTTAGCGGCACCGTCAAACTGATCTTCCAGCCGGCGGAAGAAGGCACCCGCGGCGCAAAATCGATGGTGGAGGCCGGCGTGGTGGACGACGTCGATTTCTTCACCGCGGTGCATATCGGCACCGGCGTGCCGGCCGGTGAGCTGGTGTGCGGCAGCGACAGCTTTATGGCCACCAGCAAGCTGGACGTCACCTTCCGCGGCGTCGCCTCCCACGCCGGCGCCAGGCCGGAAGACGGTCGCAACGCTCTGCTGGCAGCGGCCCAGGCTGCGCTGGGGCTTTACGCCATCCCGCGCCACAGCGAAGGCAGCACGCGCATCAATGTCGGCGTGCTGCAGGCCGGCACCGGCCGCAACGTGATCGCCGATCGGGCGTTTATGAAGGTGGAAACGCGCGGCGCCACCAATGAGATCAACGCGTTCGTCTATCAGCAGGCGCTGAACGCCATCGAAGGCGCAGCCAAGATGCACGGCGTCGCCTGCGACATCGCGCTGATGGGCGCTGCGCAGAGCAGCAAACCAACCCAACCGTGGGTGGATTACATCCGCCGCCAGGCACAGCAGGTAACCGAGCTGACCTCGGTGGTCGATCGCCGCGAACAGGCTGCGGGTTCAGAAGACGCCACCTACATGATGGAGCGGGTGAAATCCCGCGGCGGCCAGGCCTCATACGTCATTTTCGGCACCGAGCTGAGCGCCGGGCACCATAACGAAAAATTCGACTTCAACGAGCAGGTGATGGCGGTGGCGGTGAAAACGCTGGCATCGCTGGCGCTGAACCTGCCGACATTCGGGAGCGAAGCATGAGCAACTCAGCACTGCAGGCATTTATCGACGACTACATTGACCAACGCCGGCCCCGCTTCAGCGCGCTGAGCGACGCGATTTGGGACCACCCGGAAACGCGCTTCAACGAGACCTATTCCGCCACGTTGCTGGCCGATGCGCTGGAGCAGGAAGGTTTCTCGGTCGAACGCGGCGTGGGCGACATCGAGACGGCGTTTATCGCCAGCTACGGCAGCGGCCACCCGGTCATCGCGCTGCTGGGCGAGTACGACGCGCTGGCCGGGCTGAGCCAGCAGGCGGGCCGCGCCACGCCGCAGCCGCTGGTGGAAAACGGCAACGGCCATGGCTGTGGCCACAACCTGCTGGGCACCGCGGCGCTGGCGGGCGCCTTCGCCGCCAAGGCGTGGATGCAGCAAAACCGGCTGACCGGCACCCTGCGCTTCTACGGTTGTCCGGGCGAAGAAGGCGGCTCCGGCAAAACCTTTATGGTGCGCGAAGGCCTGTTTGACGACGTCGACGCCGCCCTCACCTGGCACCCGGAAGGCTTCAGCGGCATGTTCAATACCAGTACGCTGGCCAACATTCAGGCGGCGTTTCACTTCAAGGGCGTCGCCGCCCATGCCGCCAACTCGCCGCACCTGGGGCGCAGCGCGCTGGACGCGGTGACGCTGATGAATACCGGCGCCAACTTCCTGCGCGAACATATCGTGCAAGAAGCGCGGCTGCACTACGCGGTCACCAACACCGGCGGTAGCTCCCCCAACGTGGTGCAGGCCGACGCCGAGGTGTTGTACCTGATCCGCGCGCCGCAGCTCGACCAGGCGCAGGACATTTACCAACGGGTGATTAACATCGCCAAGGGCGCAGCGCTGATGACTGACACCCAGATGGAAGTGCGCTTCGACAAGGCCTGCTCCAACTATGTGCCGAACCGCAGCCTGGAACGCGCGATGTATCAAAACCTGTGTGATTTCGGTCTGCCCGAGTACAGCGACGCCGAACGCCGCTTCGCCGAGGAAATCCGCCAGACGCTGAGTCGCGACGATCTGCGCAACGCCAAACTCAACATTGCCCGCACCGGCGGCGCAGCCGGGCGCGAGTGGGTGCAGTTGCTGGGAGAAAAGGTGCTGATGGACGAGGTCGCTCCTTATGTGGAATCCGACGACCTGCTGTACGGTTCTACCGACGTTGGCGACGTAAGCTGGGTGGCGCCGACTGCCCAATGCTTTAGCCCCTGTTTCGCACTCGGCACCCCTCTGCACACCTGGCAACTGGTGGCGCAGGGCCGCACCGCTATCGCCCATAAGGGTATGTGCCTGGCCGGCAAGGTGATGGCGGCGACCGCCATCGATCTGCTGAGCGACAGCGCTCTGCTGGCGCGCTGCCGCAGCGAGTTTGAACGCCGGCGCGCCGAACAGCCGTACCGCTGCCCAATCCCGCAGGGGGTGAAACCCTCCCCATTGAAATAGCATGAACAGACAGGGCCCGGAGAACCGGGCCACTAAGCATAATTATAAATAAATCAAATAATAACAATCACACAACAGAGCAAACACAGAGGGTAAAATCATGAGTGAGGCCACAACGCCAATCAATAAAAGCCCCGGACGCGTTTTTTACTGGGTGGAACGCATCGGCAATAAGATCCCCAATCCGTTTTTACTGTTCGTCTATTTGATCCTGGTGCTTATGCTGGCCACCGCGCTGTTTTCCTGGCTCGACGTGGCGGTGAAAAATCCGGCCACCGGCGAGCTCATCAAGGTCAATAACCTGATGAGCGTGGCGGGCATGCAGTGGATATTTCCCAACATCATCCATAACTTCAGCAGCTTTGCGCCGCTGGGGGCTATTTTGGCGCTGGTGATAGGCGCCGGCCTGGCGGAAAAGGTCGGCCTGCTGCAGGCGCTGATGTACAAAATGGCCTCGCGCGTCAGCGCCCGCTACGCCAGTTATATGGTGCTGTTTATCGCCTTCTTCAGCCATATCTCGTCGGACGCCGCGCTGGTGGTGATGCCGCCCCTTGGCGCGCTGATGTTTGTGGCGGTGGGCCGCCACCCGATAGCCGGACTGCTGGCGGCGATCGCCGGCGTCGCCTCCGGCTTTACCGCCAACCTGTTGATCGTCACCACCGACGTATTGCTTTCCGGCATCAGCACCGAAGCCACCAAAGCGGTGGATGGCGCGGTTCACGTTAGCGTAATCGACAACTGGTACTTTATGGCCACCTCCGTGATCGTGCTGACCATCGCCGGCGCGCTGCTCACCGACAAGTTTATCGAGCCCCGGCTGCCGAAGTGGCAAGGCGGCGCCGAAGACAAAATCGCAGCGCTGACCCCGTTGCAAAACCGGGGGCTGATGATGAGCGGCATCGCCGCGCTGGTGTTTATCGCCATCATCGCCGCTCTGGTGGTGCCGGAGGCCGCGCCGCTGCGTGACCCGAACACCGGTTCGGTGATCCCTTCTCCGTTCATCAAGGGCATTGTGCCGATCATCATCCTGTTCTTCTTCACCGTCGCCATTACCTATGGCGTAGTCACCAAACAGATCCGGCGGCCGGATGACATTCCCCACCACTTGCTCGATCCGATGAAAAGCATGGCGGGTTTTATCGTGATGGTGTTTCCGCTGTCGCAGTTCGTGGCGTTCTTTAACTGGAGCAACATGGGCAAGTTTATGGCCGTCGGCCTGACCGATATGCTGGAAGCCGCCGGCATGAGTGGCGCGCCGGCATTTCTCGGCCTGATGTTCCTCTCCGCCTTCCTGTGCATGTTCATCGCCAGCGGCTCGGCGATCTGGTCAATTTTGGCGCCGATCTTCGTGCCGATGTTTATGCTGCTCGGTTTCCACCCGGCGTTCGCCCAGATGATCTTTCGCATCGCCGACTCTGCGGTGCTGCCGCTGGCGCCGATGTCGCCGTTCCTGCCGCTGTTCCTCGGCTTCCTGCAGCGCTACCGCAAAGACGCGCAGCTCGGCACTTATTACGTGCTGATCCTGCCCTATCCTGTGGTGTTCTTCAGCGTGTGGATTTTGCTGCTGCTGGTTTGGTATGCGCTTGGGTTGCCAATCGGCCCGGGCGTGTATCCGAAACTGGGCTAAACCGCCCCGCTACCTCGCCCCCGAGCCGGCTCGCGGGGCGGGTTCTCTTCCCCCCGATCCCCGAAAAAAATTGATCTTCCTCACCCTCCCAACGCCCCAGCGCATTATTTCATTGCCTTGCTAAACCGGTTCTTCTATTTTAGCACCCCACCTGACAAGGACAAAAACAGGGATTAAGCATGATGAATCGCGTATGGGTACTGGGCGACGCCGTGATCGACCTGGTGCCGGAAAATGCCAACGGTTATCTCAAATGCCCCGGCGGCGCGCCGGCTAACGTGGCGGTGGGTATCGCCCGGCTCGGTGGCGACAGCGCTTTTATCGGGCGAGTGGGGCAAGACAGCTTCGGCGCCTTTTTGCAGCGGGTGCTGAGCGATGAAGGGGTGGATATCAGCCATATGCGGCCGGATCCCGAACACCACACCTCCACGGTCGTGGTGGATCTCGATCTGCAGGGTGAGCGCTCATTCACGTTTATGGTGCAGCCCAGCGCCGATCTGTTTTTGCAACCCGACGATCTGCCGGCTTTCCAACGGGGCGAATGGCTGCACCTCTGCTCCATCGCGCTCTCGCAGGAGCCCAGCCGCAGCGCGGCCTTTACCGCGATGGAACGCATTCGGGCGGCCGGCGGCCGGGTCAGTTTCGATCCCAACATCCGCGAAGAGGTCTGGCGCCAGCCGGAAGCGCTGCGCCCCTGCCTGCAAAAGGCGCTGCTGCTGGCGGACGTGGTGAAACTGTCGCGCGAAGAGCTGGCTTTCATCAGCCATCTTGACGATCTGGAGAACGCCATTCGCTGGATGATGCAAACCTATCCGCTGCGCCTGCTGCTGGTGACGCTGGGCGGCGACGGCGTCTGCGTACACGATGGGCAGCGTCTGCGCCATTTCCACGCGCCATCGATCGTGCCGGTCGATACCACCGGCGCCGGCGACGCCTTCGTCGCCGGGCTGTTAGCGGCGCTGGCGCGCCTTCACGAATTGCCGCAGGAAGCGCAATGGCCGGCGGTTATCGCCCAGGCCCAGGCCTGCGGCGCGCTGGCCACCACCGCCAAAGGCGCCATGACCGCCCTGCCCCGCGCCGACGAGCTGGCCGCTTTCCTGCATTGATCTTCAGCATTCACGGCGATCCGCAGGTTCGCCGTGCTCTTTTACCCACGATTTGCGCGCTCGATCACAATAGCTGAATCGGGTTAGCTAACTGAGTTGCCAGCTCGCTTCGCTCTCGTTATCTTTCGTCATGAAAAACCGGTTTAGCAATTTAGCAAACAATAATAACAACCCTTACCCGGATGATAGACGATGATAAAAAAACTCAGCTATTTGGCGATAACAACAGGGCTTTTCCTCTCCGCTTCCAGCGCAGCGGCCTCGGGCAGCGGCAGCATCGAGGCGCGTCTCAACGCGCTGGAACAACGTCTGGCGCAGGCGGAACGGCGCGCCGCACAGGCTGAAACCCGCGCGACGGCGGCGGAACGTCGGGCGCAACAGCTGGAACAACGCACCGCCAACACCGAACGGCAAACCGCACAGATTGCGCAGCAGGCCGCCACGCCGGAAACGCCGGTTGCCCCGGCCAGCGCGCTGCAGCTGAGCGGATTCAATGACCTGAAGCTGTACGGGGATGTGGAGTTCAATCTGGACGGCGCCAGCCGCAGCGGCCAACTGACGTCGCTGAAAGGCAGCGACCACAAGGACTGGAAGCCCGGCGACAAAGAACGTTGGGATATCAACGGCCGCATTCTGGTCGGGCTGGACGGCTACCGCCGCAATCCGGACGGCAACTTCTCCGGCTTCAGCGTGCAGCCGCTGGCGGACATGACCGGCAAAATGAACCTGGACGACGCCGCCTTCTTCTTCGGCAATGAAAAGAACTGGCAAACCAAAATCGGCCGCTTTGAAGCCTACGACATGTTCCCGCTGAATCAGGACACCTTCATTCAATACTCCGGCAATACAGCCAACGATCTGTACGCCGACGGCTTCGGCTATATCTACATGATGAAAGAGGGCCGCGGCCGCAGCAGCAGCGGCGGCAACCTGATGCTGAGCAAATACGCCGGTGATGTCTATTTCGAGCTGAACACGCTGGTGGAGGACGGCACTTCGCTGTTCCAGGACAACAGCTACCACGGCAACGCCCTGGACAATAAGAAAAACGTCGCCTATTTACGGCCGGTGATCGCCTGGAAAAAAGACGCCTTCAGCATCGCGGCGGCGATGGAAAGCAACGTGGTGAATAACGCCTACGGCTATCGGGACAGCCAGGGCCGTTTCGTCGATCAGTCCAAGCGCAACGGCTACGGCATGACGATGAGCTGGAACAACAGCGCCACCGATCCGGACAACGGCGTGGTGGCCAACCTGAGCACCGCCTATCTGGATGCCTCAGGCGAGCAAGACTTCACCGCCGGCGTCAACGTGCTGTGGCGGCGCTTCGAACTGGGTTATATCTATGCCCATAACAATATCAAAGAGTTCAATACCGCCGGGATCGCCGCCGATATCCACAACCCGCTCAGCGAACCGGGCAACTACGACATCCACACCGTTCACGCGTCGTATCAGATACCTGACATTATGAATATGAAGAATTTCAATCTGTATTTAGGCGCCTATGTGTCGCTGCTGGAGGCCAACGCCGACAACAAGATCGCCAACGGCGACAACGACCAGCGTTACGGCATGCGCGCCAGATTCAAGTATTTCTTCTGACATCGATTCACGGCGCTGCGCCGCAAACGGCGCGGCGGCATTTTTATTTAGCAAGGGGACAACATGGACATTACCGCAACCGCCAACGCGCTGTTGCCGCTGCTTGGCGGTAAAGAGAATATCGCCAGCGCCGCCCACTGCGCCACGCGCCTGCGCCTGGTGCTGGTGGACGACAGCAAAGTGGACAAAGAGGCCATCGGCAAACTGGACGGCGTCAAAGGCTGCTTCAGCAACGCCGGTCAAATCCAGGTGATCTTCGGCACCGGGCTGGTGAACAAGGTGCATGCGGAATTCATCAAGGCGGCGGGCGTCAGCGAATCCAGCAAGGCTGAAGCCGCCGATATCGCGGCGAAAAAGCTCAACCCGCTGCAGCGCATCGCCCGCCTGCTGTCGAACATCTTCGTGCCGATCATTCCGGCGATCGTCGCTTCCGGCCTGCTGATGGGGCTGCTCGGCATGGTGAAAACCTACGGCTGGGCCGATGCCAACAGCGCGCTGTTCATCATGCTGGATATGTTCAGCTCGGCGGCGTTCATTATCCTGCCGATTCTGATCGGCTTCACCGCCGCACGCGAATTCGGCGGCAACCCCTATCTGGGCGCCACGCTCGGCGGCATTTTGACGCATCCGGCGCTGACCAACGCCTGGGGCGTCGCCGAGGGGTTCCACACCATGAACTTCTTCGGTCTGGAGATCGCCATGATTGGCTATCAGGGCACCGTGTTCCCGGTGCTGCTGACGGTGTGGTTCATGAGCGTGCTGGAAAAGCGGCTGCGCAAGGTGATCCCCAACGCGCTCGATCTGATCCTGACGCCGTTCCTGACGGTGGTCATCTCAGGCTTTGTCGCCCTGCTGTTTATCGGCCCCGCCGGCCGCGCGCTGGGCGACGGCATCTCCTTCGTGCTCAGCACGCTGATTGCCCATGCGGGCTGGTTCGCCGGGCTGCTGTTCGGCGGCCTCTATTCCGCTATCGTCATCACCGGCATTCACCACAGTTTCCATGCGGTAGAGGCCGGGCTGCTCGGCAATCCCAATATCGGCGTCAACTTCCTGCTGCCGATCTGGTCGATGGCCAACATCGCGCAGGGCGGCGCTTGCCTGGCGGTGTATTTCAAAACCCGCGACGCCAAAATCAAAGCCATCGCGGTGCCGTCGGCCTTTTCCGCCATGCTCGGCATCACCGAAGCGGCGCTGTTCGGCATCAACCTGCGCTTCGTGAAACCGTTCCTGGCGGCGCTGGCGGGCGGCGCGCTCGGCGGCGCCTGGGTGGTGGCCAACCACGTCGGCATGAACGCGGTCGGGCTGACGGCGATCCCCGGCATGGCGATCGTGCAGGCCAGTTCGCTGGTCAGCTATATCATCGGCCTGGCGATCGCTTTTGGCAGCGCCTTCGTGCTCTCCCTGCTGCTGAAATATAAAACGGACGCGCAATGATGGAAAAACTCAGCTTAATCAAACAGGCGCTGCGGGCGGTAATGAACGGCCAGACACGCGCACTGCGCGATCCGCACCGCCCGGCCTGGCATCTGGCGCCCAGCGTTGGCTTGCTGAACGATCCCAACGGCTTTATCCAGCACAACGGCGTTTATCACCTGTTCTATCAGTGGAACCCGCTGGGCTGCGATCATCGCAACAAGTGCTGGGGACACTGGCAATCGACCGATTTATTGCGTTGGGAACATCAGCCGATCGCCCTGGCGCCGGGCGCCTGTTACGACAGCCACGGCTGTTACTCCGGCTCGGCGGTGGTGGCGGAAGACAAAATCACGCTGATCTACACCGGCAACGTGAAATTCCCCGACGGCTCGCGCACCGCTTACCAATGCCTGGCTCAGGAAAGCGATCGGGGCGAATACCGCAAACTCGGGCCGGTGCTGCCGCTGCCGGAGGGCTACAGCGGCCACGTACGCGATCCGAAAGTGTGGCGTCATCAGGATGCCTGGTACATGGTGCTCGGCGCGCGTGACTTGCAGGATCGCGGCAAGGTGCTGCTGCTGCGTTCCTGCGATCTGCGCGACTGGCAAGCGCTGGGGGAGATCGCCGGTTCCGGCCTGAACGACCTGGGTGAATTCGGCTACATGTGGGAGTGCCCGGACCTGTTCTCGCTGGACGGCGACGACGTGTTGATCTGCTGCCCGCAGGGGCTGGCGCCGCAGCCGGAACGCTATCTCAACCGTTATCAGGCCGGCTATCTGCTCGGTAAGCTGGATTACCGGCAGGCGGCCTTCAGCCACGGCGAATTTCGCGAGCTGGACGCCGGCTTCGAGTTCTACGCGCCCCAGACGACGCTGGCGGAAGATGGCCGCCGCCTGCTGTTCGGCTGGATGGGCGTGCCCGAGCAAGATGAAGAAGCCCATCCGACGCGCCGTTACGGCTGGATCCACACCATGACCTGCCCACGCGAGCTGTCGCTGCGGCATGGCCGCCTCCACCAACGCCCGGCGCGCGAGCTGCAACAGCTGCGCGGCGAGCGAGAAGACTGGCAAGGCCGCGCCGATGACGCCCCCACCTATGCGCTGGGCGCCGCGGAGCTGCAGCTGACGCCGCAGGGCGCGTTCAGCGCCGCCTTTGGCGACGCCATGACGCTGAGCTGGGACGGCGAACGGCTGCAGCTGACGCGTGCTTCCCTGGCCGACGGTAGGCCGGAGCACCGTTACTGGCGCGGCCCGGTCACGCATCTGCAGCTGCTGTTCGATCGTTCCAGCGTGGAGATTTTCATCAACCACGGCGAGGCGGTGATGAGCGCGCGCTACTTCCCGGCAGCTGAACCGCAATTGCGGCTGAACGGGAGCGCGCCGCTGGCGTTGGAATACTGGCCGCTGACGCCATGCATGCTAGAATGACGCATCCTCCGATGACTTCAGACGGCGTCAGTGAAAAAAAATAAACGCATTACCATCAGTGACATCGCCACGCTGGCCGGGGTGTCGAAATCGACCGCCAGCCTGGTGCTGAACGGCCGCAGCAAGGAATACCGGGTGTCCGACGACACCCGCGATCGCATTCTGGCGCTGGCGCACGAACACCATTATCAGCCCAGCATCCACGCCCGCTCTTTGCGCTCCAACCGCAGCCACACGCTGGGGCTGGTGGTGCCGGAGATGACCAACTACGGCTTTGCGGTGATCTCGCGCGAGCTGGAAACGCTGTGCCGCGAGGCCGGTCTGCAGCTGTTGATCGCCTGTACCGATGAAAACCCGGCGCAGGAGATGATGGCGGTGAACAGTCTGGTGCAGCGGCAGGTCGACGGCCTGATCGTCGCTTCCAGCCAGTTGAACGACGCGGAATACCAGAAGATCAACGCCGGGCTGCCGGTGGTGCAGATGGATCGCCTGATCGCCGGTTCCGAACTGCCGCTGGTGATCACCGACTCGGTCAATTCGACCGCCGACCTGGTGGAGAAGGTCGCGCGCCAGCATCCGGATGAGATCTATTTTCTCGGCGGGCAGCCGCGCATTTCACCGACTCGCGATCGGCTGGCCGGCTTCCAGCTTGGCCTGGAGCGCGCCGGCGTATCGTGCAAACCGGAATGGATCATCAACGGCAGCTATCACCCCAGCTCGGGTTACGAGATGTTCGCTCAGCTGTGCGCCCAACTGGGGCGTCCGCCTAAAGCGCTGTTCACCGCCGCCTGCGGCCTGTTGGAAGGGGTATTGCGTTATCTGACTCAGCATCAGCTGATGGAAAGCGACATCCACCTGTGCAGCTTCGACGATCACTACCTGTTCGACTGCATGACGTTGAAGATAGACACGGTGGCGCAGGACTGCCGGGCGCTGGCGCAACATAGCTTCAGCCAGGTCACCGCGCTCATCGACGAGCGGCCGCTGGAACAGAACGCGCTTTATCTGCCGGGCCGTATCCACTGGCGCCATGCCGGTTCGCGGGCGTTGTTGGCCGGGGAGTGATATTTCTGAATCTATAAAAAAGGGCGCCTGAGCGCCCTTTATCGTTTTGCTGCCGCTACTTGGCGGCGCCTTCCATGCCCACCAGCCCCACTTTCAGGTAGCCGGCTTTACGCAGGGTGTCCATCACGCTCATCAGCGTTTCATAGTCCACGCTCTTGTCCGCCTGGAAGAAGATGGTGGTTTCTTTGTTGGCCTGAGTGCGTTGATCCAGCACCGAAGTCAGCTGATCGGCATTCACCGGCTGATCGCCAACGTAGAGCTGCTTGTCGGCCTTCACCGACAGGAACACCGGTTTTTCCGGCCGCGGCTGCGGTTTGGCGGAAGAAGCCGGCAGATCGACGCGGATATCTACCGTTGCCAGCGGCGCGGCCACCATAAAGATGATCAACAGCACCAACATGACGTCGATAAACGGCGTCACGTTGATTTCATGCAGTTCGCCGCTGTCGTCCAGATCTTCATTTAAGCGCATCGCCATGACTCACCCCGCCCGCAGTTGGTGTGCGTGCTGTGAGCGCTTGGCTTCCGCCGTCGCGGCCAGATCCAGATCGCGGCCCTGCAGCAGCAAGACCTGCGCCGCCACGTCGCCTACCTGGGCGCGATGGCCGCTGATGACGCGGGCAAAGATGTTGTAGATAACGACGGCAGGGATCGCCGCGACCAGGCCCAGCGCGGTCGCCAGCAGCGCTTCCGCGATGCCCGGCGCCACGACCGCCAGGTTGGTGGTCTGCGAATGGGCGATGCCGATGAAGCTGTTCATGATGCCCCACACGGTGCCGAACAGGCCGACGAACGGCGAGATGGCGCCGATGGTGGCCAGGAAACCGTTGCCGCGGCCCATGTTGCGGCTGTAGGCCGCCACGCGGCGCTCGAGGCGGAAGCCGGTACGCTCTTTGATGCCGTTGTTGTCGCTGGACTCTGCGGACAGCTCCAGCTCATTTTGCGCGTCGTTCAGCAAGACAGCGCTGACGCTCTGCGAGCCGAAGTTTTGCGCCAGCTCGGAAGCTTCATCCAGCGAGCGCGCGTCGGCCAGCGCCAGCTGTTCGCGGCGCAGGCGGCGTTTGGCGCGCAGCAATTCACTGCCTTTGGAGAACAGAATGGTCCAGGTCACGATCGAGGCCAGCACCAGGCCGATCATTACCGCTTTCACCACCGCGTCGGCGTGCTGATACATGCCCCAAACGGACAGATCCATGCCGCGGGTTTCCGGTGGCTGGATCATTGGCGCCGGGTTCACCGGCGTGATGCTTTCCGGCGCGGCGGCTGCAGGTGCAGGCGCGGTGGTCGGCGCAACGCTTTCGGTAACGGCCGGATTGGCCGCCGGCGCCGCCTGCGCGCTGCCGGCCAGCCCCACGACCAACACCATTGAAGCCATCAGGCTGCGGCCAAAGGCCTTGCCCCACTGCGCCCGGCCCTGGCCGAACGATCCTTGATTTAAATTCTTGCCAGCCGTTTTCACGCTGTGCCTCCACCCATTACCGATCAAAATTAAGGAATAATTCAGCGTGCGATCATATCAAACCAACCGGGGATTGATAGTAGTTCTCATTATTATTTACCAAATAAACGAGAAAATTTTAGCCAACCCCGCGGCAAAGCGCCAATCCACGTCCGTTCACCGCCAAACGCCCCTTTTATGGGGTTATTTCGTTACTTTTCCCCCACAACGGCGCAACAAGGCCACGCTGCCGAACGGCATCTCGACCGATGAATGGGCTTCTCTCTCGCCGCTCGGCAGAAGGATGAGGCGAGAAATGCGCAGTCGGCAGCCAATTATAGCCGTTTCTGTATCTGGAAGTTAAAACGTCTGGATGGCTATATTAACTCATGATAACGTAAGGGCTATCGCAAACGGGCACGTGCAGAGCAACCAGAGGTGAGCCAGGTACCATGACGTCAAAACATATCGAAACCACGCTGATCGGCGCCGGCCGCGGCAAGCGCTACACCCAGGGCTCCGTCAATCCCGTCACGCAACGCGCCTCTTCTTTGGTCTTCGACTCCGTCGCCGCCAAAAAACACGCCACCGCGCAGCGCGCCCACGGCGAGCTGTTTTACGGCCGACGCGGCACCCTGACCCACTTCGCGCTGCAGGATGCGATGGTGGAGCTGGAGGGCGGCGCCGGCTGCGTGCTGTACCCCTGCGGCGCGGCGGCGGTAGCCAATGCGATCCTGTCGTTCGTCGGCGCCGGCGATCACCTGCTGGTCACCGGCTCGGCGTACGAACCGACCCAGGATTTCTGCACCCATATCCTCGGCCGCATGAACGTCAGCACCACCTATTTCGATCCATTAATTGGCGCCGATATCGCCACGCTGATCCAGCCCAATACCCGCGTGGTGTTCCTGGAATCCCCCGGCTCCATCACCCTGGAAGTGCAGGATATCCCGGCGATGGTGCAGGCCATCCGCGCCGTGGCGCCGGAGGTGGTGATCATGATCGACAACACCTGGGCGGCGGGCGTGCTGTTCAAGGCGCTGGATTTCGACATCGACATTTCGATTCAGGCCGGCACCAAATACCTGATCGGCCATTCCGATTACATGCTCGGCACCGCCGTCGCCAACGCGCGCTGTTGGGATCGGCTGCGCGAGTACTCCTACCTGATGGGGCAGATGGTGGATGCCGACACCGCCTACATGGCGAGCCGCGGCCTGCGCACCCTGAGCGTGCGCCTGAAGCAGCACGAGCGCAGCAGCATCGAAGTCGCCAACTGGCTGGCGGCACGGCCGGAGGTGGCGACGGTCAATCACCCGGCCCTGCCCAGCTGCAAGGGCCACGAGTTCTACCGCCGCGACTTCAGCGGCTGCAACGGGCTGTTCTCCTTCGTGCTGAAAGAGCGGCTGGATGATGCGCAGCTGGCCGCCTACCTGGACAACTTCAGCCATTTCAGCATGGCCTACTCCTGGGGCGGCTTCGAGTCGCTGATCCTGGCCAACCAGCCGGAAGAGCTGGAAGCTATCCGTCCGGCGGGCGGCGTCGATTTCTCCGGCACGCTGGTGCGCCTGCACATCGGCCTGGAGAACGTCGAAGACCTGATCGCCGATCTGGCGGCCGGCTTCGATCGCCTCAACGGCGTGCGCCAAGACGGATTCCGGTAATTTTCTTCGCCTTGTTTAATGTCGGCTTAAGCTATTAGCGGTACACTAATCGGGTAACTGTCAGATACGGTAACCGCCGCATCCTGGAGAACGTGACCCCGGGCGCAACCGGCATGCAACAGGACATAAAATGGATGTATTACGAGAGATTATTCATGCGCTTTGGCAGCAGGACTTTATCGCCCTCGCCGATCCAAGCGTAATTTGGGTGGTTTACGCCGTACTTTTCACCACCCTGTTTTTGGAAAACGGACTGCTGCCCGCCTCCTTCCTCCCCGGCGACAGCCTGCTGCTGCTGTCGGGCGCGCTGATCGCCAAAGGCGTGATGGGCTTTGCCCCCACCCTGCTGATTCTGACCGCCGCCGCCGGCCTCGGCTGCTGGCTGAGCTATATCCAGGGCCGCTGGCTGGGCCACACCGGCCTGGTGAAGAGCTGGCTGCTGCAGCTGCCGGCGCAGTACCACCAGCGCGCGCACAACCTGTTCAATCGCCACGGGCTGACGGCGCTGCTGATCGGCCGCTTCCTCGGCTTCGTGCGCACGCTGCTGCCGACCATGGCCGGCATTTCCGGGCTCAACAGCTCGCGCTTCCAGGTGTTCAACTGGCTGAGCGCGGCGATCTGGGTCTGTGCGCTGGTGGGCCTCGGCTACGCTTTCAGTCAAATCCCTCTGGTAAAACGCTACGAAAGCCAGGTGATGACCGGCCTGATGCTGCTGCCGCTGCTGCTGCTGTTCGTCGGCCTGCTGGGCGCCATGCTGGTGATCTGGCGCAAAAAGCGCGCTTCCTCTTCCTAAATCCGGCGCGCTACAGCGCCTTCTCGACCAGCGCCCGGCAAGATCGCACTGCCCCCGTAAACGCGGCTCAGCCCTCCAGCAGCAGCGGGTTGGCCTCGCGCA
Organism: Serratia sp. CY38905; assembly: GCF_052168875.1. Lineage (NCBI taxonomy): Bacteria > Pseudomonadati > Pseudomonadota > Gammaproteobacteria > Enterobacterales > Yersiniaceae > Serratia > Serratia sp. CY38905. Next base: position 5,995 of record NZ_JBJNLV010000012.1, on the reverse strand, counting down.
GCCGGGCGACTTCATCGCTCGGCGTCATGCCGAACAGCCGCTTGAATTCACGGCTGAACTGCGACGCGCTCTCGTAGCCGACGCGGATCGCCGCGGTGCTGGCCTTCAGGCCGTCATGCACCATCAGCAGGCGCGCCTTATGCAGCCGGTACGACTTCACGTATTGCAGCGGCGAGGTGTTGGTCACCGCCTTGAAATTGTGGTGGAACGCCGAGACGCTCATGTTGACCTCGCCGGCCAACTGCTCGACGTTGAGGTTGTCGGCATACTGATGTTCGATGCGCCGCAGCGCCTTGGCGATCTGGCTGAAGTGGGTATGGCGATTGACCAACTCCTGCAGCGACGCGCCGCAGGTGCCGCGCAGCACGTAGTAAAGGATCTCGCGCACGATCTGCGGCCCCAGCACCCGGGCGTCGAGCGGCTTGGCCATCACGTCCAGCAGGCGTTCGGTGGCGCACAGCAGCGCTTCCGTCAACTCGGCCAGGTTCACCCCGTTGCTCTCCGCCCGCGGTTGCATCAGGTAGTCGTCGTCGCCGATGTCGATCAGCAAATCCTGCAGCATTTGGGTATCGATATTGACCGCCAATCCAACCAGCGGCAGTTCCGGGCTGGCGAAGGTTTCGCATTCGAACGGCAGCGGCACCGTCATCAGCAGGTAGTTGCGCGGATCGTACTGGAACACCTTACTGCCGCAATAGCCGACCTTGTGCCCCTGAAAGATGATGACGATCCCCGGTTCGTACATCACCGGTTGGCGCGGGCAGTGGCGATCGACATACAGGATCTTCACCCGCGGCACCGGCGACGGCGTGTAGCCGTTGCCGGTGGCGATAGCCATCGCCTGGCGCGCCATGCGGCTGCGCTGCGCATCGATTTCAATCACGGAAACACCCTCTTACAGTCAGAACGATTCGGCATAAATCATAATTTAGAATTCACCATTCCTACAGAGGATTGTAGAAATAGGCAAGAACCAAACAGGAATGTGCATTGTGCGCTGCCGGCAGGTTGCTGACAATACGGGCCAGAAACCTTTGCGCCGCGTTGGCGCCCGCCTGACAGCAAGAGAGAAATCAACCATGCAAAACTTCATTCTGCATACCCCAACCAAAATCCTGTTCGGCAAGGACCAAATTGCCGAAGTGGCCGGCCAGATCCCGGCGGACGCACGCATCCTGATCACCTACGGTGGCGGCAGCGTGAAGAAAAACGGCGTGCTGGATCAGGTGTATAGCGCGCTGGCCGGCCGCGACGTGCGGGAGTTCTCCGGCATCGAGCCGAACCCAACCTACGAAACTCTGATGAAAGCGGTCGAGGTGGTGAAGGCGGAAAACATCGATTTCCTGCTGGCGGTCGGCGGCGGGTCGGTGGTTGACGGCACCAAGTTCATCGCCGCCGCCGCCCGTTATACCGCCAACGGCGACGCCTGGCATATCCTGCAGACCGTCGGCAGCCACATCGCCGACGCGGTGCCGATGGGCTGCGTGCTGACGCTGCCGGCCACCGGCTCCGAATCCAACAGCGGCGCGGTGATCACCCGTAAAAGCAGCGGCGACAAGCAGCACTTCTTCTCGCCGCTGGTGCAGCCGCGCTTCGCCGTGCTGGATCCGGTGGTGACCTATTCGCTGCCGCCGCGCCAAATCGCCAATGGCGTGGTCGACGCCTTCGTGCACACCCTGGAGCAGTATCTGACCTACCCGGTCGACGCCAAGGTGCAGGATCGCTTCGCCGAAGGCCTGCTGCTGACCCTGCTGGAAGACGGCCCGCGCGCGCTGGCCGAACCGGAAAACTATGCGGTGCGCGCCAACGTGATGTGGAGCGCCACCATGGCGCTGAACGGCCTGATCGGCGCCGGGGTGCCGCAGGACTGGGCAACCCACATGCTGGGCCACGAGCTGACCGCCATGCACGATCTCGACCACGCGCAAACGCTGGCCATCGTGCTGCCGGCGCTGCTGCACGAGAAGAAAGCGCAGAAGCGCGCAAAACTGCTGCAGTACGCTGACCGCGTTTGGGGCCTGCGCGAAGGCAGCGAAGACAGCCGCATCGACGGCGCCATCGCCGCCACTCGCGCCTTCTTCGAGCAGATGGGCGTACCGACCCGCATGGCGGATTATCAGCTCGACGGCAGCAGCATTCCGGCGCTGCTCGACAAGCTGCATCAGCACGGCATGACCGCCCTGGGCGAGCATCAGGACATCACCCTGGACGTCAGCCGCCGCATTTATGAAGCGGCGCGTTAATCGCAAAACGGCGATTTTTTGCTAGGCTTTAGTCTCCGCCAGCCATTTTTCGCCGCATCCGGCGCCCGGCCGATCACCGGGCGTTGTCAGGGGCCTCAGCGCGCCGCCGATCGTTTCGCACCACCCGTCTTACCGCTCATTCGCAGGGAGAGCGGCGAGAAAATCGCCCTCCCGCCACCGCTGAAATTAGGCTGGCAAACCCGGCAACCGCCCACTTTGCCAACTAGAATTTATCTATAGCCGTTTCGGTGCCGCAGGCGCCGCAATCCGTACACAAGGAGATGCGCATGACAACGCAACAACCCATCATCAAACTCCACGATGGTAATCTGATGCCGCAGTTGGGTCTCGGCGTTTGGCAGGCGAGTATTGAAGAGACCACCCGCGCGGTGAGCAAAGCGCTGGAGATCGGCTACCGCTCCATCGACACCGCCGCGATCTACAAGAACGAGGAAGGCGTCGGCGCCGCGCTGCAGTCCAGCTCGCTGCCGCGCAGCGACCTGTTCATCACCACCAAGCTGTGGAACGACGATCAGGGCGATCCGCTGGCGGCGCTGGAAACCAGTTTGGAAAAACTCAAGCTGGATTATGTGGATCTGTACCTGATCCACTGGCCGCGCCCGCAGCAGGATCAATACGTCTCCGCCTGGCGCGAACTGATCAAACTGCGCGATCAAGGCCTGGTGAAAAGCATCGGCGTATGCAACTTCCATACGCCGCACCTGCAGCGCCTGCTGGATGAAACCAACGTGGCGCCGGTCGTCAACCAGATAGAGCTGCACCCGCTGCTGCAACAGCGCCAGCTGCGCGCCTGGAACGCCACGCACCACATCGCCACCGAATCCTGGAGCCCGCTGGCGCAGGGCGGTGAAGGGGTGTTCGACCAGCCGCTGATCAAGGCGCTGGCCGAAAAATACGAGAAAACCCCGGCGCAGATCGTGGTGCGCTGGCACCTGGACAGCGGCCTGATCGTGATCCCGAAATCGGTCACGCCGTCGCGCATCCGCGAAAACTTCGAGGTGTTTGATTTCAAACTCGATAAGGACGAACTGGGCGAGATCGCCAAGCTGGACATCGGCAACCGCCTCGGGCCGGATCCGGATACCCTGTAATTCCTCCCCAAGCCCTCTCCCGCCGGAGGGGGCTTTTCCTTTCCGCACATTGCTCCCTTGCGCCGCCTGACGTTATGATGACGACGCCGGAGGCTCCGCCCGCCGGTTAATACCGTTAAAAAACAGACAAGCACGGAGCACCATGAAATTCTCTTTCTCACACGGATCACGGCTGGGCGTGCTTTGCATCATGCTGGTGCTGGCGGGTTGCGCCGGCAAGAAACAGCGCGTCAGCTACGATCGCCACGCCTTCGACAGCGCCATTAAAGACGCCGCCAGCGAATACGGCGTAGACGCCAAGCTGATCACCGCCATGATCCAGGTGGAGTCCGGTTTCAACCCCGCCGCAGTGAGCAGATCCAATGCGATCGGCCTGATGCAGCTGAAAGCCGATACCGCCGGCTGCGACGCCTATCGTTACAAAGGCAAACGCGGTTGCCCGGACGATGACGATCTGCTGGATCCCGACACCAATATCGATCTCGGCGCCGCCTATCTGGCCACCTTGCAAAAACAACAACTTAAAGGGATCGCCAATCCAGTTACGCTGCGCTACGCCACCATCATCGCCTACGTCAACGGCACCGGCGCGCTGCTGCGCACCTTCTCCAGCAACCGCCAGCAGGCCATCGCGATGATCAACAACCTGTCGCCGGAAGCCTTTAACTGGCACGTGCGCAAATACCACCCCGCTCCGCAGGCGCCGCGCCATTTGATGAAAGTGGAAGCCGCCTACGATCGGCTGTGATGAGTAAAAGTTAAAAGGAGAACCCGAGGGTTCTCCTTTTTGTTTGCGCCCGCGGCGTGGCCGTTACGGCTTGGCTTTGCGAATCGGTTTGCGTGGCGGCCGGTTGGACGGCGTGCGCTGCCGATTGATATCGGTATGTTTGGTCAGCGCCGGCCGGGTATGGCGCTGCAGGCGTTTCGCTTCGCGCTGCTCGTCGATGCTCGGCGCCGGCACCAGACACTCGCGGCGGCTGCCGATCAGGTGCTTCAGCCCCATCTCTTCCAGCGCGGCGCGGATCAGCGCCCAGTTGGCCGGATCGTGGTAACGCAGCAGCGCCTTGTGCAGGCGGCGCTGGCGATCGCCGCGCGGCACCACCACGTCTTCGCTCTTGTACCCCACCTTGCTCAGCGGGTTTTTGCCGCTGTAATACATGGTGGTGGAGTTGGCCATCGGCGAAGGATAGAAGTTCTGCACCTGATCGAGGCGGAAACGGTTCTTCTTCAGCCACAGCGCCAGGTTCACCATGTCTTCATCGCGGGTGCCCGGGTGCGACGAGATGAAGTACGGGATCAGGTACTGCTCTTTGCCCGCCTGCTTCGAATAGTGATCAAACAGCTGCTTGAAGCGATCGTAGCTGCCCATGCCCGGCTTCATCATCTTCGATAGCGGCCCTTCTTCGGTGTGCTCCGGCGCGATCTTCAGGTAGCCGCCGACGTGGTGGGTCGCCAGCTCCTTGATATAACGCGGATCTTCCACCGCCAGATCGTAACGAACCCCGGAAGCGATCAGGATCTTCTTGATGCCCTCCAGCGAACGCGCGCGGCGATACAGCTTGATGGTCGGCTCGTGGTTGGTGTCCATGTAGGTGCAGATCTCCGGATACACGCACGAGGCGCGGCGGCAGGTCTGCTCGGCGCGCGGGTTGGTGCAGCGCAGCATATACATGTTGGCGGTCGGGCCGCCGAGATCGGAGATCACGCCGGTGAAGCCCGGCACCTTGTCGCGGATCTCTTCGATTTCACGAACGATCGAATCTTCCGAACGGCTCTGGATGATGCGCCCTTCATGCTCGGTGATCGAACAGAGCGAGCACCCTATAATTCTGATCATTTAGAAATTTTTTTGCGTTTAAAATCAATGAATTGAAAGATTTCATTTTTCTAAGTCTGATAAAACAGATGAAAACTGTAGTGGCACAGTAAATTTGGCCACCTGATTAAAGGTGTGGAGTGCCCCCGAGCCCGTAGACAAATCTGCCCTATAGTTGGACTGACCCCACCCCGGTAGACGATCCTGCCCTATAGTTTGAGCATAGGGGGAGCATATGGGCACACCACGATTTACACCTGAATTTAAGGAAGAAGCCGTCCGACAGATAACGGAACGCGGTTATTCCGTTGCCGAAGTATCTGACCGTCTGGGCGTTTCTGCCCACAGCCTCTACAAGTGGCTACGGGCTATCAAACCGGATAACAGCGAGCAGCATGCCCGGGATTTACTGGAAGCCAAAAGCGAGATCCTGAAACTACGGGCACAGCTAAAACGTACCGAAGAAGAACGGGATATCCTGAAAAAGGCCGCTGTAGATTCAATTGGTCAACGCAACAACCATGTGAAAACATGTGGTTGCGGAGGATCGTTTGATGAAACGTACATTTACAGCAAAAGAAAAATCGCTCGTTTTCGACTTGTGGAAGAGTGGGACAGGATTTAGTGAAATAGCTAAGATTCTGGATTCAAAACCCGGAACTATTTTCACCATGTTGAGGGACACCGGCGGCATAAAACCCAATGGGCACTGTTGCAAATAGTCGGTGGTGATAAACTTATCATCCCCTTTTGCTGATGGAGCTGCACATGAACCCATTCAAAGGCCGGCATTTTCAGCGTGACATCATTCTGTGGGCCGTACG
>NZ_JBJNLV010000011.1:0-166770 GCF_052168875.1 Serratia sp. CY38905 | reverse complement strand
AAAAAGTATTTTCAAGAGATTAGAGGTATTGAAAACTCACATAATAAGGTAATTTAATGGAATCATACGTTCACAAGTATCTGTAAATCTATAACCCTATATTTCTTTAATTTGAGGTTGTTCCATAATTACATCAAGAGCTTAATACACGTATAGAAATGTGCATAGCCCCACCATAAGTTTATAATAAAATATTATTTGCCATATGGTTACATGAAAAATTCAACTCTTGTGATCGCCAATCAGTATCTCCCAATCTCTTCTGCGATTGCCAGCTCCGGTAAGGGTAATTTGCTTCTTTCCTTTTGTGATAGCACGGCTTGTGTGGGTAGAGAAAATTTAGCGTACGATCAGCGAAACGGAACCCCATTGCCATAGACTGAGTTGTGCGGTTTGGTGGTGAAGTTAAAAGTAAATTCACGATCCTTCACTGGCTGACCGCGTTCAAAGTGCCAGATTTTCATGGCAGTCAGCACCGGCTCGTCAAAGATCCCGGCGGGTTTCGCCTGCATAATACGCACATGGCTGACCGTGCCGTCGTGCTCGATATCATATTTCACCTTGATGATGCCATTGGTGTTTTTCAACAGGGCCTGTTCAGGGTAAACGGGAGCCGTTTTAATGAGAGCTTTGGGGGACGGTGCGGCACCGAGCGCCAGCGCAGGCGTCAAACACAGTAGCAAGGGGGCGACAAATGTATGTTTTCTCATGTCATAATCCATTGGTTAAAAAGATAGCAAATACAATGTAAGACCGTGAGTTCCTCCTAATAGAGCGGAACTCAAGATACTGATTTATTTAACTAATTGAATAATTAATGCTTTCATCGAATATACCGAGTATGCGCACGGCTTCGGCAAAATGCCATGTTACCGGCTTATCTGGCAGGCATATTTGGGTTCTGCCGCGAGCGTCCCTCTCCCCAATACACCACCCCCTCACTCCCGCTGCAAAAAGAACTGCTTGATGGTCTGCCGCAGCCAGCGGTGCGCCGGATCGCGATCCAGGCGCGGGTGCCAGGCCTGCACGATAAACACCGATTCCAGCTCGAGCGGCAGCTCGATCTCCGCCAACGGCAGGTGGATGTTGCTTACTCCCTGCAGCACGTGGCGCGGTAGCGGCAGGATAAAGTCTGATTTCATGGTTAGCATCATCGCCGAATGGAAGCCCGGCAGGGTCAGGGCGACGTTGCGCTGCAGGCCAAGATCGCGCAGCGCGTCGTCGATCGGCCCCTGGGTGCGCCCGCGGCGGGAGACGCTGATATGCGGGTAATGGGTCAGGGTTTCGGGCGTTACCCGGCCGATGATCGGGTGCCCCAGCCGCACCAACGCCTGAAAGGTGCTGGTGAACAGGCTCTGCGTCTTGATTTCCGGGTGCCAGTCGCGTGAGGAACCGATCACCAGATCCACCTTGCCGCTGCGCAGCGCGTCATCCTCGCCGTTGCTTTCGGCGATAAACTTCAGGCCGCTCAGCGGCGCCATGTCCCGCAGCGTCTCCAGCAAGCCGCCTGCCAGCGCGCCGATAAAAATGTCGTTGGCGCGAATGGTGAAGGTTCTGGTCAGCTTGCCGGGCTCGAAGGATTCATTCGGCGCGATCAGCGCGGCGGCCTGCTCGATGATCTCGCCGAGCTGGCGTTTCAACTCCAGCGCACGCGGCGTCGGCACCAGATGCTTACCGGCTCTGACCATGATAGGGTCGTCGAACTGCCGGCGGATGCGCCCCAGAATGCGGCTCATCGCCGGCGCGCTCAGATTCATCTTTTCGGCGGCGCCGCTCACGCTCCCTTCTTCCAGCAGCAGATTCAGCGCATAGATCAGGTTGAAATCAATTTTTTGCGGCATGGCCTCTCCGGTAATGGTGCGCTCTATGGATTGCGTTTTGTGCAACTAGTTAATTACATCATTTCATTTTAAACAATCGAAGTAAGCCCGGATACTGCCCACGACAACAAAGATTGAGGCTGAAACAGCAGGAGTGGGGAATGGTTGAGGTGTCTGTTACGCCGCACCACAAAAATCGATGGCTCGCCAGCGCCGGCGAAATCAACGGCCGCACCTGGCTGGGGTTGTTCGGCGTGTTTTTGGCGGTGATGGCCAGCGGCGTGGGGGAAAACGCCGGCAAGTTCGCGCTGGCGGATATACAGGGCGGCATGCTGCTGAGCTTCGATGCCGGCAGCTGGCTGACCACCTGTTATGTCACCGGCTTTGTGATCGGTTCCGGGTTCACGCCCTGTTTTTGGCCGACCTTTTCGCTGCGCCGGGTGGCGTTGACGATGTGCGGCATTTACCTGGCCGGTGGACTGCTGACGCCCTGGTTGGGAGAACAGTATGGCGCGCTGCTGGCGGTGCGCAGCCTGCAGGGCTTCGCCGGCGGCGCGTTGCCACCGATGCTGATGACGGTGGTGCTGCGTTTTATGCCGCCGCTGATCAAGGTGCTGGGGCTGGGCGCCTATGGCTGGGTCTCCGCCTGGAGCGCCACGCTGGGCGCCACTGCCGCCGCCTTTGCCTTTCACTGGGGCTGGAGCGGGTACTTCTATTGGAACCTGCCGCTGATGGCGATCGCCGCTGTGTGTATCGGCTACGGTCTGCCGCAGGATCCGTTGCGGCTGGAGCGCCTGCGGCAGTTCAACTGGCGCGGCCTGCTGCTCGGCGGCATGGCACTCGGCATGCTGACGATGGGCATCTCACAGGGGGAGCGCCTCGACTGGCTGAACTCGCCGCTGATCTACGTTTTATTGTTGGGCGGCATCGGGCTATTGGCATTATTTCTGATGAATGAATGGTATCACCCGCTGCCCTTTTTCAATTTGCAGCTATTAAGCAAAAGGAATTTGTCTTTCTCCTTAATTACGCTGGGTGGCGTGCTGTTAATTATGGTGTCACTGGTCAATATTACGTCGGGATATTTAGCCGCGATTCAGGGCTATCGTCAGGAGCAAACTTCCGACTTAATGCTGTGGGTGGCGTTGCCGCAATTAATTACGCTGCCGATTGTCGCCATTATTTGCAATACGCCGCGGGTGGATTGCCGCTGGGTGCTGGCGATCAGCCTGCTGTTGATGGCCACCGCCTGCGTGCTGGCCGCCCAGCTGACGCCGGAATGGAACGGCGACACGTTTCGCGTTATCGCGCTGTTGCAGGCGGTCGCTCAACCGATGGCGATCATCCCCCTGCTGATGCAGGCGACCGGCGGGCTGTTGCCGACCGACGGGCCGTTTGCGGCGGCCTGGTTCAACGCGGTGAAGGGTTTCGCCGCCACCGCGGCCGGCGGCGCCATCGCGCTGCTCAGCCGGCAGCGCGGGGACTATCACGCCGGCACGATCGCCGACGGCTTTGGCTCGGCGTACAGCCGCGCATCGGGGTCGGCGGAGCAGTTGGCGCAGCTTGCCGCCCGGCAGGGCCACGTGCTGGCCAGCGCCGATCTTTATCTGTTGGTTGCCGGCCTGGCGTTATTACTGACCGCGCTGATTTTATTTATGCCGACCCGTATTTATCCGCCGCGTTCGGTCGCCGCCTGACATTTTATCATCAGAAATAAATATTAAGTGGAGTCACTTTTATGGCTAACAAGAAAGTCGCCGTCGCCGTATTGGCGGTTACCGTCATTACGCTGGGGTTATTAATCAATAAATTCTTTATTAAAGAAACACAGCAGAATACCAACGACGCCTATATTCGCGCCGATATCTCGCGTATTTCTCCGCAGATTGCCGGTGAAATTGCGCAGGTGTTGGTCAGGGACAACCAGTGGGTCAAACAGGGGGAATTGCTGGCGGTGATCGACCCGCGTGAATTCAACGTCGCGCTGGCGCAGGCGACGGCGCAGGAGCAATCCGCCCGCGCCCGGCAGGACGACGCCAGGGCTAACCTCACCCGCCAGAGTGCGCTGATCGCCGCCGCGCAGGCGGAGCGGCAGGCGGCGCAGGCGGAGCTGGCGTTTGCGCGCCAGGAGCAGAACCGCTACCAGAGAATGGCCAGCAGCGGCGCGGGCTCCCAGCAGGCGGCGCAGCAGGCGACAACGCGGGTGCACACGCTTTCCGCCAATGTGGCGCAGGCGGAGGCGACGCTCAAAGCGGCGCGAAACATGGAGCAGGTGCTGCAAGCCAAGCTGGCGGACAGCGATGCCGAGCTGACGCTGGCGCAGGCCAAGAAAGCGATGGCCGAGCTGAACCTGTCTTACACCCGTATCACCGCGCCGATCGGCGGCGTGGTCGGCAAGAAAAGCCTGCGGGTCGGGGAGTTCGTCAAACCGGGCGATGCGCTGCTGGCCATCGTGCCGCAGGACAAGCTGTACATCATCGCCAACTACCAGGAAACCCAGCTGGAAAACATTGCGCACGGGCAGTCGGTGGACATCCATATCGATACCTTTCCCGGCCAAACGCTGAAAGGGCAGGTGGACAGCATTGCGCCGGCTTCCGGCGTCAGCTTCGCGGCCGTGGCGCCGGAGAACGCCACCGGCAACTTCACCAAGATCGTTCAGCGCATCCCGGTGAAGATCGTGTTTGATAGCAACAAGGAGCACGCCGCCTTGCTGAGCGCCCTGCGCGTCGGGATGTCCGCGGACGTCAGCATCAATACGCTGGACGGAGGCCTGCAATGAACAGAGCCGTGATCCCGCTGCTGTTGATTGCGCTGAGCGGCTGCCGGGCGGTAGGGCCGGACTACGCTCGGCCGCAGAACGCGCTGCCCAATAACTGGGGCGAGCAGGCCGGCGGCGGGGCGCTGCCGGTGGCCTGGTGGTCGATATTCAACGACGCGCCGCTGTCGCAACTGGTGCAGCGCGCGGCGGCCGGCAACCTGGATCTGCAGCTCGCCACGGCGCGCATGCAGCAAAGCCGCGCCCTGCTGGGCGTGACCGAGGCGGCGCTGATGCCGGATCTGAGCCTGGACGGCGCCTATCAGCGCCAGCGCGCCACCTCGGTGGGCAGCATGGATCCGTCCGGCAACGGCGGAGAGGCAGATTATAACCTCTGGCGCGGCGGATTCAGTGCCAGCTGGGAGCTGGACATGTGGGGCAAGCTGCGTCGCGCGTCGGAAAGCGCGCGCGCCGGCTTCGCCGCTTCGCAGGAGAATCGGCGCGCGCTGCTGACGTCGGTGACGGCGGAGGTGGCGAGCGATTATCTGCGCCTGCGTGCCACGCAGCAGCAGCTGGCGGTGGCGCAGGAAAACCGCGCCACGGCGCTGCGCACGCTGCAGCTGACGCAAAGCCGTTATCAAAGCGGCGCGGGCAACGAACTGGATATCGATCAGGCGCAGGTGCAGTTGGCGCAGGTGGATGCCCTGCTGCCGACGCTGGTCGATCGGCAGGAACGCTTGATCAACGCCATCAGCCTGCTGTTGGGCGAGCGGCCTGGCGCGCTGAAAGCGATGTTGTCGCCGACGGGGCCGCTGCCGACGCTGGCGCGCGCGGTGCCGATGGGCGTGCCGTCGGATCTGGCGCTGCGCAGGCCGGATATTCGCGAAGCGGCGGCGCGTTTGCATCAGGCGACCGCCGAGATCGGCGTCGCCACCGCCGACTACTATCCGCGCATCACGCTGACCGGCAACGCAGGCTATCAGGCGCTGGCGCTGGCGGATATGGGCAGTTGGTCCACGCATACCTTCGCCATCGGCCCCACCCTGTATCTGCCGCTGTTCGACGGGGGGAAAATCACCCAGCGGGTGCGCCTGAGCGAATACCGGCAGCAGGAAATGGCCATCGCCTACCAGCAAACGGTGCTGTGCGCCTGGCACGAGATCGACGACGCGCTTTCCGGCTATCGCGCCCAGCAGCGCCGCCAGACGCACCTGGCCGAGGCGCTGGCCGCCAACCGGCACGCGTTTGTGCTGGCGCGCGACAGCTATCTGAACGGCGCCAGCGATTTTATCCATGTTCTGAGCACGCAGCGTGCGCTGCTGGATCTGCAGTCCGCGCAAATTGTTTCTCAGGAGGAGACGGCGATCGCCGTGGTGAATATCTATCGAGCGCTGGGCGGCGGCTGGGAACACACCTACCCGTCTGCGGCGCCACAGGAGAAGGCTGATGCACAACACGCTGAATAAAATTGTCGATGAGATGCTGGAAAGGGACACCCGCCGCAAACGGGAGGCCCGGGTGAGCGCCGTGCGGCAAGTCACCGCCCGGATCCGCCGCATCACGTTGAGCGGCGACGATGTGGATAAGTTTATCGCCGATCCGCGCGCGCAGGAACCGGCCAGCTGGGTCAAGGTGTTCTTCCCGTGGCGCGACACGCTGGCCGGACGGGCTTACACCCTGAGCGGCATCGACAAACTCGCCCGCACCTTCGATATCGACATGGTGCTGCACGGCGAAGGCCCGGCGTCGAACTGGGCGCGTGACGCGATGCCGGGCGACAAGCTGGGGTTCGCCGGCCCTTGCTCCGGCGGCTTTCGTCTGTTGCCGCAAACCCGCTGGCTGCTGTTGCTGGGCGATGAGACCGCGCTGCCCGCTATGCGCACCATCCTCGCCTCGCTGTCTGCCCCGTTGCCGGTGCTGTGGTTCGCCGAAGTGGGCGATGCGCAGGAGATTCAGGACGTCGATTACTCCTTTTTGCAGGTGAACAGCTGGCAAATCCGCACCCGACATTTCGACAGTGTGATGAACAGCCCGCTGGTGCAGGCCGTCAGCCATTGCGAGCTGCCGCCCGGCGAAGGGCAGGTGTGGCTGGCCTGCGAACACCAGGTCGCCGCCTATCTGAAGGCGCGCTTTATCAACGAAATGGGCATTTCCCGCGCTGCGCTGTTTGCCAAGGGTTATTGGAAAAAGGGCGAAGCCAACTTCAAGGGTGCGATTTAACTCGGGCGAATGAGGGTTGTTATGATTGAGAGAGTGTTATTGGCGGTGGACTGTTTTGAACACAGCGGCAATGCCCTGGATTTTATGGCGCGTCTGCAAGGCAGCATCGGCGGCGTGATCGTACTGACGGTGGTAGACAATGCCTTCACGCTCAGCCGCAGCGGCCTGCGTTTCGACAGCGACGAGCGCGAGGAATATCCCGCCGCCCAGCGCGAAGAGGCACTGGCGGAAAAGCAGGTCGGGCAGGTGACGCGGGCGCTGAAACAGATGGGCTTCAACGCCCAGGGGCTGCTGGCCGCCGGGGCGCCCATCGAGGTGATCCCGGAACAGATGGCGCTGTTTAACTGCGATTTGCTGATCATCTCGCACCGCCACCTGTCTTCGTTGGGGCGCTGGCTGAACGCCTCCGTCACGCGCGGCCTGCTGGATGAGATTGGCCAACCGGTATTGGTGATCCCGCGCTAAGCTATGGGTAAGGGCAGCCGCATGCGGCTGCGCGCGTTCGGCGACGAAGGCCGAACATACCGGAGGTCAACATGCGAAGCCTGGAAGATCAACTTGCCGCTTATGCCGCCTACCACCGCGATGCGCGCAATATCGCCACGCATTTTATCGGCATCCCGCTGATCGTCGTCAGCCTGCTGGCGCTGCTCTCCCGGCCGGCGTGGGGGGCGGGATGGCTGCCGTTTTCGCCGGCCTGCGCGGTGGTTATCGTCGCGGCCCTCTATTACCTGCGGCTGAGCCTGCGCCTTGGCGTCATGATGCTGGCGTTGCTGCTGCTGTGCCTCGGGTTCGGCGCCTGGGTGGCGTCGTTGTCGACGGCGGCGTGGCTGAGCATCGGCATCGGCGGTTTCGTCATCGGCTGGCTGTTTCAGTTTGTCGGGCATTTCTGGGAGGGGCGAAAACCGGCGTTTATGGACGACGTGACGGGCCTTATCATCGGCCCGCTGTTCGTGCTGGCGGAAGCCTGCTTCCTGGCCGGCGGGCTGCGCGAACTGGCGCGGAACATCGAACTGCGTGCGGGCAAAGTGCGCAATGCAAAGCGCTAAACGAGGCGATTCCGATAGCCAGATGAAGAGCCTCTTTCAAAGAAAGAGGCTGAATGGGTTCAGATTAGGCGTGTTGGATCAATTTCCAGGTGACGCCTTTGCCGCCATAGGGGGGCATGATATTGCCTTTGGCGATTGGCGCTGTGGTTGAGGGTTTGCCAACCACTTCCCAGACACCGCTTTCCGGGCATTTCTGTCCTGTTGAGGCGGTAGTACCAATAGGTGACTTAGACATACGATCTTTCCTTAATCAAAGCGGCGCCACCATAGCGCCGGGCATAAAGATATTTACATGTTCGCTTATATATTCAACCCATAGGGGAGAATATGGAAGATAGGCATATTTTCTCTTTCTTATTTGGATTCTTTGACTTTTTTATTTACGTTTTTAATTTTTAAATATCAACTTATTTATCATTTTAATCTATGAATTGTAATTATTTGTGAATTTAATTGTTTTGGAAGCTATCTGTAAAATGTTTTCAATTTCATTATGTTAGTTTCTTTTTGTGTATTCTGATATCAATGGTGTTTATTTGGCTTATATAATTCATTTCAGAATTATATAAGAATTGATTTTGTTGGTTACATTCATTGCGTGTATATCAGTGAGTTGGTAGGGCAAGGGTTTTCCATGCTATCGCCGATAACGCATAATCAGTAAGGAATATCGTTGGTTTTTCATTGGATTTATCCGGGCATGGTATGCGGAGGTTAAATACCCCAAGTGCAGAGTGATTCCCCTCGGCGCTTATCCTTCAGACGCATTAACGCCATTCTCCGCACGCATCGCCGCGATCGCGGTAAAGCAACCTTGATGCCCAATGCCGATCTCACCTCCTCACTTTTAACAAATTTGCAAAAGTCTTTTAGCCTCCCGCCTGCTTATCTTTGGTGTGATCAATGTCATACTTTCGGCATCTTAACTGTTCCCGCGCTTCGGCAGCGGTAAACCGGAGTTGTTGCATGAAAGTGAATTATCCCTTGTTAGCGCTGGCGGTAGGGGCGTTTGGCATCGGCACCACCGAATTCTCTCCCATGGGCTTGCTGCCGACCATCGCCAAAGGGGTGGACGTCTCCATTCCGATGGCTGGCATGTTGATCAGCGCCTACGCCGTCGGCGTGATGGTCGGCGCGCCGCTGATGACGCTGCTGCTGTCGCACCGGGCGCGCAGAAGTGCGCTGATTTTCCTGATGGCGATCTTTACCCTGGGCAACGTGTTGTCGGCCATCGCGCCGGATTACACCACCCTGATGTTGTCGCGCATCATCACCAGCCTGAACCACGGCGCCTTCTTTGGCCTCGGTTCGGTGGTGGCCGCCAGCGTGGTGCCGAAAGAGAAACAGGCCAGCGCCGTGGCGACCATGTTTATGGGCCTGACCATCGCCAATATCGGCGGGGTGCCCGCCGCGACCTGGCTGGGTGAAACCATCGGCTGGCGCATGTCGTTCCTGGCGACGGCCGGGCTGGGCGTGATCGCCATGCTGGGGCTGTGGTTCTCGTTGCCGAAAGGTAGCGCCGGCGCGCGCCCTGACGTGAAACGCGAGCTGTCGGTGCTGGTGCGGCCGCAGGTGCTGACCGCGCTGCTGACGACCGTGCTGGGGGCGGGCGCGATGTTCACGCTCTATACCTACATCTCGCCGGTATTGCAGCACATCACCGAGGCTACGCCGCTGTTCGTGACGACCATGCTGGTGTTGATCGGCGTCGGTTTCTCCATCGGCAACTACCTCGGCGGCAAGTTCGCCGACCGTTCCGAGAGCGCGACGCTGAAGGGCTTTTTGCTGCTGCTGGTGGCCATCATGCTGCTGATCCCGCTGCTGGCGCGCAGTGACATCGGCGCGGCGGTGAGCATGGTGATTTGGGGCGCGGCGACCTTTGCCGTGGTGCCGCCGCTGCAGATGCGCGTGATGCGCGTGGCCAGCGAAGCGCCGGGGCTGTCGTCTTCGGTCAACATCGGCGCTTTCAACCTGGGCAATGCGCTGGGCGCCGCCGCCGGTGGCGCGGTGGTCTCCGCCGGTTTGGGCTACAGCTTCGTGCCGGTGATGGGGGCGATTATCGCCGGATTGGCGCTGCTGCTGGTGTTGTTCACCAGCCGCACCGCCGCAAAAGTCGTTTACGCCAACGGCTAAATACGCAGATGCGGCGGGCCTGCTCGCCGCACCTACTCAAAGCCGAGCAGGCTGAACGCATCGTCCTGCGGGGCGTAACCCAGCAGGCGACGGGTCTCTTCCAGCGATAAACGCGTGTAGCGGTTATTGGAAACCCCGTGCACCACCGCATATTGCACCCCTTCGACGCGAATGCAGCGTTCCAGCAGATCGGCGGCGTCGCGATGGCTGAGGAACGCGCTCATGTCGCGAGCGCTGAGCCGATCGCCCGGGCTGAGGGTGGTGAAGTTGGCGATGCGTACCGACAGGGCGGAAAGCCCTTCCTGATGGGCGAAGTAGGCGGCGATGCCTTCGCCGAAGGCTTTGCTGGCGCCGTACAGGTTCTTCGGCTTCGGCGCGTCATCCGGGCGGATTTGGTAATCGAGCGGATAGCCTTCCACCGCCTGCGCGCTGCTGGCGAACACCACCCGGCGGCAGCCGGCGTCTTTCGCCGCGCGGAAGATATTGAAGGTGCCGAGAATGTTGTTGTCCATCAACGAACCGCAGAAGTCGGCATCGGGGGAGGGATCGGCCGCCAGATGCAACACGGTGTCGATATTGGCGCAGGCCGCGCGGCAGGCATCGAGATCGGCGATGTCGAAGCTGATGACTTCGTCGCCCGGCTGCCGATCGCTCAGCAGGCTGATGTCTCGTTCCGCCAACCGTAGCGGGTAGCGATCGCCCATCGCCAGACGAAACGCCGTGGCTACCCGGCCGCCGGCGCCGGTGATCAGAATCCGTCCTACATCAGTACGCAACACCATGATGACTGCCATCCCTACTCTCGATTACGCGTTGACCAGTAATAATCCCCCGCGTGACTTTTGTCCAGTATTTATATTAGTCATTCTGATGCTTTATGCCGGTAATGGGCACGTTTTGCCGAGCGTTTCGACCAGGAAATTCATCACCGCGCGCACGGCAGCGGTGCGCGCTAAATCGGGATATGTCACCAGCCAAAGCTCGCGCGTTGGCGCGGCATTGGCCGTGGGCAACGGGACCAGATCCGGATCGCCATCGGCGACGAACGTCGGCAAAACGGCGGCACCCAGCCCTGAACGCGCCGCTTGTTGCAGTGAAAACAGATCGCTGGCCTGAAAGACCACCGGACGCCCCTGCAACAGCTGTTGCAGCCATTGCTGATGTGGCTGCTGTTGGTAGTGATGGTCATAGGCGAGAAAGCGGCGCGCCGCGTCGGGCAGTGCGGCGTGCTCGGGTGCGGCATACAGCGCGTAGCGCATCATGCCGATGCGCTGCGTCAGCAGCTCTGGCTGCTGCGGGCGCACCATGCGCACGGCGATGTCGGCTTCGCCGCGATCCAGCTCGGCGAGCGCCGATTCACCCGACAGCGTGACGACGATCTGTGGAAAAGCCTGGTTAAATGCGGCAATGCGCGGCGCGAGAATATGCGCGGCGATCGACGGCGGCGCACTGATGCGCACGCCGGCCTGGGGCGTTGCGCCGGCGCTGCGCGCATGGCGGGCAATAGCCTGGCTTTGCGCCTCGATCTCCGCCGCCAGCCCGGCAATCGCCTGTCCGTCCTGGGTCAACGGCGTGCTGCGCGGCAGCCGTACGATCAAACGCAGGCCGAGCGCCTGTTCCAGCGCCGCTACGCGTCGCCCGACGGTGGCGTGATCGCAACCCAGCTCCCGCGCTGCCGCCGACAACGAACCGGTGCGCGCCAGCGCCACGAAGTGTTTTAAATCCTGCCAGTCAAACATCGGTGAATTCCTGCACATTGATGATGCGGTTTTCGGGAATATTCACACGAATAACGGCGTGATTCAATGTGTGAACGTTTCCTCTTAAATTGAATTATTCAATTAAGGTTTCTTATGAATATGCAATTACAGCAACGCACGGCATTGGTCACGGGTGCCAGCGAAGGGATCGGTGCCGGCATGGTCAGGGTATTGGCCGCTCAAGGGGTCAAGGTAGTGGCCACCGCACGACGCGGTGACCGGCTGCAGGCCTTGGCGGATGAGGTGGAACGGCAAGGGGCGGCGCGTCCGCAGGCGATCGTTGCCGATGTGACCGAGCCTGAGGCTCTCGTCCGTTTGGCGGCGCAGGCGCTGCGCCAGGTGGGGACAGTCGATATTCTGATCAACGCGGTCGGCGCGTTTCACCCCACGACGTTGAACGACAGCGATCGCAGCTGGCATGAAGCCTTTGCTTTGAACTTCACACCGGCTCGGCGGTTAACTCAGGCGCTGTTGCCGGCCATGCAGGCGCAAGGCTGGGGCCGGATTATCAACATCAGCGGCTCGATGGAGCCGCGCAGCCTGAGCGCCGCCAGCGCCGCCAAGGGCGCATTGCATCTGTGGGCCAAAGGATTGGCCGGCGACGTGGCTGCGCAGGGGATTACCGTCAATACGCTGCAACCCGGGCGTATCAACAGTGAACAGATCCGCGAGCGCTTATACGCTTGTGATAAAGCGCGCCAGGCGTTCATTGCGCAACATATCCCGATTGGCTACTTCGGCGAACCGGAAGACATGGCGTATCTGGCGGCGTTTCTTTGCTCCCCGCTCGCGCGATATATCACCGGCGCGGTGATCCCGGTAGATGGCGGCATGCATTATTTCGCGCATTGAGGCCGTTTTGCCTCCGTGATCACAGTTCGGCAATTTGCCGGTGCAAAGCCTTGCGCCGGCAAAATCCGCGGTGTTAACGTCATAACTCAACCGATTTAGGGTTGTTACTGCTACGGCAGGCAAAACCTAAACCTCGCGTTTCTGTTCCCCGATGGGGCAGAGGCCGCGAGGTTTAGGTTTTTTTTTTGCGCCGAATTCCGCCTCAGCGCCAGGCCAGTGCGGGGGGGAGCGGCAGAACGCGAAGTCTAAGGATAACCGTATGAAATATGACACATTAGCCAGTGAGATTTTGGCCGGCGTCGGTGGCCGCGACAATGTGAAAAGCCTGGTGCACTGCGCCACCCGCCTGCGTTTCAAGCTGCGCGATGACACTCGCGCCAACGCGGCAGCGCTGAAGAAAAATCCTGGGGTCATTATGGTGGTGGAGAGCGGCGGCCAGTTCCAGGTGGTGGTGGGCAACCACGTGGCGGAGGTGTTCGACGCGGTCAACCGGGTTGGCGGATTGGCCGACGGCGCGCCGAGCGACGACGCGGGCGGCAAAAAAGACAACCTGCTCAGCCGCTTTATCGATCTGGTGTCCGGCATTTTCACCCCGCTGCTCGGGGTGATGGCCGCTTCGGGGATCCTGAAAGGCTTCCTGGCGCTGAGCCTGGCCTGCGGCTGGCTGCTGGAGAGCGGCGGCACCTTCAAAATGCTGTTCGCCGCCAGTGACTCGCTGTTCTACTTCTTCCCGATCATGCTCGGCTACACCGCCGGGAAAAAATTCGGCGGCAACCCCTTCGTCACCATGGCGATCGGCGGCGCGTTGACGCATCCGCTGATGATGGCGGCGTTCGAAGCGGCGCAGCAGCCGGGGGCGGTGCGCGAGTATTTCTTCGGCATTCCGCTGACCTTCATCAACTACAGCTCGTCGGTGATCCCGATCATCTTCGCGGCCTGGGTATCCTGCCGCCTGGAGCCGCTGTTTAACCGGGTGATCCACAGCGCGCTGCGCAATTTCATCACGCCGCTGCTGTGCCTGGCGATCACCGTGCCGTTGACCTTCCTGCTGATCGGCCCGGCGGCGACCTGGCTCAGCCACCTGCTGGCCAACGGCTATCAGAGCATTTACGCCTTTAACCCGATCGTTGCCGGCGCCTTTATGGGGGCGATGTGGCAGGTGTGCG
Organism: Serratia sp. CY38905; assembly: GCF_052168875.1. Lineage (NCBI taxonomy): Bacteria > Pseudomonadati > Pseudomonadota > Gammaproteobacteria > Enterobacterales > Yersiniaceae > Serratia > Serratia sp. CY38905. Next base: position 153,012 of record NZ_JBJNLV010000011.1, on the reverse strand, counting down.
TGATCTTCGGCCTGCATTGGGGACTGGTGCCGTTGATGATCAATAACCTGAGCGTGCTGGGGCGCGACACCTTGGTGCCGCTGCTGTTGCCGGCGGTGATGGGGCAGGTCGGCGCCACGCTGGGCGTGATGCTGCGCACCCGCGACGCCAAACTGCGGGCGCTGTCCGCTTCTGCCATCGGCGCCGGGATTTTCGGCATCACCGAACCGGCGGTGTACGGCGTCACGCTGCCGAACAAACGCCCGTTCATCTTCGGCTGCATCGGCGGCGCGCTGGGCGGTGCGGTGATCGGCTACTTCCAGACCTCGGTCTACTCGTTCGGCCTGGTGAGCGTCTTCACCTTCGCGCAGATCATCCCCGGCGGCGGCATCGACGCCACGGTATGGGGCGCGATCGGCGGCACCCTGCTGTCGTTCGTGTTCGCCGCGCTGGCCAGCTACCTGTTCGGCGTCGCGCCGGCGGAAGAGACGGCGCAGCCTGAAGCTGCCGCGCCGCTTAACCGCAAACAGGCCATCCTCAGCCCGATCGCCGGCGACATCGTGCCGCTGGATCAGGTGAACGACGCGACCTTCGCCAGCGGCCTGCTGGGGAAAGGGGTGGCGATCGCGCCGCAGCAGGGGCGCGTGGTGGCGCCGGTGAGCGGCAGCGTGGCGTCGCTGTTCAAAACCAAACACGCCATCGGCATCGAATCGGACGACGGCGCGGAGATTCTCATCCACGTCGGCATCGATACCGTGAAGCTGGACGGGGCGCATTTCACCGCCCACGTGCGGGAAGGCGAGCGGGTCGCCCCGGGCGATCTGCTGATCGAGTTCGACCAGGCGGCGATCCATGCCGCCGGCTATGACACCACCACGCCGATCATCATCAGCAACAGCGATGACTACGTGGACGTGTTGACCAGCGGCCTGTCTCCGGTGCAGGAACAGGCGCCGCTGCTGACTTTATTACGTTAATTGAGGAGCAAGCGATGAACGGCAAGTTTCCGCAACATTTTCTGTGGGGCGGCGCGGTAGCGGCGAACCAGGTAGAAGGCGCGTATCAGGCCGACGGCAAGGGGCTGTCGACCTCCGATCTGCAGCCGCAGGGCATCTTCGGCGCCATCACGCCGCGCACGGCGGGCGACAGCGGCATCAAGGACGTGGCGATCGATTTCTATCATCGTTACCCGGAGGATATCGCGCTGTTCGCCGAAATGGGCTTCAAGTGCCTGCGCACCTCGATCGCCTGGACGCGTATTTTCCCGCAGGGCGACGAAGAGACGCCGAACGAAGCCGGGCTGGCGTTCTACGATCGGCTGTTCGACGAGATGGCGAAGTACGGCATTCAGCCGTTGATCACGCTGTCGCACTATGAGATGCCTTACGGCCTGGTGAAGCACTACGGCGGCTGGGGCGATCGGCGCACCATCGATTTCTTCGAACGCTATGCGCGCACCGTGTTCGAACGCTACAAGCACAAGGTCAAACACTGGCTGACCTTCAACGAGATCAACATGTCGCTGCACGCGCCCTTCACCGGCGTCGGCCTGCCGCAGGAGAGCGACAAGAGCGCCATCTATCAGGCGATCCATCATCAGCTGGTGGCCAGCGCCAAAGCGGTGAAAGCCTGCCACGAGATCGTGCCGGAGGGCAAAATCGGCAACATGCTGCTGGGCGGCATTCTGTATCCGCTGAGCTGCAAGCCGGAAGATCTGCTGGAAACCCAGCGGCAAAACCGCGACTGGCTGTTCTTCGGCGACGTGCAGGCGCGCGGCTATTACCCGGCCTATATGCAGCGCTTCTTCCGTGAAAACGGCATTCAGGTGGCAATCACCGAGGAAGATCGGCAAACGCTGCGCGAAACTATCGACTTCATCTCGTTCAGCTACTACATGAGCGGCTGCGTCACCGCCGATCCGGAGCAGTACGAGACGGCGCGCGGCAACATTCTCGATATGGTGCCGAACCCGCATCTGGCCAGCTCGGAGTGGGGGTGGCAAATCGACCCGATCGGGCTGCGCTACCTGCTCAACGTGCTGTACGACCGCTATCAGAAGCCGCTGTTCATCGTCGAGAACGGGCTGGGCGCCAAAGACCGCGTCGAAGCCGACGGCAGCATCCACGACGACTACCGCATCAACTACCTCAATGACCATCTGGTGCAGGTGGCGGAAGCGATCGACGACGGCGTCGAGGTGATGGGCTACACCAGCTGGGGGCCGATCGATCTGGTCAGCGCCTCGAAGGCCGAAATGTCGAAGCGCTACGGCTTCATTCACGTCGACAGGGACGATGCCGGCAACGGCAGCCTCGCGCGCCGCCGCAAGAAGAGTTTCTTCTGGTATCGCGATGTGATCCACAGCAACGGCGCCAGCCTGAAAGACCGACGCTAACCTCTAAGCCCGGCGGCAAGCGCCGGGCGTTAACCTAACGTTATTCGCTGCTGTTCATGATGGGAAATTCTCTCCCAGGGAATGCTGTTGCCCGCAGTCAGCCGTTATGCGGAGAAATATAATAATGATGAAAAGCTTATTACCTCGTTCCATGACCCTGGCGGCGCTGGCGCTGCTCTGTAGCCAGGCGCAGGCGGAAACGCTGCAAACCGGCAAGGACGTCGAAGCCCCCACCGCCAAGTGGGAAGGGGTGGCGCTCGGCTTTGAACCGCCGCAGTCCGGGCTGTTGGGGGATATGCTGGGGATCAGGCCGATCCTGGAGGATCACGGTTTCCACTATAACCTCGGCTACCTCAGCCAGCTGTCGTATAACGCCGGCGGCGGTTATAACCACGATAAACAGGCGTCGTACATCGACCAATTCTCGCTGACCTTCAGCCAGGATTTGCAGGCGCTGACCGGCATTCCGGACGCGGCGATCGAAGGCAATATCGTCAACCGCAACCATGACAACAACCTGACCCGCGATCGCTTGCAGGATCCGCGCGTCGGCCTGACCGATCTGTCGCAGGAGAGCTTTGGCGGGCAGTCGATTACCCGCCTGGGCTGGCTGACCTTTAGCCGGTCCTTCCTCGATCGCCGGCTGCAGTGGCGCATCGGCATGATGAACAAGGTGCAGGATTTCGATCAGATCATCCCCTGCGATTTTCAGACGCTGACGCTGTGCGGCGGCAAGTCTGCCAACTCGTTGACCTGGTACAACTGGAACGTGCATTACTGGGGCACCACGCTGCAATACAAGCTGACCGACGGCCTGACCCTCAAGGGCGGCGTGATGGAGCAGAACCCGAGCGCCCCCAGCCGCAGCCACGCCTGGAGCTGGTCCACCAAGGGCAGCAAAGGCTTCCTGTTGCCGATGGAGCTGGAGCTGAAAACCCACGCCGTCAACCAGCTGCCGGGGGTGTATAACCTGGGCGTGCTGTTCACCAACGCGCGCCAGAGCGATCTTTATGAAGGGGTGTCCGGTGGGCCGGGCGCCAGCGATCCGCAGGGCTATCGCAGCCACGATCGCACCTGGTTCCTGTATACCGGTTTCAACCAGCAGGTGACGCGCCATGCGGACGACATAAACCGCGGTCTGAGCGTGTTTTACAGCCTGGGGCTGGGGGATCAGCGCAGCAACTACCTGCACTGGTCTACCTCGACCGGCATTCGCTATCGCGGGCTGTTCGATGCGCGGCCGGACGACTGGCTGGGGCTGGGCGTCTCGGTGGTGAAGCTGAGCGACCGCTATAAAGATAATCAGCGTTATCTCAACCAAATCAACGGCGTCAGCGATTATCACGATCCGAGCTACCGGCCGGTGCCGGGGCACTCGGTGACGGCGGAGCTCTATTATCGCGTGAACGTCACGCCGTGGTTGCAGCTGCAGCCGGGCCTGCAGTACTGGCATCACCCGGCGGGCGTCAGCGAAACGCAGGACGCCTGGGTGACGGCGTTGAAAACGGTGGTGACCTTCTGATCAGGCCGCGTCGCTCTCGCGGTAGCGCCGGCGGGCGTGTTCGAACCAGCTGGCGGGCACGTTGTGCGGCGGCTGCTGCAAGCGGAGCAGCCCTTGCTCAACGATATGGCTGGCCTGGCGCCACAGCGTCGGGTCGCCTTCGGTCAGCACCTCCAGCAGACGCTGTTTCTCGATCAGGTAGGTCTGAGCGAAGTGGCTGTCATAGTCCAGCAGCGAGCGGGTGTTGTCGATCAGATCCGCCAGCTTGATGGTTTTGGCCTGCGGCGATGCGCCGGCGCTGTGGCGCCGATCGCGGTTTTTGCGCTCGAAGCGGTTGCCGTCCTCGGCGCGGCTGACGTTGGTTAGCATCCGCACCAACTCCGCCACTTTCGGCCCGAAGTGGCTTTCGATATCGCCGAGGGTGGTGGGCGTGTCTTCCACCGTGTCATGCAGCCAGGCGGCCGCCAGCATCTCTTCGGTGTGCGGCACGCTGCGCACCAGTTCCATCACCGCCTGTGGGTGGACGATGTACGGATCGTCGGTGTATTTGCGGCGCTGATCGATGGCCGCATGCGCCTTGGTGGCGTAGCGACGCGCGCGTTCTACAAGCGTGTTCGTCATTTCCTTTCCCTCCGAGCATCCTCTGCATAAAAAAAAGGTAGCATACCTCACAAGAAATAGCTTGCGATTACATCGTGCGCTATCTATATTCAGACACATGAAAAGCACCGATACCGAACAACCCCACGCGAAGCATCTGCTGCAGCTCGATCAGCAGCTCTGTTTCGCGCTGTACTCCGCCAACCTGGCGCTGCACAAAGTCTACCGCAAGCTGTTGAGTCAGCTCGAACTCACCTACCCGCAATACCTGGTGATGATGGTGCTGTGGGAGCGCGATCGGGTGACGGTATCGGATATCGGCGAGCGGCTGTTCCTCGATTCCGCCACGCTGACGCCGCTGCTGAAGCGGTTGGAAACCGCCGGTTTGCTGGTGCGTTATCGCGCCACCGCCGACGAGCGGCAGGTGATCATTGCACTCACCGAAGCCGGCCGCGCGCTGCGCGAGCGGGCGCAATCGGTGCCCGAGGCGGTGATGTGCGCCACCGACTGCAGCCTGGACGAGATCGTCTCGCTCAAACAGCAGCTGGAAAAGCTGCGCGGCAGCCTGATCGATCAGATTTGACCCGCCGCCGCCGGACGCAAGAACGGCAGGGGTGGTCTACACTGGTTAATAAGTGTCAAAAATAAGTAGTGCGCGATTTAATCGCAAAAGATAAATATGTGACCGGCTTTACCTCGTGGAAGCCGTAGTCATCTCGCCAACCAGCAAGAAGGAATGAACGATGTCTATTGAGAAAGTGGTTTACCGCGCTCACGCCACCGCAACCGGCGGCCGCGACGGCCGTGCGACCTCCTCCGACGGCGTGTTGGACGTGAAACTGGGCGTGCCGAAAGAGATGGGCGGCGCCGGCGGCGAAGTCACCAACCCCGAGCAGCTGTTCGCCGCCGGTTACTCGGCCTGCTTCCTCGGCGCGCTGAAGTTTGTCGCGGCGAAAGAAAAGGTTAAAATCCCGGCCGAAGCGAAGATCGACGGCACCGTCGGCATCGGTGAAATCCCGAACGGCTTCGGCATCGAAGTGCAGCTGGATATCTCGCTGCCGGGCGTCGAGCGCAGCGTGGCGGAAGATTTGGTGAAAAAGGCGCACGTGGTGTGCCCATACTCCAACGCCACCCGCGGAAATATCGATGTGACTCTGAACGTTAAGTAAGATTTTTATCCTTATCGCGAAAAAAATGGAGGGTTTGACCCTCCATTTTCTTATCTGCCCCGCTTGAAAGCCGTTTGCAAAAAGCGTAAAAATTGCCCGTTTTGTGAGAATTCTCTTGATTATTACCCGCAAAATAACGCTTATTGCCGGTTGGCTGAACCAGAAGCCCTAATAAGTGTCTGACTGATCCAGAACCGCTACACCGTCCCCGGAGCCACCGCGTTACATGAACAAAGTTAAATCGCTATCACAGCAGAATTTATCGTTATTGTTAGCGATCTATATCGGCATATTTCTCAACCTGTCCGTTTTTTATCGTCGTTTTGATTCGCTGGCGCACGGCATTCAGGGGATTAAGGTGATTTCGGCGGTGACGGAAGTCATCGCTATCGTCCTGTTCACGTTCTTCATCATGCGGCTGGTATCGCTCGGCGGCCGGCTGTTTTATCGCATCGTCGCTTCGCTGCTGGTGTTGATTTCGGTTGCCGCCAGCTACTACATGACGTTTTTCAACGTGGTGATCGGCTACGGCATCGTGGTGTCGGTGATGACCACCGACATCGATCTGTCGAAAGAGGTGGTCGGCCTGCACTTCGTGCTGTGGATGGTGGCGCTCAGCGCCTTGCCGCTGCTGCTGATCTGGAAAAACAGCCTGCGTTACACCCTGATAGAACAGCTGAAAACCCCCGGTCATCGCATCAAGCCGCTGCTGGTCTTGCTGGCGGTGGTGGCGCTGGTCTGGCTGCCGCTGCGCATGCTGGACGACGAGCAGAGCGTGCAAGAGAAGCTCTCCAACGTCGATCTGCCGAGCTACGGCGGCGTGGTGGCGCACTCGTATCTGCCGTCCAACTGGCTGTCGGCGCTGGGGTTGTTTGCCTATACCCGCTATGACGAAAGCCAGGATCAGAGCACGATGTTCGATCCGGGCAAACACTTCACCTACGTACCGCCGGCGGATATCGACGACACCTACGTGGTGTTCATCATCGGCGAGACCACGCGCTGGGACCACATGGGCATGCTGGGCTATGAGCGCGATACCACGCCGCGGCTGTCTAAAGAGAAGAATCTGGTGGCGTTTCGCGGCGAGTCGTGCGACACCTCCACCAAGCTGTCGCTGCGCTGTATGTTCGTGCGCGAAGGCGGCACCGAAGACAACCCGCAGCGCACGCTGAAAGAGCAGAACGTGTTCGCGGTACTGAAGGATCTGGGCTTCTCTTCCGAGCTGTTCGCCATGCAGAGTGAGGTGTGGTTCTACAACAACACCGAGGTGAACAACTATTCGTTCCGCGAGATGATCGCGTCCGAGAAGCGCAACGACGGCAAGGCGGTCGACGATATGCTGTTGGTGGACGAAATGAAGGAGTCGCTGGCGCGCTATCCGAAGGGCAAACACCTGGTGATCCTGCATACCAAAGGCTCGCACTACCTGTACTCGCAGCGTTATCCGCGCAGCTATGCGCGCTATCAGCCGGAGTGCATGGGGGTGGACGATTCCTGCACCAAGGCGCAGCTGATCAACGCCTTCGACAATACGGTGCTGTATACCGACAGCTTTATCGCCAATGTGATAGACCAGGTGCGCGACAAGAAGGCCATCGTGTTCTATGCCGCCGATCACGGCGAATCGATCGGTGAAAACACGCACCTGCACGGTACGCCGCGCGAGATGGCGCCGCCGGAGCAGTTCCGCGTGCCGATGATCGTATGGGCGTCGGACAAATTCCTTGAGAACCCGCAGCACCTCAGCGCCTTTGAGCAGCTGCAGGCGCAGCAGCGCATCGGCAAAACGCATCGCCACGTCGAGCTGTTTGACACCATCCTCGGCTGCCTCGGCTACACGTCTCCCGATGGCGGCATCGTGGATAAAAACAACTGGTGCCATCTGCCGCAGGATAAAACGGCACCCGCTAGCCTGTAGTAACCCCTCCCGCCGGGTGCCTGCCTTGCGCACCCGGCAATTTCACCCAATACATTCTCTTCATCAATTATTCCGGTGTGTGCATACGGTATACTTGCGCACTTCCCCCTGTTAACCGGAGATTTCCATGACCCTGCGCGTGGCGTTTATCGACGATCATGACATTGTGCGTTCGGGCTTCGTGCAGTTGCTGTCGCTGGAAGCCGATATTCAGGTGGTGGGCGAATTCAGCGGTGCGGCGCAGGCGCGCGCCGGCCTGCCGGGGCTGGAGGTGGACGTTTGCATCTGCGACATTTCGATGCCGGACGGCAGCGGGCTGGATCTGTTGGCGGACATTCCCTCCGGCATCCGCGTGGTGATGCTGTCGATGCACGATAACCCGGCGCTGGTGGAAATGGCGCTGGATCGCGGCGCCGGCGGCTTTCTCTCCAAGCGCTGCAAGCCGGAAGATTTGATCACCGCGGTGCGCACCGTCGCCGGCGGCGGCGTTTACCTGATGCCGGAAATCGCGCAGCAGCTGGCGCGGGTGAGGGTCGATCCGTTGACCCGCCGCGAGCGCGAGATCGCGCTGTTGCTGGCGCAGGGCCAGGAGGTGCGCGAGATCGCCGCCGCCTTGGGGCTGTCGCCGAAGACGGTGCATGTGCATCGCGCCAATTTGTTCGCCAAGCTGGGTATCAACAATAACGTCGAGCTGGCCAGACGGATGCTGAACCTGTGACGCAGCGCCTGATCACCCAGCTGGCGCTGTTTTTCATCTACGCCGCCAGCGCGTTTTGCCTGTGGGGCATCGGCACCGCGCTGATCGACCCGCCCTGGCAGGCGCTGCTGCTGTTCCCGTTCGGCCTGCGCATGGGCATTTTGCTGCAGAGCCCATACCGTTTCTGGCCGGGGATCCTGCTGGCCGATCTGCTGCTGATGGCGCTGCTGGCGGATCAGTTCGGCTACGGCCCGGCGCTGTGGGCGTCGGTGGCGGTGCTGGTGTTGACGGTGCTGCTCAGCCTGCTGGCCTCGCCGTGGCTGTTGCGCCATCAGCAGAGCGACAGCGAATGGCGCTGGCCACTGTTGCAGGGCGCGGTGGTGGGCGCCGCCGCCTTGCTGCAGGCGCTGGTGTGGCAGCTGGTGAGCGGTGAAGGCGCCCGCGCGCTGCTGCTCGGCCTGACCGGCGGTTTTACCATCGCACCGACCTGCCTGCTGTTGTGGCACTATCTGGCGCGCCAAATCTGGGTGCCGCTGGAGCCGGGGCTGATCCACAAGCCGGTGGAGCTGCGTCTGGGCCATCTGGCCAGCTACCTGCTGCTGTTTGCGTTCAGCATCTGGCTGCAGCAGCAGGTGAACGCCGCCGAGCTGCGGCGCTTTGCGCCTTTCTGCCTGGCCATTCCTATCGTGTTCATGTCTTACCGCTACGGCTGGCAGGGCGCGCTGTTGGCGACGCTGCTCAACGGCGTGGCGCTGATGGTCAACGAGCCGCCGCAGCCGGAGTCGCACCGCGATCTGCTGCTGTCGCTGCTGGCCCAAAGCCTGACCGGGCTGCTGCTGGGCGCCGGTATTCAGCGCCAGCGCGAGCTGAATCAGCAACTGCGGCTGCGGCTGGCGGAGAACCGCCAGCTGGCGCGGGCGCTGGTGACGGCGGAGGAGCAAACCCGGCGCGAGGTGGCGCGCGAGCTGCACGATGAAGTGGGGCAGACCATCACCGTGATCCGCACCCAGGCCAGCATCGTCAAACGCCTGGCGCCGGAGCCGGCGGTGGTCGGCTGCGCCGACGCCATCGATGCGTTGGCGCTGCGGGTCTACGACGGGGTGCATGATGTGCTGACTCAACTGTGGCCGGCGGCGCTGAACAACCTGCCGCTGTCGGCGGCGGTGGCGGCGATGCTGCGGGAGTCGCTGCCACAGGACGCGTCGCTGGTGAGCAGCCTGCAGTGGCAGGTGCCGGACGAGCTGCTGGATGAAACGCTGAAAATCACGCTGTACCGGGTGTGCCAGGAAGGGGTGACCAATGTGTGCCGCCACGCCGGCGCCAGCCGCCTGGAGCTGGATGCGCGCCTGCAGCCGCGCAAAGGCGCCGCGCCGCAGATCGCCCTGACCATCCGCGACAACGGCGTGGGTTTCGATGCGGAAAACCATCAGCCGGGGTATGGCCTGCGCGGCATGCAAGAGCGCATCAGCGCCCTCGGCGGCAGCCTGCGGTTCACCGCTGAGGGGGGCGCCTGTTTGAGTGTGATCTTGCCCACAGTTTCGCCGGCGCAAACGCAAAACTAGGAAAAACTCCTAACCGCGTCGGGAATCCGGCGTAAGCCTCCCGCGCGCGCGCGGAGCATCATAGCGGCACTTTATTCAATCCTCTGAGGTTCCACATGTGGTCTTTCCTTAAAAGCCGCCCGGACGCGCCGCAGGTCACCGATCAACGGCAGATCGACGCCAGCTACAAATACTGGCGCATCCAGCTGATGTGCACCATGTACATCGGCTACGCCGCGTTTTACTTCACGCGCAAAAGTTTCAACTTCATCATGCCGGCGATGCTGAGCGATCTGGGCCTGACGATGTCCGACGTCGGCATCCTCGGCACGCTGTTCTACATCACCTACGGCTGCTCGAAATTCATTTCCGGCATGATCAGCGATCGCTCCAACCCGCGTTACTTTATGGGGCTGGGCCTGATCATGACCGGGGTGCTGAATATCTTCTTCGGCCTCAGTTCGTCGCTGCTGATGCTGGGCACGCTGTGGATCCTCAACGCCTTCTTCCAGGGCTGGGGCTGGCCGCCGTGCTCCAAAATCCTCACCAGCTGGTATTCGCGCTCCGAGCGCGGTGGCTGGTGGGCTATCTGGAACACCTCGCACAACGTCGGTGGGGCGCTGATCCCGCTGCTGGTAGGCTTTATCTCGCTGCACTTCAGCTGGCGTTACGGCATGATCATCCCCGGTATCATCGGCGTGGTGCTTGGCCTGCTGATGTGCTGGCGCCTGCGCGACAAGCCATCCACCCTGGGGCTGCCGAGCGTCGGCAAATGGCGCAACGACGCCATGGAGCTGGTGCAGGAATCGGAAGGCCAGGGGCTGAGCAACCGCGAGATCATCAAACGCTACGTGCTGACCAACAAGTACATCTGGCTGCTGGCGGTCTCTTACGTGCTGGTGTACATCGTGCGCACCGCGATCAACGATTGGGGCAACCTCTACCTGACGCAGGAAAAGGGCTATTCGCTGATGACCGCCAACTCGGCCATTTCGCTGTTTGAAGTGGGCGGCTTTATCGGTTCGCTGGTGGCCGGTTGGGGTTCCGACAAGTTGTTCCGCGGCAACCGTGGCCCGATGAACCTGATCTTCGCCATCGGTATCTTCCTGTCGGTGGCGGCGCTGTGGTTGATGCCGGGCGTGACCTACCTGCTGCAGGCCTGCTGCTTCTTCGCCATCGGTTTCTTCATCTTCGGCCCGCAGATGCTGATCGGCATGGCGGCGGCGGAGTGCTCGCACAAGGATGCGGCGGGCGCGGCGACCGGTTTCGTCGGCCTGTTCGCCTACCTGGGCGCGGCGCTGTCCGGCTACCCGATCGCGCGGGTGATGGAGATCTGGCACTGGAACGGCTTCTTCGTGGTGATTTCCATCGCCGCCTGCCTGTCGGCGCTGTTCCTGCTGCCGTTCCTGCGCGCGCAGACGCCGGCGCTGAAACCGGCCAAAGCCTGAGCAAAATACGCTGCGCAGCCCCCGGCGCAGCGCATTATGGCGCTTTTATCACCACTTGAAATGCAGGGGCAAAAAAGTGATTGACGCCTATAACCGCCAGCAGTAAGATGCGCCCCGCATCGGCGAGTAGCGCAGCTTGGTAGCGCAACTGGTTTGGGACCAGTGGGTCGGAGGTTCGAATCCTCTCTCGCCGACCACCATTCGAAAAACCTGCTTTTTAAAGCAGGTTTTTTTTCGCCTGTCGTTTATGAGGATGAGCACCTCCGCAGGAGGTTCGAGCCTCGCGAAGCGAGACAACGTTGCTTTGGCAACGGCCCGCAGGGCGCGCATCAACGATGCGCGTAATCCTCTCTCGCCGACCACCATTCGAAAAACCTGCTTTTTAAAGCAGGTTTTTTTTTCGCCTGCGGTTTATGAGGATGAGCACCTCCGCCGATATGGCCGGCTTCGCTTTATGGCGTGCCTCAATCTACCGTCCTCGTGAAATATATTTATCCTTTACGCTTAATTAACTCACACTCCTTATTCCCTTTAGGTTCTTATTTCCATATTTAAATAAATTCATGCTTGCCGAATAAAACCCGGTTGATAGCGCTCTTGTTTTCACGTTTTTTTTACCTATAGTCTGAATGGACAACGCGGGATATGTTATTCCCGCCGCGTGGAAAATACCGTGATTATTTATTAACGTTAATCTTCGTGGATTATTGCGGAATCATTTCGCTCCGGCAATGCGTGGCGACGATTAACTCTTTTATGTTTATCCTCTCGGAATAAAGGAATCAGTTATGCGCAAATTTAATAAACCGCTGTTGGCGCTGGTGATCGGCAGCACGCTGTGTTCCGCGGCGCAGGCCGCCGCGCCGGGCAAGCCGACCATCGCCTGGGGCAACACCAAGTTCGCCATCGTCGAAGTCGATCAGGCGGCCACCGCTTATAATAATCTGGTGAAGGTAAAAAATGCCGCCGACGTTTCGGTCTCCTGGAATTTATGGAATGGCGACACCGGCACGACGGCAAAAATTTTATTAAATGGCAAAGAGGCGTGGAGCGGCCCTTCAACCGGCGCTTCCGGTACGGCGAATTTTAAAGTGAATAAAGGCGGCCGTTATCAAATGCAGGTGGCGTTGTGCAATGCCGACGGCTGCACCGCCAGCGACGCCACCGAAATTGTGGTGGCCGACACCGACGGCAGCCATTTGGCGCCGTTGAAAGAGCCGCTGCTGGAAAAGAATAAACCCTATAAACAGAATTCCGGCAAAGTGGTCGGCTCTTATTTCGTCGAGTGGGGCGTTTACGGGCGCAATTTCACCGTCGACAAGATCCCGGCGCAGAACCTGACCCATCTGCTGTACGGCTTTATCCCGATCTGCGGCGGCAACGGCATCAACGACAGCCTGAAAGAGATCGAAGGCAGCTTCCAGGCGTTGCAGCGCTCCTGCCAGGGTCGCGAGGACTTCAAAGTCTCGATTCACGATCCGTTCGCCGCGCTGCAAAAAGCGCAGAAGGGCGTGACCGCCTGGGATGACCCCTACAAGGGCAACTTCGGCCAGCTGATGGCGCTGAAGCAGGCGCATCCTGACCTGAAAATCCTGCCGTCGATCGGCGGCTGGACGCTGTCCGACCCGTTCTTCTTTATGGGCGACAAGGTGAAGCGCGATCGCTTCGTCGGCTCGGTGAAAGAGTTTCTGCAGACCTGGAAGTTCTTCGATGGCGTGGATATCGACTGGGAGTTCCCGGGCGGCAATGGCGCCAACCCGAACCTGGGCAGCCCGCAAGACGGGGAGACCTATGTGCTGTTGATGAAGGAGTTGCGGGCGATGCTGGATCAGCTGTCGGCGGAAACCGGCCGCAAGTATGAGCTGACCTCCGCCATCAGCGCCGGCAAGGACAAGATCGACAAGGTGGCTTACAACGTCGCGCAGAACTCGATGGATCACATCTTCCTGATGAGCTACGACTTCTACGGCGCCTTCGATCTGAAAAACCTGGGGCATCAGACCGCGCTGAATGCGCCGGCCTGGAAACCGGACACCGCCTACACCACGGTAAACGGCGTCAATGCGCTGCTGGCGCAGGGCGTCAAGCCGGGCAAGATCGTGGTCGGCACCGCCATGTATGGCCGCGGCTGGACCGGGGTGAACGGCTACCAGAACAACATTCCGTTCACCGGCACCGCCACCGGGCCGGTTAAAGGCACCTGGGAGAACGGCATCGTGGACTACCGCCAAATCGCCAACCAGTTCATGAGCGGCGAGTGGCAGTACACCTACGACGCCACGGCGGAAGCGCCTTACGTGTTCAAACCTTCCACCGGCGATCTGATCACCTTCGACGATGCCCGCTCGGTGCAGGCCAAAGGCAAGTACGTGTTGGATAAGCAGTTGGGCGGCCTGTTCTCCTGGGAGATCGACGCGGACAACGGCGATATTCTCAACAGCATGAACGCCAGCCTGGGCAACAGCGCCGGCGTTCAATAATCGGTTGCAGTGCGTTGCCGGGGGATATCCTTTCGCCCCCGGCTTTTTCGCCGCCGAAAGTTTTTTTACGCCGCACAGATTGTGGGCCTGCCCGGCGCAAAACGCGCTCATCGGACTCACCCTTTTGGGTAATCCTTCAGCATTTCCTCCTGTCTTTAACGGCGATCACAAAAATAACCGTTCAGATATTCATCATTCAGCAACAAAGTTTTGGCGTTTTTTAACGGAGTTAAAAACCAGTAAGTTTGTGAGGGTCAGACCAATGCGCTGAAAATGTCCGCTTAGCATAAATTTTCATGCTGCAAGTGTTAACAAAAGGTTTTTTTTATGTTTGTTTGCTGTTTCTCACAGTCTGCGTAAATCCCCACTGGTTATATTGACGACACCCCAAACAGTTGGCAACTTGATAGCCTCAGGGGTAAGAGCGAGAGTTGTTTGAGTGAATTCCACGCGCTCAGACGTCCCCGCCGCGATGCGTTCCATCCGGCATTCTCTCCTCGTACACCTTCTGCCTTCGGGCGCCGATCGCACAGGCCACGCAATAAAAAATACAGGTCTGGCGGCAATGACACACATCACATCACACAATGGAGCACTAACGATGACACGTTCCTTGGGTAAATCGGGGGTTCTGAAATTCGGCATTGGGCTGATCGCGCTGACCGTGGCGGCCAGCGTACAGGCCAAGACGTTGGTTTACTGTTCTGAAGGTTCCCCGGAAGGGTTCAACCCGCAGCTGTTTACCTCCGGCACCACCTACGACGCCAGCTCGGTACCGATCTACAACCGCCTGGTCGAATTCAAAATCGGCACCACCGAACTGCAGCCGGGCCTGGCTGAGAAGTGGGACGTCAGCGAAGACGGCAAAACCTACACCTTCCACCTGCGCAAAGGCGTGAAGTGGCAGAGCAGCAAAGACTTCAAACCGACGCGCGATTTCAACGCCGACGACGTGGTGTTCTCCTTTGAACGCCAGTTGGATGCGAACAACGCCTATCACAAAGTGTCAGGCGGCAGCTACGAATACTTTGAAGGCATGGACATGCCTAAGCTGATCGCCAAGATTGAAAAAGTGGACGACAACACCGTGCGCTTTGTGCTGAACCGCCCGGAAGCGCCGTTCCTGGCTGACCTGGGCATGGACTTCGCGTCCATCCTGTCCGCCGAATACGCCGACGTGATGATGAAAGCCGGCACGCCGGAGAAGGTCGACCTGAACCCGATCGGCACCGGCCCGTTCCAGCTGCTGCAATACCAGAAAGACTCCAAGATCCTGTACAAGGCATTCGACGGTTTCTGGGGCACCAAGCCGAAGATCGATCGCCTGGTGTTCTCCATCACGCCTGACGCCTCCGTGCGCTACGCCAAACTGCAGAAAAACGAATGTCAGGTGATGCCGTACCCGAACCCGGCCGATATCGCCCGCATGAAGCAAGACAAGTCCATCAACCTGATGGAACAGCCGGGCCTGAACGTGGGCTACCTGTCGTTCAACGTCGAGAAAAAACCGCTGGATAACCTGAAGGTGCGTCAGGCGTTGACCATGGCGGTCAACAAGCAGGCGATCATCGACGCGGTTTATCAGGGCGCGGGCCAGGCGGCCAAGAACCTGATCCCGCCGACCATGTGGGGCTATAACGACGCGGTGCAGGATTACGCTTACGATCCGGCCAAGGCGAAAGAGCTGCTGAAAGAAGCGGGCATGGCCGACGGTTTCAGCATCGACCTGTGGGCGATGCCGGTACAGCGTCCTTACAACCCGAACGCACGCCGCATGGCGGAAATGATCCAGGCCGACTGGGCCAAGATCGGCGTGAAAGCCAAAATCGTGACCTATGAGTGGGGTGAATACCTCAAGCGCGCCAAAGCGGGCGAGCACCAGACGGTGATGATGGGCTGGACCGGCGACAACGGGGATCCGGACAACTTCTTCGCCACGCTGTTCAGCTGCGCGGCGGCGAAAGACGGCTCCAACTACTCCCGCTGGTGCTACAAGCCGTTTGAAGATCTGATTCAACCGGCGCGCGCCGAATCCAACCACGACAAGCGCATCGAACTGTACAAGCAGGCGCAGGTGGTGATGCACGATCAGGCTCCGGCGCTGATTGTCGCACACTCCACCGTGTACGAGCCTGTGCGTAAGGAAGTGAAAGGCTACGTCGTGGATCCGCTCGGTAAGCATCACTTCGAGAATGTCTCTGTAGACTGATTTCGACTGCTTTACCGGAGACGCACGAATGGACTTGCAGGGGCGCAACAGGTTTGCGCCCCTGCTGACCAGTCTCCGGCGTATGGCCGTCGAATCGTTCAAAGGCATGTGAGCGTTAATAAGCCTGGCGGACGATGAGCTGCCGGGCATTGATACAGAGAGTTCGGGATATGTTGCAGTTCATACTCCGACGTTTGGGGTTAGTTATCCCAACGTTTATCGGCATTACATTGCTGACTTTTGCATTCGTCCATATGATCCCCGGCGACCCGGTGACCATCATGGCCGGGGAACGCGGTATCTCCGCCGAGCGCCACGCGCAGCTGATGGCGGAAATGGGGCTGGACAAGCCGCTCTATCAACAATATTTCTCCTACGTGTCCAACGTGCTGCAAGGCGATCTGGGCACCTCCCTCAAAAGCCGCATCTCCGTCTGGAGCGAGTTCGTTCCGCGCTTTCAGGCCACGCTGGAACTGGGCATTTGCGCGATGATCTTCGCGGTGCTGGTAGGCATCCCGGTCGGGGTGCTGGCGGCGGTCAAACGCGGCTCGGTCTTTGACCATACCGCGGTGGGTATCTCGCTGACCGGCTATTCGATGCCGATTTTCTGGTGGGGCATGATGCTGATCATGCTGGTGTCGGTGCAGCTTAACCTGACGCCGGTGTCGGGGCGCATCAGCGACACGGTCTTCCTCGACGACAGCCAGCCGCTGACCGGCTTCATGCTGATAGACACCCTGATCTGGGGCGAGCCGGGCGACTTCGTCGACGCGGTGATGCACATGATCCTGCCGGCCATCGTGCTGGGCACCATCCCGCTGGCGGTGATCGTGCGCATGACCCGTTCCTCGATGCTGGAGGTGTTGGGCGAAGACTACATCCGCACCGCGCGCGCCAAGGGCGTGAGCCGCATGCGGGTGATCGTCGTTCACGCGCTGCGCAACGCGCTGCTGCCGGTGGTGACGGTGATCGGGCTGCAGGTCGGCACCATGCTGGCCGGCGCCATTCTGACCGAAACCATCTTCTCCTGGCCGGGGCTGGGCCGCTGGCTGATCGACGCGCTGCAGCGCCGCGACTACCCGGTGGTGCAGGGCGGGGTGTTGCTGGTCGCCTGTATGATCATTCTGGTTAACCTGCTGGTAGACGTGCTCTACGGCGTGGTCAACCCGCGTATTCGCCACAAGAAATAAGGGGCGCTCTCATGTCTCAAATCACTGAGTCTGCAGTTAAAGGTGCGCCGAAGCCGATGACCCCGTTTCAGGAGTTCTGGCACTATTTCAAGCGCAATAAAGGGGCCGTGGTCGGCCTGGTGTATATCGTTCTGATGCTGGTGATCGCGCTCGGCGCCGGCGTGCTGGCGCCGCATGCGCCGGCGGATCAGTTCCGCGACGCGCTGCTCAAGCCGCCGGTGTGGCAAGAGGGCGGCAGCTGGCAATATATCCTCGGCACCGACGACGTGGGCCGCGACGTGCTGTCGCGCCTGATGTACGGTGCGCGCCTGTCGCTGCTGGTCGGCTGCCTGGTGGTGGTGCTGTCGCTGATCATGGGCGTGATATTCGGCCTGCTGGCCGGTTACTTCGGCGGCGTGGTGGACGCGATTATCATGCGCGTCGTCGACATCATGCTGGCTCTGCCGAGCCTGCTGCTGGCGCTGGTGCTGGTGGCGGTATTCGGGCCGTCGATCGTCAACGCCTCGCTGGCGCTGACCTTCGTCGCCCTGCCGCACTATGTGCGTCTGACGCGCGCAGCGGTGCTGGTGGAGGTGAACCGCGACTACGTCACCGCTTCGCGGGTGGCGGGCGCCGGCGCGCTGCGCCAGATGTTCGTCAATATTCTGCCTAACTGCCTGGCGCCTTTGATCGTGCAGGCTTCTCTCGGTTTCTCGAACGCCATTCTGGACATGGCCGCTCTCGGCTTTCTGGGCATGGGCGCGCAGCCGCCGACGCCGGAGTGGGGCACCATGCTCTCCGACGTGCTGCAGTTCGCGCAAAGCGCCTGGTGGGTGGTGACCTTCCCCGGCGTGGCGATCCTGCTGACGGTGCTGGCATTCAACCTGATGGGGGACGGTTTGCGTGACGCTCTCGACCCCAAACTCAAGCAGTAACAGAGGACGAGAGAGATGGCGTTATTGAATGTAGACAAGCTTTCGGTGCACTTCGGTGACGAAGGCACCCCGTTCCGCGCGGTAGACCGCATCAGTTACAGCGTGGAGCAAGGTCAGGTGGTCGGCATCGTCGGTGAATCCGGCTCCGGCAAATCCGTCAGCTCGCTGGCGATCATGGGCCTGATCGATTTCCCCGGCAAGGTGATGGCCGACAAGCTGGAGTTCAACGGCCAGGATCTGCGCAAGATCTCCGAAAAAGAGCGCCGCCAGCTGGTGGGCTCCGAAGTGGCGATGATCTTCCAGGATCCGATGACCAGCCTGAACCCGTGCTATACCGTCGGTTATCAGATCATGGAGGCGCTGAAGGTGCACCAGGGCGGCAACCGCCGCACTCGCCGCCAGCGCGCTATCGACCTGCTGACCCAGGTGGGCAT
Source organism: Serratia sp. CY38905 (assembly GCF_052168875.1). Taxonomy (NCBI): domain Bacteria; kingdom Pseudomonadati; phylum Pseudomonadota; class Gammaproteobacteria; order Enterobacterales; family Yersiniaceae; genus Serratia; species Serratia sp. CY38905. Next base: position 134,534 of record NZ_JBJNLV010000011.1, on the reverse strand, counting down.
TCCCGATCCGGCCTCGCGGCTGGACGTATACCCGCACCAGCTTTCCGGCGGCATGAGCCAGCGCGTGATGATCGCCATGGCCATCGCCTGTCGGCCGAAGCTGCTGATCGCCGATGAGCCGACGACCGCGCTCGACGTGACCATCCAGGCGCAGATCATCGAACTGCTGCTGGATCTGCAGCAGCGCGAAAACATGGCGCTGCTGCTGATCACCCACGATTTGGCGCTGGTGGCGGAAGCCGCGCACCACATCATCGTGATGTACGCCGGCCAGGTGGTGGAATCCGGCAAGGCGGCGGAGATTTTCCGCGCCCCGCGCCACCCCTATACCCAGGCGCTGCTGCGCGCGCTGCCGGAGTTCGCCGCCGACAAGGCGCGGCTGGCTTCGCTGCCGGGCGTGGTGCCGGGCAAATACGATCGCCCGACCGGCTGCCTGCTCAACCCGCGTTGTCCCTACGCCAACGAGCGCTGCCGCAACGAGGAGCCGGAACTGCGCAGCATTCCCGGCCGTCAGGTTAAATGTCACACACCGCTGGATGATGCGGGGAGGCCGACCGTATGAGCCAGAATCAACCTTTACTGCAGGCGATTGACCTGAAGAAGCATTACCCGGTGAAAAAGGGCCTGTTCGCGCCGGAGCGGCTGGTCAAGGCGCTGGACGGCGTCTCCTTCACCCTGGAGCGCGGCAAAACGCTGGCGGTGGTCGGTGAGTCGGGCTGCGGCAAATCGACGCTCGGCCGTCTGCTGACGATGATCGAAGTGCCGACCGGCGGCGAGCTGTACTATCAGGGGCAAGATCTGCTGAAGCCGGACGTCTCGGCCGAGAAACTGCGCCGCCAGAAGATCCAAATCGTGTTCCAGAATCCTTACGGATCGCTCAACCCGCGCAAGAAGGTCGGGCAGATCCTCGAGGAGCCGCTGTTGATCAATACCTCGCTCAGCGCCGCCGAACGGCGGGAAAAAGCGCTGGAGATGATGGCGAAGGTCGGCCTGAAGACCGAGCATTACGACCGCTACCCGCACATGTTTTCCGGCGGCCAGCGTCAGCGTATCGCCATCGCCCGCGGGCTGATGCTGAACCCGGACGTGGTGATCGCCGATGAGCCGGTGTCGGCGCTGGACGTGTCGGTGCGCGCTCAGGTGCTGAACCTGATGATGGATCTGCAGCAGGAGCTGGGGCTGTCCTATGTGTTCATCTCGCACGATCTGTCGGTGGTGGAGCACATCGCCGACGAGGTGATGGTGATGTACCTCGGCCGCTGCGTGGAAAAGGGCAGCAAAGAGGCGATCTTCAACAATCCGCGCCATCCGTACACTCAGGCGCTGCTGTCGGCGACGCCGCGATTGAACCCGGATATGCGCCGCGAGCGCATCAAGCTGACCGGCGAGCTGCCCAGCCCGATGAATCCGCCGCCGGGCTGTGCGTTCAATGCCCGCTGCCGCCGCGCCTTCGGCACCTGCGTTCAGCTGCAGCCGCAGCTCAAACAGTACGGTGAGCAGATGGTGGCCTGCTTTGCGGTCGATCAGGACGAACATCCGGGGGCGTGAAGCGCCGGATTTTCCTGCTTAAACCAAACGCCGGCACAGCGCCGGCGTTTTTTATTATTCAATCAAAGGGTTGGTCAGTAGACGATCGTGACAACCCGTCTTTTAAATTATGCTCTTAACGTCATTCTGACAAAACGTTATATTTTTAAGAATCTTCGTATGATAATAATAATCGAATAATAGAATTCAACGGGTTGCTGTTAATAAGTTTATTTCGGCCGATAGCGTTCGCCATTTTTATTATAAAAACCCAATAAAAAAGCACGCCGGCGGCGTGCTTTGGGTGAATGAGGCCGCGCTTATTGCGGATATGGCACCCAGTCGCCGCCGTTCAGGCGAATGTAGGGCTTGCCCTGATACAGCATCACGACGGCGTTGTCGTTTTCGGAGATGACCGGGGTCTGCGGCAGCCCCTGGGTCAGCGCCTGCCAGTCGACGCTGGGTTCGCTGAAGACCTTGCCGTCCACCAGACGCGACACCAGTTCAGACAGCGCCAGATAGCTGCTCGGCGTTTTGATCTGCAGCGGGCTGCCCTGATGCGGCGCCTTCATGCCCACCAGTTTGATGCCGACCGGCGTATGAGTGATATTCGGGCTGGGAATGTCGCGCAGGCCGGACATCTGCATCTTGTCGCCCACTAACGCCGCGCCGTGTTCCGGCACGATCACCACCACCACTTTGCGGCCGGATTTCTCCAACTGATCGAGGAAGGTGTTCAGCTGATCGAACAGCTTCTGCGCGCGCGGCGGGTAGTCGGCGCTCTTGTTGGAGCCGACGAAGCGGTTGCCGTCGTGCAGCGGGATGACGTTGAAGAAGGTGGCGGTGCGGCCGTCACCGCCTTTTTGCTGCTGATCCAGCCAACGGGTCAGCAATTCGAGATCGTTATAAATCGGCTCGCCGTCGAACGACGTCAGCTCGTTGCCGATGCCGGCCTGCGACATCAGCGGCGCCTGCATGTCGCCCTGTTCACGCAGCTCTTTCAGGAAGTTGCCGAACACCCCGGAGTGATCGAGCATCAGCTGTTCCTTGAAGCCGAGCTTCGCCAGGTTGTCGAACAGGTAACATTGCTGGTTCACCGGCTGATACAGATCGCGATGCGAAAGCTGGCCGCAGCTGGCGCGCAGCAAACGGATGGCCGCCGGGCCGCTGTAGGCGGTGGCCGAGTTGAAGTTGTCGAACATGATGTCCATCTTCGACCACAGCGGGTGATTTTGCAGGTTGACCGCGTCCATATCGGCCCAGGCCAGCGAACAGATGTTGATCACCAGCAGATCGAACGGCTGGGCATCGGCGGGCAAGCTGGCCGGGAACGCGGTGGTGCGGCCTTTTTCTCGCTCGTAGAACTGGTTCAGGTAGGCCGTCAGGTTGGCGCTGGTCGGCGGCAGGCTGTCTGCCGGCGCAGCATCCCCCGCCGCCGGCGCAGACGTGGCCGGCGTATTGGCGCCGCCGGCCGCGGCCGTGGAGGTCGCGGGCAGCAGCGAGACTGCCGGCCCGGCGATGTTGACAATATTGAGCCACACCAGCGCCGCCACGGTGAACACCGTGACGCGCACCCACTGCACGACGAACAGGTAGGCGATAAACAGCACGAAGGCCGCGCCGATCATTTGCCAGTTGATAAAGCGGCCGATCAGCTCCAGCAGGTACTGGGCGCTGAAGCCGGCCAGCTGCGAACCCTGGCTGAGAATGCTGTTGATGCCCGGCAGCCAGGTGTCGTGGTAGAACAACGCGATGCCGATCGGAATGGCGAGGTAATGGCGCCAGCGATGCAGGCGCTGCGACGGGATCGGCATCAGCAGAAACGCCATGAACACCAGGTTCGGCAGCGCGTGGAAATTCAGGTAGCCGAACCACAGCAGGGCGAATTTGGCCAGAAAGTAGAGGTTCCAGCCGCCCAGCCCGCGCCAGTAGCGCCACAGAGCGTTATCGGATTGCGTCTTCGAGTTTGGATTCATGGCTGCTTCTTACGTTTAATCTGAGATGAGGAGCCTGTGCGCACCCACAAACCGGCGGATTTCAAATAGCGCGGCGATAACAACAGGTTTTGCCAGTATTGACGCAAATGCGGAAAACGCCGGTGAAAGGCGTAGCCCAGCGGGATGAAGATCAGCGCGCACAGCAGGATCAGTTGCACGATGTCGTTAAGGTTCAGCATGCGGTTCCTCCTGCGGGCCAAGCGTCAGCGTGAAGGCGACCGGCTGCCGCCGTTCTGCGGGCGCCTCGGCCGCCGTCTCGCGGGGGCGCGGCGCGGCGCCGGCGGTGCCGGTGGCCGAAATCTGCCAGCGCCCCTGGGCCATACGTTTGATTTCCGAAATGATATCGACGTCCTGATGCCACACCACCCGGTTGCTGAAGGCTTCATCCACCGGCAGGCGGAAGATGAACTTCAGCGCGGTATCCAGATCGTTGATGCGGCAGGTGGAGAGAAACAGCACCAGCCGCCCCTGCACCACGGTCATCACGTCGCCGAAGCGCCGCAGGTGGCACAGGGTCATCGCCTGTTCGGCGCGCAGGCCGGTGGCCGGCCGCAGCGCCACCATCACGCCTTTGCCGTCCTCGGGCAGCAGCGTGTTACCCATCAGCGAAAGCACCGCCTGGCTGAACGGTTCCGGCCGCATATAGCCTTTAAGCTGCAGCGGGCGCAAGCCGGCCAGCAGCGCATCGATGTCGGCGGGCACATGGCGCGAGAAGCGCTGCCCCTGAATACCCTCGAGCATGGTCAGAAAACGCGACAGCGGCGCGACGTGCGGCACGATCAGGTTGGCGCCGCAGGCCAGCAGCAGCCGCTCGTCGCTGTAGCGCAGGCTGGCACTCATCTCGCGCACCGCGATTTTCAGGCCGTTGCCGCGGCTGCGGCGCAGGGTGTGGATCTGGTGCGCCAGGTGATCGATTTGGTCGCTTTGGTACAGCGCGAAAATCAACGTCGCCGAGAGTCTCAGCATGCCGTGCTGCGCCAGTTCGTCGTTGCTCTCCAGCAGTTGCCAGTTGGCGGACAGCGGCGGCGCGCCTTCCAGGATGCTGCGCTCGGCCAGATACAGGCCTTCATCGCTGCGCAAGGCGGTGGGGGAGGGTTGGCTGTTTTCATCCTCACCCTGCCAGCCGCCTTCCGCGGCGTACAGCGTCAGCAGCTGATTGGCGTTGATGCCGTTTTCGGTGCTCCACCAGTTCACCAGATATTGCGCGCTGTCCTGTTGCCATTGCAGGCTGGACAGGCCGTTCAGGATGCGATGCTGCGCGCTGAGCTGCCCTTTGAGCTTATTGATGCCGCCGCCGTGGCTGAGGATCAACAGCGTGCAGCCCTGCCGCCGCAGCCAGGCGGCGAGGGCGCGCGTCCACTCACGCAGCTCTTCGGTGGTGAAGGTTTGCCACAGGCTGGCGTGGGCCAGCAGGATAAGTAAGCGATTTTGCGGCCGCAGGGCGCGCATCAGATCGTCGCTCAACTGCGTCAGCGCGGCTTTTTTCTCCGGTAATTGATACAGCGGCAGCTTCTGCAACGCGGGCGAAGCCAGCTCGGCCAACAGGCGATCGGGTTTGTCGCCGCTGCAGATCAGGGCGACTTTGCGGGTGGCCGGCTGGGCGGCAATGACCTGGCGACACAGCAGCGCGGCGTCGCTTTGCCTGTCGATATTGATCCAATAAAGCCCGGGGGCCTGCATCACCGACAGCTCTTCCCAAATCTGCCGAATGCCTAGAGAAAAAGAGTGCGCCATAGGATGTGTTCTACTTTCGTTGAAAGCCGACTAAAGGCGTTTATATATAAAGATAGCCATTTTTACTCTGGCAATAACAAATCTCCTACGCTCTGCAACAATATTTGTTGAGAATCATCTTATTGCCTCTCTCTTTTTGTATCGTTGCTATAGTTAATTAACATAGCCTATTTTCGCCAAGGCGGAAGAATGAATAACGCACCCACCCATTTTCGTGCAGCGGCGCCTGGGGAGAGCCAGGATGACCTGCAGGCGCTCAGCCAGGCTTTTTCATTGCCGAAATTAAGCTATGTCGATATTTCCCGGCAGGAGCGGTTAACGCAAATGATGACGCGCTGGCCACTGTTGGCCGAATTGGCGCAGACCACGGGGAGCCATTGATCTATGCCGGTGATCGCGCTGCAAGGGTTGCGGGGTGGAATGGGGACGACGTCGGTCACGGCGGCGCTCGCCTGGGCGTTGCAGCAGCTGGGTGAGTCGGTGTTGGCGATCGATTTCACGCCGGATAATCTGCTGCGCCTGCATTTCAACACGCCGTTCGAGCTGGCGCGCGGCTGGGCTCGCGCGGAGCGGGATGGCGGCGGCTGGCAGGAAGGCGCGCTGCGTTATTGTGAAAACCTCGACTTTCTGCCCTTTGGCTGCCTGAATGCGGCGGAACGGCTGGAAGTGCAGCGTCAGTGTCGGGAGCAGCCGGAACGCTGGCGCGACAATGTGCGCCAACTGATCGCCGGCGATCCGCAGCGCTGGATCCTGCTGGATGTCCCGGTTGGGGACGGCGTGCTGGCGCAGCAGGCGCTGCAGCTTGCCGACTGTGTGTTCATGCTGTTGAACCCCGACGCCAATTGCCAGGTGCGGCTCCATCAGCAGACACTGCCGAACGACTGCCGTTTCCTGGTCAATCACTACTCCTCCGCCAGCCAGCTGCAGCAGGATCTGCATCAGCTGTGGCTGCAAACGCTGAGCGGCCTGTTGCCGGTGGTGATCCACCGCGACGAAGCGTTGGCGGAAGCGCTGGCGGTCAAACAGCCGTTGGGTGAGTACCGCCCCGAGAGCCTGGCGGCGGATGAAGTGCTGACGCTGGCCAACTGGTGCCTGATCAATCTCAAACGGGGCGTTGCGCCATGAGCCGGGTATTGAGCCTGCTGCTGGTGCCGCCGGTGCGTCAGGCGGTGCAGACGCGCTACCGCGGCTATCGCCGCAATGGCGCATCGGCGCTGACCGCCTTTTTCGCCACGCTGCTGGTGGCGTTGGGCTGGCTGCTGCTGCGCTTCGAGTCGCCGGCCTGGCAGCGCGTGCGTACCGGCCGCGCTTACTGGTTCCCGCATCTGTCCGCCGAACGCCCGCGCCCGGCGGATGCGCTGCGTTATCTGCTGCAAGGGCTGTGGCTGCTGCTGTTTCGCAGCGGCCGCGCGCCGGTGCAGCGCGACTATTTCGCCGGTTGGCGCCGCCTGCAGCAGCGCTATGCCGACTGGCTGCAGGGCCTGCCGCAGCGGCTGAAGAACGCCGGCGTGGAACAGCGCTCGGTGGAGCGCCTCGGCCGCATGAACCGCGGCATGCGGCGCGCGCTGTTTATTCTGGTCAGCGTGCTGGCGGCGATCCTCGCCATGCTGTGCATCTCGCAACCGTTCGATCTGCCGGCGCAGTTCGTGTTCGTCCTGCTGCTGTGGGGGATCGCGATGGTGGTGCGCCGGGTGCCGGGGCGTTTGCCCGCGCTGATGCTGATCGTGCTGTCGCTGACCGTCTCCTGTCGCTACCTGTGGTGGCGCTATACCGCCACGCTGAACTGGGACGACCCGCTAAGCCTGGTGTGCGGCCTGTTGCTGCTGGTGGCGGAAACCTACGCCTGGGTGGTGCTGGTGCTGGGCTATTTCCAGACCATCTGGCCGCTTAACCGCCAGCCGGTGCCGCTGCCCGCCGATAGCGCCACCTGGCCGACCATCGATCTGATGGTGCCGACCTACAACGAAGATCTCGGGGTGGTGAAGCCCACCATCTACGCGGCGCTGGGCATCGACTGGCCGAAAGAGAAGGTGAATATCTATATCCTTGATGACGGCAACCGCCCCGAATTCCGGGCGTTCGCCGCCGAAGTGGGGGTGAAATACATCGCCAGGCCGACCCACGAACACGCCAAGGCCGGCAACATCAACAACGCGCTGAAGCAGGCCACCGGCGAGTTCGTGGCGATTTTCGACTGCGACCACGTGCCGACGCGATCCTTCCTGCAGCTGACCATGGGCTGGTTCTTCAAAGACAAAAAGCTGGCAATGCTGCAGACCCCGCACCATTTCTTCTCGCCGGATCCGTTCGAGCGCAACCTCGGCCGCTTCCGCCAGACGCCCAACGAAGGCACCTTGTTCTACGGGCTGGTGCAGGACGGCAACGACATGTGGGATGCGACCTTCTTCTGCGGCTCTTGCGCCATCCTGCGCCGCAGCGCGCTGGACGAAATCGGCGGCATCGCGGTGGAAACCGTCACCGAAGACGCCCACACCTCGCTGCGCTTGCACCGGCGCGGGCACACCTCGGCCTATATCCGCATTCCGCAGGCCGCCGGGCTGGCGACCGAGAGCCTGTCGGCGCACATCGGCCAGCGCATTCGCTGGGCGCGCGGCATGGTGCAGATCTTCCGGCTGGACAACCCGCTGCTGGGCAAGGGGCTGAAACTGGCGCAGCGCCTGTGCTACGCCAACGCCATGCTGCACTTCCTGTCGGGCATTCCGCGGCTGATCTTCCTCACCGCGCCGCTGGCGTTTTTGCTGCTGCATGCTTACATCATCTTCGCGCCGGCGCTGGCGATCGCGCTTTACGTGCTGCCGCACATGATCCACGCCAGCCTGACCAACTCGCGTATCCAGGGGAAATACCGCCATTCGTTCTGGAGCGAAATCTATGAAACGGTGCTGGCCTGGTATATCGCGCGGCCGACGACGGTGGCGCTGTTCAATCCGCACAAGGGCAAATTCAACGTCACCGCCAAGGGCGGGCTGGTGGAGGAGGAGCACGTCGACTGGGTGATCACCCGGCCTTACATGTTCCTGGTGATCCTGAACCTGGCCGGGCTGGCGTTCGGCGTCTGGCGGTTGGCCTATGGCCCGACGGACGAGGTGATGACGGTGATCATCAGCCTGGTGTGGGTGCTGTACAACATGACGATTCTCGGCGGTGCGGTGGCGGTGGCGGTGGAGGCCAAGCAGGTGCGTCAGGCGCACCGCGTGGAAATCGCCATGCCGGCGGCGATCGCGCGCGCCGACGGCCATCTGTATCCCTGCACGCTGCGCGATTACTCCGACGGCGGCGTGGGCATTGAGATGCGGGTGGAAAACGCGTTGAAAGACGGCGACAAGCTCTCGCTGCTGCTCAAGCGCGGCCAGCAGGAGTACAGCTTCCCCTGCGTGGTGACGCGCGCCTTCGGCAACAAGGTGGGGGTGCGCCTGGTCGACCTCTCCACCCGCGAACACATCGATTTCATTCAGTGCACCTTCGCCCGCGCCGATACCTGGGCGCTGTGGCAGGACGGGTTCCCCGAAGACCGGCCGATCGAAAGCCTGCGCGACGTGCTGGCGCTGGGCTTCCGGGGGTATGTGCGCATGGCGGACTACGCGCCGCCGCTGGTGCGCGGTCTGCTGGTCGGGGTCACCTCGCTGACCGCCTGGGTCGTGTCGTTTATTCCGCGCGGCGTCGGCAGGGATCCGACCTTGGGTCAACAAGAAACAGTGGGTTAGCTGCGAGTTCAACCGCCCGCTCACTCGCCCGGTGAACAGGCTCCAACATTGATGATGATACGATGACGAGAAAAATAACCTGGTTAACTGCTCTGGCCTTAGGCATCAGCACCCTGTCGCAGGCCGAAACCGCCACCGCGCCGACCGTGGCGGCCCAGCCGCCGATCGCCGCGGCGGCCGATACGGCGATCGCGCCACCGCCGGCCGCCGCGCCGCAGGATCCGAATGCGCCGGTGCGCGACGTGTCGCTGTCGTTTGCGCAGATAGCGCCGCCGCCGGGCACCTTTGTTCTGCGCGGCACCCGGCCGGACGGGCAGATCGAATTCGGCGTGCGCAGCGACGAGGTGGTCTCGCAGGCGATGCTCGATATGGAGTTTACGCCGTCGCCGGCGCTGATCCCGGTGGAGTCGCACGTCAAGGTCTACCTGAACGACGAGCTGATGGGCGTGACCACGATCGCCAAGGAGCAGCTGGGCAAGCCCAATCGCATCCAGATGGCGATCGATCCGCGCTATATCACCGATTTTAACCGCGTTCGGCTGGTGTTCGTCGGCCATTATCAAAATATCTGCGAAAACCCCGCCAGCACCTCGCTGTGGCTCGACGTCAGCAAGTCCAGCGCGCTGAAGCTGCGTTTCCAGACGCTGCCGGTGAAAAACGAGCTGTCGCACTTCCCTGAGCCGTTCTTCGACAGCCGCGATAATCGGCCGCTGACGCTGCCGATGGTGTTCGCCGGCCAGCCGGATCTCGCCCAGCAGCGTGCGGCGGGCATTCTGGCGTCCTGGTTCGGCAGCAAGGCGCAGTGGCGCGGGCAATCCTTCCCGACGCTGTACAACGCGCTGCCGACGCAGCACGCCGTGGTGTTCGCCACCAACTCGCAGCGCCCGGATTTCCTGCGCGATTATCCGGCGGTCAACGGCCCGACGGTGGAGATGATCAGCCACCCGGACAATCCGTACGTCAAACTGCTGTTGATTCAGGGGCGTGACGACAACGATTTGATCACCGCGGTGAAGGGCATCGCGCAGGGCAACATCCTGTTCCGCGGCCAGAACGTAACGGTGGACAAGGTGGAACAGCTGGCGCCGCGCCAGCCGTACGACGCGCCGAACTGGGTGCGCACCGATCGGCCGATGACCTTCGCCGAGCTGCAGCAGTACGCCGAGCAGCTGCAAACCAGCGGCATCGAGCCCGGGCCTATTTCGCTGACCATGAACCTGCCGCCGGACCTGTTCCTGATCCGCAGCACCGGCATTGACATGCACCTGAAATACCGTTACACCGCGCCGCGCATTCAGGACGGTTCGCGGCTGAGCGTCAGCCTGAACAACCAGTTCGTGCAGGCTTACTCGCTGGTGCCGGAGCACGAGCAGGGCGCGCAGCTGCTGCGCCTGCCGTTAACGCAGGGGCTGCTCGATTCCGACAAGAACGTCAATATCCCGGCGTTGCGGCTGGGGGCCACCAACCAGCTGCGCTTTGACTTCGACTACACCACGCTGCTGGCCAGCGGCGCGGAAGGGCGCTGTGAAACCTACTCCTTCACGCAAAACCACGCGGTGATCGACGGCGCGTCCACCATCGATTTCTCCGGCTACCGCCACTTTATGGCGATGCCGGATCTGCGCGCCTTCGCCAACGCCGGCTTCCCGTTCAGCCGCCTGGCGGATCTGTCGCAAACGCTGGTGTTGGTGAATCAGAAACCGCAGCCGGCGCAGGTCAGCGCGCTGCTGAACGCGCTGGGCGTGATCGGCGCGCAAACCGGCTACCCGGCGCTGGCCTTCACGCTGAGCGATGACTGGTCGCAGGCCAAGGATCGCGACGACGATATCCTGATGGTCGGCACCATTCCGCCGGAGCTGCGCGACGACAAGAAAATCAGCCTGCTGGTGGACGCGACCCAAAGCTGGGTGAAACAGCCGACGCGGCAGCCGCCGCTGCCCAGCGCGGAAGCGCTGGCGGAGGATACCCGGCCGGACAGCAAGACCGCCGTCAGCTCCGAGGGGGCGATGTCGGCGATCATTGGCGTGCAGTCGCCGTTCAACGACCAGCGCAGCATCGTGGCGCTGTTGGCGGACAGCCCGCGCGGCTATGAGCTGCTGAACAATGCCCTGCTGGACAGCGGCAAGCGCGCCGCGGTATTCGGCTCGGTGGCGGTGATCCGCGAATCGGGGGTCAACAGCCTGCGCGTCGGCGATATTTACTATGTCGGCCACCTGCCGTGGTGGGAGCGGCTGTGGTATGCCCTCTCTACCCATCCGGTGCTGCTGGCGGTGATCGCGGTGGTGCTGGTGGTGATCCTGGGGCTGATGCTGTGGCGTGGCCTGAAGGCCTTCAGCCGGCGTCGTCTGGCGCCTGAAGATCGGGATTGACGGCGGTGAACGCCATGCTGCAACGCCTGTCGCTCGGCATGCTGCTGCTGTGCGCCTTCAGCGCCGCGGCGGCCTGCGAGTGGCCGGGCTGGCAACAGTACAAGCAGTTCTACATCAGCCCGCAGGGGCGGGTGATCGATCCGAGCAGCCCGAACAAAATCACTACCTCCGAGGGGCAGAGCTACGGCCTGTTCTTCGCCCTGGTGGCCAATGACCGGCCGACCTTCGATCTGCTGCTGGCCTGGACGGAGAACAACCTGGCGGCGGGCGATCTCAGCGCCCGTTTGCCCGCCTGGCTGTGGGGCGAGAGCGACGACAAACAGTGGAAGGTGCTGGACGCCAACTCGGCGTCGGACGCCGATCTGTGGATCGCCTATAACCTGCTCGAAGCCGGCCGCCTGTGGAAAAGCCGGCGCTATCAAACCCTGGGGACGCTGCTGCTGCAACGCATCGGCCGCGAGGAGGTGGCCGACATTCCCGGCCTGGGCCTGATGCTGCTGCCGGGCAAAGTCGGGTTCGTGACGGACGATCGCTGGCGGCTGAATCCCAGCTACCTGCCGCCGCAGCTGTTGGCGCGTTTTGCGGCGCTGAACGGCCCGTGGCGCGCGATGCGCCAGGTCAATCAACGGCTGTGGCTGGACACCGCGCCGCACGGTTTCTCGCCGGACTGGGTGGTGTGGCGGGTCGGCGCCGGCTGGCAGCCGGATCCCGTCAAGCCGAACGTCGGCAGCTACGACGCCATTCGGGTTTATCTGTGGGCCGGCATGCTGGCGGACGACGATGAATACAAGGCGGCGCTGCTCGAACGTTTTCAGCCGATGGCGCAGCTCACCGCCAAACAGGGCGTGCCGCCGGAGAAAACCGATACCGCCAGCGGCAAAACCACCGGCGGCGGCCCGGTCGGCTTTTCCGCCTCGATGTTGCCGATGTTGGCGACGCAGGCTGAGGCGCTGGCGACACAGCGGCAACGCATCAGCGAACATCCGCCGGGGGACGACGCCTATTTCAGCGCCTCGCTGACGCTGTTCGGCCAGGGGTGGGATCAACAACGTTATCGCTTTAATCGTCAGGGTGAATTGCAACCCTCGTGGGACGGCCAATGCACAACTTCAAAATAAACTGGCTGAATTTGATTCCGCTGAGCCTGGCGATGCTGCCGCAGGCGCGCGCTGCGGAAGCCGTGGCCCCGGAGCAGTGGCTGCTGGAACAGGTGCGCATTGGCGAGGCCGGCAACAAGGACGATCTGGTGCGCCAGTCGCTGTACCGGCTAGAGCTGATGGATCCGAACAACCCGGACGTGATCGCCGCGCGCATGCGTTTGGCGCTGCGGCAGGGCAATATGGCGCTGGCGCAGCAGCAGTTGGATAAGCTGAAAACCCTCGCGCCGCAGTCCAGCGCCTATCGCCAGGCGCAAATGAACATGCTGCTGACGCAACCAGAAACCCGGCAGAAGCTGCAGCAGGCGCGCCTGATGGCGACCGCCGGCCGGTTGCCGGAGGCCAAGGCGCAGTACGATGCGCTGTTCCACGGCGAGCCGCCGACGCTCGATCTGGCGGTGGAATATTGGCGGCTGGTGGCGCGTTTGCCGGGGCAGGAGGCGAAAGCGTTGAAGCAGCTGCAGGCGCTGGATCAGCAATATTCCGGCAACGTGGCGCTGCGCATGTCGCTGGCGCGCATGCTGTTCAGTCAGAACCAGGACGCGCAGGCCTATGAGCTGCTGCAGAAGATCGCCGCCGATCCGGCCGGGCGCGGCGATGCCGCCGATCTGTGGTTGGACAAGGTCAAAGCGATGCCGGTTAGCGCGCAAAGCGTGGCGGCGCTCAACCGTTTCCTCGGCGTGTTCGATACCGGCGATCAGGCGACCAGCGCCCGCGAAGAGCTGGCCAGACAGCAGAAACTGTTGGCCGATCCGGCGTATCAGGCGCGGGTGCGCGGCCTGGCGCAGGTGGATAAAGGCGGCAGCCGGGCGGCCATTCCGGCGTTGCAAAAGGCGCTGGCGGCGACGCCGAACGACGCCGAGGTGCTGGGCGCGCTCGGCCAGGCCTATTCGCGCGCCGGCAACCGCCCGCAGGCGTTGAAGCTGTTCCGCCAGGCGCTGGCCGCCGACACGAACGGCTACGACAGCGGCAAGTGGCAAAGCCTGATCAAGAGCACCAGTTACTGGCTGGCGATAGACGAAGGCGACAAGGCGCTGAAGGCCGGCAATCTTGCGCTGGCCAGGCAGAAATACCAGCAGGCGCGCCAGCTCGACGACCGCGACGGCGATGCGTTTATCGGCCTGGGCGATGTGGCGGTGGCGAGCAAGGATGACGCTGCGGCGGAAGGGTTTTATCAGCAGGCGCTGCGGCGCGATCCCGGTAACGGCAGCGCGCTGCGCGGCCTGGTGAATCTCTATCAACGCCAGTCGCCGGAAAAAGCGCTGGCCTACCTCAACGGCCTGCCGCGCAGCCAACAGGCCAAGCTGCGCAGCACCCTCGACGGGCTGCGGCTCGATATGTTGAAGCAACAGGCGGAGACGCTGGCGGCGCAGCAGCAGTGGCAGCAGGCGGCGGAAATCTATCGCCGCGCCCAGCCGATGGATCCCGACGACGTTTGGCTGACCTATCGCTATGCGCAGGCGCTGCGTCAGGCCGGGCAGCCGCAACAGGCGGACGCCTTATTCCGGCAGCTGGCGCAGCGTCAGCGCGCCAATCCGCAGTTGGCCTATGCCTATGCGCTCTACCTTTCCGGCAGCGATCGCGACGACCAGGCGCTGGCGCAGCTCAATACGCTGCCTGCGGCGCAGTGGAACGACAACATGCGCGAACTGGCGCAGCGGCTGAAAATGCAGGCGGTGATTGCACATGCCGAAGGGCTGCGGGCGGCCGGCGACGAACCGGCGGCGGAAGCCTATCTGCGCCGGCAGCCGGCGGACACCCGCATCGATTTGCTGCTGGCCGACTGGGCTCTGGCGCGCGGGGAGTATGCGGCGGCGCTGGGCGACTATCAGCGGGTGAAACGGCGCGAACCGAACAACCCGGATGCGCAGCTGGGCGAGATCGAAGCCTATGTGGCGCAGGGGGATCTGGACGCGGCGCGCCAGCGGCTGAAAACCGAACCGCAGCCGCAAGACGCTTCGCTCAACAGTCAACGGCGGGTCGCTAACGCCTGGGGCGCGGTCGGCGATCCGCAGCAGGCCGAAGCTATCTTCGGCCGGCTGAAAACGGCGGCGGCCGCGGAGCCCGTGGGGCAGACCAAGGCGCTGATCTACCGCGACGCCGCCCGTCTGGAACGGGCGCAGCGGCAGCCGGAGCGGGCGCAGCAGGATTACCGCCAGGCGATGGTGGCCGGCGGCATCACGCCGACGCTGCCGCAGGATAATGACGGCTACACCTATTTGACGCGCAATAACCCGAGCGACGACTGGCTGAAACGCGGCATCCGTTCCGAGGCCGCGGATCTGTACCGGCAGCAAGACGTGAACGTCACGCTCGATCACGATTACTGGCGCTCGAGCGGCACCGGCGGTATTTCCGACTTCAATGCGCACGACACCATGCTGCAGGTGGACATGCCGCTGTATGACGGGCGCGCCTTTTTGCGCACCGACACCGTGCAGCTGGACGCCGGCCGCTTCTCGACCGACGGCAGTGGCAAATACTACGAGACCTTCGGCACCTGCAATACGCAAGGGTGCCGCGGCGATGAACATCAGAAATCCACCGGCACCAGCGTGGCGGCCGGCTGGAAAAACGACCGCTGGGCCGCCGATATCGGCACGACGCCGATGGGCTTCGAGGTGGTCGACTGGACCGGCGGCCTGGCCTACAGCGGCGACTGGAACCACATCGGCTGGACGCTGGCGGCCTCGCGGCGGCCGATCTCCAGCTCGCTGCTGGCGTTCGGCGGCGCCAAGGATCCGAACACCGGCACCACCTGGGGCGGCGTGCGCGCTACCGGCGTCAGCCTGAGCGCCAGCTACGATCGCGGCGAGGCGAACGGCGTGTGGGCCGATCTCAGCGCGCACCAGATTACCGGCAAGAACGTGGCGGATAACCAGCGGCAGCGGTTGATGGCCGGCTACTACTACAAGCTGATCAACGAAGACAATCGCCGTCTGAGCGTCGGGCTCAATACCATGCTGTGGCACTACCAGAAGGATTTGAGCGGCTATTCGCTGGGGCAGGGCGGCTATTACAGCCCGCAGCAATATCTGTCGCTGTCGCTGCCGGTCAACTATCGCCAGCGCACCGAGAACTGGTCGTGGGAGCTGGGCGGTTCGGTTTCGCTGTCCCATTCGAAAACCGACAGCCAGCGCCGCTATCCGCTGCAGGGGCTGATCCCGGATTCGCTGCCCGATAAGTTCGCCGTCGAGGACGGCAGCTCCTCAAGCGGCGTCGGTTATACCCTGCGGGCGATCGTCGAACGCCGTCTCAGTTCGCACTGGACGCTCGGCGCCGGTATCGACATTCAACAGGCGAAGGACTATACGCCGAGCCACGCGTTGATTTATCTGCGCTATTCCCTGGCCGGCTGGCAGGGGGATCTCGATTTGCCGCCGCAGCCGCTGACGCCTTACGCCGACTTCAAGTAGCCGGGAGGGGAAAGATTCGGAGTGTCGGACACCGGGGAGTTTTGTTACCCTGTGTCCGGGTCGCGTTTGTTCGCTTTAGGAAAAGACTGAAACCCGCGATTTTCTTGGTTTTGCCTGCGGCATAGCCAGATAAAAACAGCCGATGATCGAGTATAATCAGCCCGGTTCGAGGGGGCGGGTGAGAGTCAGCCCCCTTTTTTGTTTCAGCCCGATTTCACGGAGAGCAGGTTTGCGGGTCAGGCGTTCGTTAACGATTAAGCAGATGGCGACGGTGTCCGGCGTGGCGCTGGTCACGATCTGCATCTTTATCGTGATCCAGTTATTCCACTTTGTGCAGCAGCGCAGGGATGACTACGCCCAGCAACTGGAGAATATCGCTCAATCCGTGCGCCAGCCGCTGGCGGAAGCGGTGCTGCGCATGGACGTGCCGGAAGCCAAAAAGGTGCTGAACACGCTGTTGCCGGTCGGCATTCTCAGCCGGGCGGATATCGTCTTGCCGAACGAGTTTCAGGCACTGCACGCCAATTTCCCGCCGGAGCGGCCGGTGCCGACGCTGATCGCCCGGCTGTTTGAGCTGCCGATCCAAATTTCCGTGCCGCTCTATTCGCTGGAGCGGGTGCCGGCCAACCAGCAGCCGCTGGCCTATCTGGTGCTGCAGGCCGATTCGTTCCGCATGTACCAGTTTATCCGCAGCATTTTGTCGACCATGCTGTCGACCTACCTGCTGTTGGCGCTGATCCTGTCGGTGGCCATCACCTGGTGCATGAACCGGTTGATGGTGCATCCGCTGCGCGCGATGGCCAAAGAGCTGGAAAACATCTCGCAGGACGAAGCGCCCTACCACCAACTGATGCTGCCGACGCTGCACCAGGACGACGAGCTCGGCCTGCTGGTGCGCAACTACAACCGCAATCAACAGACGCTGGCCAAGGCGCATGCCGACATGAGCCGCCTGAGCACCCGCCATCCGGTGACCGAACTGCCGAATCCGGCATTGCTGAACGCGTTGCTGGAACAGCATATCGCCTCCAGCCTGCGCCCCGAGCGTTTTAACCTGCTGGTGATCGGCATCGAGACGCTGCATGAAGCCTCGGGCGTGATGAGCCCGGCGATGCGTGAAGCGCTGCTGTTGGCGCTGGCGAAGAAGCTGCGCGGCTGCATCGACGAAAACGGCGTGCTGGCGCAGCTGAGCAATACCGAATTCGCCATCCTGGCCAAGGGGACCGAGCGGCCGTTCCACGCCATGCAGCTGGCGCGACGCATCATGGCGGAGATCAACGCGCCCTTGACCCTGGAAGGTCTGGCGCTGCGGCCCAACGCCAGCATCGGCATCGCGCACTACCTCAATCAGGGGGAAAGTGCGGAACAGCTGCTGCGCAGCGCCACCTCGGCGATGATGTCCGCCCACCGTGAAGGAAAAAATCAGATCCTGTTCTTCGAGCCCAGCCTGACGGAACGCACGCAGAAGCGGCTGACGCAGGAGAGCGAGATTTTGCACGGCATCGAGCAGCGGCATTTTACGCTGTTCCTGCAGCCGCAGATCGACATGCAGTCCAACGAGGTGATCGGCGCCGAAGCGCTGCTGCGTTGGCAGCAGTATGACGGCAGCTATACCCTGCCGGCCGACGTTATCCCGCTCGCGGAAGAGCTGGGCGTGATCGTGCCTCTCGGCAACTGGGTGCTGGAAGAGTCCTGCCGCATCTTGGCGGACTGGCAGCAACGCGGCATTGCGCTGCCGCTGGCGGTCAACGTTTCCGGTATACAGATGCAGCATGAGGCGTTCGTCCCGCATCTGAAAAACCTGCTGGCGCAGTATCGGATAGACCCGCGCAAGCTGCTGCTGGAGATCACCGAGACGGTGCGCATCGACGATCTCGACCGCGCGCTGGCGCTGCTGCGCGAGCTGCACGATCTGGGATTGTCGATCGCGCTGGACGACTTCGGCATGGGCTACTCCAGTCTGGAATACCTGAACCGCTTGAAATCCCTGCCGATCGATTTGATTAAAATCGACCGCAGCTTCATTCAGGGGCTGCCGGCCGACGATGCGATGGTGCGCATCGTTAGTGCGATCTCCGAAGTGCTGGCGTTGCCGGTGATGGCCGAAGGCGTGGAAAACGCCGAGCAGCGCGACTGCCTGCTGCAGCACGGCATTCGCAGCGGGCAAGGATTCCTGTTCGCCCGGCCGCTGCCGCGCGCAGCGTTCGAAGCCGAGTTTTGCCGCGCGGCGCCGTAAGCGGCGCGTTGCCTTTCCGGTACTTTTCCCCGTCCGAAAATCGCTATTTCTCCTCTACCTCTTTTGCGTTAGTGCAAACAAAGCATTACGCAATTTTCAGCTTTGCACCCCGACTGACGCGTTTCAGCTCTTAAATTCACATCAACCCGCAGGGACGGGTGCAACAAATTATTTCCATGTTGTTAAGTGGGTGTTATTTTCCGCGCAAGCAATGAACAGGCTGGATTTTTAGACTGCTGCCTGGTGCGTGTCTTCCCCCCATAGGATGTTCATATGAAAACAACGATCTTTAAGAGCCTCTATTTTCAGGTGCTGACGGCGATCACGCTGGGTATCCTGCTTGGCCATTTCTACCCTGACCTCGGCGCCGAGATGAAACCTCTGGGCGATGGCTTCGTCAAACTGATCAAGATGATTATCGCCCCGGTGATCTTCTGCACCGTGGTGACCGGCATCGCCGGCATGGAAAGCATGAAAGCGGTGGGCCGCACCGGCGCCATCGCGCTGTTGTATTTTGAAATCGTCAGCACCATCGCGCTGATTATCGGCCTGGTGATCGTCAACCTGGTGCAACCGGGCGCCGGCATGAACGTCGATCCCGGCACGCTGGACGCCAAGGCGGTGGCAGTCTACGCCGAACAGGCGCAGCAGCAGGGCATCATTCCGTTCCTGCTGGACATCATCCCCGGCAGCGTGATCGGCGCGTTCGCCAGCGGCAACATTCTGCAGGTGCTGCTGTTCGCGGTGCTGTTCGGCTTCGCCCTGCATCGCTTGGGTGAAAAGGGGCAGCTGATCTTCAACGTGATCGACAGCTTCTCGCGGGTGATTTTCGGCATCATCAACATGATCATGCGCCTGGCGCCGCTGGGGGCCTTCGGCGCCATGGCGTTTACCATCGGTAAATACGGCGTTGGCACCCTGGTGCAACTCGGCCAGCTGATCGTGTGCTTCTATATCACCTGTATCCTGTTCGTGGTGGTGGTGCTGGGCAGCATCGCCCGCGCCAACGGCTTCAGCATCTTCAAATTCGTCAACTACATCAAAGAAGAGCTGCTGATCGTGCTGGGGACCTCGTCGTCCGAGTCCGCGCTGCCGCGCATGCTGGATAAAATGGAGAGGCTGGGCTGCAAGAAATCGGTGGTGGGCCTGGTGATCCCGACCGGGTACTCCTTCAATCTGGACGGCACCTCTATTTACCTGACCATGGCCGCGGTGTTTATCGCGCAGGCGACCAACACCCACATGGACATCATGCATCAGATTACCCTGCTGGTGGTGTTGCTGCTCTCCTCCAAAGGGGCGGCGGGCGTGACCGGCAGCGGCTTTATCGTGTTGGCCGCCACCATCTCCGCCGTCGGCCACCTGCCGTTGGCCGGCCTGGCGCTGATCCTCGGCATCGACCGCTTCATGTCGGAAGCCCGCGCGCTGACCAACCTGGTGGGCAACGGGGTGGCGACCGTGGTCGTGGCGAGGTGGTGCGGCCAACTGGATGAGAAACAGCTGAAAGCCACGCTGAACAACAAAAACGCCGGCGCGGACAAAACGCTGCCTTCCGCCTGATATTGACGGCGAATCACCGGCCGCAGCCGCGGCCGGTGAGGTTTTCCCCCTGCCTCGTAACGATTTCTTGCATTAAAAACCCCGCTATCTATTATTTTTCACTCTAATGAGTGACATCCGCAAAGGCGCGCGGTCTAACACGATGGTACACTTTCTGCTTTCCGCCCCACTGTGAAACTCAGGGCGTATTTTTATGATTCCATTGAATGGAATACACGCATTTGCATAAGAAATTGGATAGTCATTAAGTAGGGGTTCACATGCAGGGCACCAGAATTCATCTTATAGTTGGTGGGCTGCTATTGGCTGCAGCCAGTAGCAGCGTGCAGGCTGAAGCACTACAACCCGATCCTGCCTGGCAGCAGGGGGCGCTGGCCAACGGGTTTTCATGGCAAATTCTCGATACGCCGCAGCGGCCAAGCGACCGCGTGGAACTGCGGCTGATCGTCAATACCGGCTCTCTGGTGGAGTCTTCGCAACAGACCGGCTTCGCCCAGCTGTTGCCGCGGCTGGCGTTGACGCGCAGTGAAAGCTTTACCGCGCCGCAGCTGCGCGCCCTGTGGCAGCAGAGCGTGGATAACGAGCGGCCGCTGCCGCCGGCTATCATCTCGTATGATTTCACCATGTATAATCTCAGCCTGCCGAATAACCGGCCTGACCTGCTGAAAGAAGCGCTGGCCTGGCTGGCGGACACCACCGGCAAACTGGCGATCGACGAGCATACGGTGCACGCGGTGATGAACTCCACCATCAATCCGGTCGGCACGTTCCCGCCCAATACCCAAGACGTCTGGTGGCGTTACCGCCTGAAAGGCTCGACGCTGCTGGCGCACGATCCGGCGCAGCCGGCGAAACGGCCGGTCAACCTCGAACAGCTGAAGAAATTCTATCAACAGTGGTATACCCCGGATGCCATGACGCTGTTCGTTGTCGGCAAGGTCGACAGCCGCAGCCTGGGCGAGCAGATCAACAAGGCGTTCTCGCCGCTGCAGGGCAAACGTGAAACCCCGGCCCCGATGCCGACTCTGACGCCGCTGCCGCAACAGCCGGTGAGCCTGATCAGCGAGCAGGTGAAACAGGATACGCTGTCGATCATGTGGGATTCGCCGTGGCATCCGATTCGCGATTCGCAGAGCCTGCTCCGTTACTGGCGTGGCGATCTCGCCCGCGAGGCGCTGTTCTGGCATCTCCAGCAGACGCTGGAAAAAAGCGACCAGAAGAGCCTGCATCTGGGCTTTGACTGCCGCGTGCAGTACCAGCGCGGGCAGTGCGCCATCCATTTGGATACGCCGAACAACAATCTTAACGGCAGCCTGGGCTTTATCGCCCGCGAGCTGGCCAACGTGCGTGACAACGGCCTGTCGAAAGAAGAATTCGATGCGCTGCTGGCGCAGAAAAACGATCAGCTGAGCAAGCTGTTCGCGACCTACGCCCGCACCGACACCGATGTGCTGATGAGCCAGCGCCTGCGTTCGCAACAGAGCGGGGTGGTGGATATCGCGCCGGAACTGTATCAGAAGCTGCGCCAGGAGTTCCTGTCCAGCCTGACGCTGGAGACGCTGAATCAGGCGCTGAAGCTGCAGCTTTCTCAGGAGGCGACGCTGGTGCTGATGCAGCCGAAGGGTGAGCCGGAAATGAGCATGAAGCAGCTGCAGGAAACCTATGACGGCATCATGATGCCGGCGCCGGCGGTGGTGACGGAGGAAGCCAAACCGGCCGACGCCGCGGTGGCTGCGCCGGCGACGGACGCCGGCGCGCAGTAATCGCAGCAGGGGGCTCAGGCCCCCTCAGTTGCGGTACAGCACCTTGATGATGTGGTAACCGAACTGGGTTTTGACCGGGCCATAAGGTTTGAGCAGCGGGATGCTGAACACCGCTTTATCGAACGCCGGCACCATCGCGCCCTTGTTGAATTCGCCCAGCGAGCCGCCGTTGCGTTTTGACGGGCAGCTCGAGTATTTGCGCGCCAGCGTGTCGAAGCTGACGCCGCGCTTCAGCTTGGCCAGCAGCTCGTTGGCCAGCTTTTCATTGTCTACCAGAATGTGCAGGGCGCACGCCGTTTTTGCCATGGTATTGCCTTTGTCGATGCGAAAATTGCGCTGATTATACCCGCTAAATCTCATCGGCGCTTTCTGCTACAATTCCCTTCCACGTTTTACAGCCGAGCAAGCCAGCACCATGCGATTAAACCCCAGCCAACAACAAGCCGTCGAATTCGTTACCGGGCCCTGCCTGGTGTTGGCCGGTGCCGGTTCCGGCAAGACGCGCGTTATCACCAACAAGATAGCCCACCTGATCCACCATTGCGGTTATCAGGCGCGGCACATCGCCGCCGTGACCTTTACCAACAAGGCCGCGCGCGAGATGAAAGAGCGCGTGTCGCAAACTCTGGGGCGCAAAGAGGCGCGCGGGCTGATGATTTCCACTTTCCATACCCTGGGGCTGGAGATCATCAAGCGGGAATACGTGGCGTTGGGGATGAAGTCCAACTTTTCGCTGTTTGACGATAGAGATCAATTTGCCTTACTGAAAGAATTGACTAAGCAATGGTTAGAAGAAGATAAAACATTACTTAGCCAACTGATTACGACCATTTCGAATTGGAAAAATGATCTCATTGATCCTCCTAAAGCGATGGAGATAGCTCGTTCGCAGCGTGATAAGCATTTTGCCCACTGCTACGGCCTGTACCACGCCCATATGCGGGCGTGCAACGTGCTGGACTTTGACGATCTGATCCTGTTGCCGACGCTATTGCTGCAACGCAACGAAGAGGTGCGCGAACGCTGGCAGCAGCGCATCCGCTACCTGCTGGTGGATGAGTACCAGGATACCAACACCAGCCAGTACGAGCTGGTGAAGCTGCTGGTGGGCAACCGCGCGCGCTTTACCGTGGTGGGTGACGATGATCAGTCGATCTACTCCTGGCGCGGCGCGCGGCCGCAGAACCTGGTGCTGCTGAAGGACGATTTCCCGGCGCTGCAGGTGATCAAGCTGGAGCAAAACTACCGTTCCAGCGAGCGCATTCTGAAGGCGGCCAACATTCTGATCGCCAATAACCCACACGTGTTTGAAAAACGGCTGTTTTCAGAATTGGGTTATGGCGAGGAATTGAAACTAATTACTGCTAATAACGAGGATCACGAAGCCGAGCGGGTGGTGGGGGAGTTGATCGCCCACCACTTCGTGAAAAAGACCCACTACGGCGATTATGCGATCCTGTACCGCGGTAACCACCAGTCGCGGGTGTTTGAAAAGATGCTGATGCAGAACCGCATCCCGTACAAGATTTCCGGCGGCGATTCATTTTTCTCGCGCCCCGAGATCAAGGATCTGCTGGCCTATCTGCGCGTGCTGACCAACCCCGACGACGACAGCGCCTTCCTGCGCATCGTCAATATCCCCAAACGTGAGATAGGTCCTACAACACGACAGAAATTGGGCGAATGGGCCAACCAGCGCAACAAGAGTTTATTCCACGCCAGTTTCGATCTGGGGCTGAGCCAGCATTTGACCGGGCGCGGGCTGGAGTCATTGCAGCGCTTTACCCACTGGCTGGGCGGCATCGCCCAACAGGTGGAGCGTGAGCCAGTGGCGGCGGTGCGCGATCTGATCCGCGGCATTGATTACGAAAGCTGGCTGTTCGAAACAGCAAGCAGCCCGAAGGCCGCCGAAATGCAGATGAAGAACGTCAATACGCTGTTCGGCTGGATGACGGAGATGCTCGAGGGCAGCGATCTGAATGAACCGATGACGCTGGCCCAGGTGGTGACGCGCTTCACCCTGCGCGACATGATGGAGCGCGGTGAAAGCGAAGAAGAGCTGGATCAGGTACAACTGATGACGCTGCACGCCTCCAAGGGGCTGGAGTTCCCTTACGTGTTTCTGGTGGGCATGGAAGAGGGCCTGCTGCCGCACCAGAGCAGCATCGATGAAGACAATGTCGATGAAGAGCGGCGTCTGGCCTATGTAGGGATCACCCGCGCGCAAAAAGAGCTGATTTTCAGCCATTGTCGGGAGCGCCGCCAATATGGTGAGCTGATGCGCCCAGAACTAAGTAGGTTTTTAGATGAGTTGCCGCAGGATGATCTAAAGAGAGAAACAGAACGTAAGGTCGTCACTCCGCAGGAAAGAATGCAAAAAGGGAGAGCCGGTGTCGCGAATCTTTGGGCTCAGTTGGAAAAGGCAAAAGAGAAAAAGTAACAAGGGCGCTCATTGCGCCCTGGTCATTTCAACGCTGTTCTTCCAACCGCAGCGTCCAGTGGACGTAGCTCTGCCAGTGGCTTTCCTGCTCCAGCGCCTCGGCGCGCAGCGGATGCTGTTCCAGCCAACCCGGCGGCAAGATCACCGTCAGTTCATCGTCCTGATTGGCGCGCAACCGCACCGCCGGCAGCGTGTCATCGCGGCGGCGGCTGGCGAAGATGATCGCCAGGCGCAAAATGCGGCACAGACGCTGCGCAGTGCGCGGCGGCAGGGCGTTTTGCTGGTTCAACAGCGACAGGTCGAGGGGGTTGCTCTGGTTTTGCAGCAGGGTGGCCAGCAGTTTTTTCTGCGCCGGGGTAAAGCCGGGTAAGTCCAGGTGGCGGATCAGGTAGGCGGCGTGTTGCGGCGCCTGCTTGAAATCGACGCTGAGGCCGAGTTCGTGGATCAGACTGGCGCTGTGCAACAGCTCGCGACATCGCGCATCCAGCTGCCACTCGTTGGCGACCTGCTGCGAGAAGTTGGCGGCGAGTTGGCTGACGCGTTCGGCCTGCTCGGTGTCGATCAGGTAGCGGCGCTGCAGGTTGCGGATGGTGCGGATGCGAATATCCTGCTCCACCGGCAGATGCAGCATGCCGTAAACCAGGCCTTCACGCAGCGCCCCGCCGGCAAGCATCATGCTCTCGATGCCCAGTTCCTGGAAGATGGCCAACAGAATGGACAGGCCGCTCGGGAACACCAGCGCGCGCTCCAGCGTCAACCCTTCGATCTCCAGCTCTTCCAGCTTGCCGCACTGAATGGCGCGCTGTTTCAGCTGGCGCAGCTTGGGCAGGGTGATGCGCTCATCCATGCCTTGCGCCACCATGATCTCCTGCAGCGCCTGTACGGTGCCGGAAGCGCCGACGCAGATCTGCCAACCTTGCTGGCGCAGCTGCGGTGCGATCGGCCGCACCATTTCGCGCGCGGCCTGTTCGGCGCGCTCGAAGTTTTCTTGCCCGAGGTTGCGATCGCTGAAGTAGCGCTCCAGCCAGGTGACGCAGCCCATCGACAGGCTATACAGCTGCGATGCCTGTGCGCCGGTGCCGGTGACCAGTTCGGTGCTGCCGCCGCCGATGTCGACGACCAGCCGCCGATCCGGCCCGCCGGTGGTGTGCGCGACGCCATGATAAATCAGCCGTGCTTCTTCTTCGCCGCTGATCACCTGTACCGGGCAGCCGAGGATTTGCTCGGCGGCCTGCAGGAACTCATCGGCGTTGGACGCCAAGCGCAGCGTGGCGGTGGCGACGACGCGGATCTGCTCGCGCGGAATGTCCTGCAGGCGTTCGGAGAACAGCCGCAGGCACTGCCAGCCGCGTTGCATGGCCTCATGCGACAGGTGATTGTTCTGATCCAGCCCGGCCGCCAGGCGCACCTTGCGCTTGATCCGCGCCAGGGTCTGAATGCTGCCGGCCACCTCGCGCACCACCAACATGTGGAAGCTGTTGGAGCCGAGATCGATGGCAGCATAAAGCGTGCTGGAGCTGAGCATGGCGATCAGCTCGAGCGTTTACGGTTGTTGCGCGGCGCGCCGCCGCGACGAGGCGCGGAGTTGCGACGTGGGCCGTTGCCGCCGCGCGGGCGCGACAGGCGTTTCGGCGCCGGCAGATCGGTCAGCAGCGCATCGCTATTGTACTTGCTTACCGGAATGCTGTGGTCGATATAGGTCTCGATCGCCGGCAGGTTGAGCGCGTACTCTTCACACGCCAGGCTGATGGAGTGGCCGCTGGCGCCTGCGCGGCCGGTACGGCCGATGCGGTGCACGTAGTCTTCGCAATCGTCAGGCAGATCGTAGTTGAATACGTGGGTGACGGCAGGAATGTGCAGACCGCGCGCGGCGACGTCGGTGGCGACCAGGATGTCGAGGTTGCCTTTAGTGAAGTCGTCAAGGATGCGCAGGCGTTTTTTCTGCGCCACGTCACCGGTCAGCAGGCCCACGCGGTGACCGTCGGCGGCCAGATGGCCCCAGATGTCTTCGCAGCGGTGCTTGGTGTTGGCGAAGATGATGGCGCGATCCGGCCACTCTTCTTCGATCAGCGTCTGCAGCAGACGCATTTTTTCTTCGTTGGACGGGTAGAACAGCTCTTCTTTAATGCGGTGGCCGGTTTTCTGTTCCGGTTCCACTTCAACATATTCGGCGTTGTTCATCTGCTCGAAGGCCAGCTCGCGTACGCGATAGGACAGGGTGGCGGAGAACAGCATGTTCAGGCGTTGATCGGCCGCAGGCATGCGGCGGAACAGCCAACGGATGTCTTTGATAAAGCCGAGATCGTACATGCGATCGGCTTCATCCAGCACGACAACCTGCATCGCGCCGAGATCGACATAGTTCTGCTTGGTGTAATCGATTAAACGGCCGGTGGTGCCAATCAGAATGTCCACGCCGCTTTCCAGCACTTTCAGCTGTTTGTCGTAGCCGTCGCCGCCGTAGGCCAGGCCCAGTTTCAGGCCGGTGCTCTGGGAGAGCGCTTCTGCGTCGGAGTGGATTTGCACCGCCAGTTCACGCGTAGGCGCCATGATCAAGGCGCGCGGCTGATTGGTCTGGCGATCCTGTTTCGCCGGGTGAGTCAGCAAATAGTGAAAAGTAGACGCCAAAAACGCCAGCGTCTTTCCGGTACCGGTTTGCGCCTGACCTGCAACGTCACGCCCGGAGAGCGTGAGCGGCAATGCTAACGCCTGGATGGGCGTGCAATTGTGAAACCCTTTTTTCTCAAGGGCTTCAAGGACTAACGGGTGCAGGGCGAAGTCGGAAAACTTCTGTTCAGTCAAGTGTGTTTTGCTCATAGTGTGGTAGAATATCAGCTAACTATTGCTTTACGAAAGCACATCCGTTGAAATAAACGCGGTGCAATAAAATCACCTTGAGTTGGTTAATGCTACACCAACAAGGTAGACATAATCCTGTGGAGTAGAACATGAGCGATAAAATTATTCACCTGACTGACAGCAGCTTCGACGCTGACGTGCTGAAAGCGGAAGGGCCGATCCTGGTCGATTTCTGGGCTGAATGGTGTGGGCCGTGCAAGATGATTGCTCCGATTCTGGATGAGATTGCCGAAGAGTTCGAAGGCAAACTGACCATCACCAAGCTGAATATCGATCAGAACCCGGCTACCGCGCCCAAGTACGGTATCCGTGGCATCCCTACGCTGTTGCTGTTCAAGAACGGTGAAGTGGCCGCGACCAAGGTTGGCGCGTTGTCCAAAGGTCAGCTCAAAGATTTCCTGAACGCGAATCTGTAATCGGGCGGGAAGCCCAGTATCAGGCGCCTGGCGGTGATGTTCAATTCACCGCTAGACGCCTGCCAAGAAGCGTGTTAAGTTTAACCACACTGCATATAGAACTTGCCCGAAGTTTTAAATCTAAAGAGTTTGAATCTAAAGCTATACTCTGTGTCGAATCACTGGCGTTGAAAGTAAACTGAACTCAGCCCGTGTTTTGGCAATCAAACGGTTTTGCAAAAATCATTTTTAAGGTACCTTCGATCTTCAACCGTCAATGCGTGCGCCCGATGTAAGCCATTTCTTACCGCGACGGCTCTGCGCCCGGTGATCGAACGTCCAGTAAACAGGCACGCATCTCGCTGCCATACCATTCACGATACAAGTTCGAGACATACCCCGAGTTTAAGAACCCACCACTATGAATCTTACCGAATTAAAGAATACGCCGGTTTCTGAGCTGATTACTCTCGGCGAAAATATGGGGCTGGAAAACCTTGCCCGCATGCGCAAGCAGGACATTATCTTCTCCATTCTGAAGCAACATGCGAAAAGCGGAGAAGATATCTTCGGCGACGGCGTGCTCGAGATATTGCAGGATGGATTCGGTTTCCTCCGCTCTGGAGACAGTTCCTACCTCGCCGGTCCCGACGACATCTACGTATCCCCTAGCCAAATCCGCCGCTTCAACCTCCGCACAGGTGACACCATTTCCGGTAAGATTCGCCCGCCAAAAGAAGGCGAGCGCTATTTTGCCCTGTTGAAAGTCAACGAAGTCAACTACGACAAGCCGGAAAACGCCCGCAGCAAGATCCTGTTCGAGAACCTGACGCCGCTGCACGCCAATTCCCGTCTGCGGATGGAGCGCGGCAACGGCTCGACCGAAGACCTGACGGCGCGCGTACTGGATCTGGCGGCACCGATTGGCCGTGGCCAGCGCGGCCTGATCGTGGCGCCGCCGAAAGCCGGTAAAACCATGCTGCTGCAGAACATTGCGCAGAGCATCGCCTACAATCACCCAGACTGCGTGCTGATGGTGCTGCTGATCGACGAACGTCCGGAAGAAGTGACCGAGATGCAGCGTCTGGTGAAAGGCGAAGTGATCGCATCGACCTTCGACGAGCCGGCTTCGCGCCACGTGCAAGTGGCCGAAATGGTGATCGAGAAGGCCAAGCGTCTGGTTGAGCACAAGAAAGACGTGATCATTCTGCTCGACTCCATCACCCGTCTGGCGCGTGCCTACAACACCGTGGTACCGGCTTCCGGCAAGGTGCTGACCGGTGGTGTGGACGCCAACGCCCTGCATCGTCCGAAGCGTTTCTTCGGTGCGGCGCGTAACGTGGAAGAGGGCGGCAGCCTGACCATCATCGCGACCGCGCTGGTCGATACCGGTTCGAAGATGGACGAAGTGATCTACGAAGAATTCAAAGGTACCGGCAACATGGAATTGCACCTGGCGCGTAAAATCGCCGAGAAGCGCGTATTCCCTGCGATCGATTACAACCGCTCCGGTACCCGTAAAGAAGAGCTGCTCACCACTTCCGAAGAGCTGCAAAAAATGTGGATCCTGCGCAAAATCATTCACCCGATGGGTGAGATTGACGCGATGGAGTTCCTCATTAATAAGTTGGCGATGACTAAAACCAACGATGAATTCTTCGATATGATGAAACGCTCATAATTCGTTAAAAAATTCGCTGAACGCCACGCCTAGTCGTGGCGTTTTTTGCTTTTGGCGGATACGATAAGTAGCGGTAATGGAAAAGTAAGTTGTTTCTACGACTTATTGAGAATTCTTCTTGTTTTTGATATCTGGGTGTGCGACATGTTACAGCCGGAATTGGCCGCGGTGCTGGGGCGAATGAGAATGAATTCCCGCATCATAAGAAATGACTGAAAGGCAACGGGATCTCATGGCATAGCCTGTCGCCCATGTTAAGCTGCCTTATCTTCTTACGAGATCTGTTAATTGTGAACCTACTCACTATGAGTACTGAAATTCTATTTGTTTTCCTATTCTCCTTAGCTTTCCTCTTTGTTGCCCGTAAGGTAGCGAAACGCATTGGGTTGGTTGATAAGCCGAACTATCGTAAACGTCACCAAGGATTAATTCCGTTGGTTGGCGGTATTGCGGTCTATGCCGGCCTATGCTTCGCTTTCTTTATATCGGAACAAAAGATTGCACACAGTGAACTTTACCTCACCTGCGCGGGCATTTTAGTGTTCATCGGTGCCTTGGATGACCGTTTTGATATCAGCGTTAAGATCAGGGCGTTAGTTCAGGCATTGGTAGGCGTTGCCATGATGGTGTTCGCCGGTTTGTATCTGCGCAGCTTTGGCCATGTACTGGGTAACTGGGAAGTCTTACTGGGTCCCTTTGGCTATTTGGTGACACTGTTTGCGGTATGGGCGGCTATCAATGCTTTCAATATGGTTGACGGCATTGATGGCCTGCTGGGTGGGTTGTCGTGTGTCTCCTTCGGTGCGCTAGGCCTGCTGCTGTACCTGAGCGGCCATAACGAGCTGGCGTTCTGGTGCTTTGCGATGATCGCTGCCATCGTTCCCTATATTTTGCTCAACCTCGGTATCCTCGGCCGCCGTTATAAGGTGTTCATGGGGGACGCCGGTAGCACCCTGATCGGCTTTACCGCCATTTGGCTGCTGCTGCAAAGTTCGCAGGGGGCCACTCGCTCGATCAATCCGGTGACTGCACTGTGGATCATCGCTATTCCGCTGATGGATATGATAGCGATCATGTATCGTCGCTTGCGCAAGGGGATGAGCCCCTTCTCTCCCGATCGTCAACATATTCACCATCTGATCATGCGCGCCGGTTTTACGCCAAGGCAGGCTTTTGTGCTCATCACTCTGGCAGCCGTATTGTTAGCTGCGGTTGGCGTGATCGGCGAACGCCTGACTTTTATCCC
Source organism: Serratia sp. CY38905 (assembly GCF_052168875.1). Classification (NCBI taxonomy): domain Bacteria; kingdom Pseudomonadati; phylum Pseudomonadota; class Gammaproteobacteria; order Enterobacterales; family Yersiniaceae; genus Serratia; species Serratia sp. CY38905. The sequence continues at coordinate 104,429 of NZ_JBJNLV010000011.1, read as the reverse complement.
AGAGTGGGTTATGTTGGCATTATTCTTGCTTGCTTTCTTCCTGTACGGTTACTGCATCAAGCGCGCCTGGCGGGTTGCGCGGTACATTAAGCGTATCAAGCGTCGGCTGCGGCGTTCGGGCGATAACAAGCAAGTATCTTAACCAGAGGCTTTTTGGCTGTGATGAATCCAGAAACAACGTCTGACAAGCATACCCCGGCGGTGGATAACGAACTCGATATCCGCGGCCTGTGCTGCACCCTGTGGCGCGGCAAACCGTGGATTATCGGCATTGCGGTGCTGTTCGCGGCGGTCGCGCTGATCGTCTCTTATCTGGTTAAGCAAGAATGGAGCGCGACCGCAATCACTGACAAACCCACGGTGAATGCGCTGGGCGGTTACTACTCCCAGCAGCAGTTCCTGCGCAATCTGGATGTGCGCACGCTGCCGGCGACGGCCGGCGATCAGCCGAGCATCGCGGACGAAGCCTACAATGAGTTCATCATGCAGCTGGCGGCTTACGATACGCGTCGCGATTTCTGGCTGCAGAGCGATTACTACAAGCAACGTCAGGAAGGGGATGCCCGCGCGGATGCGGCGCTGCTCGACGACCTGATCAACAACATCCTGTTCACGCCGCGCGACGACAAGAAAGTGCCGAACGACGGCGTGAAGCTGACGGCGGAAACTGCCGCGGACGCCAACCGCCTGCTGCGTCAATACGTGGCCTTCGCCAGCCACCGCGCTGCCCTGCACCTGAACGAAGAGATCCAGGGGGCGTGGGCCGCTCGCACTACCTCAATGAAGGCGCAGGTCAAGCGTCAGGAAGCGGTGGCGGAGTCGGTTTACAAGCGCGAGCTGAACACCACGCAGCAGGCGCTGAAAATCGCCGAAAGCCAGGGGATCAGCCGCGCGCAGACCGACACCCCGGCCGAGCAACTGCCGGATTCGGATCTGTTCCTGCTGGGCCGGCCAATGCTGCAGGCGCGTCTGGAAGGCCTGCAGGCCTCCGGCCCGACCTATGACCTGGATTACGATCAGAACCGCGCGATGCTGGCGACGCTGAACGTTGGCCCGACGTTGGATGAGAAGTTCCAGACCTATCGTTATTTGCGCACGCCGGAAGAGCCGGTAAAACGCGACAGCCCGCGCCGGGTATTCTGGCTGATTCTGTGGGGCGCGATGGGCGCTTTGGTTGGCGCGGGCGTTGCCTTGGCGCGTCGGCCGCGTAGTTAAAAACTAATATAATAATCTGATGCAGGGCGCGTGAGCGCCCAATTCGCAGGTGTGGCCTGCGATTAACCGACCAAAAGAGAGTCGCTGTGAAAGTGTTGACTGTTTTCGGCACCAGACCTGAAGCCATCAAAATGGCGCCGCTGGTACATGCACTGGCCCAGGATGAGGCTTTTGACGCAAGAGTCTGCGTAACGGCACAGCATCGTGAGATGTTGGATCAGGTATTGCGGTTGTTTGAGATCACGCCGAATTACGACCTGAACATCATGAAACCCGGCCAGGGGCTAACGGAAATCACCTGCCGCATCCTGGAAGGGCTGAAAGGGGTACTGGAAGACTTCAAACCGGACGTAGTGCTGGTGCACGGCGATACCACCACCACGCTGGCGACCAGCCTGGCGGCGTTCTATCAACGCATCCCCGTCGGGCATGTCGAGGCCGGGCTGCGCACCGGCAATCTGTATTCTCCCTGGCCGGAAGAGGCCAACCGCAAACTGACCGGCCACCTGGCGATGTACCATTTCGCGCCAACCGAGAACTCGCGCCAAAATCTGTTGCGCGAGCTGCTGCCGGACAACCGTATTTTCGTGACCGGCAATACGGTGATCGACGCGCTGTTCTGGGTGCGTGACCGCGTGATGAGCGATGCCGCGCTACGGGCTGGCCTGGCACAGCGTTATCCGTTCCTCGACGCCGACAAGAAACTGATCCTGGTCACCGGTCATCGCCGCGAAAGCTTTGGCGGCGGCTTTGAGCGGATTTGCAGCGCGCTGGCGGAGATCGCCCGCAATCACCCGGAAGTGCAGGTGGTGTATCCGGTGCATCTCAATCCGAACGTCAGTGAGCCGGTGAATCGCATTTTGAAAGGCATCGACAACGTCATGCTGATCGAGCCGCAGGATTATCTGCCATTTGTCTATTTGATGACCCAGGCTTACATGATCCTGACCGATTCCGGCGGCATTCAGGAAGAGGCGCCATCGTTAGGTAAACCGGTGCTGGTGATGCGCGACACCACCGAACGCCCGGAAGCGATAGATGCGGGCACGGTGCGGCTGGTCGGCACTGATTTGACCAAAATTGTTGAAGCGGTGACCCGGCTGTTGACGGACGAAAGCGAATATCACGCGATGAGTCGGGCGCATAACCCATACGGTGACGGACATGCCTGTCAGCGTATCCTCGAAGCTTTAAAGAATCATCAGGTGACACTATGAGTTTTGACACTATTTCGGTTATTGGCCTGGGTTATATCGGCTTGCCAACGGCGGCGGCGTTCGCTTCCCGCAAGAAAAAAGTGGTGGGTGTAGATGTTAACCAACATGCGGTAGATACCATTAACCGCGGCGCGATCCACATCGTCGAACCGGATCTGGACAAAGTGGTCAAGGACGCCGTCGACGGCGGTTTCCTGCGGGCGGTGACCAAACCGCTGGCGGCCGATGCGTTCCTGATCGCGGTGCCTACGCCGTTCAAGGGCGATCACGAGCCGGATCTGGCCTATGTCGAAGCGGCGGCGAAATCGCTGGCGCCGGTGCTGAAAAAAGGCGATCTGGTGATCCTGGAGTCCACCTCGCCGGTGGGGGCCACCGAACAAATGGCGGACTGGCTGGCGCAGGCGCGCAGCGATCTCAGCTTCCCGCAGCAAGCGGGCGAAGCGGCGGACGTGAATATCGCCTACTGCCCGGAGCGCGTGCTGCCGGGGCAGGTGATGGTGGAGCTGATTCAAAACGACCGCGTGATCGGCGGCATGACGCCGAAGTGCTCGGAACGTGCCAGCGCGCTGTACAAGATTTTCCTCGAGGGCGAATGTGTGATCACCAACTCGCGCACCGCCGAGATGTGCAAGCTGACGGAAAACAGCTTCCGCGACGTGAATATCGCCTTTGCCAACGAACTGTCGCTGATCTGCGCTGAGCAGGGGATCAACGTCTGGGAACTGATCCGCCTGGCGAACCGCCATCCGCGGGTGAATATTCTGCAGCCGGGGCCGGGTGTCGGCGGTCACTGCATTGCCGTCGATCCGTGGTTTATCGTGGCGCAGAATCCACAGCAGGCGCGCCTGATCCACACCGCACGCCTGGTGAACGACGGCAAACCGCTGTGGGTGGTCGACCGGGTGAAAGCGGCGGTGGCCGATTGTCTGGCCGCCACCGACAAGCGTGCGTCCGAGGTCAAAATTGCCTGCTTCGGCCTGGCCTTCAAACCGAATATCGATGATTTGCGTGAAAGCCCGGCGGTAGAAGTGGCGCACCTGATCGCCGAATGGCACGTCGGCGAAACGCTGGCGGTGGAACCGAACGTCGAACAGTTGCCGAAGTCGCTGGCTGGCCATGTGACGTTGACGCCAGTCGCGGAGGCGTTGCAGCAGGCCGATGTGATCGTGATGTTGGTCGATCACCAGCAGTTCAAGGCTATCCGGCCGGAAGAGATCAAGCAAAGCTGGGTGGTGGATACTAAGGGAGTCTGGCGTTGAAACGTATTTTAGTTACCGGTGGTGCCGGTTTCATTGGCTCCGCGGTTGTGCGGCACATCATCGAGGCCACCGGCGATCGCGTGGTGGTGGTGGATAAGCTGACCTATGCCGGTAACCTCGAGTCGCTGGCGGTGGTGGCCGAGAGCGAGCGCTATGCTTTCGAGCAGGTCGACATCTGCGATCGTGCCGAGCTGGATCGGGTATTTGCCCAGTATCAGCCGGACGTGGTGATGCACCTGGCGGCGGAAAGCCACGTCGATCGCTCTATCGACGGCCCGGCGGCCTTTATCGAGACCAACGTGGTGGGCACTTACACTATGCTGGAAGCGGCGCGCCAGTACTGGCAGCCGTTGGCTGCAGAGAAGAAGCAGGCTTTCCGTTTCCATCATATCTCCACCGACGAAGTGTACGGCGACCTGCACGGCACCGACGATCTGTTCACCGAAAGCACGCCGTATGCGCCGAGCAGTCCGTATTCCGCCTCCAAGGCGTCGAGCGATCATCTGGTGCGCGCCTGGTTGCGCACCTACGGTTTGCCGACCCTCGTGACCAACTGCTCGAACAACTACGGCCCTTATCACTTCCCGGAGAAGCTGATTCCGTTGGTGATCCTGAATGCGGTAGCCGGCAAACCGCTGCCGGTATACGGCAACGGCGCGCAGGTGCGTGACTGGCTGTATGTCGAAGATCACGCGCGCGCGCTCTATCAGGTCGTGACCGAAGGCGTGGTAGGCGAAACCTACAATATCGGCGGCCATAACGAGCGCAAGAATATCGAAGTGGTGCAGACCATTTGCGATCTGCTGGAAGAACTGGCGCCGAACAAGCCGCAGGGCGTGGCGAACTACCGCGATCTGATCACTTACGTGAAGGATCGCCCGGGTCACGATATGCGTTACGCTATCGACGCCGGCAAAATCGATCGTGAGCTGGGCTGGCGGCCGCAGGAAACCTTCGAAAGCGGCCTTCGCAAAACCGTGGTTTGGTACCTGAACAACGAAACCTGGTGGCGCCGGGTGCAAGACGGTTCTTATGCCGGCGAGCGTTTGGGGCTGTCAGATTAATTTAACGCCGTGTCGCTCTGCGGCTGCGCGGCGGGTTTTGGAGTACGTATGAAAGGTATTATTCTGGCCGGCGGTTCCGGTACGCGTCTGCATCCGATTACCCGCGGCGTATCGAAACAGCTATTGCCGATTTACGATAAGCCGATGATCTATTACCCGTTGTCGGTGCTGATGCTGGCGGGAATCAAAGATATTCTGATTATCTCCACGCCGGAAGATCTGCCTTCATTCAAGCGGCTCTTGGGCAGCGGTGAAGCGTTCGGCATCAATCTCAGCTATGCCGAACAGCCAAGTCCCGATGGCCTGGCTCAGGCATTTTTGATCGGTGAAGAATTTTTGGCCGGTGAGCCGAGCTGTCTGGTTTTGGGCGACAATATTTACTTTGGTCAGGGGTTCAGTCCCAAGTTGAGAAGCGTTGCAGCACGCACCACCGGCGCGACCGTGTTTGGCTATCAGGTGATGGATCCCGAGCGCTTTGGCGTGGTGGAGTTTGACGACCACTTCCGCGCGCTGTCGATCGAAGAAAAGCCGGTTAAACCGAAGTCTAACTGGGCGGTGACCGGCCTGTACTTCTACGATAGCCAGGTGGTGGAGTTTGCCAAACAGGTGAAGCCTTCGGAGCGCGGCGAGCTGGAAATCACCAGCATTAACCAGATGTATCTGGAACGCGGAGAGCTGAACGTCGAGCTGCTGGGGCGTGGTTTCGCCTGGTTGGACACCGGGACTCACGACAGTCTGCTGGAAGCCAGCAGCTTTGTGCAGACGGTAGAAAAACGCCAGGGCTTTAAAATCGCCTGTCTCGAGGAGATCGCCTGGCGCAATGGCTGGCTGGATGATGAGGGCGTAAAACGCGCGGCTCAGACGCTGGCCAAAACCGGTTACGGCAAATATTTACTGGATTTACTGCATGCGCGTCCACGCCAGTATTGAACCGCTGCAGTGGGAGAGCGACTTCTTCCACTTGGAAAGCGCCAAGTTACATTTCGATAGCTCGGCGGCACCCGTAGCCGAGGCTGATTTGGATGCCTATGCGTTGGTGCAGGCCAAAATCCCCGCTTGCCACCTGGAGTGGGCCGATGCGCTGTCGACGCTGGGATTCCGGCTGGTCGAAGGGGAAGTGGACCTGGTGGTGAACGTTGCGCCTGAAAGCGCGATGGCCGATGCCGCTTTGGCGGTTGCGGTGCGTCAGGCAGTTCCCGACGACATCCCGTCATTGCGCGCTGCCGCCGGTGAGGTGTTCGCTGCCAGCCGATTTCGCGCCCCGTGGTACGATCGCGCCGATAGCGGGCGATTCTATGCGGCCTGGATCGAAAAAGCGGTGCAGGGCACCTTTGATCATCAATGCTTGCTGGTGCTGGATAGCCAGGGGCAACCCGAAGGCTTTGTCAGCCTGCGTGACATTGGCGGCCAGGAAATGCGCATTGGCCTGTTGGCGGCGTTCCCCGGCGCATCCGGCCGGGGCGTGGGCGCCAGGCTGATGACGGCGGCGATCGCCGAATGTCGGCAGCAGGGGATGCAGCGCCTGCGGGTTGCGACCCAGGTGGGCAATATCGCCGCATTACGACTCTATCAACGACAGGGTGCCGTGATTGAAAGCACCGCGTACTGGCTATACAGAGGTAGACATGATTCCATTTAACGCTCCACCGGTTGTTGGCACTGAACTGGAATATATGCAGGCTGCCATGGGCAGCGGCAAATTGTGCGGCGACGGCGGTTTCACCCGCCGCTGCCAGCAGTGGATGGAACAGCGTTTCGGCAGCGCGAAAGTGTTGTTGACGCCTTCCTGCACCGCGTCGTTGGAAATGGCCGCCATTCTGCTGGATATCCAGCCGGGTGACGAAGTGATCATGCCAAGCTTTACCTTCGTTTCCACCGCCAACGCCTTTGTGCTGCGCGGCGCCAAAGTGGTGTTCGTCGACCTGCGTCCAGACACCATGAACATCGACGAAACCAAAATCGAAGCGGCGATCACCGATAAAACCCGCGCGATTGTGCCGGTGCACTATGCCGGCGTGGCCTGCGAGATGGATACCATCATGGCGCTGGCGAAGAAATATAACCTGTTCGTGGTGGAAGATGCCGCGCAGGGCGTGATGTCGACCTACAAAGGCAAGGCATTGGGCACCATTGGCCATATCGGCTGCTTCAGCTTCCATGAAACCAAAAACTACACCGCCGGCGGCGAAGGCGGCGCGACGCTGGTGAACGATCCGGCCCTGATCGATCGGGCGGAAGTCATCCGCGAAAAAGGCACCAACCGCAGCCAGTTCTTCCGTGGCCAGGTCGACAAATATACCTGGCGCGACATCGGTTCCAGCTATCTGATGTCCGACCTGCAGGCCGCCTACCTGTGGGGCCAGCTGGAAGTGGCGGAGCGCATCAACCAGCGCCGTTTGGCTCTGTGGCAGAAGTACTACGACAGCTTCCTGCCGTTGGCCCGGTCAGGCCGCATCGAACTGCCGGTAATCCCGGCCGACTGCGTGCATAACGCGCACATGTTCTATATCAAGTTGCGCGATATCGAAGAGCGCACGGCCTTTATCGACTACCTGAAGGAAGCCGAAATCATGGCGGTGTTCCACTATATCCCGCTGCATGATTGCCCGGCCGGCGAACGCTTTGGCCGCTTTGCCGGCGAAGATCGTTACACCACGCAGGAAAGCGCGCGTCTGGTGCGCTTGCCGCTGTTCTACAATATGTCTGATGTCAATCAGCGTACGGTAATCAATACCATCCTGAGTTTCTTTGCCTGATATGTCGTTGGCAAAAGCATCGATATGGACCGCCGGCTCCACGCTGATCAAAATCGGCGTGGGGCTGTTGGTGGTGAAACTGCTGGCGGTGGCGTTTGGCCCCAGCGGGGTGGGGCAGGCGGGTAATTTCCGCCAGTTGATTACCGTGCTGGGCGTGCTGTCCGGCGCGGGCATTTTTAACGGTATCACCAAATACGTGGCGGAGTACCACCAGGATCCGCAGCGTCTGCGTCTGGCGGTGGGCACCGCGTCGAGCATCGTGCTGGGCTTTTCGACCTTGCTGGCGCTGGTGTTTCTGTTCGCCGCCGAACCGATCAGCATCGGGCTGTTCGGGCATGCCGATTACGTCGATGTGGTGCGCGCCGTCGCTTTCATTCAGATGGGCATCGCCTACGCCAACCTGTTTATGGCGGTGCTGAAAGGCTATCGCGACGCGATGGGCAATGCGCTGGCGGTGATCGGCGGCAGCCTGATCGGCGTGGTGGCTTATTACCTGTGCTTCAAGCTGGGCGGTTATGAAGGCGCGCTGGCGGGGTTGGCACTGGTGCCGGCGTTGGTGGTGCTGCCGGCCGGGCTGATGCTGTGGCGGCGCAAAACGCTGCCGTTGCGCTACCTGGCGCCGCGCTGGGACAAACTCGTGGCCGGCAACCTCGGCAAGTTCACCGTCATGGCGCTGATCACTTCGGTGACGCTGCCGGTGGCCTATGTGATGATGCGTAACCTGTTGGCCGCGCATTACGGTTGGGATGAAGTGGGGATCTGGCAGGGCGTCAGCAGCATTTCCGATGCCTATCTGCAGTTCATCACCGCCTCGTTTACCGTCTATCTGCTGCCGACGCTGTCGCGGCTGACGGACAAGGGCGCCATCTCGCGGGAGATCGTGCGCTCGTTGAAATTCGTGCTGCCGGCGGTAGCGGCGGCGAGCTTTACGGTGTGGCTGCTGCGTGATTTCGCCATCTGGCTGCTGTTCTCGGACAAATTCGTCGCCATGCGCGATCTGTTTGCCTGGCAGCTGGTGGGCGATGTGCTGAAAGTCGGGGCTTATGTGTTCGGCTATCTGGTGATCGCCAAAGCGTCGCTGCGCTTCTATATCCTGACGGAAGTCAGCCAGTTTCTGCTGCTGACGCTGTTCTCGCACTGGCTGATCCCGCTGCACGGCGCGCTGGGGGCGGCTCAGGCCTATATGGCAACCTACATCGTGTATTTCGCGCTCTGTAGCTGCGTATTTCTTATCTATCGTAGACGAGTATGACCACACTGATTCACGTTCTGGGATCCGATATCCCGCATCATAACCAGACGGTGCTGCGCTTCTTCAACGACGTGCTGGCGCCGCGTTTGCCGGCTGAGCAGACGCGGCATTTTATGGTGGCGGCCAAGGATGTGGCGGCACTGGGTGATTTCCCCGCCCTGAACATTGAGCCCTACGCAGACAAGAAAAGCCTGGCGGCGGCGGTCATCGCCCGCGCCCAGGCCGATCGCGATGCGCGCTTCTTCCTGCACGGCCAGTTCAATCCGGGGCTGTGGCTGGCGCTGCTGAGCGGCAAGATCAAGGCGCGTCAGGTCAGTTGGCATATTTGGGGCGCCGATCTGTATGAAGACGCCACCAGCTGGAAATTCCGGCTGTTCTATCTGCTGCGCCGCATTGCCCAGGGGCGGGTGGGGAACGTGTTTGCTACCCGCGGCGACGTGATCCACTACCAGCAGCGCCATGCGCGGGTGCCGGCCTCGCTGCTGTACTTCCCGACCCGCATGGATCCGGCGCTGACCGACGTTCACGTCGAGAAAAACCTGGCCGGGCCGATGACGATTCTGGTCGGTAACTCCGGCGATCGCAGCAATCGGCATATCGAAGCGCTGCAGGCGATTCATCAGCAGTTCGGCGCCGACGTGCGCGTGATCCTGCCGATGGGCTATCCGGCCAATAACGACGCCTACATCGAGCAGGTGCGCGCCGCCGGGTTGCCGCTGTTCGGCGAGAAAAACCTGCAGCTGCTCACGCAGCAGGTGGCGTTTGAGGATTATCTCAATATTTTACGCGCCTGCGATCTCGGCTATTTCATTTTCAATCGCCAGCAGGGGATTGGCACCTTGTGCCTGCTGATTCAGTTCGGCGTGCCTTTCGTGCTCAGCCGGCAAAACCCGTTCTGGCAGGATTTGGCGGAACAGCATCTGCCGGTGCTGTTCTACGGCGATTCGCTGGACGAGGCGGTGGTGCGTGAAGCGCAGCGTCAGCTGGCGGCGGTGGATAAACAGGCGATCGCCTTCTTCAATCCGAACTATGTTGACGGTTGGCAGCAAGCCCTGGCGTTGGCGGCGGGAGAGCACTCATGACGTTGGCGCAATTCGGCGGCCTGTTCGTCGTCTATCTGGTCAGCCTGACGTTTATCCTGACGCTGACCTATCAGGAGTTTCGGCGCGTGCGCTTTAACTTCAACGTCTTCTTCTCGCTGCTGTATTTGCTGACGTTTTATTTCGGTTTTCCTTTGACCTGCCTGCTGGTGTTCCAGTTTGACGTCGAGGTGGTGCCGGTGGAGTTTCTGCTGTACGCCCTGCTGTCGGCGACGGCGTTTTACGCCATCTATTACGTTACCTACAAGACCCGGCTGCGCAAGCGCCGCATGCAGCCGCGCGCTGCGCTGTTTACCATGAACCGGGTGGAAACCCATATGACCTGGGTGCTGCTGGCGTTGGTGGCGATCGGTACCGTTGGGATCTTCTTCATGCAGAACGGCTTCCTGCTGTTCAAGCTCAATTCCTACAGCCAGATTTTCTCCAGCGACGTGTCCGGCGTGGCGCTCAAGCGGTTCTTTTACTTCTTCATTCCGGCGATGCTGGTGGTCTATTTCCTGCGGCAGGATCTGCGCGCCTGGTTCTTGTTCCTGGTGGCGACGGTGGCGTTCGGCATTCTGACCTACGTGATCGTCGGCGGCACCCGCGCCAACATCATCATCGCCTTCGCGCTGTTCCTGTTTATCGGCATCGTGCGCGGCTGGATCACACTGTGGATGCTGGCGGCGGCGGGCATATTCGGCGTGGTCGGCATGTTCTGGCTGGCGTTGAAGCGCTACAGCCTGGACGTCAGCGGCGCGGAGGCGTTTTATACCTTCCTCTACCTGACCCGCGATACCTTCTCGCCGTGGGAAAACCTGGCGCTGCTGTTGCAAAATTACGACAAGATCGATTTCCAGGGCCTGGCGCCGATCTTGCGTGATTTCTACGTCTTTATCCCTACCTGGCTCTGGCCCGGCCGGCCGGACGTGGTGCTGAACTCGGCCAACTACTTCACCTGGGAAGTGCTGAACAACCACTCCGGGCTGGCGATTTCGCCGACGCTGATCGGTTCGCTGGTGGTGATGGGCGGCGCGCTGTTTATCCCGCTCGGCGCGATTCTGGTGGGCATGATCATCAAGTGGTTCGACTGGCTGTATGAGCTGGGCAAAACCGAGCCGAACCGCTATAAGGCGGCCATTCTGCAGGGGTTCTGCTTCGGCGCGGTGTTCAACATGATCGTGTTGGCGCGGGAAGGGGTGGATTCATTCGTGTCGCGCGTGGTGTTCTTCTGCATTATTTTCGGCGCCTGTCTGGTGCTGGCGAAGTTGCTGTATTGGCTGTTCGATACCGCCGGGCTGATCAAGGCCAGAGTGACGCGCACCCGCGCGCTGGCGTCGCCGCCTCGGGTCAACGGTCTTTTGTAAGGGTAATGAGAACGATGGAAGCAAAGATTTCGGTGCCGCAGTATGAGCTGCGCGGTTTCAGCCTGTGGGGCTTTCGCGATATGGCGCACTGCATGGACTTTTTGTTCGACGGCGGCCGGGTAAAACAGGGCACGCTGGTGGCCATGAACGCGGAAAAGATCCTGAAGGCGGAAGAGGACCAGGCGCTGCATGCGTTGCTGGATGAGGCGGAGTACAAGTACGCAGACGGCATCAGCATGGTGCGCTCGATTCGCCGCAAATACCCGGCGGCGGACGTTTCGCGCGTTGCGGGCGCCGATCTGTGGGAAGCCTTGATGCAACGCGCCGGCCGTGAAGGCACGCCGGTCTTCCTGGTCGGCGGCAAGCCGGAGGTTTTGGCGGAAACCGAGCAAAAGCTGCGCAGCCAGTGGAATGTCAACCTGGTGGGCAGCCAGGACGGCTACTTCAAACCGGATCAGCGCGAGGCGCTGTTCGAGCGTATTCGTGCCAGCGGCGCCGCGATCGTGACGGTGGCGATGGGATCGCCGAAGCAGGAGATTCTGATGCGCGACTGCCGCAAGGTGCATCCGCAGGCGCTGTATATGGGCGTGGGCGGCACCTACGACGTCTTTACCGGCCATGTGAAGCGTGCGCCCAGGGTGTGGCAGAACCTCGGTCTGGAATGGCTCTACCGCCTGCTCAGCCAACCCAGCCGCATCGGCCGGCAGTTGAAGCTGTTGAAGTTTGTCGGCTACTACTACAGCGGCAAGATGTAACCCCTCATCCGGGGCGGAAAGTGCTGTTCCGCTCCGGTCTGCTGTACCAATAATCTGCTTTTGCGCGTTTCTCCCGCATATCTATAACCCTCGGCCCTAAACGTCGTCGCATTTATTCCATAAAGTTTTAAATTGCGGTTTGCTTATAGCGGCGAAATGCGAAACGATACCGCCCGGAAATTATCCCTGGCCGCTGAAGCTTGATGCGACAGCGCTGAACGATGTCCTTCTCACGGTCACTTCGCTCCGACAACCCGTTGATGCCAATCCGATCGGCAGGGGATGATTTATTCTTTTAATAATGACAATAACGACCGGCAGCGGCCGGCAGGCAAACACGACCCGAGAAAAATTATTGAGGATTTATGGCACACAAAGAGAAACCGCAAGGGCTACACCGGGGCCTTGAGGCCCGGCATATCGAGCTTATCGCTCTGGGGGGCACCATCGGTGTCGGCCTGTTTATGGGCTCGGCCAGTACGCTGAAATGGGCGGGGCCGTCGGTGCTGCTGGCTTACATTATCGCCGGGCTGTTCGTGTTCTTCATTATGCGTTCGATGGGGGAAATGCTGTTCCTCGAGCCGGTTGCCGGGTCGTTTGCCGTTTACGCGCATAAGTACATGAATCCCTACTTCGGTTACCTGACCGCCTGGGGCTACTGGTTTATGTGGATTGCCGTCGGCATTTCTGAAATCACCGCCATCGGGGTGTATGTGCAGTTCTGGTTCCCGGAAATACCGCAGTGGGTGCCGGCGCTGATCGCCGTGGCGATGGTCGCGTTGGCCAACCTGGCGGCGGTGCGCCTGTACGGTGAGCTGGAGTTCTGGTTCGCCATGATCAAGGTCACCACCATCATCGTGATGATTCTGGTGGGGCTGGGGGTGATCTTCTTCGGCTTCGGCAACGGCGGTGAACCTATCGGTTTCGCCAATTTGACGGCGCACGGCGGTTTCTTTGCCGGCGGCTGGAAAGGCTTCCTGTTTGCGCTGTGCATCGTGGTGGCGTCCTATCAGGGGGTTGAACTGGTGGGCATCACCGCCGGGGAAGCCAAGAACCCGCAGGTGACGCTGAAACGCGCGATCAACAATATCCTGTGGCGCATCCTGATCTTCTATGTCGGTGCGATCTTCGTCATTGTCACCATCTTCCCGTGGAACGGCATCGGCACCACCGGCAGCCCGTTCGTGCTGACCTTCGCCAAGATCGGCATCGTTGCCGCCGCCGGCATCATCAACTTCGTGGTGTTGACCGCCGCGCTCTCCGGTTGCAACAGCGGCATGTACAGCGGCGGCCGCATGCTGTACGCCCTGGCCAAGAACCGCCAACTGCCGGCGGCGTTGACCAAGCTTTCCGCCAGCGGCGTGCCGGTGAACTGCATCGCCGTCACCATCGGCTGCCTGTTAGTGGGCTCCGCGCTGAACTACATCATCCCGAATCCGGAGCAGGTGTTCGTTTATGTCTACAGCGCGAGCGTGCTGCCGGGCATGGTGCCGTGGTTCGTGGTGCTGATAAGCCAACTCTATTTCCGCCGCGCCCATAAGGAAGCGATCAAAAACCACAGCTTTAAGTCGATCATGTTCCCGTATGTGAACTATCTGACCATTGCTTTTCTGGTTTGCGTGCTGGTCGGCATGGGAATCAACCCGGATACGCGCATTTCCCTGCTGGTCGGGGCGATTTTCTTAGCCGGCGTCAGCCTGTGCTACTTCGCTTTCGGCATGCACAAGAAACATCATCCGGTTGAAAATCGGGTAGAAACGCGCCAATAAACGGCGAAAAGGGGCTACGGAGTGCGCTTTTGTGCGCGGGAGTGAGCAAAGCGTAATCAAACGCAACATTTCTGCGAAAAAGCACTAGACAGGATTGGCGTAAATCCGTAGTATCCCCTCCCGCAACGGCGCTACGCGCCCGTAGCTCAGCTGGATAGAGCGCTGCCCTCCGGAGGCAGAGGTCTCAGGTTCGAATCCTGTCGGGCGCGCCATTAAGTTTGTGCGCAGGAGCTGCGGTGGTATATTACCGCGTGAGTAAGAAGTAGTAATGGTGGCTATAGCTCAGTTGGTAGAGCCCTGGATTGTGATTCCAGTTGTCGTGGGTTCGAGTCCCATTAGCCACCCCACTTCCTGACGAAGTGACGATTTAGCAGTATTTTGTGACAGTGCGAAGGTGGCGGAATTGGTAGACGCGCTAGCTTCAGGTGTTAGTGTTCTTACGGACGTGAGGGTTCAAGTCCCTCTCTTCGCACCACGCAAAATATCTGATAAATATAAGATTTATATGGACAATGGTCTGATAAATCGGGTAGTATGAGCAATACAAATCGGCGAGTAGCGCAGCTTGGTAGCGCAACTGGTTTGGGACCAGTGGGTCGGAGGTTCGAATCCTCTCTCGCCGACCACATTCGAAAAACCTGCTTTTTAAAGCAGGTTTTTTTTCGTCTGCAGTTTATGAGGATGAGTACCTCCGCAGGAGGTTCGAACCTCGCGAAGCGAGACGAAGGTAGGCCCGTGCAGCAATGCGCGGGCTTTTTGCGTATCTAAGGATGGGCACTTTGTCTCTGTCGGCAAGCGTGTTGGTTTTCAGCGACAGAGCCATCCAGCGCTGTCGTCAGGTTGAGACAAATAATTGATTGATTTAAAAAGATAAAATGGGCTTTGGCTTAAGTCGTCGTTTTGAGGCGACATTCTTATTACGGCTGCTGGCATGGAATGCCAGAGAGTGGCATATAACAGGAAAGACAGGGTTAAATTAAAAATTAATATATTTCAATGCATTGAGACCCGTTTTTTATTGGGAATGGCCTTGGCCTTAAAGTTGGCACGCCAAGTGCAATATCTATAGCGTAGATGCTCATTCCACCTCTTATGTTCGCCTTAGGCCTCATAAACCCTGGGAATGACGCAGAGCCGATTTAGGGTGCCTATCGCCCACGAGAACGATGACTAACCTGTCATCACGCTCAGGGCAAAACGTTGAGTGAGGCACCGCCCCTGTTGTCCTAGACCTGATTGCTTCTTTATACACTTGCCCTGCGGCAAGTGTTTTTTTTTGCGCCTCAGGATGTTAACTGGCAAAAAAAAGCGCGGCATCAAGAGCCGCGCTGTTCTTCAATCGTGCAGGGCGCTATTCGCCGCCGTTCTGTTTCAGCGTCAACATCAGTCCTTCGCGCCGCATCTGCGCCGCTTCATCCGAACGATGCAGTTTTTCCAGCGTATCGGCCAACCAGGCGTAGTCGTAGGCATCCGGGCGCTGTTTCAGCGCTTCGCGGAAGACGTCGGCCGCCTGCTGCCACTCGCCGTGTTTCATCAGCAGCTGCCCCAGCGTGCTGTTCAGCAGCGGCGTCGCGCCGTGCTGCTTCATCTGCTGGCGCAGCGCTTTCTCCAACTGCTCGGGGTTGCCGGACTTCAGCCGCGGCAGCAGCAGCACCAGGCGCTCGTCGTATTGGCGCTTCAGGCTGTCGAGCACGATCTCCTGCGCCAGTTCGTGGTCGTTGCATTCGATCAGGTGTTCCACCATCGCGATTTGCAGCGGCACTTCGTGACGCGTCTTGCGGCTCTGATCTTTCCACCAGCGCTTCAGGCCTTCGCTGCCTTCGTCCGCCATCGCCTGATTCATCAGCCCGATATAAGCCTGCTGCTGCAATGCCTGCAGTTGCTCTTCGCTGTGGAGTTCGATTTTACGCATCGACGGCAGCACTTCCAGCAGCGACGCATAGGCGCCGGTGCGCAGATAGGCTTGTTCCGCCAGGCGCAATACTTCCGGATGACGCGGCGCCTGGTTCAGCAGGCGATCGACGCCGTGGCGCGCGGCATGGTTCTCGCCCTGCGCCAGCTGGATGCGAACCCGGGTGATATCCACCGGCAGCTGATCGGTGTCGGCCGCTTCGGCAGCGCGCTCCAGATATTGGTTGGTGCGGAAATCATCGCCGCGTTGCTGTGCGGCCTCGGCGGCCAGCAGGTAGTTCACCACCGGCTGTTCGGCGTGATCGGCGTTGCGCGTCATCAGCTTCTCGACCTGCTTGTAGTCGCCTTCCGCCAGCTTGATCAGCGCGGCCTTGGTTTGCTGGCGCGCGCGAGTGCGCTTGCGGCCGATAAACCAACCGCGCGTGCGGGCGCCGGTGCGGAAGAGACGGCGCAGGATCCACTCGATCGCCAGCAGCACCACGAACAGCAGCACCAGCATGATCGCCAGGCCGGTGACGCTGGTTTCGATATTGTAGTTGTCGGTCTGGATCAGCACATAGCCTTGATGCCCGGCCAACATCGGCCCGAGCACCACGCTGGCGATCACCACCAGGAACAGAAATAGCACGCGTAACATGGCTTAACCCTCCTGGTGAGCGGCAGGGGACTGGGTCATCAGGTTGCGCACCCGGGTCTGCATCACTTTTTCCAGCAGCGGCTGGCTTTTCAGCTGATCCGGCACGTCCATCGAGATCGACTGTTGGCTCAGGCTGTCCAGCTCTTCCAGGAAGGCCTTGGTCGCCGGATCGGTGGTGTCGAAATAGGCGCGCACCCAGGTGGAGACGGTTTCCAGCGATTGCTTGTAGGTCTCGTTCTGGTGGCGCGGGATGGCCTGCGCGGCCACCAGCAGGCGCGAACGGATGTTTTCGCGCAGGTAGATGTCCTGGTTCGGCGCCAGCAGCGGTTCGGCGCTGGCGTCGCGGCGGCGGATGGTAATGAAGTCGGCCATGAAATTGCGCCAGCTCTTGGCCAGGTTCTGCCGCCATTCGGCGATCGAACCGGAGAGCTCGCTGCTGTTTTGATCCATCGGCGCTTCGTCGGTGTCGTTGTCCGCCAAGCGCAGGTTATCCACCTGATTGGACAGCTGATTGACCTTGAGGATGATGCCGTCGTAATCGACCTGGGTCAGCGTAGCAAGCGTGCCGATGTCTTCGGTAATGGCGCGGCGCACGTCGAGCAGGCTAGGATCGTTCATGTCCGCCAGGCTGGCGTCGGCGCTTTTCAGCAGCGCGGCGGCGCTGATCACGTCCTGATCGCTCCACAGCTTGCGGCCGGCCATTTTCACCAGGAAATCGGCCTGCGCCAGCAGCCAGGTTTTGGCGTCGCTGCCGGAGATGGTCGCCACTTTTTCCTGCAACTCGCTCAGTTGGCGCGCGAGGTTAGCCTGCTCGCGATCGGCGGCGTCCAGGGTTTTACCCTGCTGCTGCAACAGGCCTTCCAGCGCATTTCTTTCCTGCTGCTGGCTCTGCTTCACGCCTTCAAGCTGCTGCTGCAGCGCCTGATTGGCGGCGATCAGCTGTTGCGCCTGCTGGTGCGTGTGGTAATAGCCGCCCGCGCCGAGGGCGATGACCAGCACGATAGCGATCGCGCCGAGCACCGGGCCGGTGTTCTTGCCTTTGCGGCTGGCAGCGGCTGGCTGCTGGGAGCTCTCAACCGCGGTGGTTGGCTCTTCAACCGGGGCGGATGGGGTATTTTGTTCCGTCATAGTGGCACATCCCATAGTCAGATTATTGTAGCGCGCGGATCAGCGCGTCATTATCGGCGTTGTCAGCTACCCGAATCGTACGCCAGCCCAAATCCCGGGCGAGGGTAGCCAGGCGTTCGCTCACTACTACCAGGCGGCAACGCAGCAGCCATGAAGAACGATAGTAATCAGGAACTAAAGTATAGAGCTGTTGTAACATTTCACCGCTGGTCACCACCAGCGTATCCACACCGGCGCGCTGCCAGTGGGCGCTCTGCTCGCTGCCGTCGTAGTGCACCGGGCTGCGTTGATAGCATTCATAATAGCTGACGTCGGCGCCGCGCTCGCTCAGCGTCGTGCCCAGCAACTCGCGGCCGCCGTTGCCGCGCAAAATCAGCGCGCGTTTGCCCGCCAGCTTTTGCAGCGCCGGCAGCAGCAGCAGCGTTTCGCTGATCTCGCGTTCACGCGGGTATTCTACCGGTAAACTGCTGATGCGGTGCAGCGCCAGCCCGGTGGTGCGGCCGATGGCGTAATAAGTCAGGTGCGCGGGCCAGCTCAGCCCAGCGCGGCCGATGACCGAATCGGCATAGTTCACCGAATGCTGCGACAGCACGAATACCAGATCGCCGGCGTTCAACTGCTGCAACGCCTGCGGCAGCTGCGGCAGATCGCCGCCGGGGGCGAAGTCGATCAGCGGTGCATGATAGGCAACCCGGCCGAGTGCGCGCAGCCGGCTCACTAACCGCTCTCCCGAAGGCGATGGGCGGGTTACCAGGATCGTCATGCCGGCGGATTTCCCTGATAAACTTCGCGCAGGATCTCGCGCGCGCCGCGCGCCAGCAGCTCTTCCGCCAGCTCAACGCCCATCCGTTCGGCCTCGGCGGCCGGGCCGCGGCGCTCGCCGCGCACCATCTGGCTGCCGTCCGGCGCGCCGACCAAGGCACGCAGCCACAGGCTGTCGCCATCCAGTTCGGCATAGCTGCCGATCGGCACCTGGCAGCCGCCTTCCAGACGGGTGTTCATCGCCCGTTCGGCGCGCACGCGTGTTTCGGTGGCCGCATGGTTCAGCGGCGCCAGCAGCGCGCGGGTGACGCTGTCGTCGAGACGGCATTCAATGCCGACCGCACCCTGGCCGACCGCCGGCAGGCACTCTTCGGCGCTCAGCGGGCTGCGGATGCGTTGCTCCAGCCCCAGGCGTTTCAGGCCGGCCACCGCCAGAATAATTGCGTCATAGTCGCCGTTGTCCAACTTGGCCAGGCGAGTGCCGACGTTGCCGCGCAGGTCGCGCACGATCAGATCCGGGCGGCGTTCACGCAGCTGGCACTGGCGGCGCAGGCTGGAAGTGCCGACCACGCTGCCCTGCGGCAGTTGATCGAGCGAGGCGAAACGGTTGGAAACAAAAGCGTCGCGCGGATCTTCGCGTTCGCAAATGGTGGTCAAACCCAGGCCGGCGGGGAAATCGACCGGCACGTCTTTCATCGAGTGCACGGCGATGTCGGCGCGGCCTTCCAGCAGCGCCAGCTCGAGTTCTTTAACAAACAGGCCCTTACCGCCGACTTTCGCCAGCGGCGTATCCAGAATAACGTCGCCGCGCGTCACCATCGGCACCAACTCGACCTGCAGGCCGGGATGGCAGGCTATCAGACGTTGCTGCACATAATGTGCTTGCCAGAGTGCAAGCGGGCTTTGTCGGGTGGCAATTCGAATAATTTTGTCTAACATGCTTGTTACCGTTTTTATATTTCGCCATCCATCCTACCACTGAGAGCCAATACTGTCAGTGCAAGAAGCCGGAGGCGGAAAAAGGACAACGGAATCAAAGGGACGTGTGATGTGCTTTGGGGCAGTTAACACTGCGGGTAAATCGTTTAGGGAAGCGCTACAATAATTGTGAAGCGTTACCTCCTTTACGGTCAATCAGCAAGGTGTTAAATTGATCACGTTTCCAGCAATAAGTCGCCAAATATTCTTCTTACACTAACGGCGCTTATGGAATACGGGTTTTTTTCTAAACACCGGGATAATCAGGCGAGACGTCTTGTACCTCTACATCGAGACATTGAAGCAGAGACTGGATGCGATCAATCAGCTACGCGTCGATCGCGCCCTGGCGGCTATGAAGCCCGCGTTTCAACGGGTATACAGTCTGCTGCCCACCTTACTGCACCACCATCACCCGCTGATGCCGGGTTACCTGAACGGTAACGTTCCCCACGGCATTTGCCTCTACACGCCTGATGAAACTCAACAAGATTACCTGAACGATTTAGAAGACAAATGGGGCAGCCCGTTTGACAAACCGGCCAGCGGTGAGCTGCCGATCACCGGCGTCTATTCGATGGGCAGTACCTCGTCTATCGGCCAAAGCTGCAGCTCGGATCTCGACATCTGGGTCTGCCACCAGTCCTGGCTGGACAACGAAGAACGCACCCGCCTGCAGCAAAAATGCAGCCTGCTTGAGAAGTGGGCCGCCTCGATGGGGGTGGAAGTCAGCTTTTTCCTGATCGACGAAAACCGCTTCCGCCATAATGAAAGCGGCAGCCTGGGCGGCGAAGACTGTGGCTCGACGCAGCATATCCTGTTGCTCGACGAATTCTACCGCACCGCGGTGCGCCTGGCCGGCAAGCGCATCCTGTGGAACATGGTGCCGGGCGAAGAAGAAGCGCACTACGATGAATACGTGCTGTCGCTGTACGCGCAGGGCGCGCTGACGCCGAACGAGTGGCTGGATCTCGGCGGCCTGAGTTCGCTGTCGGCGGAAGAGTACTTCGGCGCCAGCCTGTGGCAGCTGTACAAGAGCATCGATTCGCCTTACAAGGCGGTGCTGAAGACCCTGCTGCTGGAAGCCTATTCCTGGGAATATCCCAATACCCAACTGCTGGCGACGGACATCAAACATCGCCTGCATCAGGGCGAGATCGTCAGCTTCGGGCTCGACGCCTACTGCATGATGCTCGAGCGCGTCACCCGCTACCTGACCGACATCAACGACACCACCCGCCTCGATCTGGCCCGCCGCTGTTTCTACCTGAAAGTGTGTGAAAAGCTGTCGCTGGCCAAGGCCTGCGTCGGCTGGCGGCGCGAGATCCTCAGCCAGCTGGTCAGCGAATGGGGCTGGAGCGAAGAGCGTCTGGCGATGCTGGACAACCGCGCCAACTGGAAAATCGAACGGGTGCGCGAAGCGCATAACGAGCTGCTCGACGCGATGATGCAGAGCTACCGCAACCTGATCCGTTTCGCCCGCCGCAACAACCTCAGCGTCAGCGCCAGCCCGCAGGATATCGGCGTGCTGACCCGCAAACTGTACGCGGCGTTCGAAGCGCTGCCCGGCAAGGTGACGCTGGTGAACCCGCAGATTTCGCCGGACCTGTCGGAAAACGACTTAACCTTTATTCACGTGCCGGTTGGCCGCGCCAACCGCACCGGCTGGTACCTGTATAATCAGGCGCCGGCTATGGATTCTATTGTCAGCCATCAGCCGCTGGAATATAACCGCTACCTGAACAAGCTGGTGGCCTGGGCCTATTTCAACGGCCTGCTGACGCCGCAGACCCGCCTGCACATCAAGAGCGGCAACCTGTGCGACACCGCCAAGCTGCAGGAGCTGGTGGCCGACGTTTCCCATCACTTCCCGCTGCGCCTGCCGGCGCCGACGCCGAAAGCGCTGTACAGCCCGTGCGAAATTCGCCATCTGGCGATCATCGTCAACCTGGAAAACGATCCGACCGCCGCCTTCCGCAATCAGGTGGTGCATTTCGATTTCCGCAAGCTGGACGTGTTCAGCTTCGGCCAGCAGCAGCAGTGCCTGGTAGGCAGCATCGATCTGCTGTACCGCAACTCCTGGAATGAAGTGCGCACCCTGCATTTCAGCGGCGAGCAGTCGGTGCTGGAAGCGCTGAAAACCATTCTCGGCAAAATGCACCAGGACGCCGCGCCGCCGGAGTCGGTGGAAGTGTTCTGCTACAGCCAGCACCTGCGCGGCCTGATCCGCACCCGTATCCAGCAGCTGGTGTCGGAGTGCATCGAGCTGCGCCTGTCCAGCACCCGCCTGGAGCCCGGCCGCTTCAAGGCGGTGCGCGTCGCCGGGCAGACCTGGGGGCTGTTCTTCGAGCGCCTGAGCGTGTCGGTGCAAAAGCTGGAGAACGCGGTGGAGTTTTACGGCGCCATCTCCAACAACAAGCTGCACGGCCTGTCTATCAAGGTGGAAACCGATCAGGTGCATTTGCCGCCGGTGGTGGATGGCTTCGCCAGCGAGGGGATCATCCAGTTCTTCTTCGAAGACACCTCAGACGACAAGGGCTTCAACATCTATATTCTGGACGAGTCGAATCGGGTGGAGGTGTATCACCACTGCGAGGGCAGTAAAGAGGAGCTGGTGCGCGACGTCAGCCGCTTCTATTCCTCGTCGCACGATCGCTTCACCTACGGCTCCAGCTTCATCAACTTCAACCTGCCGCAGTTCTATCAGATCGTGCAGCTCGACGGGCGCACGCAGGTGATCCCGTTCCGCAGCAACGTGCTGTCCAGCCTGTGCGTGACGGTGGCCGATGGCGCCGCGCAGCCGCTGAAACAGCAGTTCCAGCTGCATTGACGCCGCAAGGGCTCGGTTGCCGAGCCCTGCTTAGCCTCAGGAAAAACGCAATTCCTCGCCGGCCTGCGCGCTGGCCGCTTCGCTGAGCAGCTGGTAAAACGGCTGCCCGCTGCGATCGCATAGCCAAACGCCGTCGCGGTAGTTGAAGTGGTAGCCGCCGGCCTTGGTGGCGAGCCACACCTGGTGCAGCGGCTCCTGGCGGTTGATGACGATTTTGGTGCCGTTTTCGAAGCTCAGCGTCATTACGCCGCCATTGGTTTCGTAATCGATGTCCGCATCGCCGTCAAAATCGTCCAGTGTCTCTTCAATATTCAGCATCAGCTGGTCGGCCAACTGGTGAAACTCGCTGTCGTTCATATTCAATTCCTATTGCTTTTCATGATCCACCTGCGATTATAGAGACCTTGGACGCATGAATTACAGGCATTAATGCAAATGAAAAAACAACTACGCTATGCGCTGATGGCCGTTCTGGTTACCGGCCTCGCCGGCTGTGGTCTGAAAGGCCCGCTTTACTTCCCGCCTGCCGACCCCGCCAGCCAAAAACCGGCCAAGCCGCCGGTGCAAACGGGCGATCAGGTGCAAAAGAACCAGCAGGAGCAGTCTGGCTCTCAGCAAAAACCGTCGATGGTCGACCAGTAACACCCTGTTTACGGTGGCGAGCGCCGCCGTAAAATCAAGACGGATAGCGCGTCCAGATAGCGGAGTATGATATGCAGTTCTCCAAAATGCACGGTCTGGGCAACGACTTTATGGTGGTCGATGCCGTTACACAGAATGTCTATTTTTCACCTGAGCTGATCCGCCGGCTGGCCGATCGGCACCTGGGCGTCGGCTTTGACCAGATGCTGGTGGTAGAACCGCCTTACGATCCCGAGCTGGATTTTCACTACCGAATTTTCAACGCCGACGGCAGCGAAGTGGCGCAGTGCGGCAACGGCGCGCGCTGCTTCGCGCGCTTTGTGCGGCTGAAAGGGCTGACCAACAAACGCGACATCCGCGTCAGCACCCAAACCGGGCGCATGGTGCTCAGCGTCACCGACGACGATCTGGTGTGCGTCAACATGGGCGAGCCTAATTTCGATCCGCAGGCGGTGCCGTTCCGCGCCGCCAAGGCTGAAAAGACCTACATCATGCGCGCGGCGGAACACACCGTGCTGTGCGGCGTGGTGTCGATGGGCAACCCGCATTGTGTTTTGCAGGTGGACGATGTAAAAACCGCCAAGGTGGAGCTGCTCGGGCCGGTGCTGGAAGGGCATGAGCGCTTCCCGGAACGGGCCAACATCGGTTTTATGCAGGTGGTCAGCCGCGATCACATCAAGCTGCGCGTTTACGAGCGCGGCGCCGGCGAAACGCAGGCCTGCGGCAGCGGCGCCTGTGCGGCGGTGGCGGTGGGGATCCAACAGGAATTGCTGTCAGAAGAGGTGCATGTAGAACTGCCGGGCGGCAGCCTGCATATTCGCTGGAAAGGGCCGGGCAACCCGCTGTTTATGACCGGCCCGGCAACCCATGTCTATGACGGATTTATTCATCTATGAAAAGCGTAGAAGAACAGAGCGTCGCCGGCCTGGCGCTGGATGACGACACCGTGATGCAGTACCTGCTGCAGAACCCGGATTTCTTTATTCGCAACGCGCGCCAGGTTGAGCAGATGCGCGTGCCTCACCCGGTGCGCGGCACCGTTTCGCTGGTGGAATGGCATCTGGCCCGCCAGCGCAATCACATCGAGCGGCTGGAAGAAGAGATCACGCTGTTGATGGAGCAGGCCAGCGCCAACGAAGGGCTGTTCGCCCGGTTGTTGCACCTGCAGGCCGATCTGGCCACCGCCGACAGCCTGCAGGACATGCTCAACCGGCTGCAGCGCTGGGCGCGCGGTTTTGGTTTGGCCGGCGCCACGGTGCGCCTGTTCGCCGAGCGCTGGAAGATCGGCGCGCCTTCCGACTTTACCCACCTGGCGCTGACGCGTTCGGCGTTCGAGCCGTTTCGCATTCAGCGGCTGGGCAGCGAACAACATTACCTCGGCGGCCTGAACGGCCCCGAACTGCTGCTGCTGTTGCCGCAGGCCAAACAGATTGGCCAGATTGGCTCGGTGGCGCTGTCGATGCTGGGCGACGATGGCGAACTGGGCATGGTGATCTTCAGCAGCCGCGATACGCAACATTATCAGCAGGGCATGGGCACGGTGATGCTCAATCAACTGGCGCGCATGCTGCCGGCGCTGCTGGAACGCTGGGTCGAACGCGCATGACGCCGATTGCGCCCAGCCTGCAGCAGCCGGTGGACGCTTTTCTGCGTTATCTCAAGGTAGAACGGCAACTCAGCCCGCTGACGCAGCTTAGCTATTCGCGCCAGCTGGCGGCGCTGATGCGCCTGGCGCAGGAGATCGGCGTCACCGACTGGACGGCGCTGGATGCCGCCCGGGTGCGCATGCTGGCGGCGCGCAGCAAACGCGCCGGCCTGCAGTCCGCCAGCCTGGCGCTGCGGCTCTCTTCGTTGCGCAGTTTCCTCGACTGGCTGGTCAGCCAGGGCGTATTGCACGCCAACCCCGCCAAAGGCATCCGCACGCCGCGCAGCGGCCGCCATCTGCCGAAAAACATCGACGTCGATGAAATGAACCAGCTGCTGGAGATCGATCTCAACGATCCGCTGGCGGTGCGCGATCGCGCCATGCTGGAGGTGATGTACGGCGCCGGTCTGCGCCTCTCCGAACTGGTGGGGCTGGATTGCCGCCATGTCGATATGGCGGCCGGCGAGGTGTGGGTGATGGGGAAAGGCAGCAAAGAGCGCAAATTGCCGATCGGGCGCACCGCCGTCACCTGGCTGGAACACTGGTTGGCCATGCGCGATCTGTTCGGGCCGGACGATGACGCGATGTTCCTGTCCAATCAGGGGCGGCGCATCTCGACGCGCAACGTGCAAAAGCGCTTCGCCGAATGGGGCGTGAAACAGGGCGTCAACAGCCATATTCACCCGCACAAGCTGCGTCACTCCTTCGCCACTCACATGCTGGAGTCGAGCGGCGATCTGCGCGCGGTGCAGGAGCTGCTCGGCCACGCCAACCTGACCACCACGCAAATTTATACCCACCTCGACTTTCAACATCTGGCGAACGTGTACGATGCCGCGCATCCGCGCGCCAAACGGGGGAAATCCTGATGCATTTTTATCGCCCGCTGCGCCCGCTGGCGGCGCTGACTTTCGATCTGGACGACACGCTGTATGACAATCGCCCGGTGATCCGGCAAACCGAACAACAGTCGGTGGCCTTCCTGCAGAGCTACCATCCCGGTCTGAACAGCTTCCAGTCGGCGGATTTCCACCGCCTGCGCCAGGAGCTGCGCGAGCAGGATCCGGAGATTTACCACGACGTCACCCAGTGGCGCTGGCGCGCCATTCATCTGGCGCTGAGCCGGCAGGGGCTGCGCGATGCCGACGCGGCGATTGGGGCCGATGCGGCGATGCAAAACTTCGCGCTGTGGCGCAGCCGCATCGAGGTGCCGCAAGCGACCCACGCCACGCTGAAGGCGCTGGCCGCGCGCTACCCGCTGGTGGCGATCACCAACGGCAACGCCGATCCGGCGCAGTGCGGCCTGGACGGTTATTTCCAGTTCGTGTTGCGCTCCGGGCCGGACGGGCGCGCCAAGCCGTATCAGGACATGTATCACCTGGCCGTCGAGCGGCTGGGCGTGGCGCCCGAGCAGATCCTGCACGTGGGCGACGATCTGACCACCGACGTCGCCGGCGCGCTGCGCGCGGGGCTGCAGGCCTGTTGGATCAACGATCGGCAACGCTGCCTGATGCAGGCCGCCGACAGCCGCCTGCTGCCGCATATTGAGATTTCGCAGTTGGCATCGCTGACAGCATTGTTATAATCCCTGCCAGAACTCTGTATAAATTTCCAGTGAAAAACCCGTCAGCGGCGGGTTTTCCCTTAACCATTAGTGGTGCCTATGGACGTCTCCGATCTGCTCGACAGCCTGAATGAAAAACAACGTGAAGCCGTGGCGGCGCCGCGCAGCAACCTGTTGGTTCTGGCCGGAGCGGGCAGCGGCAAGACGCGGGTGCTGGTGCATCGCATCGCCTGGCTGCTGTCGGTGGAGAACTGCTCGCCGTATTCGATCATGGCGGTGACCTTCACCAACAAGGCGGCGGCGGAAATGCGCCACCGTATCGAACATCTGATCGGCACCAGCCAGGGCGGCATGTGGATCGGTACCTTCCACGGCCTGGCGCACCGTCTGTTGCGTGCCCACCACCTGGAAGCCAACCTGCCGCAGGATTTCCAGATCCTCGACAGCGACGACCAGCTGCGGCTGCTCAAGCGCATCATCAAGGCGCTGAACGTCGACGAGAAGCAGTGGCCGCCGCGTCAGGCGATGTGGTACATCAACGGCAAGAAAGACGAGGGCCTGCGCCCGCAGCACGTCGAGACCTACAACAACCCGGTAGAGGCCACCTGGCTGCGCATCTACCAGGCCTATCAGGAAGCCTGCGATCGCGCGGGGCTGGTGGATTTCGCCGAGCTGCTGCTGCGCGCGCACGAGCTGTGGCTGAACAAGCCGCATATCCTCAACCACTACCGCGAACGTTTCACCAACGTGCTGGTGGACGAATTCCAGGATACCAACAGTATCCAGTACGCCTGGATCCGCCTGCTGGCGGGCGGCAACAGCAACGTGATGATCGTCGGCGACGATGACCAGTCGATCTATGGCTGGCGCGGCGCGCAGGTGGAAAACATCCAGCGCTTCCTGAAAGATTTCCCCGGCGCGGAAACCATCCGCCTGGAGCAGAACTACCGTTCCACCAGCAACATCCTGAAAGCGGCCAACACCCTGATCGCCAACAACGACGGGCGCATGGGCAAAAACCTGTGGACCGAAGGCGGCGAAGGCGAACCGATCTCCATCTACTGCGCCTTCAACGAACTCGACGAAGCGCGCTTCGTGGTCAACCGCATCAAGACCTGGCAGGACAACGGCGGTGCGCTGAACGACTGCGCCATCCTGTACCGCAGCAACGCCCAGTCGCGCGTGCTGGAAGAGGCGCTGCTGCAGACGGCGATGCCGTACCGCATCTACGGCGGCCAGCGCTTCTTCGAACGCCAGGAAATCAAGGATGCGCTGGCTTACCTGCGCCTCATTTCCAACCGCAACGACGACGCAGCCTTCGAGCGCGTGGTCAACACCCCGACGCGCGGCATCGGCGATCGCACCCTCGACGTGGTGCGCCAGGCGGCGCGCGATCGCCAGCTGACGCTGTGGCAGGCGACGCGTGAGCTGATGCAGGACAAGGTGTTGGCCGGCCGCGCTGCGTCGGCGCTGCAGCGCTTTATCGAACTGGTGGAGTCGCTGGCGCACGAAACCGCCGACATGCCGCTGCACGTGCAGACCGACCGGGTGATCCGCGATTCCGGGCTGTTCATCATGTATGAGCAGGAGAAAGGCGAAAAGGGGCAGGCGCGCATCGAAAACCTTGAGGAATTGGTGACGGCGACGCGCCAGTTCAGCTATCAGGACGAAGATCAGGATCTGATGCCGCTGCAGGCGTTCCTGTCGCATGCGGCGCTGGAAGCGGGCGAAGGCCAGGCCGACGCCTATCAGGACGCGGTGCAGCTGATGACCCTGCACTCGGCCAAGGGGCTGGAGTTCCCGCTGGTGTTTATCGTCGGGATGGAAGAGGGCATGTTCCCGAGCCAGATGTCGCTGGATGAAGGCGGCCGTCTGGAGGAGGAGCGCCGCCTGGCCTATGTGGGCGTAACGCGCGCCATGCAGAAGCTGACGCTGACCTATGCCGAAACGCGCCGTCTGTATGGCAAAGAGGTTTACCACCGGCCGTCGCGCTTTATCGGCGAACTGCCGGAAGAGTGCGTGGAAGAAGTGCGCCTGCGCGCCAGCGTATCGCGCCCGGTCAATCACCGCCGCATGGGCACGCCGATCAGCGAGAACGATACCGGCTACAAGCTGGGCCAGCGCGTGCGCCATCCCAAGTTTGGCGAAGGCACCATCGTCAATCTGGAGGGCAGCGGCGAGCACAGCCGGCTGCAGATCGCCTTCCCGGGCGAGGGCATCAAGTGGCTGGTGGCGGCCTACGCTCGCCTGGAAACGGTATAAAAGAGAGGGGCGCGTTGCAGGGGGCAGCCCCTGCAATCGTTCAGGATCAGTGAGGGTAGCGATCGCCGACCTGCGCGGTGGCATACCAGCGCATCACCGCTTCGGTGCCTTCACCGCCTTCCTGCGGCGCCCACGTCATGCAGTCCTCTTCGGTCAACGCCTGATACGGGCCCTGCTTTACTTCGAACACCACGCCGCCGGCATCGACCGACAACACCGCATGCCAGGTAAATGCCGGCATCTCCAGCACTTTGGTTTCTTCGCCGAGCAGGGTGCGCTGCGTCACGACGCCGTCATCGTTGAACTGCAGCACGACAAAACGGCCGCGCAGCGGCGTCAGCAGTTCCCAGGTTTGCGGGTGACGGTGCGGGCGGATATAGGTGCCGGGTTCCATGGCGATCGCCAGGCGTTGCACCGGGTCGCTCAACTCTTCGTGTAAGGTGCGGTGCGCGCGCAGGCGGGGCACGCTGGCGGCCTGTTCGCTCATCGCGGTCAGTTCATGGGCGGTAATCTGTTTCATCGTTTAAATCCGCATGCTTGTCGTACCATTAGGGTGATGTCATCTTAGCAACATTCTTGGTGGCGGTAAGCGATCGCCGCGACTTTTTCAGTACGGTTTAGGCGCCATTTTTGCCATTGAACATCGTGATGATTTGTTGCGCAATTATCCCGCCTAACGTGTTGACAGGCTTTTTCTTCTCGGCGTAACATGCGCGCACTATTATCATTGAGGACAGACGCCTTGGACACACCCAGTAGATACTGGCTCACTGACCTGCGCCGCAGGTATAACTTCTAAGGCTCTCCGTTTTTGCTGATAGCCTTCGTGGTTGTCGGCGACCCCGCAAAGCGTCGCTATGAGTCAGATCTCTTCATGGTCTGAAACAAATCGGTGATACGCATCCCCTCTGTTTCTGTGCTTCAACGCGTTGTCCGCACCCGTTACCTTCACGGAGTTTTGGCACATGCTGAGCGCTTTTAAATTAGATAACCGCCGCTTGTCCCGTCTGGAGCTGGACGACTCGGATGATCTCACGTCATCGCTGTGGGTTGATCTGGTCGAGCCGGAAGAGGGCGAGCGTGAGCGCGTGCAGAATGAGCTGGGACAAAGCCTGGCGACGCGTCCCGAACTGGACGACATCGAAGCCTCCGCCCGTTTCTTCGAAGATGAAGACGGTCTGCATATCCACTCCTTCTTCTACTTTGAAGATGCGGAAGATCACGCCGGCAACTCCACGGTGGCGTTCACCATCCGCGACGGGCGTCTGTATACCCTGCGCGAGCGTGAATTGCCGGCGTTTCGCCTGTACCGCATGCGCGCCCGCAACCAGACCATGCTCGAAGGCAACGCCTACGAACTGCTGCTGGATCTGTTCGAAACCAAGATTGAACAGCTGGCGGACGAGATAGAGAACATCTACAGCGATCTGGAACAGCTCAGCCGGGTGATCATGGAAGGGCATCAGGGCGATGAATACGACGCCGCGCTATCGACGCTGGCGGAGCTGGAAGATATCGGCTGGAAGGTGCGTTTGTGTCTGATGGATACCCAGCGCGCGCTCAACTTCCTGGTGCGCAAGGCGCGTTTGCCGACCGGCCAGCTGGAGCAGGCGCGTGAAGTGCTGCGCGACATCGAATCCCTGCTGCCGCACAACGAATCGCTGTTCCAGAAGGTGAACTTCCTGATGCAGGCGGCGATGGGCTTCATCAACATCGAACAGAACCGCATCATCAAGATCTTCTCGGTGGTGTCGGTGGTGTTCCTGCCGCCGACGCTGGTGGCCTCCAGCTACGGCATGAACTTCGAATTCATGCCGGAGCTGAAATGGTCGTTCGGCTACCCGGGCGCCATCACCTTGATGATCCTGGCCGGTCTGGCTCCTTACCTGTACTTCAAGCGCAAGAACTGGCTGTAACCCGGCGGCGCCGGGCTCAGCGCAGCTTGCGCTGGGTGTAGAGCGCGTCGAGGGTGAACAGGATCAGCGCCGCCCAGATAAAGCCGAAGGTCACCAGTTTGTCCTGGCCGACGGTTTCGCCGTAGAAGGTGATCGCCAGCAGGAACATCAGCGTCGGGCCGAGATACTGGAAGAAACCGAGCGTCGACAGGCGCAGCCGGGTGGCCGCCGCGGTGAAGCACAGCAGCGGCACGGTGGTGACGATGCCGGCGGCGACCAGCAGCAGGTTCAGCGACCACGGGTTGGCGCTCAGGTGGCTGGTGGGGCTGTCGGCGAACAGGAACAGATAGGCCGCCGCCACCGGCAGCAGCCACAGCGTTTCGATCAGCATGCCGGTCTGGGCGTCGATGGCGATTTTCTTGCGCAGCAGGCCGTAGAAGGCGAAGCTGAACGCCAGCCCCAGACCGATGATCGGCAACGAACCGAACTGCCAGAGCTGCACCAGCACCCCGGTGAACGCCAGCGCCACCGCCACCCACTGCATGCGGCGAAAGCGCTCGCCGAGAAACAGCATCCCCAACAGCACGTTAACCAGCGGGTTGATGAAGTAACCCAGGCTGGCTTCCAGCATATGGTGGTTGTTCACCGCCCAGATGAACAGCAGCCAGTTGCCGCCGATCAACAGCGCGGTGACCGCCAGCAGCAGCAGCCGTTTGCGATTTTGGCAGGCGGCGCGCACTTTCGGCCAGTTGCGGCCCAGCGTGATCAGCGCCAGCATGAAGAAAAACGACCAGATGATCCGGTGGGTAAGGATCTCGTCCGCGGATACTTGCTGAATCAGTTTGAAATAGGCCGGGGCGATGCCCCACATAAAATAGGCGGCCAGGGCGAAGAAAATGCCCTGACGCGTTTGCTTTGCGTCCATGACGTCACTCGGTGGGGAACGTAAGATGCGGTGAGTGTACTGAAGACGCCCACCGCACACAATCATCAGCCGACCAGATAGGTGGCGGTCGCGGTCGCGATATGCAGGCCGTCGTGGTTATGCAGTTCTACGCGCGCGACGGCGACCTTATTGCCGCTGCGCAGCACGCTGGCGGAGGCGACGAAGTGTTCGCCGCGGCCGGGGCGCAGGTAGTCGACGCGCAGATCGATGGTGCCCATACGCGACAGTTTGGCGGCGATCTCTTCTTCGATCAGCGGCTCCATGCGCGTCAGCACCCCGCCGGCGCAGGCCAGCCCGGCGGCGACGTCGAGCACCGCGGCGATCACGCCGCCGTGCAGAATTTCCTGTGCGGCGTTGCCCACCAGCTTGCGCTGGTTGGTGAAGCTCAGCTCGACGTAATCATCGTCGAAGCGGCGCAGCTCCAGGCCAAGCTCGCGGTTGAACGGCATGTGGTAGACAAAGATTTCGCCGATCTTGCGGCGGGCGGCTTCCAGGGTCAGTGGTGTGGTCGACATAGCGGGTTTCCGTTTTTCTTTTGCGTTTTAAGGGAGCTAACTGGTCAGTCCAGGTTAATGGAATGTTGATTTTATGCTTAACCTTTGTTGCTTTCCAGACTATTCCAATAAAACCGGCCTGCGCTGCGGTAAAGCCTCCTTTGTGTGTAAAATGGCCTGATTTTTTCCGGGATTGCCCTTTTTCGTTGGAGTGAGGAGAGGTTATGCGCATTTTGTCAGGGATCGTTTCCGCCACGCTGCTGATGCCGGCGCTGGCATTGGCTGCGGAAGCCAAAGAGCAGCAGATTCACGATAAGCCGGCGGTGCGCGGCAGCATTATCGCCAACCTGCTGCAGGAGCACGATAATCCGTTCACGCTGTACCCTTACGATCCCAATTATCTGCTGTACACCGACACCAGCGATATCAACCAAGAGGCCATCAAGACATACAACTGGGCCGACAAGGCGCGCAAGGACGAGGTGAAATACCAGCTTAGCCTGGCGTTTCCGCTGTGGCGGGGCATTGCCGGCGACAACTCGGTGCTCGGCGCGTCTTATACTCAGCGCTCCTGGTGGCAATTGTCCAACCGCGGCGAGTCTTCGCCGTTCCGCGAGACCAACTACGAGCCGCAGCTGTTCGTGGGGTGGGCGACCGATTACCGCTTTGCCGGTTGGACGCTGCGCGATGTTGAAATCGGCGTTAACCATCAATCCAACGGCCGCTCGGACCCGACGTCGCGCAGCTGGAATCGCGGCTATGCGCGGCTGATGGCGCAAAACGGCAACTGGCAGGTGGATCTCAAGCCCTGGTTCCGCTTCTCGGAGAGCTCGAGCAACGACGACAACCCGGACATCACCAAATACATGGGATACTACCGGCTGAAGGTCGGTTACGCCTGGGGCGACAGCGTGTTCAGCGTCGACAGCCACTACAACTGGAACAGCGGTTACGGCGGCGCGGAACTGGGCTGGAGCTATCCGATCACCCGCAACGTGCGATTCTATACCCAGGTGTTCAGCGGCTACGGCGAATCGCTGATCGACTATAACTTCCGGCAGACACGGGTGGGCGTTGGTGTCATGCTGAACGATATTATGTAATCATACCCGGTGGGTGTGTACCGATGAAAAAATGGGGAAGTGTGTGTCAACCGCAGCAGTGATTAACAGAGAGTTGCTGGCCGAGCAGGTATTGCGCGATACCTTCGGCTACCAGCAATTCCGTCCGGGCCAACAAACGATTATCAACGCCGCGATCGGCGGGCAGGATTGCCTGGTGGTGATGCCGACCGGCGGCGGCAAGTCGCTGTGTTACCAAATCCCGGCGCTGGTGATGGACGGCCTGACCCTGGTGGTTTCCCCGCTGATCTCGCTGATGAAGGACCAGGTCGACCAACTGTTGGCCTACGGCGTTTCCGCCGCCTGCTACAACTCGACGCAAACCCGCGAGGAGCAGCTGGACGTCATGGCCGGCTGCCGCAACGGCACCATCAAGATGCTGTACATCGCGCCGGAACGGCTGATGATGGAAAGCTTCCTCAACCTGCTCGACCACTGCCCGCCGGCGATGCTGGCGGTGGATGAGGCGCACTGTATTTCGCAGTGGGGCCATGACTTCCGGCCGGAATATCGCGCGCTGGGTCAGCTGAAACAGCGCTTCCCGTCGATGCCGGTGATGGCGCTGACCGCCACCGCCGACGAGTCCACCCGCGGCGATATCGTGCGCCTGCTGTCGTTGCAGGATCCGCTGGTACAGGTTAGCAGCTTTGACCGGCCGAACATCCGCTACACGCTGGTGGAAAAATTCAAGCCGCTCGATCAGCTGTGGCGCTTCGTGCAGGATCAGCGCGGCAAGAGCGGCATTATCTATTGCAACAGCCGCGCCAAGGTGGAAGACACCGCCGCGCGTCTGCAGAGCCGCGGGCTGAGCGTCGGCGCCTACCACGCCGGGCTGGACAACGATCGCCGCGCGCAGGTGCAGGAAGCGTTCCAGCGTGACGATCTGCAGGTGGTGGTGGCCACCGTCGCCTTCGGCATGGGCATCAACAAACCCAACGTGCGCTTCGTGGTGCATTTCGACATCCCGCGCAATATCGAATCCTATTATCAGGAGACCGGCCGCGCCGGGCGCGACGGCCTGCCGGCCGAAGCCATCCTGCTGTACGATCCGGCCGACATGGCCTGGCTGCGCCGCTGTCTGGAGGAAAAACCCGCCGGGCAGCAGTTGGACATCGAGCGCCACAAGCTGAACGCCATGGGCGCGTTCGCCGAGGCGCAAACCTGCCGCCGCCTGGTGCTGCTCAACTACTTCGGCGAAGGCAAGCACGAGAACTGCGGCAACTGCGATATCTGCCTCGATCCGCCCAAGCGCTATGACGGGCTGGAGGATGCGCGCAAGGCGCTGTCCTGCGTGTACCGCGTCGGCCAGCGCTTCGGCCTGGGGTACATCGTGGAAGTGCTGCGCGGCTCCAACAACCAGCGCATTCGCGAATACGGCCACGATAAGCTGCCGGTGTACGGCATCGGCCGCGATCAAACCACCGAACACTGGACCAGCGTGCTGCGCCAGCTGATCCACCTGGGCTTTATCACCCAGAACATCGCCATGCACTCGGCGCTGCAATTGACCGAGGCGGCGCGCCCGGTGTTGCGCGGCGAAGTGGCGCTGCAGCTGGCGGTGCCGCGTATCCAGAGCCTGAAGTCGCGCGGCAGCGCCAACCAAAAATCCTACGGCGGCAATTACGATCGCAAGCTGTTCGCCAAGCTGCGCAAACTGCGCAAATCGATCGCCGATGAAGAAAACATTCCGCCCTACGTGGTGTTCAACGACGCCACGCTGCTGGAAATGGCCGAACAGATGCCGATCAAGGCCGGCGATCTGCTGAGCGTCAACGGCGTCGGCCAGCGCAAACTGGAGCGTTTCGGCGCGCCCTTTATGGCGATGATCCGCGACCATCTCGACAATGATGAAGACTGAGGGCAATAAATCATGCTGATGCTGTTTCTCACCGTGGCGCTGGTGCATCTGATTGCGCTGATGAGCCCGGGGCCGGACTTCTTTTTCGTGTCGCAAACCGCCGCCAGCCGCTCGCGCCGCGAGGCGATGATGGGCGTGGTCGGCATTTCTCTCGGCATCGTGGTATGGGCCGGCGTGGCGTTGATGGGGCTGCATCTGATCCTGCAGAAGATGGCCTGGCTGCATCAGATAATCATGGTCGGCGGCGGCATTTACCTGTGCTGGATGGGGTGGCAATTGCTGCGTTCCGCGCGGGCGCAGCAAGCGCAGCCGGCGGCGGAGGCCCAAGTAGCGTTGCCGAAGGCCGGGCGCAGCTTTATTCGCGGCTTCCTGACCAATCTGTCCAACCCGAAGGCGGTGATCTATTTCGGCAGCGTGTTCTCGCTGTTCGTCGGCGACAGCGTCGGCGCCGGGGCACGCTGGGGACTGTTCCTGCTGATCGTCGCCGAGACCTTCGTCTGGTTCAGCCTGGTGGCGGTGGTGTTCGCGCTGCCGGCGATGCGCCGCGGCTACCAGCGGTTGGCCAAGTGGATCGACGGGGTGGCGGGCGTGCTGTTCACCGGCTTCGGGTTACACCTGATCTTTACCCGCTGACCGGCAGTGACATGCCCAAGGCCGAGCAGCGATGCCCGGCCTTTTTTTCAGGCCTTGCGGGCGGTCGCCAGCAGCCCCGCCACCAGAATGAACAGCGAGCCGAACAGCCGGTTGAGCAGCTGCATTTGGCGCGGCGTTCTCAGCCAGCCGGCGATGCGCGTCGCCAGGGTGGCGTAACCGATCATCACCAGAATATCCACCACCACGGTGGTGACGCCGAGCACCAGATACTGCTCGGCCTGCGGCTGATTGGGCAAAATGAACTGCGGGAACAGCGCGGCGAGGAACACGATGCTTTTCGGGTTGGTCAGGTTGACCAGCACCGCGCGGCGGAACAGACGGCGGCGCGGCATGCTGCCCGCCAGCGCATGCAGATCCAGCGCCCCGGCGGCGCGCCATTGCTGGATGCCGAGCCACACCAGGTAGGCGGCGCCCAGCCATTTCAGCAGCTCGAACGCCAGCAGCGATTGAGAAATCAGCGCACCGAGGCCGATGCCTACCAGCACGATGTGCGCGCTCAGCCCGACCTGTAGCCCGGCGATCGACGCGGCGGCGCCGCGATAGCCGTGGCTGATGCCGGTGCTCATGGTGTTGATGGCGCCTGAGCCGGGGGACAGGCTGAGGATAAGCGTGGTCAGCAGATAGGTTAACCACCAGTCCAAGGTCATGGTTCTTCGGCTCCCTGAAAGTGTCGTTTTGTGCCACAATGCGCCGAGGCGGCGCCGTTTTTTGTCAGAATTGAATCACAATACGCTAGTATGATTTCTTGTGCCAGCGGTCACATTTTCCGCCGGCCCCACAGGGAAAACGCTCTCGATGACCTCGTTCACTCTCAGCTCCGATGACTGGTTAACGCGTGAAACGCAGTTCGCTGCCTTCGCCACCGGGCCGCTGCTGGACTTCTGGCGGCTGCGGGAAGAGGGCGAGTTCAGCGGCGTGGACGGCGTGCCGATCCGCTTTGTACGTTTTCGCTCCGCGCGACATCAGCGGGTGGTGGTGGTCAGCCCCGGCCGCATCGAAAGCTACGTGAAATACCCCGAGGTGGCCTACGATCTGTTCCACTGCGGTTACGACGTGGTGATCGTCGATCATCGCGGCCAGGGGCGCTCCGGCCGTTTACTGGCGGATACGCACCGCGGTCATGTGGTAAACTTCGCCGACTACGTGGACGATTTCGAGCAGCTTTGGCAGCGCGAGGTCGAATCGCGCGGTTATCGGCAGCGCTTCGCGCTGGCGCATTCGATGGGCGGCGCGATCCTGGCGCAGTTCCTGCAGCGCCGGCCGCAGGCGTTCGACGCGGCGGCGTTTTGCGCGCCGATGTTCGGCATCCAGTTGCCGATGCCGGATTGGCTGGCCGACCGCATTCTCGACTGGGCGGAGAGCCGCCCGGCGATCCGCGACTATTACGCGGTGGGCACCGGCCAGTGGCGGCCGCTGCCGTATGTGGTCAACGTGTTGACCCACAGCCGCGAACGCTACCGGCGCAGCCTGCGCTATTACGCCGATTACCCCGAGCTGCAGGTGGGCGGGCCGACCTACCATTGGGTGAGGGAGAGCATCCGCGCCGGCCGGCAGATTATCGCTCGGGCCGGGGCGATCACAACGCCGCTGTTGCTTTTGCAAGCCGGTGAAGAACGAGTCGTCGACAACCGTTCGCACCAGGCTTTTTGTCAGGCTCTGTCAGACGCGGGGCGCCCTTGCGAAGGGCGGCTTCCGTGGGTTATCAACGGCGCACGCCATGAGATCCTGTTCGAGCGGGACGCGATGCGCGCCGAAGCACTGAACGCAATCCTGCGCTTCTTTGCTCAACACTTAGGCGGCGCGCTGCCGCCGACAACTCCATCAGAGGTTAGAACATAACGCTATGTATCACGTCGTCGCTTCCGATTTAGATGGCACGCTGCTGTCTCCCGACCATACCCTGTCGCCGTACGCCAAAGAAACGCTGAAGTTGCTGACCCAGCGCGGCGTGCATTTCGTATTCGCCACCGGCCGCCACCATATCGACGTGGCGCAGATCCGCGACAGCCTGGAGATCAGCGCCTTTATGATCACCTCCAACGGCGCGCGGGTGCACAACACCGCCGGCGAGCTGATTTTCAGCCACAACCTGGACGAGGATATCGCCCGCGATCTGTACGGCATGCTGCACGACGATCCGGAGATCACCACCAACGTCTACCGCAACGACGATTGGTTTACCAACCGCGAAAGCCCGGAGCAGGAAGAATTCTTCCAGGAGTCGGTGTTCAAATATCAGCTGTTCGAACCGGGCCTGCTGGAAACCGACGGCGTCTGCAAGGTTTACTTCACCTGCGAAGATCACGAGCGGCTGCTGCAGGTGGAAGACGCCATCAACGCGCGCTGGGGCGATCGGGTCAACGTCAGCTTCTCGTTCCCGACCTGCCTGGAAGTGATGGCGGGCGGCGTGTCGAAAGGGCATGCGCTGGAAGAAGTGGCCAAGATCATCGGCTATACGCTGCAAGAGTGCATCGCCTTCGGCGACGGCATGAACGATCTGGAGATGCTGTCGATGGCCGGCAAGGGCTGCATCATGCGCGACGCGCATCAGCGCTTGAAGGATATGTTGCCGGAGCTGGAAGTGATCGGCTCCAACGTCGATAACGCGGTGCCGCACTACCTGCGCAAGATGTTCCTCTGACATAACCCGGGCGTTTCTCGGAAATAACAAGGGCGCCTTGCGGCGCCCTTGGCATTACTTGTGCTGGCCCTGCTTCTGCAGGAACTGCACGCCCTTGTCCGGGAAGTCGGTGAACACGCCGTCGACGCCGGCCTGGTTGTAAATCACGTCATACAGCTGGTTCACGTCGGTCACGTACTTCGGCAGCGCATCGGCGCGGATGGTAAACGGATGCACCGCCAGCTTGCTGGCGTGCGCTTCTTTCACCATGTCGGTCAGCACGATGTGGCCCGGCTTGGATTTATCCGCCACCACCAGCATGTGGTAGTCCGGCCCGATGCCGTCGGCATACTGAGCGATTTTCTGCATCGCGCCCGGCTTGAACATCCAGTCGTAGTCGTACTCTACCCACTTGCCGTCGGCTTTCTGCTCGTAGGTTTCCTGCCAGTCGTTATAGGCGATCAGCTGCACCAGCTTCAGATCCATGCCCAGCTTCGGCTCCAGCTCGTTCTTGATGCGTTTGAGCTCGTTGGCGTCGAAGCACTGCAGGTAGACGTTGTCGTTTTTGCCGGTGTAGCCGTATTGCTTGAGCACCGCCAGCACTTTGCTGGAGATGTCCTTGCCTTCCTGTTTGTGGAACCACGGCGCCTTGATTTCAGGGTAGATGCCGATGTTCTTGCCGGTCGAATGGTTCAGACCCTGCACGAACTCGATCTCTTCCTGGAAGGTGTGTACGCGGAAGTCGGATTTGCCCATCGGGAAGCGGCCAGGGTAGCCCTGCACCTTCTTGCCGTTTTCGATTTCAAAGCCTTCGGTGAACTTCAGCGATTTGATCTCCGCCAGCGTAAAGTCGATGGCGTAATAACGGCCGTCCTTGCGCGCGCGGTCCGGGAAGCGTTCGGCGACGTCGGTGACGCGATCGAGGTAATGGTCGTGCAGCACCACCAGCTCGTTGTCTTTGGTCATCACCAGATCTTGTTCGAGGTAATCGGCGCCCTGCGCGTAGGCCATCGCCTTCGCCGGCAGGGTGTGTTCCGGCAGGTAGCCGCTGGCGCCGCGGTGGGCGATCACCACTTTGTCCGCCGCCTGCGCGGCGCTGACCATTGAGGTAGCGAGAATGATCCCTGTCAGCAGGGCTTTGACTTGAGTCCGCATTCCGTTTTCTCCGTGTTGTTGGGGGCAGGGTAGTAAAAAGGCCGCAGGGCGGCCTTTAAATCATGCAAAAGTCGTGTGACGGTTAGCCGCGCTTGCCGGCAGCGATTTCCGCGTGGTGTTTCTTTTCGTTCAGCATGGTCAGCAGCAGCAGGATAACCGCCAGCACGCCGCCGCCGATCATCACCATGAAGCCGCCGTCCCAACCGAAGAAGTCTACGGTGTAGCCGACGATGGCGCTGGCCGCGACCGAGCCGCCCAGGTAGCCGAACAGGCCGGTGAAGCCCGCGGCGGTGCCGGCGGCTTTCTTCGGCGCCAGCTCCAGCGCGTGCAGGCCGATCAGCATCACCGGGCCGTAGATCAGGAAGCCGATGACCAGCATACAGATCATGTCCACGGTCGGGTTGCCCGGCGGGTTCATCCAGAACACCACGGTGGCGATGGTCACCAGCGTCATGAAGAACACGCCGGTGGCGCCGCGGTTGCCTTTGAACACTTTGTCCGACATCCAGCCGCACAGCAGGGTGCCCGGGATACCGGCGTATTCATACAGGAAGTAGGCCCAGGAAGACTTGTCCAGCGCGAAGTGCTTCACTTCTTTCAGGTAGGTCGGCGACCAGTCCAGAATGCCGTAACGCAGCAGATAGACGAACACGTTGGCGACCGCGATGTACCACAGCAGCTTGTTCGGCAGGATGTACTGCATGAAGATCTGCTTGGCGGTCAGCTCTTCTTCGTCTTTTTCGCTGTAGTCGTCCGGGTAGTCGTTTTTGTACTCTTCAATCGGCGGCAGGCCGCAGGATTGCGGGGTGTCGCGCATCAGGCCGAAGGCGATCAGGGCCACCAGGATGGCGCCGAAGGCCGGCATGTACAGCGCCGCGTGCCAGTCGTTGAACCAGGCCATACCCAGCAGGAACAGCAGCGGTGGCAGGCCGCCACCCACGTTGTGGGCGCAGTTCCAGATGGAGACGATGCCGCCGCGTTCTTTCTGCGACCACCAGTGCACCATGGTGCGGCCGCACGGCGGCCAACCCATGCCCTGGAACCAGCCGCACAGGAACAGCAGGACGAACATGATGGCGATGCTGGAGGTGGCCCACGGCACGAAGCCCATGAACAACATCACCGCCGCCGCCAGGATCAGGCCGGCAGGCAGGAACACTCGCGGGTTGGAACGGTCGGAGACCGAACCCATGATGAATTTGGAGAAGCCGTAGGCGATGGAAATGCCCGACAGCGCGAAGCCGAGGTCACCGCGGCTGAAGCCTTGTTCGATCAGGTAAGGCATGGCCAGGGTGAAGTTCTTACGCACCAGATAGTAAGCGGCGTAACCGAAGAAGATCCCCAGGAAAATTTGCCAGCGCAGCTTACGGTAGAGCGGGTCTACCTTATCGCTCGGCACACGGGCGATGTGTGCGGCCGGCTTAAAAATACTCAACATGAGCGCCTCCGATGGCTTTATCTGTTATCACATCAATATGACCTTTTACGTTCATTTGATGATTGAGCGGATATCGAATGTGGTGTTTTTGTGTTCCATAACGAGCGCCATTGTCGTCAAATACGCCTGGTGTCGCTGTGACGAATGGCGCAATTGTTACACTTTTATGAAACCACGGCGGATTTTGAGCGATTCGTTAACGTTATGAAATAGAAAAACGTCCAAAAATCGTGATTATGATCACATTGATGGTTTTTTGTGGACATTTTTATTTCGTTTGATGTTCGTTCTTGTTCCTTATCAAACAAAGACCCTTATAACCGTGGCTCAATAGGCTCATAACTACCGATCCTGAGGGAGCGACATGAGCAGCTATTTTGACGGCGGCGAAACGGATGTGATCATCATCGGCGGCGGCGCCACCGGCGCAGGCATCGCCCGCGACTGCGCGCGGCGCGGCTTGCGCTGCATTTTGCTGGAGCGCCACGACATCGCCACCGGCGCCACCGGCCGCAACCACGGTTTGCTGCACAGCGGCGCGCGCTATGCGGTGACCGACGGCGAGTCGGCGCGCGAGTGCATCGAAGAAAACCGCATCCTGAAACGTATCGCTCATCACTGTATCGAGCGCACCGATGGGCTGTTCATCACCCTGCCGCAGGACTCGCTGGACTATCAGCAACAGTTTATCGCCGCCTGTCGCCAGGCCGACATCAACGCCGAAGCGATCGACCCGCAGCTGGCGCTGCGGCTGGAGCCGGCGGCTAACCCGGCGCTGATCGGCGCGGTGCGCGTGCCGGACGGCACCGTCGATCCCTTCCGGCTGACCGCCGCCAACATGTTGGACGCGCGCGAACATGGCGCGCAGATCCTGACCTATCACCAGGTGGTGGGATTGTTGCGCAGCGGCGATCGGGTGACGGGCGTGCGTGTTTACGACCATCAGAATCAGCGGCGCTATGCGCTGCATGCGCCGGTGGTGGTCAACGCCGCTGGCATCTGGGGCCAGCAGATCGCCGAATACGCCGATTTGCGCATCCGCATGTTCCCGGCCAAGGGGGCGCTGCTGATCCTCGGCCACCGCATCAACAACATGGTGATCAACCGCTGCCGCAAA
Source organism: Serratia sp. CY38905 (assembly GCF_052168875.1). Classification (NCBI taxonomy): domain Bacteria; kingdom Pseudomonadati; phylum Pseudomonadota; class Gammaproteobacteria; order Enterobacterales; family Yersiniaceae; genus Serratia; species Serratia sp. CY38905. Next base: position 63,039 of record NZ_JBJNLV010000011.1, on the reverse strand, counting down.
CCGGCGGACGCCGACATCCTGGTGCCGGGCGACACCATCTCGCTGATCGGCACCACCTCGACCCATATCGACTACGACCAAATTGACAACATGCTGGTGACCCCGCAGGAAGTGGACATTCTGATCCGCGAGGGGGCGCTGTTGGCGCCCACCCTGGCGCAGACCCGCATTCTGCGCGCCTACGCCGGGGTACGGCCGCTGGTGGCCAGCGACGACGACCCCAGCGGGCGCAACGTCAGCCGCGGCATCGTGCTGCTCGATCACGCCGCCCGCGACGGGCTGGAAGGGTTTATCACCATCACCGGCGGCAAGCTGATGACCTACCGCCTGATGGCGGAGTGGGCCACCGACAAGGTGTGCGAAAAGCTTGGCGTAAACCGCCCGTGCACCACCGCGCAGGATGCGTTGCCCGGCTCCCGCCAGTCGGCGGAGGAGACGGTGCGCAGCGTGGTTTCTCTGCCCGCCAGCATTCGCGGCTCGGCAATTTACCGCCACGGCGATCGCGCCAGCCAGGTGCCGGCGGCCGATCGGCTCGACACCAGCCTGGTGTGCGAATGCGAGGCGGTGACCGCCGGGGAAGTGCGTTATGCGGTCAACTCGCTGACCGTCAATAACCTGGTGGATCTGCGCCGCCGCACCCGCGTCGGCATGGGCACCTGCCAGGGCGAACTCTGTGCCTGCCGCGCCGCCGGGCTGTTGACGCACTTTAACGTCAGCACGCCGCAGCAGTCCATCGCGCAGCTGTCGCAGTTCCTCAACGAACGGTGGAAAGGCGTACGGCCGATCGCCTGGGGCGATGCGCTGCGCGAGAGTGAATTTACCAGCTGGGTTTACCAGGGGCTATGCGGGCTTGAGGCCCAGGCCGACAAGGAGCAGGAGGCGGATGATGCGATTTGACGTAGTGGTGATTGGCGGCGGCCTGGCGGGCCTGAGCTGCGCCATTGCCGTGGCCGAACAGGGCAAGCGCTGTGCGGTGGTCAGTTCCGGCCAGAGCGCGCTCTACTTCTCCTCCGGCTCGCTCGACCTGCTGGCGAGATTGCCGGACGGCACGCCGGTCGAAATGCCGCTGGCGGCGTTGCCGCAGCTGGCGCAGCAGGCGCCGCAGCATCCGTATGCCCTGATCGGGCCCGGCCGGGTGGCGGCGCTGTCCGCCGCCGCGCAGCGGCTGTTGGAGCGCTGCGGGCTGAACCTGCAGGGCGAGGGCGCCAACAACCATCTGCGCATTACGCCGCTCGGCACGCGCCGCGCCACCTGGCTCAGCCCGCAGGCGATCCCGACGCTGCCGCTGACCGGCCAACTGCCGTGGCGGCGCATTGCGGTGATCGGCATCGAAGGCTTCCTCGATTTCCAGCCGCAGATGGCCGCCGACTCTCTGAGCCGGGAGCTCGGCGTAGAGACGGAGGTGGCCTATCTGCACATGCCGGCGCTGGACAGATTGCGCAATAACCCCAGCGAGTTCCGCGCGGTAAACATCGCCCGGGTGCTGGATTTGATGGAAAGTCTGCCGCCAATGGCCGAGGAACTGCGGCGGTTGGCGGGGGCAGCCGACGCGCTCTTCCTGCCGGCCTGTTTGGGATTGGAGGACGATGCGTCGCTGGCGGTGCTGCAGGATGCGGTCGGCAAGCCGGTCCGGCTGCTGCCGACGCTGCCGCCTTCGGTGCCCGGCATGCGCTTGCATCAGGCGCTGCGGCGGCGTTTTCAACAGCTGGGCGGCGTTTTCATGCCCGGCGACAGCGTGCTGCGCGCCGAGTGCGAAGCCGGCCGCGTCACGGGCCTGTATACCCGCAACCACGGTGATATTCCGCTGCGGGCGCAGCAGGTGGTGTTGGCCAGCGGCAGCTTCTTCAGCAACGGGCTGGTGGCGGATTTCGACGGGGTGCGCGAGCCGATCTTCGGGCTGGACGTACACAGCCGCGCGGATCGCGCCGACTGGAGCCGGCGCGAGCTGTTCGCGCCGCAGCCTTATTTGCAGTTTGGCGTGCGCACCGACGGCAGGCTGCGGGCGATGAAGCAGGGCATGCCGTTCGACAATCTGTACGCCATCGGCGCGGTCGCCGGCGGCTACGATCCGCTGCAGCAAGGCTGCGGCGCCGGCGTGTCATTGATCGGTGCGCTGCACGTCGCGCAGCAGATCGCCGCGGAGGAAAACGCATGAGCCTGCATCAGGACCACAGCTTTGAAAGCTGCATCAAATGCACCGTCTGCACCACCTATTGCCCGGTCGCCAAAGTGAACCCGCTCTATCCGGGGCCGAAACAGGCGGGGCCGGACGGCGAGCGGCTGCGGCTGAAAGATCCGGCGCTGTACGACGAAGCCTTGAAATACTGCACCAACTGCAAACGTTGTGAAGTGGCCTGCCCGTCCGACGTCAAAATCGGCGATATCATTCAGCGCGCCCGCGCCGACTTCGCCCAGAGCAAGCCGACGCTGCGCGACGCCATCCTCAGCCACACCGATATCATGGGCTCGCTGTCGACGCCGTTCGCGCCGATCGTCAACGCCGCCACCGGGCTGAAACCGGTGCGCAAGCTGTTGGACAAGGCGCTGAAGATCGATCACCGTCGCGAACTGCCGAAATACTCGTTCGGCACCTTCCGCCGCTGGTACCGGCAACAGGCGCAGGCTCAGCGGCGCTATGCCGAGCAGGTGGCGTTTTTCCACGGCTGCTTCGTCAACTATAACCATCCGCAGCTGGGCAAGGATTTGATCCGGGTATTCAACGCGCTGGATATCGGCGTGCAGCTGCTGAAACGCGAGAAATGCTGCGGCGTGCCGCTGATCGCCAACGGGTTTATCGAGCAGGCCAAAAAGCAGGCCAGGGTTAACGCCGAGTCGCTGCATGAAGCGGTGCTTGAGCGCGGCATTCCGGTGGTGGCGACCTCATCGAGCTGCACCTTCACCCTGCGCGACGAATATCCTCATCTGCTGGACGTGGACACCACCCCGGTGCGCGATCGGGTGGAGCTGGCGACGCGCTATCTCTATCGCCTGATCAATCAGGGGCGCAGCCTGCCGCTGAAGCGCACGCCGCTGCGGGTGGCTTATCACACGCCTTGCCATATGGAGAAGATGGGCTGGACCGCCTACACCCTGGAGCTGCTGCGGCAGATACCGGGGCTGGAGCTGGTGGTGCTGGATTCGCAGTGCTGCGGCATCGCCGGCACCTACGGGTTCAAATCGGAGAACTACGCCACCTCGCAAGGCATCGGCGCGCCGCTGTTCCGGCAGATCGAAGAGAGCGGAGTGGATCTGGTAGTGACCGACTGCGAGACCTGCAAATGGCAGATAGAAATGTCCACCAGCAAGCGCTGCGAGCATCCGATCACCCTGCTTGCGCAGGCGCTGGTATAAAAACGAGAGGGCCGGCAAGCCGGCCCTCTGTGGGATTACTGCTTCAGCTTCAGGGTGGAGATGATGCCTTCGGCTTCGGCCTGCGCCTGCTGCTGATTGTCCGCCGGCAGCGTCACCTGAATGGTCAGCATGTTGTTGTTCAGCGAGCCGATCAGGACGGAGGAATAGGCTTTTTCGCCGCCGCTGGTGATGATGCTGTCCAGCTGACGCAGCGGCACGCCGTTGACGTCGAGCGCCTTGTTGGTGATCACCTGCAGGTTGGCGTCACGCGCGCGCTGGGTATTCTCCAGGCGCTTGGCCAGGGTCTCCAGGCTGTCGGCGGTCTTGTCGCCCAGGATCACGATCACCGCGCGCTGGCCGGTGCTGTCTGCGTAAACATGCATGTTGTTGGCCTGGTTGCCCAGCTTGCCGCTCTGATCCGCCATGCCGACCGGCAGGGTGAACGCCAGTTTACCGTCCAGCAGGCTGACCTGCTGCCCGGCCGGCGCGCTGGCCGCCGCGCCGTCAGACGCTGCCTTGGTGTCTTTGGTGTCGCCGTCGCAGGCCGCGAGGCCAAGCGCCAGCAGGCTGATACCCATCAATTTCGCTACTTTACGCATCGGGCTTCCTTCTTCCTTTCCGGTAGGGATTCACTGTCGTATCGCAACCTATTCCAGGCTGAAATGCAAGGCAGATGTTGTCACAAGTTTTTCTCCAGTAATAGCCGATAATCAGCCACTTCGCCTTTCTTTTCCAGCTGAACAATCTGATAGTGGTGGGCGAGCAGCATCGTCAGCATGGCGCGGAACCGGTTACGGGTTTTGACCGTCAGCCGGCGATAGCCCTGCGCCCGCGCCCAGCGCTCCTGTTCGGCCAACAAGGCCTGCGCCACGCCGTGGCGACGAAATGCCGGCAGCACGCCGCCCAGCCAGCTGTAAAACACCGTTTCCCGCTGTTGATAACCGAGTTTGAAACCGGCCGGCTGGCCGTCGATGTCGGCGATCAATAGGCTGGCGGGGGCACCGCCGATGCGCCGCTGCAGATCGGCCAGGCTATGCTGGCCGCCGAATTCGGGGATGCGTTGGTAAAGGCGGTGGATTTCTTCGAGCGTGGCGGTGCGGACGATTGGGATCATGGGCGGCCTCCAAAGGATAGGGCCGCCCAGAATAACACGGCTCAGCCCGGCTGCAGGCTGCCGCTGCGCGCCGCGATGCGTTTGAGCAGCATGTTCAGCAACACGCCGTACATCGGCAGGAAGAACAGCAGGCAGATCATCACCTTGAAGCTGTAATCCACCAGCGCGATCTCCACCCAGTTGTTGGCCATGAAGGGATCGCTGCTCTTGTAGAAGGCGATGAAGAAGAACGCCAGCGTATCGCTGATATTGCCGAAGAACATCGCCGCCGCCGGCGCCACCCACCAGGCGCTGCGTTGGCGCAGGCGATTGAAGACGTGAACGTCGAGGATCTGGCCGAGCACGTAGGCCATAAAGCTGGCGACGGCGATACGCGCCACGAACAGGTTAAAACTGCCCAGCGCCGCGAAGCCCTGCCATTCTCCCTGATAGGTGACGGTGGAGATCACGTAGGAGATGAACAGCGCCGGCACCATCACCGCCAGGATAATCCGCCGCGCCAGCGGCGCGCCGAAGATGCGCACGGTCAGATCGGTCGCGAGGAAGATAAACGGGAAGGTAAAGGCGCCCCAGGTGGTATGGAAGCCGAAAACGGTGATCGGCAGCTGCACCAGGTAGTTGCTGGAGGTAATGATGGCGATATGAAACAGCGAAAGCCAGACCAACGCCGTGAAGCGCTGCTGTGCGGTAAACGAATACATATTGTAGCCTTTTTAGCAGTGGGGTGAGGGAACCCAGTGTGTCTTGTCAAAACAGCAAAAAACGCTGCGCGGCGGCATGATACGCGTTTGCGCAACCAATGCAATGGTTAAATTTAACGCAAACGTTAACGCATCTTGCGCAGAAAAACTACCGGCGTAAACTAGGCGCTAATGAGATGCGGCGAGCGTTCGCCGATCGTTTTGAACGAGAAAAATTGCATGACTGACTTATTTGCCCAGGCAGACCAGACGCTCGACGCGCTGGGCCTGCGTTGCCCGGAACCGGTGATGATGGTGCGCAAAACCGTGCGCCATATGGACAACGGCGAAACGCTGCTGATTATCGCCGACGATCCGGCCACCACCCGCGATATTCCGGGGTTCTGCCGCTTTATGGAGCATACGCTGGTGGCGCAGGAGACCGAGCAGGCGCCATACCGTTATCTGTTACGTAAAGGTGTATAGTTTTTAATCGCCTCGTGAGATAAGCTCCCTGCGATCGGGGAGCGTTCGAAGGGGACAAACGATGAGTATTTTACTACTGCCTACGGTTGCCAAGATGGAAAATGAGGAACGTACACAGGGCTATGAGCGCTGGTTTCTTGAAAGAGTTCAGGAAGCCATGGATGAGCCGCGGCCCGGCATTCCTCATGATGACGTGATGGCTGAAATGGATGCTGTTATCGCTGCTGCAGAAGCCAGGATCAAAGCGAAGCAGGCATAATGCTCAACATCGAATGGACTCGAGCCGCACGTCAGGATCTGGCGGAGATTGTGGGATTCATCGCCAATGATAACCCTCTGGCGGCCAGAAAAATGAAGGTTCTCATCATGGAGGCCGTCATTCCCGCCGGCAGACATCCTCGAATTTTCCGGCGCGGCAGAGTGGACGGCACGCATGAAATCCCCCTACATCCCCATTATCTCCTGGTTTACCAGGTGCTGGAAACTCACATCCGGGCGTTGCGGGTTTTACATACGCGCCGACAATATCCTTAATATTGCCGCTGCAATCGATAATGCCGGGTTCCCATTGAGGAACCCGGCCTGGCGCCGCGTTATTGGCGCTTTTTCAACAGCCGCAGCGCGTTGGCGGTGACCAGCGCGGTGGCGCCGGAGTCGGCCAGCACCGCCAGCCACAAACCGGTCAGCCCCAGCAGGCTGGTGATCAGGAAGACCCCTTTCAATCCCAGCGCGATGGTGATGTTTTGCCGGATATTGGCGTGGGTGGCGCGCGAGATGCGGATCATCTCCGCGACGCCCAGCAGCCGGTTGTGGGTCAGGGCGGCGTCGGCGGTTTCCAATGCCACGTCGGTGCCGCTGCCCATGGCTATGCCGATGCTGGAGGCTTTCATCGCCGGGGCGTCGTTGATGCCGTCGCCGATCATCGCCGTCGGACGCAGTTCGCTCAGCTCGGTGACCGCGTTGACCTTATCTTCCGGCAACAGACTAGCGCGATAGTCGAGGCCCAGCTCGCCGGCGATCGCCGCGGCGGCGCGCGGGTTGTCGCCGGTCAGCATCACGCCGCGAATACCCAGCGCGTTCAGTTCGGCTATCGCCTGTTTGGCGTCGCTGCGCAGCGTGTCGCGCAGCGCCAGCAAGCCGATGGGCGCGCCGTCTTCCAGCACCACCACCGCCGTTTTACCGGCGTTTTCCAGCTTGTCTACCTTGCTCTGCCATTGAACGGCGAGCAGGCCCGGCGCCAGCTTGCCCGGCGCGCTGATCAGCACGCTCTTGCCGTCCACGATCCCTTCAACGCCGACGCCGGCCAGCGCGCGGCGCGCCTGCGCCAGCGGCAACTCGGCCCCGCTTTCGGCGGCGCGGTTGATGATCGCCTGCGCCAGCGGGTGATGTGAACCGGCCTCCACCGCGGCGGCAAGCTGCAGCAGCCGCTGTTCGGTGAGCGCGCCGATCGGCAGCACGTCGGTCACCGTCGGCTTGCCTTCGGTCAGGGTGCCGGTTTTATCGAAGGCGATGGTTTGTATCTGGCCCAGCTGTTCCAGCGCCGCACCGCCTTTAATCAGCGCGCCGCGCCGCGTGGCGGCCGCCAGCCCGGATGTAATGGCCGCCGGGGTCGAGATCACCAGCGCGCACGGACAGCCGATCAGCAGCAGCGTCAGGCCGCGATAGATCCAGGTATCCCACGGCTGCGAGAACAGCAGCGGCGGCAGCAGGATCACCGCGACGGCCAGCAGCATAATGGCCGGGGTGTAATAACGGCTGAACCGGTCGAGGAAGCGTTCGATCGGCGCGCGGCGCTCTTCGGCCTCTTCAATCAGCTGCAGAATGCGGTCGATGGCGTTTTTGCCGGGCTCGGAGATCACCTTCATCTGCGCCGCCTGATCGACGGACAGACTGCCTGCGGCCACTTTCTCGCCCTGCTGGCGCTCGACCGGCACCGATTCGCCGGTCAGGGCGCTTTCGTCGAAGCTGGCGAACGGATTGAGCAGCTCGGCGTCGGCCGGCAGGCGCCCGCCGGGCGCGATTTCAATCACGTCGCCAGGGCGCAGGCTGGCGACCGGCACGCGTTTGCGTTCCGTGCCTTGCAGCAGCAGCGCGTCTTCCGGCACCAGCTCCATCAGCGCCGTCACGCCGCGTCGCGCGCGGTTGGCGGCGTAGGATTCCAGCAGTTCGCCGACCATAAACAGCAGCAGCACCATCGCCGCTTCGGCGGTGGCGCCGATGAACAGCGCGCCGATGGCCGCCACGCTCATCAGCGTTTCGATGGCGAATGGCGTACCGGAGCGGATCAAACGCAGCGCCTTGGCGGCGACCGGCGCCAATCCGACCAGCGTGGTGGCGATAAAGGCGATGCGCCCCAGCTCCGGGTTAACCCGATCCAGCACCCAACTGACGACCATCAGGGTAGTTAACAGCAGCAGCGGTGCGAATTCGCCGAAGCGTGAGGTTTTCGGCGCGGCGGCTTTGGCGTTCTGAGTGCCGAGCAGGGTAAAGCCGGCCTGGGCGACCGCGTCCTGGATCCGCAGGCTGATATCGGACTGTGCGTCGACCACCAGCTTTTCGGTGGCGAACAACACGCGCGCGCTGTCGACGCCGGGGAGTGCGGTGACGGCATTTTCGATTTTCTTGGCGCAGCTGGGGCAGTCCATACCGGTGACTTTCCAGCTGAAACGTTGGCTGCCGGAAGGGGGAGCGGCGCCCAGCCTGTCGCTTTCCTCGTCCGGATCGTCGGGCGTGGCGGCGCAGCAGCCGCTATCGCCATGATCGTGATGATGGTGGGCCTGTTCGGCCTGCGCGGCGGCGTTTTTCGGTTCGCTGCTGCAGCCATGCTGCGTTTTGCTGTGGCTGTGGTTGCAGCCGCATCCGCCTTCGGCGTGGTGATGTTCCTGATGATTATGGTTTTGCTGATTGTGCATAACGTCCCCCTTCGGGCTGTTAAACGGGTTTGCTCAACTGACTCTACACCCTGGAGTCCACTCCAGAGTCAAGCGCCGGATGAGAATTATTGCTAACGGCGTTTAAGCGTAGAAAGGGGGATTCATTCAATAATGAATAATGCGAATTTTAATCTATCGGCTTTTCTTATTCCCTATTTGGGGAAACAGGCTCGCCGCCGATAGTTTAAATAAGAAAATAATATTCCTATAGAAACTAAAAAATCGCCCGACCTAATAATAAAGAGTTATTAATCTATAACGCTTTAGCAAAATTTACCTTTTACCCTGGGGAAAGCCAGCATGATTCGCTTGAGTCTGCAGGCCGCATTGTTATTGAAGTTTGGTGCCAACTTCTCCTCATCAAGTTTCATTTGTTTTGTAAAGAAGCCAGAAAAGCAGCATAACAAACTTTCGTTGCGATAATAAATGGTTGATTATTTTATGTGCAGTTTTGCGACCCTGCCTATAATTGGAATCGATTACCATTTTTAATGGTGATCTTATTTGCTGATATATATGCATTAATTCTACCTAACACACTGCCGGCAACGGCGCATAAGCCCCTTCCAGCAGGCCTGAGGTTCATTAACCGTGGCTTACGGGGAGGTTATGTCTATCTGTCTGATTGATATCAATCAGGTAATGAGTGGAATCGAACCAATGCAATCTACTAAAAAGGCAATTGAAATTACTGAATCCAGCCTTGCGGCCGCGACAACCGGCTACGATGCTGTAGACGACCTGCTGCATTATCATGAGCGGGGCAACGGGATTCAGATTAATGGCAAGGATTCATTTTCTAACGAGCAAGCTGGGCTGTTTATTACCCGTGAGAACCAAACCTGGAACGGTTACAAGGTATTTGGCCAGCCGGTCAAATTAACCTTCTCCTTCCCGGACTATAAGTTCTCTTCCACCAACGTCGCCGGCGACACCGGGCTGAGCAAGTTCAGCGCGGAACAGCAGCAGCAGGCTAAGCTGTCGCTGCAGTCCTGGGCGGACGTCGCCAATATCACCTTCACCGAAGTGGCGGCCGGACAAAAGGCCAACATCACCTTCGGCAACTACAGCCAGGATCGTCCCGGCCACTATGATTACGGCACCCAGGCCTACGCCTTCCTGCCGAACACCATTTGGCAGGGCCAGGATCTGGGCGGCCAGACCTGGTACAACGTCAACCAATCCAACGTGAAGCATCCGGCGACCGAAGACTACGGCCGTCAGACGTTCACCCATGAGATTGGCCATGCGCTGGGCCTGAGCCACCCGGGCGACTACAACGCCGGTGAGGGTAACCCGACCTATCGCGACGTCACCTATGCGGAGGATACCCGCCAGTTCAGCCTGATGAGCTACTGGAGTGAAACCAACACCGGTGGCGACAACGGCGGCCACTATGCCGCGGCTCCGCTGCTGGATGACATTGCCGCCATTCAGCATCTGTATGGCGCCAACCTGTCGACCCGCACCGGCGACACCGTGTACGGTTTTAACTCCAACACCGGTCGCGACTTCCTCAGCACCACCAGCAACTCGCAGAAAGTGATCTTTGCGGCCTGGGATGCGGGCGGTAACGATACCTTCGACTTCTCCGGTTACACCGCTAACCAGCGCATCAACCTGAACGAGAAATCGTTCTCCGACGTGGGCGGCCTGAAGGGCAACGTCTCGATCGCTGCCGGTGTGACCATCGAGAACGCCATTGGCGGTTCCGGCAACGACGTGATCGTCGGCAACGCGGCCAACAACGTGCTGAAAGGCGGCGCGGGTAACGACGTGCTGTTCGGCGGCGGCGGGGCGGATGAGCTGTGGGGCGGTGCCGGCAAAGACATCTTCGTGTTCTCTGCCGCCGGCGATTCCGCACCGGGCGCTTCAGACTGGATCCGCGACTTCCAGAAAGGGATCGACAAAATTGACCTGTCGTTCTTCAACAAAGAGGCGCAGAGCAGCGATTTCATTCACTTCGTCGATCACTTCAGCGGCACGGCCGGCGAAGCGCTGCTCAGCTACAACGCTTCCAACAACGTGACCGATTTGTCGGTGAATATCGGTGGCCATCAGGCGCCGGACTTCCTGGTGAAAATCGTCGGCCAGGTTGACGTCGCCACTGACTTTATCGTGTAACACAGCAACGGAACGCCCGGCGCAGTCTCGGCCGGGCGTGATGCGGGAGCCCGGTATGAAAGGTACTTTAACGCGCACCGCTTTGGCGGCGGGCGGCATGATGGTGACGAGTGCGGTTATGGCCGGCAGCCTGGCGCTGCCGACCGCGCAGTCGCTGGAGGGGCAATGGCAGGTTGCCGACAGCGAGCGGCAATGCCAAATCGAATTTCTGGCGAATGAACAAAGCGAGACCAACGGCTATCAGCTGGTGGATCGGCAACGTTGTCTGCAAAGCGTGTTTGCGGCCGAGGTGGTGGGCTGGCGCCCGGCGCCGGACGGCATCGCCCTGCTGCGGGCGGATGGCAGCACGCTGGCGTTCTTCTCGCGCGACGGCGATCTGTATCGCAATCAGCTGGGCGCCGATGATGCCCTGACGTTGAAAGCGCTGGCTTGATAATGAAAAACGGGTTCGGCGCGCCGAACCCGCGGCAGAGAGTTACAGGTAGAGCGAACGCACGATCAGGAAGTGGCCGGAGAAGTAACAGAAAGCCACGATGGCGTCCGCCGCGCGGAAGGTGAAACGGTAGCGGTTGAGCAGCCAAACCACGTTGGCCAGCAGCAGCAGCGAGGTGCCGGTCAGCAGCGAGAAGCCGAAATCGGTGCTGCGCAGGAAATATTGCTCGCCCGCCAGCCAGACCATCAGCAGCGTCATCGCCACGTAGGTGACGATCGGCCAGCGCATCTCTTCCAGCCGGGTCCAAAGGGTGGCCAGCAGCAACGCGCCGATCGCCAGCAGCGCCAGCGGCAGCGGCCAGAACAGGCTGAACGTCATCTGGCTGGCGAAGCTCAGGGTATACAGCAGATGGGACAGGAAAAAGGCGCCGATGGCGTACAGCACCCGCTCGCGCGGCAACAGGAGCAGCGCGTCGCCGATCAGCGTCGCCAGCAGGCCGAGCACGATCAGATAACCTGCTGCGCCGAGCACCGGCGCCTGCCAGGCCAACAGCAACAGCAGCAGCAGCGTGACGGGTTTGAACACCCAGCGCTGCCAGCGCGGGCCACGGTATGAGGCGTCGACGAACAGCCAACCGGAAAAGAATACGGCAAGGAACGGCCAACTCATTTATGTCTTCCTTATGCATGAGGGAGCCGCAACAACCGGCTCCAAACTGTCACCAATGTCACTTCTTATTTCAGTGTAGGTAGCCTGCCGACGATCGACAATGCTTTCTTGAGAATGCTATGTTTACGCCGATTTGGCCGTGAAGGAAATGGGAAACCGATGAGCAAGCCACCGTTATTTTTTGTCGCCGTGATTGCGCTGATCGCCGTGCTGGCCACGCAACGCTACTTCAAACAGCGCCAGCGGGAGGCGGAAAACGATCGCGCGCCGATGCGCAGCCTGCAGGTGACGGTGAGCGACAAGCGCAGCTTCCCGGTCGCCAGGACCCGCGCGCCGCAGCGCGAACCGCTGGTCAATGAGCCGATGTATTACGAGGTGGTGTTCAGCCCGAACCAGGGCGGTGAAGACATCACGCTTCGGCTGAAACAGTGGCAATACAACCCGATAGAAAAAGGCGCGCAGGGCACGTTGAACATGCAGGGCACGCGCTTCGTCTCTTTCAGCGTTCAGCCGTAGCGGTCATTTCTTCTTGATGGGCGGCTGTTTCTTTTGCCAGGCCAGCAGCTCGAACACGCCAAAGATAAAGATCTTGGCTTCTTGCCAGTAGCTGATTGGCTGATCCTTCGGCTGGGTGGATTTCAACAGCACCAGCTGCAGGCCGTGCATCACCACCATAAAGAACAGCGCCACGTCGATGAAATACTTCAGCGGCTTGGGAAAAGGATGGAACAGGTTAGAGAGCAGGAAGCCCCACACGCACAGCATCAGCAGGCGGCCCAGATTAATCAGCATGGTCGGTTTTCTCTTGCGAACGAATATAAAGGCGATAGGCCACCTGGCCGGCGACCTTCTCCCGGTGCAGCTGCCAGCTGGCAGGCACGTCCGCCGCGGCGCTTTCCGCCTCGGCTTCTACATAGATCCAGGCCTCGTCGGCCAGCCAGCCACGCTGCTCCAGCAGCAAGGCGGTCTCCGCCAGCAGGCCTTTGCGAAACGGCGGATCGAGGAACACCACGTCGAACGGTTGGCCCTCGCCCGCCAGCCAGCTCAGCGCGTTGGTGTTGATAACCACCCCCTTGCCCTGCAGCAGCGCCAGATTTTTTTCCAGCTGCTGCGCCACCGGCCGTTCGAATTCCAACAGCGTGGCGCTGCCGGCGTAGCGCGACAGCGCTTCCAGCCCTAATGCGCCGCTGCCGGCGAAACAGTCCAGGCAGCGCGCGCCCTGAATCACCGGCGCCAGCCAGTTGAACAGGGTTTCGCGCACCCGATCGGTGGTGGGGCGCAGCCCCGGGCTGTTCGGCACCGGAAGCTTGCGACCGCGCCATTGGCCGCCGATGATGCGGATCTGTCCGGCTGCGGCCTGGGGCGGTTTTTTGGCCGCCGCCCGTGGCGAGAGTCTTGTCATAAGCGTTGTTTGATTTCTTTTGCGGCGCGGAGCCGTAGAGGTTAACGAAAAGTTGCCCCTATTCTACCGGTGACGGGCTTCGGGGGGAACGGTAAAACTTTGTTGTCTGATTTCACACCGGAAAGCGTGCCGGATGCGTGTTGCTGCGCGAGGGAAAGTGATAGACTCGGCGGATTATTGTCAGCATATATCCTTCAGGTATGTAGGGTAAGCGAGCCTTCGGTACGGAGTAGAGTCATAACATGGCAAAAGATAAGAAACGTGGGTTTTTCTCCTGGCTGGGGTTTGGCCAGAAGGAAAAGGAAGAAGAGCAACAGCAACCTGAGCAGCCGGTAGAGCAGGCGGAGCCTCAGGCCGCGGAGACACCGGCTGAACCGGCCACCGCCAAGCTGGATGACAAGCTCCCCGCCCAGGAATCTGAACCTGCCGCCTCCGTCGACACCCCGGGAGAGTGGGATAGCGGCCAGGCCGGCGAACCCATCGCGGAAAACCTGCCGGCGGCGGCCGAACACCCGACGGCGCAAGCGTTGGCCGAAGAGATTGTCAGCGTGACCGAGCAGGTAGTGGCGCAGCAGCAGCCGGTCGTCGAGCCCGAGCCGGTGGTTGAACCCGAGCCGGTCGTTGAACCCGAGCCAGTTGTTGAGCCTGAGCCGGTTGTCGAGCCCGAGCCGGTTGTCGAACCTGAGCCGGTCGTCGAGCCAGAGCCGGTCGTTGAACCCGAGCCGGTCGTCGAGCCCGAGCCGGCCGTCGAGCCAGAGCCGGCCGTTGAACCTGAGCCAGTTGTTGAGCCTGAGCCGGTTGTCGAGCCAGAGCCGGTCGTTGAACCTGAGCCGGTCGTTGAACCCGAGCCGGTCGTTGAACCTGAGCCAGTTGTCGAGCCAGAGCCGGTTGTCGAGCCTGAGCCGGTCGTTGAACCCGAGCCGGTTGTCGAGCCCGAGCCGGTTGTTGAGCCCGAGCCAGCCGCTGAGCCCGAGCCGGTCGTCGAACCAGAATCGGAGCCGGAAGAAGAAGCGCCGCTTGAACCTGTGGTGCTGGCCGCTGCGCAAGAGCAGGAGCGGCCGACCAAAGAGGGTTTCTTCGCTCGCCTGAAGCGCAGCCTGCTGAAAACCAAGCAAAACCTCGGCTCCGGCTTTATGGGGCTGTTCCGCGGTAAAAAGATCGACGACGACCTGTTCGACGAGTTGGAAGAACAGCTGCTGATCGCCGATGTCGGCGTGGAGACCACGCGCAAGATCATCACCTCCCTGACCCAGCACGCCAGCCGCAAGCAGCTGAAAGACGCCGAAGCACTGTACGGCAAGCTGAAGGAGGAAATGTCCGAAATTCTGGCCAAGGTCGATCAGCCGCTGGATGTCAGCGGGAAAACCCCGTATGTCATTCTGATGGTTGGCGTGAACGGCGTGGGTAAAACCACCACCATCGGCAAGCTGGCGCGCCAATTCCAGGCGGAAGGCAAGTCGGTGATGCTGGCGGCGGGGGATACTTTCCGCGCCGCGGCGGTGGAGCAGCTGCAGGTGTGGGGCGAACGCAACCGCATTCCGGTGGTGGCGCAGCATACCGGGGCGGATTCCGCTTCGGTGATCTTCGATGCGGTGCAGGCCGCCAAGGCGCGCGGCATCGATGTCTTGATCGCCGATACAGCCGGCCGTCTGCAGAACAAATCGCACCTGATGGAAGAGCTGAAGAAGATCGTCCGCGTCATGAAAAAACTGGACGACCAGGCCCCCCATGAGGTTATGCTGACGCTCGATGCCAGCACCGGCCAGAATGCGGTCAGCCAGGCGAAATTATTTAATGAGGCCGTGGGCTTAACCGGCATCACGCTGACTAAACTGGACGGTACCGCCAAGGGCGGGGTGATCTTCGCCATCGCCGATCAGTTCGGTATCCCGATTCGCTATATCGGCGTCGGGGAAGGCATCGAAGATTTGCGGCCGTTTAAGGCTGACGATTTTATTGAGGCACTTTTTGCCCGAGAGGATTAATACGGATGATTCGCTTTGAACAGGTCAGTAAAGCTTATCTGGGCGGACGGCAAGCGCTGCAGGGGGTCGATTTCCATCTGCGCCCGGCGGAAATGGCGTTTCTGACCGGCCATTCCGGCGCGGGGAAAAGTACCCTGCTGAAACTGATTTGTGGTATCGAACGGCCCAGCGCCGGCCACATCTGGTTTGGCGGCCACGACATCAGTCGTTTGAAAAACCGCGAGGTGCCGTTCCTGCGTCGGCAGATCGGCATGATCTTCCAGGATCACCACCTGCTGCTGGATCGCACGGTGTATGACAACGTGGCGATGCCGCTGATCATCGCCGGCGCCAGTACCGAAGACATCCGCCGCCGCGTCTCCGCCGCGCTGGACAAGGTCGGTTTGCTGGATAAAGCGAAGAACTTCCCGATTCAACTGTCCGGCGGTGAGCAGCAGCGCGTGGGCATCGCCCGTGCGGTGGTGAACAAGCCGGCGGTGTTGCTGGCGGATGAACCGACCGGCAACCTGGACGACGCGCTGTCGGAAGGCATTCTGCGCCTGTTTGAAGAATTCAACCGCGTCGGCGTCACCGTATTAATGGCGACGCACGACACCGGGCTTATCGCCCGCCGCAATTACCGCATCCTGACGCTGAGCCAGGGCCGCATGCAAGGGGGCGCTCACCATGGCCAATAACGCAAAAACCGCCAAGAGCAAGGCGCTGCGCGGCGGCTGGCGCGAGCAGTGGCGTTACGCTTGGATGAACGCCATCAAAGACATGCTGCGCCAGCCGTTGGCGACGCTGTTGACGGTGATGGTGATCGCCATCTCCCTGACGCTGCCGAGCGTGTGCTACATCGTGTGGAAAAACGTCAGCACCGCGGCCAGCCAGTGGTACCCGACGCCGCAGCTGACGGTCTACCTGGATAAATCGCTCGACGACGACGCGGCGCTGAAAGTGCTCGACGCCATCAAGGCGGAAGCCGGCGTGGAGAAGGTGAATTACCTGTCGCGTGAAGAAGCGCGCGGCGAGTTCCGCAACTGGTCGGGCTTTGGCGGCGCGTTGGACATGCTGGAAGAGAACCCGTTGCCGGCGGTGGCGATCGTTACGCCGAAGATGAGCTTCCAGAGTTCGGATACCCTCAACACCCTGCGCGATCGCGTGGCGGCGGTGCAGGGCGTGGAAGAAGTGCGTATGGATGACAGCTGGTTTGCCCGCCTGGCGGCGCTGACCGGGCTGGCGGGCCAGATCGCGGCGATCATCGGCGTGCTGATGATCGTGGCGGTGTTCCTGGTGATCGGCAACAGCGTGCGTCTGAGCATCTTCAGTCGCCGCGACACCATCAACGTGATGAAGCTGATCGGCGCCACCGACGGTTTTATCCTGCGGCCGTTCCTTAACGGCGGGGCGATGCTCGGCTTTGCCGGCGCGCTGCTGTCGCTGGTGCTGTCCGGCGCGCTGGTGTGGCAGCTGGAGTCGGTAGTCGCCGGGGTAGCCAAGGTGTTCGGCACCACCTTCACCCTGCACGGGCTGGGCTGGGACGAGGCGCTGTTGCTGCTGATCATCTCCGCGATGATCGGTTGGATCGCCGCCTGGCTGGCGACGGTGCAACATTTACGCCGATTTACACCACAGTAAGATTTTTTTGGTATACTCTTCTCCTGCTGCTTTTGATCGCGTTGCGGGAGAAGAGTGACCTCAAGCGAAGTCAGCACAACACCTCTCTTCTTAGCGCACAAATTCCCTATCGGCCTGCACTCTCGTCACGTATTGTCAGCAACAATGCTTGCAAAAAAGGGTGAACTTTTAGGGCGGAGTACGGTCAAAAATTGCAGCAAATGTTAAGGTGCCCGGCGTGTGGAACCGCTTTTGCTTCAGCAACTGCCGTAGAATCAATCATTTCCCCGCTGTAATAATCACCTGCATGATTTTGTATTCTCATAGAGAGGGTTTGAATGACCAAAGAAATGCAAACTTTAGCCTTAGTACCCCAAGGTAGCTTGGAAGCCTATATCCGGGCAGCCAACGCCTATCCGATGCTGACGGCAGAGGAAGAGCGGGAGCTGGCTGAACGGCTGCATTATCAGGGCGATCTGGATGCCGCTAAGCAGCTCATCCTGTCTCACCTGCGCTTTGTCGCTCATATTGCCCGCAACTATTCAGGCTATGGTCTGCCACAGGCGGATCTGATTCAGGAAGGCAATATCGGCCTGATGAAAGCCGTTCGCCGCTTCAACCCTGAAGTCGGCGTGCGTCTGGTTTCCTTTGCGGTGCATTGGATTAAGGCGGAAATCCACGAGTACGTATTGCGCAACTGGCGCATCGTGAAAGTGGCGACCACCAAAGCGCAGCGCAAGCTGTTCTTTAACCTGCGCAAAACCAAACAGCGTTTGGGCTGGTTCAACCAGGACGAAGTGGAACTGGTGGCCCGCGAGCTGGGCGTAACCAGCAAAGACGTGCGCGAGATGGAATCTCGCATGGCGGCGCAGGACATGACGTTCGATCCGACTCCGGACGACGAGGCCCGCGATGGCCAGTCGATGGCGCCGGTGCTGTACCTGCAGGACAAGAGCTCCGACTTCGCTGAAGGCATTGAGGAAGATAACTGGGAAAGCAACGCCGCAGACAAACTGGCCTATGCGCTGGAAGGTCTGGACGAGCGCAGCCAGCATATCATCCGCGCCCGCTGGCTCGACGACGACAACAAGTCGACGCTGCAGGAGCTGGCCGATCAGTACGGCGTTTCCGCCGAACGCGTGCGCCAGCTGGAAAAGAACGCCATGAAGAAATTGAAAATGGCGATCGAAGCCTGAGTCGATGCGATATTCGAAAAAAAAGCCCGGCAAGCCGGGCTTTTTCATGCCTGAAATTCGGCGTTATGGCGCCACGGCGGTAAAGTCCGGCGCCGGGCAGTCGTAGCCGAATTTCGCCGCCCACGGGTAGCGAGTGCCGGTGTTAATGTAGCGTTGATAAAGCGCCCGGCCGGTCTTGGCGTCGCGCTTGATAACCCAGCTGGCGGCGTTACACAGCACGGCGGCATAGGCCTGGCTCTTCGGCGGCAGCAGATCGGCCGCCTGTTGCGCCAGCCCCACCGCCTGCCAGCGATAGTGCAGGAAACGGTTGTCCTGCGCCGGCAGCGCCGCCTTGGCGCGCGCCGCTTCTGCGCTGTCGATCCAGCTTTTATGCTTCAGCTCGCGAGTATCGAACGCATCCCCCAGATAGGAATAGCCGGCGCCATAGATGGCGTAATCCGGCGTCATCTCATAGCCGGTAAACTCCAGCCCCTGGGCGCGCAGCAGGTTGGCCGCACGATAGTAAGCTTGCGCGCGCGCCAGCGGCGCGGCGGATTTGTCCTTGGCGGCCTTCAGCTCATCGGCGTACTGCTGCGCCGCTTGCCGGTAGTTAGGGATATCGAAATAGGCCTGCGCTTCCGCGGCCCGCCCGGCGCGCATCAAGCGCCGCGCCAGCAGTTCGCGCAGCTGCACTTCCGGCGTGATTTGCTGGCCGCCACCGTAGTCGTCCGGGTTAACCGGCTTGAGCGGCGTCGTCGGCGCCGGGGCGTGCTTATCGACAAAGTCTTTCAACTCATCGACGGTCAGCACGCGCTCTGCCACATCGGCCACGTCGGCCCAGTAGATCGCCTTGCCGCGATACAGCAGGTCCATCGCCTGCAGATAGTCGCCGCGGTTCAGCGCCAGAATAGCCTGTTCGCCGGCCACCCGGCACTCGGGGACGATGGTTTCCGCGACGAAGTCGGCGTTGCGCTGTTCGCCCCAGCTTTCGTCGGCGGGGAACGCGCTTGCCGCCTTGGCGTAGGCGGCGGTGGCGGCTTTCACGTCGCCGTCGCGCAGCGCCATTTTGGCGCGCAGCCACCACGCCAGGCCACCGTCGCCGGCGTTTTTCAGCAGGCTCGCCGCCATCGGGTACTGCCCGGAGCGGTAGGCCAATGCCGCCAGCCGATCGCTGCCGGCGAAGCCGCTTTTCACCGTGCCGTCCAGCAGCGTCAGTATCTGGCTGATGATCTGGGCAGAGCGGCCGTTGCCGTCGGTATCCGCCATTTGCAGGTTGCCGCTGCGGGCGAACAGCTCAATGGTCACCAGCTGCTGGATCAACGGATCGCCGATAATCTGTTTCAGCGTTTCCAGATGATCGGGATTGACCAGGTAGCTGGAGACGTACTGCAGCGACTGCCCGCCGCTCGGATCGCCCTGCGCCGCCTGCTGTGCGTACAGGTGGGCAGCGGGGGCGACGTCACCCAGCCACAGGTGGATGCGCGCCTGCTGCCCGAGGCTGCTTAGCGCCAGCTGGTCGGGATCGGCGGCGCCGCTTTTCACCCGATCGATCACCTGCTGGAACGCCGCCAGCGCCTGTTCAAGTTCGGCTTTAGGCGGATGCTCGGCGGCGGGGGCCGCTTCACCCGATTCATTCACCGGCGTACCGTGGTCAGCCATCAACACCCGCCCAAGCGAATACTGCGCCCGCAGCCCCCAGTCGCCCTGTTCGGCGGCCGGGAGCTTCAGCACCTGCTGGAAATAGTCTGTGGCGCGCGGATCATGGCTGGCGAAAGCGACGGCGCCCAGTTGATAAAGGCGTGCGGCGTTGGACAACCCCTGCGTATTGACGGCGTCAGCCTCTTCCACCGTTTTGGCGGCGCGCATTTTGCCGATCGCCACCGTTTCCGGCGACTGCGGCATCGGTTTCGGCGGCATCGGCGGCGGGGGGGCTTGCCAGTGCGGCAGCTGTTTATCCGCCGGCACCAGCCGGCCGGCTTCGAAGGCGAAATTGCCCTCCGGCATATACAGCAGGGTGCCGTTGCGGTCGATCAGCAGCCGGTTAGGGAAATCCGGGCCGCAAGCATAGCCGCTCAGCGGCAGCGCGGCGCCGATCAGCATGGCCAGCGGAAGAAGGCGGCGGGTGTTCCGTGCCGCGCGCGTATCAAGGTGTGACAAGGGTGCCTCCTGGCGTCAGTTGTTGGCAGCGTAGCCAGCCCAGCGGCCGGGATTGCCCGGCGCGCAGCTGATCGCCGCTGATGCGAATAAAGCGTTGCCGCTGCGGTGCGGATTCCAGCCGGTAGTTGCTGACCGCGTCCGCCGCCAGGCAGTCGTCGGCGCGGATGGCCACCTCTTGCGGCAGCGGGGCGTCCACCGGCCCGTTGTTATGAATTATCAGATCATACAGCCCGTTTTGCTGTGGCTGAGGCCTAAATTTTATCTGCCAGTCGACGTTCAGCGGCTGCCGTTCGATCACCGCTCGCAGCGTGGTGAGCGACCAGGCGCGCCGATCGTCCGCCAGCGGCAAGCGGAACCAGATAATGCCGCGCAGCCGGGGCGGCGTTTGCTGCGCCAGCGTCTGCAGAAAATCGGCGATCTGCTGCGGCGCAACCGTCAGCTCGCGGCCGTTGCCCGCCACGCGCAGCGAGGACTCGCTCTCCACCTGCGCGCCCTGCGCATCAAACCCCAGCAGCGCCATGCCGTAGGCCGGCAGCGCGACGCGAAACGGCTTCGGTGTGACGGCGGCGTACTGCCGCACCCAGCGCAGCGCCAAGGAGCCGTCAAACAGCCCCTGCTGCGGCGAGAGCACCGCATGTACCTGCAGGACGGAGCTGTCGGCCTGTTGCAATACGCCGGACAGGTCGGGCGAGCCGATCCAGGCCGGCAGGGCGGTGATGCCGAGCTGCAAAGCGGCGGGCAGCCGTTGGCGCAGTTGCTGCAGAAAGCGTTGGTAGTCCGGCAGGCGGGCGGTGGCGGCGTCATGATCGATCTCGACGCCGGTGACGGGCAGCCCGGCCGCCTGCCAGCGCTGGGTGAGCGCCTGCAGGCGCTGGATAATGGCCTCTTGGTCCAGCTGCGGCAGCTGGCCGTCGAGGCGCGCCACCAGCCAGAGCGGGCGGCCGTCCTGCCGCAGCAGGCTGAGATCGGCCGGGATCTCCCGCCAGCCCTCGCGCGGATGTACCTGCAGCGCCAGCACGCGCAGCCCACTGAACAGATCGCGGCTGTGCGCCAGCGCATCGGCGTGCTGCGGCGTCCAGACCCGCTGCCAGATATAAACCTGCTGATCCCAGCCTGAGGCCAGGCGCAGCGCCTGCTGGCGCCCGAGGAGCGCGGCCGCCAGCCCCAGCGCAATCAAGATCAGCGCCGCCAGCCGGCGTTTCATTTTTGCCAGAGATCGCCCTGCGGTGCGAAGCCGCAGGCGCGCATGAAGTTATCGACTTCCCCGCGTTCGCGCGGCGCCAGGCCGGCGGTCGACAGCTGCCAGTGGGCGATCTGCGGCAGCTGACGCTGCGCATCCTGTACCAGGTAAAGACCGACGCCGCGGCGGCGCGTCACTTCGCGTACCAGCAGGTCCTGCAGCTCGGCGCGGTCGTCCTGCAGCGCGATTTTCACCGCCCCCAGCAGCCGCTCGTTGAAGCGGGCGGCGAACAGCGCCTTGCCGTCGCTCAGCCAGCTCTGCCACTGTTCCGGCTGCTGGTGCGGCCAAATTTTACCGAGGTCGATAAGGTCTTGCGGGGACAGCGCGGTCAGGCGCTCGATGGTCAGTTTCATGCAGAATTTCCGCGCAGCTAAATGATGCCGACAGTGTAATAGATCTTGTGCAGAGCGTTGTGTAAGTTTTTCTGTACGATTACTGTGCAATATGTTTTTTGCACGGGGCATTTTCCGAGTAAATAGTTAGTAAACGGATTGTTATCCAGCACAACGCACTACGCCTCAAGGTAAAGAGCGCAGATTTAATTCGAATTTTATCCTGTTTACACCGCTTGTTTCTGCCTGATGAAGTTGATTTGCAGAAGAAAATTCCTGTTTAATGGCATGAAAAATAAAGTCTTATTAGAAAATAATGCCAACAAAGCGCCTAAATCATTATTACTTATAACAAAAGCGGTCAATAACGATCCGGTGCAGGCAAACACAACAGGTACGTTCACAACGACAGATGGGGATTTGCGGATGAAATTAACAACAGGTAAGGCACTACTGGCGGGTTGTATTGCGATGGCCATGAGCCAGGCGGCCATGGCGAAAGACATCAAGGTGGCGATCGTCGGGGCGATGTCCGGTCCGGTCGCGCAGTATGGCGACATGGAGTTTACCGGCGCGCGCCAGGCGATTGCCGACATCAACGCCAAGGGCGGCATCAAGGGCGACAAGCTGGTCGGCGTGGAATACGACGACGCCTGCGACCCGAAACAGGCGGTTGCGGTCGCCAATAAGGTGATCAACGACGGCATTCGCTACGTGATCGGCCACCTGTGCTCCTCTTCCACCCAGCCGGCGTCCGATATTTATGAAGACGAAGGCGTGATCATGATTACCCCGGCGGCCACCAACGCCGATCTGACCACCCGCGGCTACAAGATGATCATGCGCACCACCGGCCTGGACTCGGATCAGGGCCCGACCGCCGCCAAATACATCCTCAGCGACATCAAGCCGAAGCGCATCGCCGTGGTGCACGACAAGCAGCAATATGGCGAAGGCCTGGCGCGCTCGGTGCGCGACAGCCTGAAAAAACAGGGCACCGAAGTGGCGATGTTCGAAGGCATCACCGCCGGCGACAAAGACTTCTCCACCCTGGTGGCGCGCCTGAAGAAAGAGAATATCGACTTCGTGTATTTCGGCGGTTACTACCCGGAAATGGGCCAGATCCTGCGCCAGGCCAAGCAGGCCGGGTTGACCACCCGCTTCATGGGGCCGGAAGGCGTGGGCAACTCCTCGCTGTCCAACATCGCCGGAGCCGCTTCGGAAGGCATGCTGGTGACGTTGCCGAAACGCTACGATCAGGTGCCTGCCAACCAGCCGATCGTCGATGCGTTGAAAGCCAAGAAGCTGGATCCGACCGGCCCGTTCGTCTGGACCACCTATGCCGCGCTGCAGTCGCTGACCACCGGCATGGAGCGCAGCGGCAGCCAGGAGCCGGCGGACATCGTCAAGGATCTGAAAACCGGCAAGCCGGTGGAGACCGTGATGGGGCCGCTGAGCTGGGATGACAAGGGCGATCTGAAAGGCTTCGAGTTCGGCGTGTTCGAGTGGCATGCCAACGGCACGTCCACACCGATCAAATAAGCCATAATGATTAGGGTGGGGCGCGGCTCGCTGCGCCCGGCGGGTCGGCTTGCCGGCCCCGTCTCCCTTTACCCGCCGGTTCTCCGCCGGCGGGTTTCGCAGCCAAGGGTTCAGAGTATGTCAGAGCAACTCCTCTATTTTCTGCAGCAGATGTTCAACGGCTTAACGTTGGGCAGCACCTATGCATTGATCGCCATCGGTTACACCATGGTTTACGGCATCATCGGCATGATCAACTTCGCCCACGGCGAGGTGTACATGATCGGCAGCTATGTCTCCTTTATCGTGATCGCCGCCCTGATGATGCTCGGCATCGACGTCGGCTGGTTGCTGATCGGCGCCGCGTTTCTGGTCTCGATCGTCATCGCCAGCGCCTACGGCTGGAGCATCGAGCGGGTGGCCTACAAGCCGGTGCGCAACTCCAAGCGCCTGATTGCGCTGATCTCAGCCATCGGCATGTCGATATTCCTGCAAAACTACGTCAGCCTGACGCAGGGCTCACGCGATCTGGCGCTGCCCAGCCTGGTGACCGGCCAGTGGGTGCTGGGGGAAAGCAATGGCTTCGCCGCCACCATCAGCACCATGCAGCTGACCATCTGGCTCGTGACCTTCCTGGCGATGCTGGCGCTGACGCTGTTTATCCGCTATTCACGCATGGGCCGCGCCTGCCGCGCCTGTGCGGAAGACCTGAAGATGGCCAGCCTGCTGGGCATCAACACTGACCGGGTGATCTCGCTGACCTTCGTCATCGGGGCGGTGATGGCGGCGGTGGCCGGGGTGTTGCTCGGCCAGTTCTACGGCGTCATCAACCCTTACATCGGCTTTATGGCCGGCATGAAAGCCTTCACCGCCGCGGTCCTGGGCGGCATCGGCAGCATTCCCGGCGCGATGATCGGCGGCCTGGTGCTGGGCGTGGCGGAAGCGCTGACCTCCGCCTATCTCAGCACCGAATACAAAGACGTGGTGTCGTTCGCGTTGCTGATCGTGGTGCTGCTGATCATGCCGACCGGCATCCTCGGGCGTCCGGAGGTTGAGAAAGTATGAAACTCAATCTGCTCAATGCGCTGATCGCCACGGCGGTGCTGTTCGTGATGGCGTCGTTCCTGATGGGCATGCAGCTTAGCCTGGACGGCACCAAGCTGGTGGTGCACGGCGCGGCGGAAGTGCGCTGGATGTGGATCGGCATCGGCTGCGTCATCGTCTTTTTCTTCCAGCTGTTGCGCCCGCTGCTGCAACAGGGATTGAAAAAAGTCTCCGGCCCGGCGTTCGTGCTGCCGAGCTTCGACGGCACCACGCCGCGGCAAAAGCTGCTGGCGGCTCTGCTCATCGTCGCGGCGGTCGCCTGGCCGTTCCTGGTGTCGCGCGGCACGGTGGATATCGCCACCCTGACGCTGATCTACGTGATGCTGGGCCTCGGCCTCAACGTGGTGGTGGGCTTGTCCGGTTTGCTGGTGCTCGGCTACGGCGGTTTCTACGCCATCGGCGCTTACACCTACGCGCTGCTGAATCACTATTACGGCCTCGGCTTCTGGGAGAGCCTGCCGCTGGCGGGCATCGTCACCGCCGCCTTCGGCTTCCTGCTCGGTTTCCCGGTGCTGCGGCTGCGCGGCGACTATCTGGCGATCGTGACGCTCGGCTTCGGTGAGATCGTGCGCATCCTGCTACTGAACAATACCGAGATCACCGGCGGGCCGAACGGCATCAGCCAGATCCCGAAACCGACCTTTTTCGGCCTGGAGTTCAACCGCAGCGTGCGCGACGGCGGTTGGGATACCTTCCATAACTTCTTCGGCCTGAAATACGATCCGAGCGATCGCATCATATTCCTGTATCTGGTGGCGCTGCTGCTGGTGGTGCTGACGCTGTTCGTCATCAACCGCCTGCTGCGCATGCCGCTCGGGCGCGCCTGGGAAGCGCTGCGCGAAGACGAGATCGCCTGCCGCTCGCTGGGCCTCAGCCCGACGCGCATCAAGCTGACCGCCTTTACCATCAGCGCCGCTTTCGCCGGGTTTGCCGGCACGCTGTTCGCCGCGCGCCAGGGCTTCGTCAGCCCGGAATCTTTCACCTTCGTCGAATCGGCCTTCGTGTTGGCGATCGTCGTACTGGGGGGCATGGGCTCGCAGTTCGCGGTCATTCTGGCGGCGATCCTGCTGGTGGTGTCGCGCGAACTGATGCGCGATCTGAATGAATACAGCATGTTGCTGCTGGGTGCGCTGATGGTGTTGATGATGATTTGGCGGCCGCAGGGGCTGCTGCCGATGAAACGGCCGCAGCTGAAGCTGCAGGCGGCGGATATTCACGCGGGCAAGGGGGAGCAGGCATGAGCGTTCAACCTTTACTGCAGGTGGAGGGCCTGTCGATGCGTTTCGGCGGGCTGCTGGCGGTCAACAACGTGGCGTTGACGCTGAACGAAGGCGAAATCGTGTCGCTGATCGGCCCCAACGGCGCCGGTAAGACCACGGTGTTCAACTGCCTGACCGGTTTTTACCGCCCGACCGGCGGCACCATCAAATTGCGCGATCGCCACCTGGAAGGGCTGGCGGGGCAGGCCATCGCCCGCATGGGCGTGG
This sequence comes from Serratia sp. CY38905, assembly GCF_052168875.1. Lineage (NCBI taxonomy): Bacteria > Pseudomonadati > Pseudomonadota > Gammaproteobacteria > Enterobacterales > Yersiniaceae > Serratia > Serratia sp. CY38905. The sequence goes on along the minus strand of NZ_JBJNLV010000011.1, from coordinate 37,247 downwards.
TGCGCACCTTCCAGCACGTGCGGCTGTTCCGTGAAATGACGGTGATCGAAAACCTGCTGGTGGCGCAGCATCAGCACCTGAAAAGCGGCGTGTTTGCCGGGTTGCTGAAAACCCCGGCCTTCCGCCGCGCCGAAGCCGAAGCGCTGACGCACGCGGCGGAGTGGCTGGAGCGCGTCGGCCTGCTGGAGATGGCCAACCGTTCGGCGGGCAACCTGGCCTACGGGCAGCAGCGGCGGCTGGAGATCGCCCGCTGCATGGTGACCCGGCCGGAGCTGCTGATGCTGGACGAACCGGCCGCCGGCCTCAACCCGAAAGAGACCGACGAGCTGGACCACCTGATCGTCGAGCTGCGCGATCGGCATAAGGTATCGGTGCTGCTGATCGAGCACGACATGAAGCTGGTGATGGGCATCTCCGACCGCATTTACGTGGTGAATCAGGGCACGCCGCTGGCGCAGGGCACACCGGCGGAGATCCGCAACAACCCGGACGTGATCCGGGCTTATTTGGGCGAAGAATAATATGTTGTCATTCAATCAGGTATCCGCCCACTACGGCAAAATTCAGGCGCTGCATCAGGTCAGCCTCACGATAAGCCAGGGTGAAATCGTGACGTTAATCGGCGCCAACGGCGCCGGTAAAACCACGCTGCTCGGCACTCTGTGCGGCGAGCCGCGCGCCAGCGAAGGCAGCATCGTCTTCCAGGGTCAGGACATCACCCAGTGGCAAACCTCGCGCATCATGCGCGAAGCGGTGGCGATCGTGCCGGAAGGGCGGCGCGTCTTCTCGCGCATGACGGTGGAAGAAAACCTGGCGATGGGCGGCTTCTTCGCCGATCGCCGGCAGTATCAACAGCGCATCGAACGGGTGTTCACTCTGTTCCCGCGCCTGCTGGAGCGCCGAAGCCAGCGCGCCGGCACCATGTCCGGCGGCGAACAGCAGATGTTGGCCATCGGCCGCGCGCTGATGAGCCAGCCGAAGCTGCTGCTGCTCGACGAGCCCTCGCTCGGGCTGGCGCCGATCATCATCCAGCAGATCTTCGACATCATTCAGCAGCTGCGGGAAGAGGGCATGACCATCTTCCTGGTGGAGCAAAACGCCAATCAGGCGCTGAAATTGGCGGACCGCGGTTATGTGCTGGAAAACGGCCGCGTGGTGTTGGAAGATACGGGGGCTGCATTGTTAGCCAACGAAGCAGTGAGGTCGGCGTATCTGGGCGGTTAATCCGCTCCCCTACGAATTAAAATAATCAGGTACGAGAAGAAGAAATGAAGACAGAAGGGTTACTCGCGCAGCGCATCGTTAACGTAAAAAGTTCGGCCATCCGTGAATTGCTTAAACACAGCAAGATGGAACACGTCATTTCGCTGGCGGGCGGCATCCCCTCTGATGCGCTGTTCGATTTCGAAGGATTGAGCATCGCCACCCAGCAGGCGATCACCGAACAGCCGAAAAGCGCGTTCCAGTATGGCCTGACCGAGGGCAGCCCGCTGCTGCGTGAGCGCATTTGCGCGCTGTGCGCCGAGCGCGGCGTCACCGCTGGTGCGGAAGAGGTGATGGTCACCGCCGGCTCGCAGCAGGCATTGGATTTGGTGATGCGCGCCATCGTCAACCCCGGCGACGTGTTCGTGGTGGAGCGCCCGACCTACCTGGCGGCGCTGCAAACGCTGGAGCTGGCGGAAGCCAACATCATGTCGGTCTCGTCAGACAGCGACGGTATGGTGGTGGAAGAGCTGGCCGAGCTGCTGAAAACCCAGCGCATCAAGGGCGTGTACGTGGTGCCGAACTTCGGCAACCCCAGCGGCATCACCCTGAGCGCCGCGCGCCGCGAACTGCTGGTGAAACTGGCCGCTGAACATAACTTCCTGATCATCGAAGACGATCCGTACGGCGAGCTGCGTTTCACCGAAGAGCGTCACCCGACGCTGCATCAGGTGTCGCAGCGGGTGCTGGGCAACACCGACCACATCATTTATACCTCGACCTTCTCCAAGATCCTGGCGCCGGGTCTGCGGTTGGGCTGGGCGATCCTGTCGCCGTTCCTGCTGCATAAAGTGGCGATCATCAAGCAGGCGGCGGATCTGCACGCCAGCGCGCTGTCGCAGAGCATCGTCGAATGCTACCTCGGCCTGGATCGACTGCCGGCGCAGATCGACAAGATCCGCGCCGCCTACAAACAGAAGGGCGAGATCCTGGCCGGATTGGTGGAGCAGGAGCTGGGCGACTACATCACCTTCGATAAGCCGAAGGGCGGCATGTTCCTGTGGGCGCGTTTCCGCCAGCCGTTCAACGCCACCGAATGGCTGAATACCACGATGCAGCAGGGCGTGGTGTTCGTGCCGGGGGAATACTTCTTCTCCGACAACCCGGATCGTTCGACCTTCCGCCTGTCGTTCGCCACCGCCACCGAGCAACAAATGCAGGAAGCGGTGGCGCGCCTGCGCCGTTCGCTGTAATCCCCGCGGCGGCGGAGCGTATGCCCGCCGCCGACATCAAACTGCCATCTTCACTTCACTCTCCTGTCACATGGCTGTCACTTTTTAGTTATTTTTCTGTCATCCGCGCATGGCATGTTAGCTTCCGAACAAAAAACTGATTCTTTTCGCTCACGCGCTTTTACACCAGCTTTTTTCAGGAGTTAGGCATGCTCACCTACGCTATTCGCAAAACCACGCTGTGCGTCGCATTGACCCTGGCGGTCAGCACTCAGGCGCTGGCGGCGACCGAGATCCCGTTCTGGCATTCGATGGAAGGCGAACTGGGTAAGGAAGTGGACTCCCTGGCGGATCGCTTCAACCAGTCGCACAGCGACGTCAAGATTGTGCCGGTTTACAAAGGCAACTACGAACAGAGCCTGGCGGCGGGCATCGCCGCTTACCGCTCCGGCAAGGCGCCGGCGATCCTGCAGGTTTACGAGGTGGGCACCGCCACCATGATGGCCAGCAAGGCCATCAAACCGGTCTACGAAGTGTTTAAAGAGGCCGGCATCAACTTCGACGAGTCGGTGTTCGTGCCGACGGTAGCCGGCTATTACACCGACAACAAGAGCGGCCATCTGCTGTCGCAGCCGTTCAACAGCTCCACGCCGGTGCTGTACTACAATAAAGACGCCTTCAAGAAGGCCGGCCTGAACCCGGATCAGCCGCCGAAAACTTGGCAGGAGCTGGCGGCGGATACCGCCAAACTGCGTGAGGCCGGCATGAAGTGCGGCTACGCCAGCGGTTGGCAGGGCTGGATCCAGCTGGAGAACTTCAGCGCCTGGCACGGCGTGCCGTTCGCCAGCGAAAACAACGGTTTCGGCGGCACCAACGCCAAGCTGGAGTTCAACAAGCCGCTGCAGGTCAAGCATATCGCGCTGCTCGAAGCGATGAACAAGAAGGGTGATTTCACCTACTTCGGCCGCAAAGACGAATCCACCGAGAAGTTTTATAACGGCGACTGCGCCATCACCACCGCGTCATCCGGTTCGCTGGCGGACATCAAGCACTACGCCAAATTCAACTACGGCGTCGGCATGATGCCGTACGACGTCGACGCGAAAAACGCGCCGCAGAACGCCATCATCGGCGGGGCCAGCCTGTGGGTGATGAACGGCAAAGACGCCGCCACCTACAAGGGCGTGGCCGAGTTCCTGCAGTACCTGGCGCAGCCAGAAATCGCCGCCGAATGGCACCAGAAGACCGGTTATCTGCCGATCACCACCGCGGCTTACGATCTGACCAAGCAGCAGGGCTTCTACGACAAGAACCCGGGCGCCGACGTCGCCACTCGCCAGATGCTGAACAAGCCGCCGTTGCCGTTCACCAAGGGCCTGCGCCTCGGCAACATGCCGCAGATCCGCAGCGTGGTGGATGAGGAGCTGGAAGGCGTATGGACCGGCAAGAAAACGCCTCAGCAGGCGTTGGACGCCGCCGTGCAGCGCGGTGACGTGCTGCTGCGCCGTTTCGAAGCATCGACCAAGTAACCCTGCGTCGCGGGCCCGTCCGATCGGGCTCGCGTCTTCACGCCGATCCTTCCGTACCCGATTAATGGTTTAACTGCTATGTCATCTTCCCGTCCCGGTTTCGGCTGCAGCTGGTTGCCCTATGCGTTGGTGCTGCCGCAGCTGCTGATTACCGCCGTCTTCTTTTTATGGCCCGCCGGCGAGGCGCTGTGGTATTCGGTGCAGAGCCTCGATCCGTTCGGCCTGTCCAGCCAGTTTGTTGGGCTGGATAACTTTAAGCAGCTGTTTCAGGATCCTTACTACCTCGACTCGTTCTACACCACGCTGATCTTCAGCTTCCTGGTGGCGGGCATCGGGCTGGCGGTTTCGCTGTTCTTCGCCGCGCTGGTGGACTACGTGCTGCGCGGCAGCCGGCTCTATCGCACGCTGATGATCCTGCCCTATGCGGTGGCGCCGGCGGTGGCGGCGGTGCTGTGGATCTTTCTGTTCAACCCCGGCCTGGGGTTGATCACCCATTTCCTCAACGGGCTGGGCTATAACTGGAACCATGCGCAAAACAGCGGCCAGGCGATGTTCCTGGTGGTGCTGGCCTCGGTATGGCAGCAGATAAGCTATAACTTCCTGTTTTTCCTCGCGGCGCTGCAGTCGATCCCGCGCTCGCTGGTGGAGGCGGCGGCCATCGACGGCGCCGGCCCGGTGCGGCGTTTCTTCCATCTGGTGCTGCCGCTGATCGCGCCGGTGAGCTTCTTCCTGCTGGTGGTCAATCTGGTGTACGCCTTCTTCGATACCTTCCCGGTGATCGACGCCGCCACCGGCGGCGGGCCGGTGCAGTCCACCACCACGTTGATCTACAAGATCTACCGCGAAGGCTTCGCCGGATTGGATCTCTCCAGCTCTGCCGCGCAGTCGGTGATCCTGATGCTGCTGGTGATCGGCCTGACGGTGATCCAGTTCCGCTTCGTTGAACGTAAGGTGCGCTATCAATGATTGAGAATCGACGCGGGCTGGATATCTTCAGCCATGTGATGCTGATTATCGGCGTGCTGGTGGTGCTGTTCCCGCTGTACGTGGCCTTTGTCGCCGCCACGCTGGACGACAAGCAGGTGTTTCAGGTGCCGATGACGCTGGTGCCCGGCGGCCACCTGTGGGAAAACATCCGCAATATCTGGCAGGGCGGCGTGGGCAACCTCAAGGTGCCGTTCTCGCTGCTGCTGCTGAACAGCGTGATCATGGCGCTGGCGATCACCTTCGGCAAGATCGCGGTGTCGGTGCTGTCGGCTTACGCCATCGTGTACTTCCGCTTCCCGCTGCGCAGCCTGTTCTTCTGGCTGATTTTCCTCACCCTGATGCTGCCGGTGGAGGTGCGTATCTTCCCGACGGTGGAGGTGATCTCCAACCTCAACCTGCTGGACAGCTACACCGGCCTGACGCTGCCGCTGATGGCCTCGGCCACCGCGACCTTCCTGCTGCGCCAGTTCTTCATGACGCTGCCGGATGAGCTGCTGGAGGCGGCGCGCATCGACGGCGCCGGGCCGATGCGTTTCTTTTGGGACATCGTGCTGCCGCTGTCGAAAACCAATCTGGCGGCGCTGTTCGTCATCACCTTTATCTACGGCTGGAACCAATACCTGTGGCCGATCCTGATCACCAGCGACGCCTCGATGGGCACCGCGGTGGCGGGCATCAAGAGCATGATCTCCACCTCCGGCGCGCCGACCCAGTGGAACCAGGTGATGGCGGCGATGATTCTGACTTTATTGCCACCGCTGTCGGTGGTGCTTCTGATGCAGCGCTGGTTTGTGCGCGGTCTGGTTGATAGCGAGAAATAACGACGATGGCAGGATTAAAACTACAGGCGGTCACCAAGTCTTACGACGGTAAAACGCCGGTGATCAAACAGATCGACCTCGACGTGGCGGACGGCGAATTCATCGTGATGGTCGGTCCGTCCGGCTGCGGCAAATCCACGCTGCTGCGGATGGTGGCCGGGCTGGAACGCACCACCAGCGGCGATATCTATATCGATACCCGGCGCGTGACCGATCTGGAGCCCAAGGATCGCGGCATCGCGATGGTGTTCCAGAACTACGCGCTCTATCCGCACATGAGCGTGTACGACAACATGGCCTACGGCCTCAAGATCCGCGGTTTCGGCAAGGATCATATCCGCCAGCGGGTGGAAGAAGCGGCACGGATCCTGGAGCTGGAGCCGCTGCTCAAACGCAAACCGCGCGAGCTTTCCGGCGGCCAGCGCCAGCGCGTGGCGATGGGGCGCGCCATCGTGCGCGAACCGGCGGTATTCCTGTTCGATGAGCCGCTGTCCAACCTGGACGCCAAGCTACGGGTGCAGATGCGCCTGGAGCTGCAACAGCTGCATCGTCGTCTGAAAACCACCAGCCTGTACGTGACCCACGATCAGGTGGAGGCGATGACGTTGGCGCAGCGGGTCATCGTGATGAACAAGGGCGTGGCGGAGCAGATCGGCACCCCGAGCGAAGTGTACCAACGGCCGGCTTCGCTGTTCGTCGCCGGCTTTATCGGATCGCCGGCGATGAACCTGCTGCCAGGCACCCTGAGCGCCGACGGCGGCCAGCTGCTGCTGGCGGACGGCATGGCGCTGCCGTTGCCGGTGGCCAAACCGCAGTGGGCGGGGCGGCCGTTGACGTTGGGCATTCGGCCGGAGCATATTCAGTTGGTGGCGCAAGGCCAGGGCGTGCCGCTGCAGCTGCAGACGCTGGAGCTGCTGGGGGCCGATAATCTGGCGCACGGCCAGTGGGGCGGCCACGGGGTGATCGTGCGGCTATCGCATGAAACCTTGCCGGCGGCGGGCAGTACGCTATATTTGCAGCTGCCTGCTCAGGCGCTGCACTTCTTTGACACCGACAGCGGATTACGGATGGATTGATGACCAGACATTGGCCTTACCCTCATATCGTCGCCCACCGCGGCGGCGGTTCTCTGGCGCCGGAAAACACCCTGGCGGCGATTGACGTCGGCGCGCGCCACGGCCACAAGATGATCGAGTTCGACGCCAAGCTGGCGCAGGACGGGCAAATTTTCCTGCTGCACGACGACACGCTGGATCGCACCAGCAACGGCTGGGGCGTGGCGGGCGAGCTGCCGTGGGACAAACTGGTGCAGCTGGACGCCGGCAACTGGTACAGCTCGGCCTTTAAGGGCGAGCGGCTGCCGCTGCTGTCGGAGGTGGCGGAACGCTGCCAGGAACACGGCCTGATGGCCAATATCGAGATCAAGCCGACCACCGGCAGCGACGATGAAACCGGCCGGGTGGTGGCGCTGGCGGCGCGGCTGCTGTGGCAAGGGCAGACCGATCCGCTGCTTTCTTCCTTCTCGGTGGACGCGCTGGCGGCGGCGCAGCGCACCGTGCCGGATTTGCCGCGCGGCCTGCTGCTGGAGGACTGGGACGACAACTGGCGCGAGCTGATCGAACGCCTGGATTGCGTCTCGCTGCATATCGATCACAAAGCGCTGACCGCCGAGCGGGTAAAAGCGTTGAAAGACGCCGGGCTGCGCATTCTGGTGTATACCGTCAACCAACCGGATCGCGCGCGCCTGCTGCTCGACTGGGGCGTTGACTGTATTTGCACCGACCGGATAGATTTGATCGGCCCGGATTTTTAATCCGGCGCCGATGAATCCCGCGACGACAAGCCTTGCCGCCGCACCACCGGAAGGAATGCGATGCCTGGCTTTATGATGTCACTGTGGCACCAGATCGTGCTGTCTTTACCGCTGTTTGTGCTGATCGCGTTGGGTTATGGGCTGATTCGCTGGGGGAAATGGCCTGCCGGCATCACCGATGGCCTGACGCGCTTCGTGTTTTCCCTCGCCTTGCCCGCCATGCTGTTTCGCATGATGTGCGACTTCTCGCAGCGCCCGGCGGTCGATGCCCGGCTGCTGATCGCGTTTTTCGGTAGTTGCCTGATCGTGTTCGTGCTCGGCCGTCTCGTCGCCCGGCACCTCTTTCGGCTGGATGGCGTCGCCGGATCGGTGTTTGCGCTGGGCGGCATTTTCTCCAATAACGTGATGCTCGGCTTGCCGATCGCCGGCGTAATGCTGGGGGAGGCGGCGATCCCGTCGGTGGCGCTGGTACTGGTGTTCAACGGCCTGATCCTGTGGACGCTGGTGACGGTGTCGATCGAATGGGCGCGCAACGGCTCGCCGACGCTGAGCGGCTTCGCCAAAACCGCGCGCAGCGTGCTGACCAATCCGCTGATCGTCGGCATTCTGTCCGGCACCCTGTTCAGCCTGACCGGCCTGCCGCTGCCGGCCTTCGTCGATCGGCCGATCAGCATGCTCGGCCAGGTGGCAGCGCCGCTGTCGCTGGTGGTGCTTGGCATGGGGCTGGCGGAGTACCGCATCGGCGAAGGCTGGCGGCTGAGCAGCGCCATCTGCGTGCTGAAACTGCTGGTGCAGCCATTAGTGATTTGGCTGCTGGCCTGGATGATGGATCTGCCGCCGATGGAAACCCGCGTTGTGGTGCTGCTGGGCTCGATGGCGGTGGGGGTGAACGTCTACCTGATGTCGCGCCAGTTCAATACGCTCACCGGCCCGGCCGCCACCAGCCTGGTGATGTCCACCGTGCTGGCGGCGATCACTACGCCGCTGATCCTCACCGTTATGGGCGTGCGGGCGTAGCCGGCATCGGCGCCTGCGGCACCGCCGGCGCGGTGCGATTGAACGGATCGCGCGGCTGGTTGCCGTTGGGCAGCAGCTGCCCGCCGTTCGGCGTGGTTTGCAACAGCTGCTGCCGTTGATTGTCGAACTGCCGTTGCTGCTGCAGGCGGCGTTGATCCATCTGCCGATTGTTCAACAGGCGCTGTTGCTGAGCCTGTTGGCTGTTTTGGTTGAGCAACTGCTGCTGTGAGCGCAGGTCGGTTACGCCGTTGGCCGCCGCAGCCAGGCCGGGCAGCCACAGCAGAACAAACAGGATGTGAGAAGTTTTCATGATGGTTACCTCGCCTTTTTATTAAGCCTAACCCAACGGTGAAATTTTGCCGGTAGTTTGTCTTTTGTTCAGATGTAAACCGCCTTTTCGCCAACGCGGCGCGCATCTTCCGTTACAATCGCCCTTTCGGTCTTTTTAGGGTGAACCCATCGTGCTGCTTTTGGTTATAACCACCATCCTGTGGGCGTTTTCTTTCAGCCTGATTGGCGAGTACCTGGCGGGCCAGGTCGACAGCGGGTTCTCGGCGCTGGTGCGCATCGGGCTGGCGGCGTTGGTGTTCCTGCCGTTTCTGCGCTGGCGCAATATCAAGCCCAGGGTGATCCTGCTGTATATGCTGGTGGGCGCTTTCCAACTGGGCATCATGTACCTGTTCAGCTTCCGCGCCTATCTCTACCTGACGGTGCCCGAATTCCTGCTGTTCACCGTGCTGACGCCGCTGTACATCACCTTGATCTACGATTTGCTGAGCGGCCGACGCCTGCGTTGGGGCTATGTCTTCAGCGCGTTGCTGGCGGTGCTGGGCGCGGCGATTATCCGCTATCACCAGCTGAGCGAACACTTTTGGTGGGGGCTGCTGTTGGTGCAGGCGGCGAATATCAGCTTCGCCATCGGCATGGTCGGCTATAAGCGCCTGATGGAGGTGCACCCCTTGCCGCAGCACACCGCATTTTCCTGGTTCTACCTGGGGGCGGCGGTGGTGGCGGTGGTGGCCTGGTTCCTGTGGGGCAATCCGCAGCAGCTGCCGACCACCAATCTGCAGTGGGGCGTGTTGATCTGGCTGGGCGTGGTGGCATCGGGGCTGGGCTACTTTATGTGGAACTATGGTGCGACGCAGGTGGATGCCGGCACGCTCGGCATCATGAACAACATGCATGTGCCGGCCGGTTTGTTGGTCAACCTGGCCATCTGGCAACAGCAGCCGCATTGGCCGAGCTTTATCATTGGCGGGGCGGTGATCGTCGCTTCGCTGTGGGTGCACCGGCGCTGGGTGGCGCCGAAACGGCTCGGCTAAGCGGGCGGGCCACCCGGCACGTTTATACGTCGGCCGTCAACGCTTTGGCGCCGGCGGCGCCAGGGCGTGCCGCGTCGCGCACAAACGGCAGATGATCGCAGGCGTGCTGGCGGGCCGAGCGGATAAAGGCTTCGGTCACCGCCTGGCGCTGTTCGCCGTCGCGCACGGCGGCGTACAAGCGGCTCCACAGGCCGTCACCCAGGGTTTTGGTCACTATCAGCCCCTGCTGTTCGAAACTTTCCACCACCCAGTGCGGCAGCGCCGCAATCCCCATCCGCGCCGATACCATCTGGATCAGCAGCAGCGTGTTATCGACGTTCTTCAACGCCGGGCTAACGCCCGCCGGCTGCAGAAAATGCCGCCAGATATCCAGCCGCTGGCGCTGCACCGGGTAAATCAACAGCGTTTCGTCACTCAAGTCTTCCGGCTCGATGTGCGGCTTGCCGGCCAGCGGATGATCCGGCGCCAGCACCAGGCGTACCTCGAAATCAAACATCGGTGAATAGTGCAGGCCGCTGCGCGGCAGAATATCCGACGTCATGACCAGATCCAGCTCGCCCTGTTGCAAGGCCGGCTGCGGATCGAAAGTCACGCCGGAAGTAAAGTCCATCACCACCTGCGGGAAACGCCGGCGGAAGTTGTCCAGCGCCGGCGTCAGCCACTGAATGCAGCTGTGGCATTCGATGGCGATGCGCAGCGTGGTCTGATGCGGCTCGTGGCAGGCCTGCAGCGCCTGTTGGATCTGCGGCAGCACCTGTTCTGCCAGCTGCAGCAGGATCTCGCCCTGGGCGGTGAAGCGCAGCGGCTGGCTCTTGCGTACGAACAGCTTGAAGCCCAGACGTTGCTCAAGATCGCTGAACTGGTGCGACAGGGCAGACTGCGTCTGATGAAGTTGGGCCGCCGCCCCCGCCAACGAACCGCTGTTGCGCAGGGCCTGCAGCGTCCGTAAATGTTTCAGTTCGATCATGAGAGTCCTTCACATTGACAGTGAATAAATTGCGCTTGTGGTTAATACAGTACCTGCTGATTATGGATGTGTAAACATCTGGACGGCTAAATGGGGAATATGACGATGGCAATTTTGAATCACACACTGGGTTTTCCTCGCGTTGGGCTACGACGTGAGCTGAAAAAAGCTCAGGAAAGCTACTGGGCCGGCAACTCAACGCAGGAAGAGCTGTTGGCGGTTGGCCGCGAGCTGCGCGCTCGTCATTGGCAACAGCAACAGCAGGCCGGGGTGGATTTGGTGCCGGTCGGCGATTTCGCCTGGTACGATCATGTGTTGACCACCAGCCTGCTGCTGGGCAACGTGCCGGCGCGCCATCAGAATGCGGATGGCACGATCGATCTGGACACGCTGTTTCGCATCGGCCGTGGCCGCGCACCGACCGGCGAGCCGGCGGCCGCGGCGGAAATGACCAAATGGTTCAACACCAACTATCACTACATGGTGCCCGAATTCCAGCAAGGCCAGCAGTTCAAGCTGGGCTGGACTCAGTTGCTGGACGAAGTGGACGAAGCGCTGGCGCTCGGCCATCGCATCAAGCCGGTGCTGCTGGGCCCGGTGACCTATCTGTGGCTGGGTAAGGTGAAGGGCGAGCCGTTCGACCGCCTGTCGCTGCTGAAAGACATCCTGCCGGTTTACCAACAGGTGCTGGCCGAGCTGGCGAAACGCGGCGTCGAGTGGGTGCAAATTGATGAGCCTGCGCTGGTGCTGGAACTGCCGCAAGCCTGGCTGGATGCGTTCAAACCGGCTTACGACGCGCTGCAGGGGCAGGTGAAGCTGCTGCTGACCACGTATTTCGACAGCGTCGGCCATAACCTCGATACCGTCCGCACGCTGCCGGTGCAGGGGCTGCATGTCGATCTGGTCGCCGGCCATGACGATATCGCCGCGCTGAGCGCCGCATTGCCGCAAGACTGGCTGCTGTCGCTGGGGGTAATCAACGGGCGCAACGTCTGGCGCGCCGATCTGAGCCGCTGGTTCGAACGTCTGCAGCCGCTGGTGGGCAGCCGCCCGCTGTGGATCGGCAGCTCCTGTTCACTGCTGCACAGCCCGATCGATCTGAGCGTGGAAAGCCGTCTGGACGAAGAAGTGAAAAGCTGGTTCGCCTTCGCGCTGCAAAAATGCGCCGAGCTGGCGCTGTTGAGCTCGGCGCTGAACGCGCCTGACGCGACGAAACGGGCCGAACTGGACGCCTACAGCGCGCCGATCCGCGCCCGCCGTCAGTCGAGCCGCGTGCACAACCCACAGGTCGAGCGCCGCCTGGCGGCGATCACCGCGCAGGACAGCGAACGCCACAGCGCTTACGCCGAACGCGCCAGGGCGCAGCGCGAACGTTTCAACCTGCCGGCCTGGCCGACCACCACCATCGGTTCGTTCCCGCAGACCACCGAGATCCGCGGCCTGCGTCTGGACTTCAAACAGGGCCGTTTGGACGGCAACAACTACCGCACCAGCATCGGTGAGCACATCAAACAGGCGATCGTCGAGCAGGAGCGCCTCGGGCTGGACGTGCTGGTGCACGGTGAAGCTGAGCGCAATGACATGGTGGAATATTTCGGCGAGAACCTCGACGGCTTCGTGTTTACCCAGAATGGCTGGGTGCAGAGCTACGGCTCCCGCTGCGTGAAGCCGCCGGTCATCATCGGTGACGTCAGCCGCCCGGAAGCCATCACCGTCGAATGGGCCAAATTCGCCCAGTCGCTGACCGACAAGCCGGTGAAAGGCATGTTGACCGGGCCGGTGACCATCCTGTGCTGGTCGTTCCCGCGTGAAGACGTGACCCGCGAAGTGATTGCCAAGCAGATTGCGCTGGCGCTGCGCGATGAGGTGGAAGATCTGGAAAAAGCCGGCATCGGCATCATCCAGATCGACGAACCCGCGCTGCGCGAAGGGCTGCCGCTGCGCCAATCCGACTGGGCGGCGTACCTGAACTGGGCGGTGGACGCCTTCAAACTGAACGCCGCCGTGGCGCGGGACGACACCCAGATCCACACCCACATGTGTTACTGCGAGTTCAACGACATCATGGACTCCATCGCCGCGCTGGACGCCGACGTGATCACCATCGAGACCTCGCGTTCCGATATGGATCTGCTGGAAGCCTTCAAAGAGTTCGAATACCCGAACGAAATCGGGCCGGGCGTCTACGATATCCACTCGCCGAACGTGCCGAGCGTGGAATGGATTGAAGCGCTGCTGCGTAAAGCGGCGCAGAACATCCCGGCGGAACGCCTGTGGGTTAACCCGGATTGCGGCCTGAAAACCCGCGGCTGGCCGGAAACCCGGCAGTCGCTGGCCAACATGGTATTGGCGGCACAGCGCCTGCGCGAGCAAGCGTGATGCCGTGCGGCGGATAAACCGCCGCTTATAGATTTACTGGTGTGATGATTGGGCGCTTCGGCGCCCTTTTTTATGCGAGGGAAATTATTTGACGCCGTGCTGGGCAAACCACGCCAGCATGCGCTGCCAGCCGTCCTCCGCCGCTTCGGCGTTGTAGCTGGGACGATAATCGGCGTTGAATGCATGCCCGACCTCGGGATACACCACGATTTCGGCCTCGGCGTTGGCGGCGCGGATCGCCTGACGCATGGTTTCCACCGTCTCCAGCGGGATGCCGCTGTCCTGCCCGCCATACAGCCCCAGCACCGGCGCCGACAGGTGGGTGGCGACGTCGACCGGCTGCTTCGGTGAATTCAGCGTTTTCTCGCCGACCAGTTTGCCGTACCAGGCGACCGCCGCCTTCAACTGCGGGTTGTGCGCCGCGTACAGCCAGGTGATGCGGCCACCCCAGCAGAAACCGGTGATCGCCAGCTTGCCGGCGTCGCCGCCGTGGCGGATAGCCCAGTGCGCGGCGTGATCCAGATCCGACAGCACCTGACGATCCGGCACCTTGGTGACCAACTGCTGGAACAGCTCGCCGATATCGGCGTAGTCGTTGGCGTCGCCCTGGCGGAAATAGAGCTCGGGCGCGATCGCCAGATAGCCCTGCTTGGCCAGGCGGCGGCACAGATCCTGAATATGTTCATGAACGCCGAAGATTTCCTGCACCACCAGCACGATGGGGAAAGGGCCGCTCTGGTCGGCGGGTTTGGCGACGTAGGCCGGCAGCGCATCGCCTTGGGAAGGGATGGTCGTTTGCCCGGCGTGAATGCCCTGTTCGTCGGTGATAATCGCGGAGGCGGCCAATGGCGCGGCGGCCGGGGCGAATCCCCCCTGAGCCTGTTCTAATGTCATCACATGTTCGGTTTTCATTGCGGTCTCCGTGCAATAGAAAAAAGCGCTGAGATTAACTATAGGAAAGATTACCCATTATTGGCGCTGCATGGCGCACTTTCGGACAAGTCGATAAAAAACGGCTAATTATCTGGCTTTGCGGCATTTTTAAGCGCTTTTTATCATGTTATTACGCGTTTTGCCCCGCGTAAGTGCCATAAGGTGCGTTAGAGGGCTTTTTTGTCCCTAAGCAACCGATAAGTTGGGGTTATTTCGGATTGATGAGCTAAATAGTTTCAGCCGGCAACCAACGGGCGAGGAGCAGCCGAGTTTGTCGGCTAGACTGAGGTTTAGCGGCGCGTTCTGGATGCGTCATAGTTCTTTTTTTTGTGATAAAAATCACAAAAAATATGTAGCATGTAATTTGTTTCTCTTTTCATAGTGATTGTCGTCACGAAATTAAGCGGCGATTTTCAGTAGAGTACTTTTTTGTTCCTCCCAATAAACATGATCCATGAGGAGTCTCGTATGTCTCAGTCTGACGTTTTTCATCTCGGCCTCACCAAGAACGATTTACAAGGGGCTCAGCTTGCCATCGTGCCGGGCGATCCGCAGCGCGTAGAGAAGATTGCCAAGCTGATGGAAAATCCGGTGCATCTGGCCTCCCATCGTGAATTCACTACCTGGCGCGCGGAGCTGGACGGCAAGGCGGTGATCGTCTGCTCTACCGGTATCGGCGGCCCGTCTACCTCTATCGCGGTGGAAGAGCTGGCGCAGCTGGGCATTCGCACCTTCCTGCGCATCGGCACCACCGGCGCCATTCAGGCAAACATCAACGTCGGTGACGTGCTGGTCACCACGGCGGCGGTACGCCTCGACGGCGCCAGCCTGCACTTCGCGCCGATGGAGTTCCCGGCGGTCGCGGACTTCGCCTGCACCACCGCGCTGGTGGAAGCGGCCAAGGCCAGCGGCGCCACCACGCACATCGGCGTGACCGCCTCCTCCGATACCTTCTATCCGGGCCAGGAGCGTTACGACACTTACTCCGGCCGCGTGGTCAGCCGCTTCAAAGGCTCGATGGAAGAGTGGCAGGCGATGGGCGTGATGAACTATGAAATGGAATCCGCCACGCTGCTGACCATGTGCGCCAGCCAGGGCCTGCGTGCCGGCATGGTGGCCGGGGTGATCGTCAACCGCACCCAGCAAGAGATCCCGAACGCCGAGACCATGAAAAACACCGAAAGCAAAGCGGTGCAGATCGTGGTGGACGCCGCCCGCCGCCTGCTGTAATCGCCTTTCCCCCAACGGGCCGCCGACGCGGCCCGTTTTTCCATTCGCGGCGAATCTGTTACGGTGATACTCCTCAGCGCTGCGCCGATGGCCGCCGCGCGTTGTCATAACAAAAACAACGAGGACGTTTATGACCGCCCAGATCCTGCTTCATCCTTCGCTCGCGCCGCTCGACG
The DNA here is from genome assembly GCF_052168875.1 of Serratia sp. CY38905. Classification (NCBI taxonomy): domain Bacteria; kingdom Pseudomonadati; phylum Pseudomonadota; class Gammaproteobacteria; order Enterobacterales; family Yersiniaceae; genus Serratia; species Serratia sp. CY38905. The sequence goes on along the minus strand of NZ_JBJNLV010000011.1, from coordinate 21,638 downwards.
GCGGCATCAATTTCCGCGACTTCGGCGGCAACGGTGTGGCCGACGGGCGCCGCATCAAGCGCGGCCTGCTGTTCCGCTCCGGTTCCCTCGAGCGGCTGACGGAAAACGACTGCGCCTTTCTCGCCGGCGTGCCGGTGCGCTCGGTGCTGGACTACCGTGATGCCGACGAGGTGCAGGCCAAGCCGGATATTCTGTGGAGTGGCGCCGACTATCACCACGTGCCGGCCAACCCGCTGAGCAGCGAAGTCAACGCCAACCTGGAGAAGCTCACCAACGAGACGCTGGCCGCCTTCGACGCCCGCGCGTTCATGCTGGAGCTGTATCGCCGCCTGCCGTTCGGCAATGCGGCCTATCAGCGGCTGGCGCAGCTGTTGAGCAATCCTGGCGGCGGCGCCATCGTGCAGCACTGCGCGGTCGGCAAGGATCGCACCGGGGTCGGTTCGGCACTGGTGCTGTTCGCGCTGGGGGCCGACGAAGCGACGGTGCTGGAAGACTATCTGCTGACCGAAACCACGCTGGCCACTTTCCGCGAGCAGATGCTGGATCAGCTGTCTATCAAGCTGAATGCAGCGGCGCTGGAGCAATTCGCCTACGTGCTCAGCGCGCGCGAGGAGTTCCTGATGACGGCGCTGGGCTGCATCCGTCAGCAATACGGTTCCACCGATCGCTGGCTGGAAGCGGAATACGGCCTGGGCGCAGCCCAGCGCGAAGCGCTGCAGGCGTTCTACCTCGAGTAAATCGCCGAGCGTTTAGCCGGGGTTTAACTCGCCCCGGCCTATCCTAGGCGGCGAATTATCGCGTATCAGGAGCCCCGCATTGAGCCTCAATGACGTTATCAACTGGGTCAGCGACGTCGTGCGTCAGCACGAAGGCTGGGCCATTCCCATCATCTTCTTCCTGGCGTTCGGCGAGTCGCTGGCGTTTTTGTCGCTGCTGCTGCCGGCCACGGTGATCCTGCTGGCGCTGGGCGCGCTGATCGGCGAAAGCGGCATCGCCTTTTGGCCGATTTGGGCCGCCGCCGCCGTCGGGGCGTTTTTCGGCGACTGGCTCTCTTACTGGATCGGCTATCACTATCAGGATCGCGTGGCCCATATGTGGCCGCTGTCGCGCAATCCGCAGCTGCTGGTGCGCGGCCACGCATTCTTTGAACGCTGGGGCGTGCTGGGCATTTTCATCGGCCGCTTCTTCGGCCCGCTGCGCGCCGTGGTGCCGCTGGTGGGCGGCATTTGCGGCATGCCGCAGCGTTATTTCCAGTTAGCCAACGTCACGTCGGCGATGATCTGGGCGTTCGGCATTCTGGCGCCGGGGGCATTCGGCATCAAGTGGCTCAGCCAGTGGCTGGGCTGATTTCTCGCTAAATTGCGCAGCGCCGCGCAATATTGTGCTCGGCGGGCAAAATCAGGCTGGACATCCATACAGCCTCCCCTTAACGTGACGGGCAATGGGCGTGCGAAACGCCGGAACGGCAAGGTGCAACAGGAGGCAGGGTGGATACCAGTCTGATTTATGGGATTGGCGGCGTAGCGATCGGCATGCTGTTGGGGTGGCTGATCGCCAGTCTGCGGGTGCAGCAGACGAATGCGCAACATGAAACCGAACTGCGGTTGCTGGAGCAAGCGTTGCAGCAGGCGCAGCAGGAAACGGCGGCGCGGCAAGAGGCTCTGCAGCGCCACGAGCAGCAGCTGCGGCAGAGCGAGCTGGAGCTACGCAACCTGCACAGCCAGTTGGCGGCCGGGCATGAAAAGCTGCAACAGCTCAACCATTGGCGCAACGAATGTGAACTGCTTAATCAGGAGCTGCGCGCCCAGCGCGAGGTCAACAGCGCGCAGGAGGCCGAGCTGCGCGAAGTCACCATCCGTCTGGAAGAGACGCGCATGGCGGCGGAAGAGAAGCAGCGCCTGCTTATCAACAGCGAACAGCGCCTCACCACCCAGTTTGAAAACCTCGCCAACCGCATTTTTGAACACAGCGGCCGCAAGGTGGACGAGCAAAATAAGCAAAGTTTGGATCGGTTGCTGTTGCCGCTGCGTGAACAGCTGGACGGGTTCCGCCGGCAGGTGCAGGACAGTTTTGGCCAGGAGGCGCGGGAGCGCCACACGCTGACGCACGAGATACGCAATCTGCAGCAGTTGAACGCGCAGATGGCGCGCGAAGCCATCAACCTCACCAAGGCGCTCAAAGGCGACAACAAGACGCAGGGCAACTGGGGCGAGGTGGTGCTGAGCCGGGTGCTGGAGGCCTCCGGCCTGCGCGAAGGGCACGAGTATGAAACGCAGGTCAACGTGCGGGTGGATCACCAGAGCCGCATGCAGCCCGATGTGATCGTGCGCCTGCCGCAGGGCAAGGACGTGGTGATCGACGCCAAGATGTCGCTGATCGCCTACGAGCGCTATTTCAACGGTGAAGACGAGGTGGAGCGCGAAGCGGCGCTGAGCGAACATATCGCCTCGCTGCGCGGCCACATTCGCATGCTGGGCCGCAAGGACTATCAGCAGCTGCCGGGGCTGCGCTCGTTGGACTATGTGCTGATGTTCATTCCGGTCGAGCCCGCCTTCCTGCTGGCTATCGATCGCGAACCGGAGCTGATCAGCGAAGCGCTCAAGCACAACATCATGCTGGTCAGCCCGACCACGTTGCTGGTGGCGCTGCGCACCATCACCAACCTGTGGCGCTATGAGCATCAAAGCCAGAACGCGCAGCGCATCGCCGATCGCGCGGCGAAACTGTATGACAAGATGCGGCTGTTCGTGGACGATATGTCCGCGCTGGGGCAGAGCCTGGACAAGGCGCAGGGCAGTTATCGTCAGGCGATGAACAAACTGAGCGAAGGCCGTGGTAATCTTATCGGCCAAATTGAAGGTTTCCGCGCGCTGGGGGTTGAGGTCAAACGGCCGATAAACCCGCTGCTGGCGCAGCAAGCCGGCGCGCAACACGATGAAGCGGAAGAGGCGAACGACGACGATGTTGCCGCGCTGCCGCAGACGAAAGACGATGACGATACCGCAGGGGAACCGGGCTTCGTTTCGCACGGCTGAGGCCGTGGCGAGGTGGGGTATTCTCCGAGCTTCTGGTACACTCATCCACACAAAATTGACTGAATAGCAGGCAGGACAATGGCAGATCAACCGCAGGAAACCACCGATTTCGGTTTTCGCACCGTCGCTAGAGACGAAAAACAGGCCATGGTGGCGGACGTTTTTCATTCGGTAGCGGCAAAGTATGACGTGATGAACGACCTGATGTCGTTCGGCATCCACCGTATCTGGAAGCGTTTCACCATTGACTGCAGCGGCGTGCGCCGCGGGCAGCGCGTGCTGGATCTGGCCGGCGGTACCGGCGACCTGGCCGCCAAGTTCTCCCGCATGGTCGGCGAGCAGGGGCAGGTGGTGCTGGCGGACATCAACGATTCGATGCTGAAGATGGGGCGCGAGAAACTGCGCGATCGCGGCATCGTCGGCAACATCAATTACGTGCAGGCCAACGCCGAAGCGCTGCCGTTCCCGGACAACTACTTCGATTGCATCACCATCTCCTTCGGCCTGCGCAATGTCACCGACAAAGACAAAGCGCTGCGCTCGATGTTCCGCGTGCTCAAGCCGGGCGGCCGCCTGCTGGTGCTGGAGTTCTCCAAGCCGCTGCTGGCGCCGCTGAGCAAGGCTTACGATGCCTACTCCTTCCACGTGCTGCCGAAGATCGGCGAGCTGGTGGTGAAAGATCCGGACAGCTACCGCTACCTGGCGGAATCGATCCGCATGCACCCCGATCAGGAAACCCTGAAGGGCATGATGGGCAACGCCGGTTTTGAAAACGTCACCTATTTCAACCTGACCGGTGGGATTGTCGCCCTGCATCGCGGCTTCAAGTTCTGAGAGGGAGATGCCGATGCTGTTTACCCCTCTGCTGACCGCTGCGCTGGAAACCTCGCTGAATAACCTGCTGTTTCGCGATCGCAGCATGAAAGCCGCTCGCCAACGCCTGGCGGGCAAGGTGCTGCGCATCGAATTGGAAGAGCTGGCTTCACCGCTGGTGCTGGTGTTCAGCGAACTGCGCGTAGACGTGCTTGGGCAGTCCGAAGACAGCGCCGATTGCACGGTGCGCAGCCGCATTCCCGTCTTACTGAAGCTGCGCGATCGCCAGCAGTTGCCGGTGCTGATGCGCAGCGGCGAATTGACGGTGGAAGGCGATATTCAGGTGGTGCAACAGCTGGTTGGCCTGCTCGATCTGGCGGAGTGGGATCCGGCGGAGTGGCTGGCGCCTTACATCGGCGATATCGCCGCCCAGGGCATTACGCAGGCGCTGGGAAAAGGCGCCTCGCTGCTGAAAGCCGGCTTTATGCGCCGGCAGCAGGACATGGCGGAGACGTTGACGGAAGAGTGGCGCCTGGCGCCGGGGCCACTGGAAGTGGTGTGGTTCAACGAAGAAGTTGATGCTCTCGCCCGCAGCGCGGAAGCGCTGTTTGCCCGCATGGACAAGTTGGAGGGCAAGCGATGACCCCAGGCGAACTGCGCCGTTTGTATTTTATCGTCCGCGTTTTTCTCAGCTATGGGCTGGACGAACTGATCCCTAAAATGCGTTTGACGCTGCCGCTGCGCTTTGGCCGCCGTCTGCTGTTCTGGATGCCGAATCGGCACAAGGACAAGCCGCTGGGCGAACGTCTGCGGCTGGCGCTGCAGGAGCTGGGGCCGGTATGGATCAAGTTCGGCCAGATGATGTCGACCCGTCGCGATCTGTTTCCGCCGCACATTGCCGATCAGCTGACGTTGCTGCAGGATCGGGTGGCGCCTTTCGACGGCGCGCTGGCGCGTAAACATATCGAGCTGGCGATGGGTGGCCCACTGGAAACCTGGTTCGACGATTTCGATCAGCAGCCGTTGGCCTCTGCCTCGATCGCGCAGGTGCATACCGCGCGGTTGAAAACCACCGGCCAGGAAGTGGTGCTGAAGGTGATCCGGCCGGATATCGGGCCGATCATCAAGGCCGACGTGCGGCTGATGTACCGGTTGGCCGGCTGGGTGCCGAAGCTGTTGCCGGACGGCCGCCGTCTGCGCCCGCGTGAAGTGGTGCGCGAGTACGAGAAAACCCTGCTGGACGAATTGAACCTGCTACGCGAAGCGGCCAACGCCATTCAGCTGCGCCGCAATTTCGACGGCAGCCCAATGCTGTACGTACCGGAAGTTTATTCCGACTACTGCCGTGAAAGCGTATTGGTGATGGAACGCATCTACGGCATTCCGGTCTCGGACATCGCCACGCTTGAACGGCAGGGCACCAACATGAAACTGTTGGCGGAACGCGGCGTCCAGGTGTTCTTTACCCAGGTATTCCGCGACAGCTTCTTCCATGCGGACATGCATCCCGGTAATATTTTCGTCAGCTACGAACATCCTGAAGATCCTTGCTATATCGGCATCGACTGCGGCATCGTCGGCTCGCTGAACAAGGATGACAAGCGCTATCTGGCGGAAAACTTCATCGCCTTCTTCAACCGCGATTACCGCAAGGTGGCGGAACTGCACGTCGACTCCGGTTGGGTGCCGCGCGACACCAACGTGGAAGACTTCGAATTCGCCATTCGCACCGTGTGCGAGCCGATTTTCGAGAAGCCGCTGGCGGAAATTTCCTTCGGCAACGTGCTGCTGAACCTGTTCAACACTGCGCGCCGCTTCAATATGGAAGTGCAGCCGCAGCTGGTGTTATTGCAGAAGACCTTGCTGTATGTTGAAGGGCTGGGGCGCCAGCTCTACCCGCAGCTGGATCTGTGGACTACCGCCAAGCCGTTCCTCGAGAGCTGGCTGCGCGATCAGGTCGGCATTCCTGCCGTGGTGCGCGCGCTGAAAGAGAAAGCGCCGTTCTGGGCGGAGAAGCTGCCCGAACTGCCCGAGCTGTTTTACGACAGCCTGCAGCAGCATAAACTGTTGCAACAAAGCGTTGATAAGCTGACCAACCAAATGCAGGCTCAGCGGGTTCGTCAGGGGCAGTCACGTTATTTGTTCGGCGTTGGCGCTACACTGTTAGTAAGCGGTACGCTGTTGCTGCTGGGGCAAATCGAGGTGTTTCCCGCCTGGATGATGGCCGCCGGCATCGTATGCTGGGTGATTGGCTGGAAGCGAACCACCTGATTTAATTCGTTACTCTGGTAAGGCCAGGCCTATAATGCGGGCTGGCTTTAAAAGACCCTTTAAAATTAGAGGTAATTGAAATGGGCGGTATTAGTATTACGCAATTGTTGATCATCGCAGTGATCGTGGTGCTGCTGTTCGGCACCAAAAAACTGCGCACGCTGGGCTCCGATCTCGGCGCCTCGATCAAGGGCTTCAAAAAGGCGATCGGCGACGATACGCCGTCGAACCCCAACACGGCTGAAAAAAGCAGCCTGGATGACGCTGACTTCGCGGCCAAGCCTATTACCGATAAGCAGCCGGAAGTGAAACCGGAAGAGTCGAAGAACAAAGAGCAGGTATAAACCGTGTTTGACATTGGGTTTAGTGAGCTGCTGCTGGTGCTGGTGATCGGCCTGATTGTTCTGGGGCCGGAACGGTTGCCGGTCGCGGTCAGAACGGTGTCGGGCTGGATCCGCGCGCTGCGCTCGCTGGCGGCCTCGGTGCAGCACGAACTGTCTCAGGAACTGAAGCTGCAGGAGCTGCAGGACAGCCTGAAAAAAGCCGAACAGGCCGGCCTGCAGAACCTGACGCCGGAACTGAAGGCATCGATGGATGAGCTGAAAGACGCGGCGGAATCATTGAAACGCACCTACCGGGGCGAGACAGAAGAGCTGGCGAACACCATTCATAACCCGCAGGCCATCGATCCGGAAGCCTTGCACGACGGCGTGACGCCGGCGGAAGCGGCAACCCGCGTCAGTGCGCCCGCCGCCGTGCCAAAACCGGCAGCGGAGCCTGAGGCCGTTGCGGCTGCGTCCCCGGCTACGCCCGTGGCGGCGCAACCGGCCAAAGCACCGGTGGAAACCGCGCCGGCACCTGTCGAACCTGTTGCGGATAAAACCCCAGCGTCTCACCAACCTAGTGGCGATCGTTAATACATGGCTGTTGAAGATACCCAACCCCTTATCAGTCATCTGATAGAGCTGCGCAAGCGGCTGTTGAACTCGATTATTTGCGTGCTGGCGGTGTTCGTGGTGCTGGTGTTTTTCGCCAACGACATCTACCAGCTGGTTTCTGCACCGCTGCTCAAGCAGCTGCCGGCCGGGGCGAGCATGATCGCCACCGACGTGGCGTCACCGTTCTTTACGCCGATCAAGCTGACCATGATCGTCTCGGTGTTTGTCTCCGCGCCGATGATTCTGTATCAGGTGTGGGCATTCATCGCGCCGGCGCTGTACAAGCATGAACGCCGCCTGATGATGCCGCTGCTGGTATCCAGCAGCCTGCTGTTCTACCTCGGCATGGCCTTCGCCTACTTCATCGTGTTCCCGCTGGCCTTTGGCTTCTTTGCCAAGACCGCGCCGATGGGGGTGACCATTGCGACCGACATTAAAAACTACCTCGATTTCGTCATGGCGCTGTTTATGGCGTTCGGCGTCGCCTTCGAAGTGCCGGTCGCCATCATTCTGCTGTGCTGGAGTGGCGTCACCTCGCCGGAAGATCTGAAGAAGAAACGGCCGTATGTATTGGTCGGCGCGTTTGTGGTCGGCATGCTGTTGACGCCGCCGGACGTGTTCTCGCAAACCCTGTTGGCAATACCGATGTATCTGTTGTTTGAAGTGGGGGTATTCTTCGCTCGCTTCTATACCGGCAAGCGTCGTCCGCAAGCGGAAGAAGAAGACGAGGGTGACGAACCCCCAGCCTCCTGATCCATATTGATTGCTAAGCCGCCCATTGGGCGGCTTTTGCTTTGGAAAAAACCATGTTTGATATCGGCGTTAATCTCACCAGCAGCCAATTCGCCAAAGATCGCCAGGCGGTGGTGGAACGCGCCCGCGCCGCGGGCGTGACGGGGATGTTGATTACCGGCACCGATCTGGCGGAGAGCCGCGAGGCCGCCGAATTGGCGCGGCAACATGCGGGCTACTGTTGGTCTACCGCCGGCGTGCATCCGCACTACGCCAGCGGCTGGGATGAACACACCGCCGAGCAGATTTATGCGTTGGCCGCGCGCCCTGAAGTGGCGGCGATCGGCGAATGCGGCCTGGATTTCAACCGCAATTTCTCGACGCCCGCGCAGCAGGAAGCGGCGTTCACCGCGCAGCTGGCGCTGGCGGCGGAGTTGGCGCTGCCGGTGTTTCTTCATTGCCGCGACGCACACGCACGTTTTGCCGAGCTACTGACGCCGTGGTTGGATAAACTGCCCGCGGCCGTGGTGCACTGCTTCACCGGCACCGCCGAAGAATTAACTAGCTGCCTGTTGCTGGGCCTGTCGATCGGGATTACCGGTTGGGTCTGCGACGAGCGGCGCGGCCTGGAATTGCGCGCCCTGTTGCCGCAGATCCCGGCCGAGCGTCTGCTGCTGGAAACTGACGCCCCTTATCTGTTGCCCCGGGATTTACAGCCTAAACCCGCATCTCGCCGCAACGAACCCTGTTTCCTGCCCCATATCGTGCATCAGGTCGCCGTCTGGCGACAGGAAGAGCCGCAATGGCTGGGGCAAAAAACCGATGAGAACGCCCGCCGGCTATTCCGGCTGGTTTGAGCTAGGAGAAAACTATGAGCTATGCATTTCCGGGCACCTTCCCTGGTCGCCGTATGCGCCGCGTGCGCCGTCATGACTTCAGCCGCCGCCTGGTGGCCGAGAACCAACTGACGGTCAACGACCTGATTTATCCGGTGTTTGTCATGGAAGGCAGCAACCGTCAGGAAGAAGTGGCCTCGATGCCGGGCGTATCGCGCATGACGATCGATCTGCTGGTCAAGGAAGCGGAAACCATCGCCAAACTCGGCGTGCCGGTGATCTCCCTGTTCCCGGTGATTGAGCCAGGTCTGAAATCGCTGCATGCGGAAGAAGCCTATAACCCGGAAGGACTGGTGCAGCGCACGGTGCGCGCGCTGAAAGACGCGGTGCCTGAGCTGGGCATTCTGACTGACGTAGCGCTCGATCCCTACACCACGCACGGGCAGGATGGGGTAATCGATGAGCAGGGTTATGTGATTAACGATGTGACCAAAGACATCCTGGTGCGTCAGGCGCTTTCCCATGCCGAAGCGGGCGCGGAAATCGTGGCGCCGAGTGACATGATGGACGGCCGCATCGGGGCGATCCGCGATCGTCTGGAATTGCAGGGTCTGGTGAATACCCAGATTATGGCCTACTCCGCCAAGTATGCTTCCTGTTACTACGGCCCGTTCCGCGATGCGCTGGGTTCCAGCGGCAATCTGAAGGGTGGCAACAAGAAGACCTATCAGATGGATCCGGCCAACAGCGATGAAGCGCTGCAGGAGATTGCACAGGATCTGCAGGAAGGCGCGGATATGGTGATGGTGAAACCGGGCATGCCGTACCTCGACGTTGTGCGCCGCGTGAAGGATACCTTCGGCGTGCCAACCTTCGCTTATCAGGTGTCCGGCGAGTACGCCATGCATATGGCGGCGATTCAGAACGGCTGGCTGCAGGAGCAGCCTGCGGTGATGGAGTCGTTGATGTGCTTCAAACGCGCCGGCGCCGACGGTGTGCTGACCTACTTCGCCAAGCGTGTCGCACAGTGGCTGCATGACGATGCGATGCGTCGCTAAGCGTGAAATGAGCCAACAAAAAGGCGCCTGAGGGCGCCTTTTGCATTACATCTTCTGGAACTGTCGGTTGTCGATGCTTTGGCTGACCTGTTTGTTGATCAGGTTGAGCAACAGCATCGAGCGGGCCTCGCCGTCCGGCTCGGTGTAGATCGCCTGCAGCCCTTCGAACACGCCGTCGACGATCAGGACGGTATCCCCCGGCTGCGGGGTTTCCGGATCGACATAGGTTTCGCTGGCGTGCGTGCGCAGCTCATCGATCACCTTGCTCGGGATGACGCTCGGCAGCGCGCCGAAGCGCACGAAGTGGCTGACGCCGCGGGTGGCGCTGATGGTGGTGGTGTGAATGCGCTCCGGGTCGAACTCCACAAACAGATAGTTGGGAAACAGGGGTTCGCTGACCGCGATACGCTTGCCGCGCACGATCTTTTCCAGCGTGATGATCGGGCTGAGGCAGTTTACCTGCTGCCGTTCCAGATGTTCCTGCGCCCGCAACAGCTGACCGCGTTTGCAATAAAGTAGATACCAGGATTCCATAATTTCACATGCCTTTCTGCCAGCCGGTAAGCATATCAAAAGCGCTTCCGGATACATAGTGATGCAAGTTTCAGCGTGTAACATCACCTATCTCTATGAATTATGCGGCTATTAGCGAGGGGTCACACACTTATCGATACGGCGCTGGTATAACAGAGGGCTAAAAATTTGTTACCGTCACAGTATGGCAAGGCGTTGCGCCACCGGCTGTGACGCTATTCATCGTTTTTGACCGAGGGAAAGATAAATGGAGCTGTTTCTGTTGAGCAACGGCAAGCTGTCTGGCGAAGCCGAGCTGCTGGGGTATGCCAAAAGCCAACTGCTGGCGATGATTGCGCGTCGCGGCATCAAATCCGCCGTCTTTATCCCTTATGCGCTGATCCGTTACGACTACGACCAGCGTGCGCAGGAGCTGGCGCAAACGCTGGGCATTGAAGTCATCAGCATCCATCACGCCGCTTCGCCGGCGGCGGCGATCGCGCAGGCGGAGTGCATTTTGGTCAGCGGCGGCAATACCTGGTTGCTGAACCAAATGCTGCACGAGCAAGGCCTGATCGTGCCCATCCAGCGCGCGGTGCGCGAGCGTGAAGTGCCTTACGTCGGCTGGAGCGCCGGTTGCAACGTGGCCACGCCGAGTATTCGCACCACCAATGATATGCCGGTGCGCTGCAGCGTGGTGCTGCCGGCGCTGGGGCTGTTCCCGGTGCAAATCAACCCGCATTACATCGACGCGCATATCAGCGGCCACATGGGCGAAACCCGTGACGAGCGCCTGGCGGAGTTCTGCGCGATCAACCCAAGTGAATCGGTGGTGGCGCTGCGTGAAGGCAGCCTGCTGCACGTTGAAGGCAACGAGCTGCGTTACTTCAGCGCCAACGGGCAGGGCTTCAAGGTGTTCCGCCACGGCGAGGAGACGCGCGAATATCAGGATACGCGTGCGCTGGCTGCGCTGGTGCCGTTCAACTGCGGCTGAGGGCTACCCGATGGCGGGCGGCGTTAACAAAATTGCAGCAACAACCGTGAAGAGGGCTTATAATGCCCTCCCCACTGGCCGTTATAATGATCAGCATGAAATACCGTGACTTACGCGATTTCCTCTCGTTGCTGGAGAAGAGAGGGGAACTAAAACGCATCAGCCAGCCGATCGATCCTTACCTGGAAATGACGGAGATTGCCGATCGCACCCTGCGGGCGGGCGGCCCGGCATTGCTGTTTGAAAACCCGAAAGGCTACGACATGCCGGTGCTGTGCAACCTGTTCGGCACCGCCAATCGCGTAGCGATGGGCATGGGGCAGGAAGACATCAGCGCGCTGCGCGAAGTCGGCAAACTGCTGGCGTTCCTCAAAGAGCCGGAGCCGCCGAAAGGCTTCCGCGATCTGTTCGACAAAATGCCGAAGTTCAAGCAGGTGCTGAACATGCCGACCAAGGTGCTGGGATCCGCGCCTTGTCAGGAGCAGGTATGGCAGGGCGAGGACGTCGATCTGGGCCGTATTCCGGTGATGCACTGCTGGCCGGAAGACGCCGCGCCGCTGATCACCTGGGGGCTGACGGTGACCCGCGGCCCGCATAAAGAACGGCAAAATCTCGGCATCTATCGCCAGCAGGTGCTGGGCAAGAATAAAGTGATCATGCGCTGGCTGTCGCATCGCGGCGGCGCGCTGGATTATCAGGAGTGGTGCCAGGCGCACCCCGGCGAGCGTTTCCCGGTTGCGGTGGCGCTGGGCGCCGATCCCGCCACCATCCTCGGCGCGGTGACGCCGGTGCCGGATACCCTGTCTGAATACGCTTTTGCCGGGCTGCTGCGCGGCAATAAAACCGAAGTGGTCAAGTGCCTTTCCAACGATCTGGAAGTGCCCGCCAGCGCTGAAATCGTGCTGGAAGGCTATATCGAGCCGGGTGAAATGGCGCCGGAAGGCCCCTACGGCGACCACACCGGTTACTACAATGAAATCGACCAGTTCCCGGTGTTCACCGTCACCCACATCACCCAGCGCCGCAACGCGATCTACCACTCGACCTACACCGGCCGGCCGCCGGATGAGCCGGCGATCCTGGGCGTGGCGCTGAATGAAGTGTTCGTGCCGATCCTGCAAAAGCAGTTCCCGGAAATCGTCGATTTCTATCTGCCGCCGGAAGGGTGCTCGTACCGCCTGGCGGTAGTGACCATGAAGAAACAGTACGCCGGCCACGCTAAACGCGTGATGATGGGTGTCTGGTCGTTCCTGCGGCAGTTTATGTACACCAAATTTGTTATCGTCTGCGATGACGACGTCAATGCGCGCGACTGGAACGACGTAATTTGGGCGATCACCACACGAATGGATCCGGCAAGGGATACCGTTCTGGTGGAGAATACGCCGATCGACTATCTGGACTTCGCCTCACCGGTTTCCGGCCTGGGTTCGAAGATGGGGCTGGACGCCACCAATAAATGGCCGGGTGAAACCGATCGCGAATGGGGCCGTCCGATTCAGATGGATGAAAAGGTACGTGCGCGCGTCGACGAAATCTGGGATGAGCTCGCAATCTTCAGTGACAGGGAACCGACGCTGTAGCGTCAGGCCCTGTTCTCAGCTTTGCATTGATGACCCGACAGAGGGAACGCATGACAATATTGAGCTGTAAAGTGACCTCGGTAGAGGCCATTACCGATACGGTTTATCGGGTACGTCTGGTGCCCGAGCAGCCGTTTTCTTTCAAGGCAGGGCAATATCTGATGGTGGTGATGGACGAGCGCGACAAGCGCCCGTTCTCGCTGGCATCAACCCCGACGCAGCAAGATTACATCGAGCTGCACATCGGCGCTTCGGAGCTGAATCTGTACGCCATGGCGGTGATGGATCGCATCCTGAAAGAGCAGGCGATCACCGTCGACGTGCCGCACGGCGACGCTTGGTTGCGGGAAGAGGGCAGCCGTCCGCTGGTGCTGATTGCCGGCGGCACCGGTTTCTCTTATGCGCGTTCAATCCTGTTGACCGCGTTGGAGCAGCAGCCCGATCGCGATATTTCTATCTACTGGGGCGGGCGTGAGCTGAAGCACCTGTACGATCTGAGCGAGCTGGAAGCGCTGTCGTTGCAGCATCCGAATCTGAAGGTGATCCCGGTGGTCGAGCAGCCGGAAGCCGAATGGCGCGGCCGCAGCGGCACCGTGCTCAGCGCGGTGCTGCAGGATTTCGGCACGCTGGCGGAGCACGACATCTATATCGCCGGGCGTTTCGAGATGGCGAAAATCGCCCGTGAGCGTTTCTGCGCCGAGCGCGGCGCGCTGGAAGCGCATATGTTCGGCGACGCGTTTTCGTTTATCTGACCGATGCGATGCGCAGTGAACGGGGTGGCCGAGGGTCGCCCCGTTTTTATTTGGGCGCCGGCAAACGTCAGGCATAAAAAACCCGCCCCTGACAGGCGGGAAGAACGGCAACTAAACTTGGCGGGATGCCGCGATTTGAAGTGGTGACGCGGTCATCCCAAGATAGACACAGCTAAACGCGTTCAAAGACGGTGGCGATGCCCTGACCCAGGCCGATGCACATGGTCGCCAGGCCGAACTGCGCGTCGCGACGTTCCATGTTGTTCAACAGGGTGGTCGAGATGCGGGAGCCTGAACACCCCAGCGGGTGGCCGAGCGCGATGGCGCCGCCGTTCAGGTTGATCTTGTCGTCGATGCTGTCCATCAGCCCCAGATCCTTGATGCACGGCAGCGACTGGGCGGCGAACGCTTCGTTCAGCTCGAACAGATCGATGTCCTGCACGCTCAGGCCGGCGCGTTTCAGCGCCAGTTTGCTGGCCGGCACCGGGCCGTAACCCATGATGGAAGGATCGCAGCCGACGACCGACATCGAGCGGATGCGGGCGCGTGCCTTCAAACCGAGCGCTTTGGCGCGCGATTCGCTCATCAGCAGCATGGCGGAAGCGCCGTCCGACAGGGCGGAAGAACTGCCGGCGGTGACGGTGCCGTTGACCGGATCGAACGCCGGGCGCAGGGCCGACAGGCTTTCGACGGTGGTTTCCGGGCGAATGACTTCATCGAAATCGTAACGGGTCAGCACGCCATCGGCGTCGTGGCCGTTGGTCGGTATGATCTCGTTTTTAAAGTAGCCGGCCAGCGTCGCCGCATGCGCGCGCTGGTGGGAGCGGGCGGCAAACTCATCCTGCATCTGGCGGCTGATGTTGTGCATCTTGGCCAGCATTTCGGCGGTCAGCCCCATCATCCCGGCGGCTTTGGCCACGCTGCGGCTCAGCCCCGGATGGAAGTCAACGCCGTGATTCATCGGCACATGGCCCATGTGTTCCACGCCGCCGATCAGGCTGACGTTTGCGTCGCCAACCATGATGGCGCGCGCCGCGTCGTGCAGCGCCTGCATCGAAGAGCCGCACAGGCGGTTGACGGTCACCGCCGGCACGCGGTGCGGGATCTCGGCCAGCAGCGCGGCGTTGCGGGCGATGTTGAAGCCTTGTTCCAGCGTCTGCTGCACGCAGCCCCAGTAAATGTCATCGATCTCGGCGGCGTCCAGCGCCGGGTTGCGGCTCAGCACTTCACGCATCAGGTGAGCGGAGAGATCTTCGGCGCGCACCTGGCGGAAGGCGCCGCCCTTGGAGCGGCCCATCGGCGTGCGTACGGCATCAACAATAACTACGTTTTCCATCTTTATGACCTCATGCCGGTTGGCGGGTAGCGACGTCGGACAGCGGTGTCGCCACCGGGTAGTAGCTTTCATTGCGTTCGGCTTTGGCGCGCAGACCGGCCGGCACCTGATACAGGGCGCCGAGGTGTGCGTAACGCTGGGCCAGCTCAACGTAGTTGGCGGTGCCGAGCGTATCCAGGTAGCGGAACGCGCCGCCGTGGAACGGAGGGAAGCCGATGCCGTAGACCAGCGCCATATCGGCTTCCGCCGGGCTGGCGACGATCTTCTCTTCCAGGCAGCGAACCACTTCGTTGATCATCGGGATCATCATGCGCGCGATGATTTCTTCGTCGCTGATGGTCTGGCGCGGTTGGCTCACTTCGGCCAGCAGCACATCGGTCTGCTCGTCGTTGTCCTTGCGCGGCTTGCCTTTGCTGTCCTGGCTATAGCGGTAGAAGCCCAGCTGATTTTTTTGACCGAAGCGCTGGTTGTCGAACATCACGTCAATGGCGTCGCGGTAGTCTTTGCTCATGCGATCCGGGAAGCCGGCGGCCATTACCGCCTGCGCATGATGCGCGGTGTCGATGCCCACGACGTCGAGCAGGTAGGCCGGGCCCATTGGCCAGCCGAACTGTTTTTCCATCACTTTATCGATCTGACGGAAGTCGGCGCCGTCGCGCAGCAGCAGGCTGAAGCCGGCGAAATACGGGAACAGCACGCGGTTGACGAAGAAGCCCGGGCAGTCGTTCACCACGATCGGCGTTTTGCCCATGCGGCTGGCGTAGGCCACCACCTTGGCGATGGTGTCATCGCTGGTCTGTTCGCCGCGGATGATTTCAACCAGTGGCATGCGGTGTACCGGGTTAAAGAAGTGCATGCCGCAGAAGTTTTGCGGGCGCTTCAGCGATTTTGCCAGGTGATTAATCGGAATGGTCGAGGTGTTCGACGCCAGCACGGTGTCCTCACCGATCAGGGTTTCCACTTCCGACAGCACGGCGGCTTTGACTTTCGGGTTCTCGACGACCGCTTCGACGATCACCTGCGCGCGCTCAATGCCGGCGTAGTCCAGCGTCGGCTGAATGGTCGACAGCACCTGTGCCATTTTCAGGCCATCCAGCTTGCCGCGCTCCAGTTGCTTATTGAGCAGCTTGGCCGCTTCGCTCATGCCCAACGTCAGCGACTTGTCGCTGATGTCTTTCATGATCACCGGCACGCCTTTCAGCGCCGATTGGTAAGCGATGCCGCCGCCCATGATGCCGGCGCCCAGCACCGCCGCCTGTTTCGGCGCATCCACATTCTTGGCCAGCTTTTTCGCCTGGCCCTTCACGAACTGATCGTTGAGGAAGATGCCGACCAGCGCGCGCGCTTCGTTGGAACGCGCCAACGGCACGAAGCTGGCGGTTTCCAGTTTCAGCGCTTCATCACGGCCCAGCTTGGCGGCGGCTTCAATGGTTTTCACTGCGGTCATCGGCGCCGGGTAATGTTTCCCGGCAGTCTGCAGCACCATGCCTTTGGCGGTGGTGAAGCTCATCGCCGCTTCAATCGGGCTGAGCTTCAGCGGCTCCAGCTTAGGTTGACGCGCGGCGCGCCAGTCCAGCTTGCCGTCGATCGCCTGTTGCAGCATTTTCAGCGCCGCTTCGGCCAGTTTTTCCGGTGCCACCACCGCATCCACCAGGCCGACTTTCAACGCGTCTTTGGCGCTGACGTCTTTGCCGGCGGCGATGATTTCCAGCGCGCTGTCGTTACCCAGCAGGCGCGGCAGGCGGACGGAACCGCCGAAGCCCGGCATGATACCCAATTTGGTTTCCGGCAGGCCGATGCGCGCGTCCGGTGAGGCGACGCGGAAATCGGTCGCCAGAATGCATTCACAACCGCCGCCGAGCGCATAGCCGTTAATGGCCGAAATGGTCGGCACCGGCAAATCTTCCAGCCGGTTAAAGACGTTGTTGGCGAACACCAGCCACTCTTGCAGCTTTTCAGCCGGTGCGGCGAACAGAGAAAGGAATTCGGTGATATCGGCGCCGACGATAAACGCGGCTTTGGAGGAACGCAGCAGCAGCCCTTTCAGCTCAGGCTGGTTTTCCAGCACGGTGAGCGCTTCGCCCAGGCTGGCGACGGTGCGGGTGTCCAGCTTGTTGACCGAGCCCGGTGCGTTGAACACCAGCTCGGCGATGCCGTTATCGAGCCAGTGCAGTTGTAATGTTTCGCCTTGGTAGAGCATGTCTATCTCCTGAATCAGCGTATGATCTGGTATGACCAGATGATGAGGAGTGTGGTTTTTATGTTAAAAATATGCAAATGAGAGATTGCATATTTGCTGGTCGGATCACATCTCACCAAGTTAGCGTTTTGATTTAAAACGAAGTTATATTTTATGTGCTATCGGCATTTGCTGGCGGTTGTCGGTCTTCATACACTTGCCAGCGGCGATTTATCATTCAGGCGAGGTTAGGCATGAATAAGGCGGCTGGTGTCATGGCGACGACGATGCGGGGCTGACGATGGCACTCGGCTGGCTAAGGTTAAACTGCGGATGTAACGGCATTTGCCGGGAATTGCGAGCTGCTCCGCATGCCCAACGCGATGAGGTTGGTGCGCCGGAGCGCTGTGTTAAGATGACTTCTTTCGTGCTAAGGCATAAGGGTAATGTGATGGAAACGCTGGCTTCTTTGTATAACGACCACCTGGCAGAGCTGCAAAAACGCGCGCGCGAAGTGCTGGAGCGCAACAAGTTGGATGCGCTGCTGATTCACTCCGGTGAACTGCAAAAGGTATTTTTGGACGACCATAGCTATCCGTTCAAAGTGAACGCGCATTTCAAAGCCTGGGTGCCGGTGACGTCGGTGCCGAACTGCTGGTTGTGGATCGATGGCGTCAACAAGCCGAAGCTGTGGTTCTACTCCCCGGTCGACTACTGGCACAGTGTAGAGCCGCTGCCGGACAGTTTCTGGACCAAATCCCTTGAATTGATGCCGCTGGCCAACGCCGATGCTATCGCCCAGCAGCTTCCGCCGCAGCGCGAGCGCGTGGGCTATATCGGTTATGCGCAACAGCGCGCCCGCGATCTCGGCATCCCTTCGGAAAATATCAACCCGAAAGCGGTGTTGAACTACCTGGATTTCCACCGTTCGATCAAAACCGGCTACGAGCTGGCCTGCATGCGCGAAGCGCAGAAGACGGCGGTAACCGGCCATCGTGCGGCGCATGAAGCCTTCCTCTCCGGCATGAGCGAGTTCGACATCAATCTGGCCTACCTCACGGCGACAGGCCACCGCGATACCGACGTGCCTTACGACAACATCGTGGCGCTGAACGAACACGCTTCGGTACTGCACTACACTAAGCTGGATCATCAGCCGCCGGCCGAATCCCTGAGTTTCCTGATCGACGCCGGCGCGGAATACAACGGCTACACCGCCGATCTGACCCGCACCTACGCAGCGCAAAGCGGCAGCGAATTCGCCCATCTGGTGAAAGATCTCAACGGTGAACAGCTGGCGCTGATCGACACCATCAAAACCGGCGTGCGCTATACCGACTACCATGTGCAGATGCACCAGCGCATCGCCAAGCTGCTCAAGAATCACAAGCTGGTGAACGGCCTCAGCGAAGAGGCGATGGTTGAAACGGGCATCACCACGCCGTTCCTGCCGCACGGGCTGGGCCACCCGCTGGGCCTGCAGGTGCACGACGCTGCCGGCTTTATGCAGGACGAGCAAGGCACCCATCTGGCGGCGCCGGCCAAGTATCCGTTCCTGCGTTGTACCCGCGTGTTGCAGCCGGGCATGGTATTGACCATCGAGCCGGGTCTGTACTTCATCGAGTCTCTGTTGGCGCCGTGGCGCAGCGGTGAGTTCAAGCAGCACTTCGCCTGGGATCGCATCGATGCGCTGAAGCCGTATGGCGGCATCCGCATCGAAGACAACATCGTGATCCACGAAAAGCGCATCGAGAACATGACGCGCGATCTGAACCTGGCCTGATGCGGCCGTATCCGATACCGGCGGAAGCAACCTGCTTTACCGAAGAAATAAAGAAGAGCCGTTTTATCACCCTGCTGGCGCCGACCAGCGGGGTAGAAGCGGCAAAGACGTTTATTCAGCAGGTGCGGGATGAACACCCGGCGGCACGGCACCATTGTTGGGCCTTCGTCGCCGGCAGCCCCGATGACTCGCAGCAGTTGGGATTCTCCGACGACGGAGAGCCGTCGGGTACCGCCGGCAAACCGATCCTCGCGCAGCTCATGGGCAGCGGCATCGGGGAAGTGACCGCCGTGGTCGTTCGTTACTACGGCGGTGTCAAGCTGGGCACCGGCGGATTGGTGAAAGCCTATGGCAACGGTGTTCAACAGGCGTTGAAGCAGCTGGCGTTGGCTCAAAAGGTGCCGGAAGCCGAATATATCTTGCAGTGCGACTATGCGCAGTTGGCGTTGGTGGAGAACTTGCTGCAGCAAACCGCAGGTCGGATCCTGCAGGGTGAATACGGCGCCGCTGTCGTGCTGCATCTGGCGTTGCCGGCCACCGAGGTCGAGCTGTTTGGGAATAAATTGCGTGATCTTAGTCGCGGTAATTTGCAATTAACCCCCATTTCGCAATAATTCCTCCCAATTGAATTGCTAAGGATCGTGCTGAAATGCATTTTCGCGCCATAACCCGTATCGTTGGTCTGCTGGTCATCCTGTTCTCCGGGACGATGTTTATTCCCGGCCTGGTGGCATTGATTTACCGCGATGGGGCGGGGCGCGCGTTCAGCCAAACCTTCTTCGTGGCGCTGACCATCGGTCTGATGCTGTGGTGGCCGAACCGCAAACAGAAACACGAACTGAAACCCCGCGAAGGCTTCCTGATCGTCGTGCTGTTCTGGACCGTGCTGGGCAGCGTGGGGGCATTGCCGTTCCTGTTTTCTGAACGGCCCAACTTGTCGCTGACCGACGCCTTCTTTGAATCCTTCTCGGGGCTGACGACCACCGGTGCGACGACGCTGGTGGGACTGGATTCGCTGCCGAAGGCCATTCTGTTCTATCGCCAAATGCTGCAATGGATGGGCGGCATGGGGATCATCGTGTTGGCGGTGGCGATACTGCCGATACTCGGCGTCGGCGGCATGCAGCTGTATCGGGCAGAAATGCCCGGGCCGCTGAAAGATAACAAAATGCGCCCGCGCATCGCCGAAACAGCCAAAACCCTGTGGCTAATCTATGTGTTGCTGACCGTAGCCTGTGCGCTGGCGCTCTGGGGAGCAGGAATGTCGGTGTTCGATGCCATCGGCCACAGTTTCTCGACCATCGCCATCGGCGGCTTTTCTACCCACGACGCCAGTATCGGTTATTACGCCAGTCCGACCATCAACACCATCATCGCCGTGTTCCTGCTGATTTCCGGCTGTAACTACGGCCTGCACTTCGCTTTGCTCAGCGGCCGCAGTCTGAAGGTATATGGGCGCGATCCTGAATTCCGCATGTTCATCTTCGTCCAGCTGACGCTGGTGGTGGTATGCACGTTGGTGCTCTGGGGACATGGCGTCTATAAGAGCGGTATGGAAACGCTCAATCAGGCGTTCTTCCAGGTGGTATCGATGGCGACCACGGCCGGTTTTACGACCGACAGCATCGCCAAGTGGCCGCTGTTCCTGCCGATGCTGTTGTTGTGTTCGGCATTCATCGGCGGCTGCGCCGGCTCGACCGGCGGCGGCCTGAAGGTGATCCGTATTCTGCTGTTGTACCTGCAGGGCTCGCGCGAGTTGAAAAGGCTGGTGCACCCTAACGCGGTCTATACCATCAAATTGGGCAACCGCGCGCTGCCGGAACGCATTCTGGAGGCGGTGTGGGGATTTTTCTCCGCCTATGCGCTGGTGTTCATCGTCAGCATGCTGGCGATCATTGCTACCGGCGTTGATGATTTCTCCGCGTTTGCCGCAGTGACGGCAACGCTGAATAACCTCGGCCCCGGCCTGGGCGTCGTGGCGGATAACTTCACCACGATGCCGGCGGCGGCCAAGTGGATCCTGGTGGTGACGATGCTGTTCGGGCGCCTGGAAGTGTTTACATTGCTGGTGCTGTTTACGCCAACCTTCTGGCGTGAGTGAGCCTGATATAAGGAGTACGCCATGAAGGCATTGATACTTTATTCGAGCCGTGACGGGCAAACACGTGCTATCGCTTCTTATATAGCAAGCAAATTGCAGGATACGCTGCGCTGTGAGGTGATCGATCTGCTGCAGGCGGAACAGGTCGACCTTAATCAGTATCAGCTGGTGATGATCGGTGCTTCTATCCGTTACGGGCACTTTAACCCGGTGTTGGATAAATTCGTCAAACGTCATGCCGAGCAGCTGAATCGAATGCCGAGCGCGTTCTTTGCCGTGAACCTGACGGCGCGCAAACCGGAAAAGCGCTCGCCGCAAACCAACGCTTATACCCGCAAGTTTCTGCTGGCCTCGCCGTGGCAGCCAAAACAGTGCGCGGTGTTTGCCGGCGCATTGCGTTATCCGCGCTATCGCTGGTTCGACCGCATCATGATTCAATTTATTATGCGTATGACGGGTGGTGAAACGGATACCAGTAAGGAAGTGGAATACACCGATTGGCAGCAGGTCGATCGTTTCGCCCAGGAATTTAGCCAGATCCCGTACGAAAAGTGACAAAAACGCGGGTTTGGCCAGCGTTTTGCCGAAAAAAAGCGCGCTTGAAAAGTTTTTTGCATTTAGGGGTTGCGGCCTGCCGAGAACTCCCTATAATGCGCCTCCACTGACCGGGAACAACGACTGACAAGCCGCCGGGTCAGCGAGAAGACAGCGAAA